>DATDAL010000058.1:0-120129 GCA_036525415.1 Terrimicrobiaceae bacterium | reverse complement strand
CTTATCCTCTTTGACTCTGCTCAGCAATCTTGCTCCGCGTCACGGAGCAATTTTAGCAGCTTGTCGAAATGGGCCACCCCGCTGCAAGGAAACCCTTTCGAGCAAAATCGGCCTTCGCCATAAGTCCGACAAGCTGCTAGGCAGCTTTTGCACGAATTTCTCCGGTTTTCCCGAAGGTTCGGTTCGCCGTTCGTATTGGAATAATTGAAGCCTCCCCGACTTTGACTCGAAGACGAGCATCCGCTGGAGAAAAGGCTTGGCACACAACCGTTCCGCCTGAGGGGGGGTTTTTGAGAGCTGACTGGTATCTCTTGACATCCCTCGCGTTTCGCCTTTTGTTGCCCTTTCTCGCTGAAGGAGAGCGAAGTTCATGAACGAGGTTACAAAGCGTGCTCCGATAACCCACCGTGCGGTGATAAGGTTTGGAAAGCGCCGAGCTTGCCACGTAAAAACGCTTCTCGCTTTCGATTCTAGAACCGGAAAGCTGCAAGCGTGGAGTCGGCGAAACATCGATGCTTGGGCGGCACGTCACATTAACGAAACGGAACGCCCGGCGTGGCTCAAACGAGCCAAGGAAGCGTTCAGGAATGACGACGGCACCAGCTTCTCGCGAATGATCGCCCGCCCGTTAAGAGTCCGGCGCGGGATTTCTTGACATCCTCTCGCGTTTCGTCTCTTCTCGCCCCGTCCGCTGGTGCGGACCACAATTCTCATTTCGGTCTCATCAACCGGATGCGTATTCAGCCTGACTCCGCAGCAAATCATGCTCGCGTGGCTGGAGTTCGTTGTCCCCAACCCAGAGGTAATAGCATGACCGCGCTCAGCGTTGTAAACGACTTAGGGGAGAAATTCAACGCCGGTGACTGTCCTTGCCGGATTCCGGATGCGATTAACAAGGCATCTAATCGCGGTCAAACAACGGGCGTCGTCGCCGGAGGAGGCATGTTTTGGCAATGGCGGCTACTGCCGGAGTCCGTAACAATCGAACTCCAGCGCGATGACATCACGGTCGAAACCTATGAGATTCCCGCGATGCAGCATTCCAGCTTTGCGCTGAAAGACGTTGTGTTGAGCCTCGGTCATGGCTGGCTACAATCCTTGGCGATGCGCTGGCGCGGGATGTCAGCGTCGAGGAAATGCTGCGATGGCTATTCCCGGTCAGCAGTGCCGATGTCCATAGACATGAGGTGATGGCAGCTAAAACGAAACCCTTAACTCAACAAGCCCTGCCTTGAGCCACAAATGGCCCTGGCGGGGTTTTCGTTTGCTCGCTGCTCTTGCGGTGAGGTAAAAGGACTCATGTTTGAGGAAGAAGCCATCGAGGTTACCTGTGCGCGATGCGGCCATGAGGGGCAAGAAAGCATCGCTAGCCTCAAAGTTGACGGCTACACCTGCACCAAGTGTGGTGATTCTTTTGATCCGAATCAGCTTGCCGGGGCAATCAAGCAGATGGAGACGTCCTTCGCTACTTTTTCTGACTCATAAACGAACGGTCGGCGATGACACCTGCCCGCTTATGTGTTTGGGAAAGATTCCTTTGAGAACCTCTTAAGCGTTCGCGCCGACGAAAGCGCCGACATCCTCGACCAGATCGACAGTTTCGAAATTGCGATAGTTAGATCGGACGGGTTTCGAGGATGCACTTTGCCGTGCGGAAGGTGTCCTCGACCATCCAGAGCATTTTGTAAACATGAGCAACGGTTTCGGCGTCGTGCTCGGTGTCAGTGCGCAGCACGAAAAGCCCATCATAGCGTTCTTCCTGGGCGACCTGTTTGTCGTCGATTGTGAAGTGGCCGCTACCCTCGATCTTCAGGAACCTGCGATAGCCTTTATTTCCAATGAGACTCTTGTCGCCGCGGCGCAGTTGCTCGCGCAAGGCCTCAAGGATGGCGGCGCGGTCGTGTAGAGGCGCTTGTGTCAGGCGCCTCTGGAAAGCGTCAGGCGGTTGGCACCAACCCCCTCTTTCATCACTGATCGGATTCGCTAACGCTTGCCGCTCTCTCGCTCTCTCCGCGCGATCACGAGCTTTCAGTTCCACTCATGCGGCATCGTCTTGCCGTTTCTACTGACCAGTTGAGAGAGAGTGATTTCAAGATCGAGATTCGCAAGCAGTTCACTTCCGGTCCTTTCTCAAGGCGTGCACGGCCGCCTATCCGGTTATCCGACTCAGTTCGCAGGAGTATGCGGTAAATCCGGCGCCAAACGTTGTCAGCCACAGCAGTTGGTCTCCGTTGGCCTTGAAAAGCCGCTCTTCCAGGGCGCAGAGGACGGACGGGCTACTCAGGTTTCCGTATTTTCGAAACGCCTCTCGAGTTTCAGAAAGCAGATATCCGGGCAACCGTTGTTCAATTGCATCGATCACGTCGCGCCCTCCCGGGTGTGCAATCACTTGATCGGGCTTCCTGCTGCACAAGGAAAAGAGAGCCTCGACAGATTCCGCCGCGACTAGCGGTACCTCGCGATGAAGTTGGTTCTTCAATCTTCCTCCCGCGTTAACGAAGCGAATTTTTTCCCTTTCTTCGGGGCGATGCAGAGAGCGGAAGTTCGAAGCTTTCCACTGACCGCCGGCGTCGGCGGCCCGCCACAGCGCGGCAGATGCCCCATCGCCGAATAGACACGCACTCACAATCACTCCGGTGTCATTATCGAGATAGAATGCCGCCGAACAAATCTCGACAGCGACTGTAGCAACCGTCGCATCCGGATGCGCCGCAAGAAAACATGATGCCGCGTGCATGGTCGGAAGGGCTGCGCCACAGCCAAGCCCGGTCATGTCATTGAGAAACGCGTCGGGCCGGACTCCCATTTCCTGCGCCAGATGACTTGAGACTCCCGGGCACAAGTAACCCGTGCAGGTGCAAACGAAAAGCGCATCGATCTCGGCGACTTCGAGGTTCGCGGAATCGCACGCCTTTCGGAGAGCTTTTGCTGCGAGTGGAGGAGCGGTCTGCTCGAAGGCCCTGTTCAGGTCCTCCGCATCGGCGGAGAACAATTTCGCCGTCGGGACGGCAAAATGGCGGGTCTCGATTCCGGAGGAACCGGAAAGGACGGTCTCGAGAATCTTTACCGAACGTCGACTGAGCGACGCTAGGAAGGGGCTGGCCTTGGCGATCTGCCAGCATTCGCCTTGCGTGTAGCGCGCGTCCGGAAAAGCGCTTGCCAGAGCCTGCAAATACATCAGCCTAACGCAACGCGTGAAAACAGGTTTTGAATGGCAGGAGACCGGAGCGTGACACCAGCGTGAAGAACGCCTGTCCGGTGCCTGTCGTCAAGAACGGATGCATCGCCTGTCCCCAAAACATTCGCCTTGCGAAACGAAGCTTCAGTTCCTCGTTAAGCCGCTCGAGCGTCTCGGCCCATGTTCTCCGACCCGCTTGCCAGGCATTCAAACGATCGGCCGCAATCTCCGCTGATTCGAAGGCCATTGACATTCCATTGCCCGTAAAGGGTGGAATCATTCCGAACGCGTCTCCGAGAGCAGCGGTCTCGTCGCGGGGCTTCTGCCAGCCTAGGCGAAAACCAGCTACGCCCAGAAACGATTCCGCATCGACGCCGGCGGCGAATATTCGCAGGGCGAGGGCATCGAGACCACCCGCGCACAAATACCGCTCGAGTGTCTCGATTCCCTTGCCCGAAAGGCCGAGCTGCAATCGGAAGAGACCGCACACATTGACCTTCTCGTGCTCCACGTTCGCCAAGCCTACATAACCGTTGGACGCAAGGTGCATCTCGAGATCCGCGTGTAGTTTGAGACCAAGCACATGGCACTTCAGCCCGATCCAGTTCCCTCTTGCAGGCATTCTTCCTGCGCAGCAGACGAGGCCGTTTTCGATCCGGGGTTTTTGCCGCGAATGCTCGCAAAGAACTCCGCCGAGCTCCCGGAATCTCCTGGAAAGCCTTGCATCCAGCGTAAATCGCGAGATCCCAAGACCGACCGGCAGCTGGGCAGTAAGGATTTTTCGAGCACGAGAAAACCAAATCGTCGAATGGTGTCTTTTCGCATCATTGAAGAGGTCACCAATTCCGAGTGAATCGAACGTGCGATTCGATACCCCGCTGATGAACTCGCCGCAAACCCGATGCCGAGGGTAGCTTCCTGCCTCGTGCAACGTAACGGCAACCCCTCTTCTGCATAGCGCGATCCCGAGGGAAAGGCCCGCCAGGCCGCCACCGACAATTGTGATCATTCTTTCCATGCCAGCAGACGCACCGAACCGCGCCAGTCCAAGAACTCTTCAACATGCCAGTTCTCCAACCCGAGCAGCCGGGGCATCTCTCCGCACACGAAGCCCGCGTCAATGCTGACGTGAAGATCGTGCCGGGTGACTTTTCCGCAAAAAGGCTGCAGCACCGCTCCGAAAAAATGCGGGAGCCGCGCCCGCCACGGTTCGCAGAAGCAGACGACTCGGTAATCCTGAAGCATTCGGCCGATTCTAATCAAACGCTCATCTGAGAAATGGTGCAAAATCAAAGCGCCCACGAGCACGTCGCCAAGACAGCTCGGAAGCTTGTCAAAGAGGTCGCCCTGCCCCCAGGAGATCGCTCGGGGCAGTTCGGGTGGCCGTGGGGCAAGATCCAGACCTGTCACCTGCGCCTCGGGAAACCAGTCCGAGATTCTCTGGCACAAGCGGCCTCCTCCCGCGCCAATTTCAACCAAACGTATCTTGGGCCGGCCGGATCCGACAAACTTCTCTGCGTTCTCGCCAATGGCGCGACGCAACGCGCGTCTCACCCAGCGGGTATTACCCATCAAGGCATTGATAGCCAGGAGATCCAAACGGCTGCGAATGGCGGCGGGGTCATCGGCCGGAAGGTGATCGAGGATCTCCCCACAAATGACTCTGCCTATTGCCATATTTTGGCGTCCCGCATAAGGTACATCGTTGCCCGAATGAGTTCTAGTAAACAGCCTATCATTTATCTCGACAATAACGCGACCACGCGGGTGGATCCTGCGGTGTTCGAGGCGATGCTTCCGTGGCTGCGCGAGGAATATGGCAACCCATCGAGCGTTTACTCGCTTGGCAAGCACGCCGCTGACGCTCTCGACAGAGCTCGAAATCAGGTTGCCTCGCTCATCAATTGCACATCAGAAGAGATCATCTTTACGAGTTGCGGCTCGGAATCCATCAACTCCGCGATTCTCGCAGCGGCCTCAATCGATCCCGACAAGACACATATTGTTACGACCGCTGTCGAGCACAGCGCCACGATCAAGCTTTGCGAGCACCTCGCGAGGCGAGGTTATGAGATTACATGGCTGCCGGTGAACAATCTCGGAGGGCTCGATCTCGAGAAACTCGAGCGCGCAATCCGTCCCGACACCGCGCTGGTCACTCTCTTGTGGGCAAACAACGAAACCGGCGTTCTCTTCCCGATTCAGGAAATCGCCTGCATAACGAACAACAGAAAAGTTGCCTTGCATGTGGATGCCGTGCAAGCCGCCGGCAAAGTTCCCCTCAACGTCAAAGATCTCGGCATCCAGTTCCTCTCCCTTTCCGGCCACAAACTGTATTGCCCGAAAGGTGTGGGAGCGCTCTATGTCAATGCGCGCGTGCGATTCACTCCTTGGCTGCGTGGCAGCCAGGAAAGCGGCCGCCGCGGAGGTACGCAGAACGTTGCCTCCATCGTCGGACTGGGGAAGGCGGCTGAGCTTGCCGCGAGCCACCTCAACGCGGATTCTTCCAATGGTGGAAGGATGCGCGACCAATTTGAAGAGGCCATACTCAAGTCCGTACCCGGCACGGAGGTTAATGGCGATCGCAAAAATCGATTACCCAACACCAGCAACATCGCTTTTGAGGGCATCGAAAGCGAAGGCGCGCTCATGCTCCTCGATGAACGCGGGATCTGTTGCTCCGCCGGTTCCGCATGCACGAGCGGTTCTGTGCATCCTTCGCACGTTCTGAAGGCGATGGGATTCTCAAATCATAGGGCCCGCAGTAGCCTTCGTTTTACGTTCGGGCGCTTCAGCACGGACGAACATGTCGCCATCGCTAGCGCCGCAGTGCCGGAGGTTGTCGAGAGACTGCGCCGGCTCTCTCACGCAAAAGGCCCTGTTGTGATGGCGGCTTGACGATATTTTGTCCGATCGGCTCGTTGCCGCTTACGAAGGTACTGATTTGCGCTCCGGCGCGGGCACCAAAACGTAGTGCATCCGCGCAGCTTTTGCCGCCTCGATTCCGGTGGGACTGTCCTCGAAAACCAGGCAATCCTCAGCCGGAACCCCTATACGCCGCGCTGCCTCAAGGAAGGGATCGGGGAACGGTTTGCCGCGCTCATAGTCCTCCGCGCAGACCACCGCATCGAACATTTCAAGAACACCAATAGCTTTCAGGGTTGCCTCAACCGGCTCGCGATGGCCTCCCGAAGCGATTGCTAGCGGCTTGACTCCACGCATGCCCACGGCGATCTCGAGTACGGGCAAAATGGGCTGTGCGTCGCGAACACCCTCAAGATAGTAAGTTTCCTTGCGGCGTACGGTCTCGTTCACGTCCAGCGTGAGGCTGAATGTTTCGTTGAGATGCTCCACGATCACCGCGGTAGGCTTCCCGCCCCATTGGTAGAAAAGATCCTCAGGAAACTTGCCTCCAAAATCCCTCATGGTCAGACTCCAGGCGCGAAAGTGAATCGGCATGGTGTCCGCAATCGTTCCGTCGCAATCAAAAATGTAACCGCCGAACTGGCGGACAGGGATATCAAGTTTCATCGCTATCCGATAGCCTTCCCCCGTGCAAGCGTCACGGACAATTCGCTCGACATTGCCGATACCGATCTCGCCGTTAGATTGACCTTATGCGCGGTTCTCCAAACAAGCCGGCCTTACTGCTCAAGGAATATCCATTTGGCATCCTCCTCGCCTCGCTGATGATGACCATTATCGGAGCACCGCTTACGACAAAACTTGCCGCTTTCATTCCCGGACTTTCCGGTCAGGCAGCGATCGCTCCTCTCGTCTTTGTGCTTACTCTTGCCGCGGCGTACGCGATCTCGTCAAGCGCCCACAGCCGCGCCACGGGGATCGTTCTCGGCGGTCTCGTCGTCGCCTTTCTGTGTCTGAGCACGCTTGTCCGTCACGACTCGCTCATCGCTATCAACCTCGTTGCGCAGATGGCGTTCCTTATGTACGTGATTTTCGTGGTCGTGAAGGTCGTCTTTCGCGCGTCCTTGGTCGACGTCAATATTCTCTGCGGCGCCGCCTCGCTGTATTTGATGATAGGTGTGCTGATTGGCTTTATCTATTCGCTGATCGAGTTGCTCATTCCCGGCAGCTTCACCATCGTCGAGGTGGCCGGGCGTGCGACGCCGGATCCCGCCAAGGTCCATGCGGGATGGCTAATTTACTTCAGTTTGACCACATTGACTACAGTCAGCCTGGGCGATATTCTACCATCGACCGACATTGCCCGGAGTATGGTCGTGCTCGAAGCGATCCTGGGCCAGATATTGATCGTTCTGATGATGGCCCGACTGGTTGGCTTGCACGTCGCCCAAGCTACCTCCCCGCATGGCAAACCGGTAGCTTTTGAAACCTCGGAAAGGTTACGCTCGGGAAACGAACACCAACGCCGCAAGAAATCAGCCTAAGACGAGACCGGCCCTGGTGCCATAGCAGAGGCGGTTGTGCCAACCGCCTGCCTATTACAGGCCCTTGGCACAAGGGCCTCTGCAATTGTCGAACGCCGTCTCCATCTGCGTCGATTTGCGCCATCTGCGGAATCAGAAAACTTGCCCTCATTCCTGGACGATTGTCGCTTCGGTTCCCGGGCGTAAGCTCAATTCGCTGGCTGCGTCGCCCTGGTTGATAGCGATCTCGACAAAGCCCGATGAACCGATGATCGCCAGAGCGTGGCCTCGAGGCGCCGCAGCGTAGAATGGCTCAAACGCGATTCTCATCCCTCCGGGAAGCAGCACGGACTGCCCGCCTTGGACGCCCGCCGCCGGAAAAGCCGTTATGGAGTTGCCGTAGATATCTACATGAACCACCTCCGTCTTCCAGCCTTGTTGAACACGAACCGGCTTCGGCCAGTTCATTCGATGAAAGTCGGCGAGCTCAGGTCCCAGCTCGGAAAACCCACGATTGGCTGCAAGCCACGCGGCCGTCGGAGCAAACAGATCGCGACCGTGAAACGTGTTGCTCATTTGTGGCAGAAAGAAACTTGGGTTTTCCACGCAGCGAATCTCCAAGGGATTCTCGTCCTTTACGGCCCAACTCAATACGCCGTTGTCAGGACCTATGAAAATCGCCCGCCGATTACGAATCGCAACGGCTTTTCGGGGGCTTCCGACGCCAGGATCGACCACGGCCACGTGTATTGTCCCCGCGGGAAAAAAGGGCGCCGCAGTCATCAACGCGAAGGCGCCGCCCCGAATGTCTCCGGCCGCGATGCCGTGGGTAAGGTCAACAATCTTAACCGTTGGAGCGATGCCAAGAATCACACCCTTCATTGTCCCGACAAACGAATCTCGAAGCCCGAAATCCGTCGTCAGCGTAATGATCATCAAAGGCTCAGAAAATTTCTCAGAAGATTCTTTCCTTCCGAAGTGAGGATGGATTCCGGGTGAAACTGCACACCGAACACCGGATGCTCAACGTGGGCGAGGCCCATAATCTCCCCCTCCTCGGTCCAGGCCGTGATTTTCAAACACTTGGGCAGCGTGCTCCGCTTGACCAATAACGAGTGATAACGCGTCGCCTCGAACGGACTCGGCAGCCCCGCAAACACATTTTCGCCGGAATGGATGATTGGCGAAGTCTTGCCGTGCATGAGGCGATCCGCTCGGACGACCTCTCCGCCGTAGACCTGTCCGATGCTTTGATGGCCCAGACAGACGCCAAGCACAGGCATCCTTGGTCCGAAGCGCTCGATGACATCGCAACTGGTTCCCGCTTCGTTCGGTGTGCACGGACCTGGCGAAATCACGATTCGCTCCGGATTCATCTCCTCGATTTCTTCGAGCGCCACCTCGTCGTTGCGGAACACCAAGACCTCAGCTCCGAGTTCGCCGAAGTATTGCACCAGGTTATAGGTGAACGAGTCGTAGTTATCTATGACAAGAAGCATCGTTTTTCAATTCGCGCGCCCGATCGATTGCCCGCATCGCCGCCATCGCCTTGTTAAGGCTTTCCTGATATTCGCCCTCGGGCGTCGAATCCGCAACCACTCCCCCACCCGCCTGGACGTACGCTTTGCCCTCCTTGAGCAGGACCGTGCGCAAAGCAATACAGGAATCGAGATTCCCGTCGAAGCCGAAGTAGCCTACCGCCCCCGCATAGGTGCAACGCTTGCTCTTTTCCAGCTCGTTGATGATCTGCATGGCGCGAACTTTTGGTGAACCGGAGACCGTACCCGCTGGAAACGTCGCGCGCATGACGTCATACGCGGTGCGGCCGCCCGCCAGTTTACCTGAAACGTGCGAGACAATGTGCATGACGTGGCTGTAGCGCTCAACGGTCATGAAATCGGTGACTTTCACACTGCCGTAATCGGCGATCCTGCCGACGTCGTTGCGCGCAAGATCTACCAGCATCAAGTGCTCGGCCCGCTCCTTGGGATCAGCCAGCAAATCGCTCGCGTTGGCTGCATCCTCCTCCTCGGTGGCTCCGCGCTTGCGCGTGCCCGCGACGGGACGGATTTCCACGAGGTCATCGGTAAGCCTGACGTGCACTTCCGGCGAGCTTCCAACGAGCGAATAACCCTCCGGAAAACGGAGACAAAACATATAAGGGGACGGATTGATGAACCGTAGGGTCCGGTACAAGTCGAGCGCATCGCCCGTGAACGCGGTCTCGAAGCGCTGTGCCGGCACCATCTGGAAAATGTCTCCGGCACGGATGTATTCTTCCGCCCGGTTCACCATCTCATGGTACTCCTCTCGCGTTGTGTTGCTTGCAACGCTGCCTCGTTGAGGTTCGGATTCGGTGAAGATCGGTGGGAAAGAGATTGGCTGACCCAGCTGGTCGAGGATGCTCTCGATCTCGCTTGCTGCGGCATCGTAAGCCAGCTCCGCCGCGTTGCCTTCGATGAATGCGTTCGCAACGATCTTCAGCCTTCGGCGACGGTGGTCGAAAATAAGAACCGTCCCGATCAATAAGAAGAACATGTCGGGAATGCCAAGCTCATCAACAGGCGGCGGCTCAACGGTCGGCTCGAACCAACGGACGCAATCATAGCCGAGATAGCCGACGGCGCCGCCGTGAAAACCCGGAAGCTTCGACGCGCGCGGAACGCGATAGCGGGCCATAATCTTCTGCAGTTCGTAAAGCGGATCGCGCTCTGTTTCAAATGTGCGCATCTTCCCGTTTTCGGTCACTGTCACGAACTTGTCGCGGGCGGAAATGCTGAGTCGAGCACCCGCACCAAGGAAAGAATAGCGCCCGACCTGATCGCTTTGCTCGGCGGATTCGAGCAGGAACGACGGCGCCTCGCCTCCAATCTTCGCAAAGGCGGATACAGGCGTGTCACCATCGGCGACTATCTCCGCCCAGACAGGAACGACGTTTGCCGTGGCCGCTTGCTCCACAAAAACAGAGCGAGACGGATTGAGTGGAATCATACGAGGGATGCCCTTGGCGCGGCCTTCTCCGCGGAGTCCCGGACCTGGAAGAGTTCCGCAGCTGCGAAATTGAACATGCCGGCAATGAAGTTGGTTGGGAAAACCTCGCGCTGCGTATTGTAAGCCGTGACGGCATCGTTGTAAGCCTGCCGTGCGAAGGAAATTTTATTCTCTGTCGATGTCAGCTCCTCGGAAAGCTGAAGCATGCTTTGATTTGCCTTGAGATCGGGATAGCCTTCCGCTACGGCGAAAAGCCGCCCGAGCGCACCGCTCAGCCCTGCCTCTGCTCCCGTAAGATCCCTCATTGCTTTCGGGTCCCCCGGATTTGCCGCCGCCTTAGTGCCCGCAGAGTATGCGGAATTTCGCGCCAAAATGACCGTTTCCAACGTCTCGCGCTCGTGCTTGAGATAGCCCTTCGCGGTTTCCACAAGATTGGGAATCAGGTCATAGCGCCGCTTGAGCTGGACATCAATCTGCGAGAAACCGTTCTTGTAGCGATTCCGGAGGGTAACAAGGCTATTATATTTACCGACGGCAAACAACGCCAACACCAACGCACCGCACACAAGCGCGAGCAGAACGATCAACGCGGTTCCCATGTCGAAAAGAGTGCCCGCCTTCCCCGCGGCACGCAACAGGGAAATCGTAAAGCCGAATGGCGGACCTCAATAGCGAATGAGCGTGATGCCGAGAGGCTGCACGCAGTGATAGACGGAAAATACGGCGGCCACCAATACAAGCGATATAAACGCGTGAAGAAGAGAATTTTGCCAGATCGAATAGATCGCAAACGCAAAGGACAACGCCAAAATTACTGCCGGCACGATGCAGAGAATGGTCGGCAGGAGGGGAAAGTTTTGCATGCCGGCGAGCAGCCACTGGTTGAATGGATAGGGAAGAACCCGGACATAAATCGCAGGGGATACGAGACACGTGCCAAATGACTCGTAGTAGAAGCGCTCCGGACCCTGCCGCAGGACGTAGATCACAATCGCCGTTACGGTAAAGGCGACCACTTGTTGAGGAGTTACAGCGATCTGCCTCAAATTCATCAATAGAGATAGACTCTCGCAGCAAAAGCCGCAACCGTTTTCGCCCACGCCAAAATCACGCGGGGCCCCGCTAAAAGTTCGAAAGGGATCCTGAAAGAATCGCCAATCGCTAAGTGATCGCTCCTTTCTATCGAGCATTCTCGAGCGCCTGATTGCGCTTCGCGCTGGCTTCCTTCAGGGCCGCGGCCTTCCTTCTCAAATTCGTTCCATCATATCCCACGAGATCCGCGGCCTGGAGAACAGGCGCGTCATTCCGGTTCTCATTCGTCCCGAATCGCCGTTCGACGACGGGCTTCCCGTCGCAAGCGGCGAGGAAGAGGACTGGGAATAGGAACGCCGGAACGATTTTCAGTCTCATCGTCTCTTACCATAAAGGAAGCAACCCCTCTCGTGGTCGTTGACCATGCCGACAGCTTGCATGAAAGCGTAGCAGATTGTGGTTCCGACGAACTTGAATCCCCGAAGCATAAGGTCTTTGCTCATGGCGTCTGATTCGATTGTGCGCGCGGGCAATTCGCCAGGTTGGCGTGTGTTATTTATTGGACTTCCGTTTACAAATCGCCAGGCATAGGCATCGAAACTTCCGAATTCCCTCTGTACGGCCAGGAATGCACGGGCGTTCGTTACCGCGGCGGCTATCTTGAGCCGATTGCGGACGATTCCCGGGTTGGAGCGCAACGCCTCCAGCTTGTGCTCATCATAGCGGGCCACGATCTCCGGATCAAAATCGTCGAAGGCCATGCGATAGTTTTCTCGTTTTCGCAGAATTGTCTCCCAACTCAGGCCGGCCTGCGCCCCCTCCAGGATCAAAAACTCGAACAACGTGCGGTCATCATGCTGCGGGACACCCCATTCCCGATCGTGGTAGGCGACGGACAGAGCGCTCTTAGCCCATTGACATCTCTTCATTCGTGGAACGGGGTGCCAGCTCGGACTCCGTTCCGGAGTCGGCAATGGAGATTGATCTAATCAGTTCCTTCGCTGCCGGGACTAACGGTGGCGCAATGCTAAGTGCGCGGAAGCCCATCTGCAGGAGCTTTGGAATTGCGTCCTCGCGGCCTCCCAGTTCGCCGCAAATCGTAAGTGGCTTTCCGGCGGCTTCGCGAACGACGAGTTCGAGCAATCGAAGCAAGGCCGGATGGTCATCGATATAATAATCACTGACTGTAGCGTCATCGCGGCCCACCGCAAGCGTGTACTGGGTGAGGTCGTTTGTTCCTACGCAGAGAAAATCAGAGTGTCTTGCGATGTCGGCAACCGTTAACGCCGCGGCAGGCGTCTCGATCATTGCGCCAAAGGGCGGCAATTGTTGAAGCCCCATTTCACGAGCAACGATCCCGAAGAGTTCGCGAATTTTCTGGATATCGCGTTCGAGGGCGACCATGGGCACAAGGATGCGAACGGGTTGATCTCGAGAAAGCCTCAATAAGGCCCTGAGCTGCGGTCGCACCAGCTGAGGAAATGCGAGTAACAGGCGCACTCCCCGCCTGCCGAGCAACGGATTCGTCTCGGGGGGAAGATTTAAGGACCGGAGGGGCTTGTCGCCGCCGATGTCCAACAGGCGGATCGTCACAGGCCTATCTCGGAACGGGTTGATTAGTGCCTGAAGCTCATCGTAGAGCTCATCTTCTGAAGGCGGCGATTCGCGCGCAAAGTAAAGCTGCTCGATCCGAAAAAGGCCGATACCGTCGGCTCCATTTTCGATAACGAGTTCGATATCATCGTATGCGGCAAGATTCGCTTCGACAGAGATGGTTTGCCCGTCAAGCGTCAGGGCAGGTTTGCGGCACTCTCCCTTGCAACGGACTTGACGTGAGCGGTGAGCGTCGAGCCGCCGCTCGAAAGCAAGCTGGGTCTCCATCGCAGGCGAGATGACCACGAGAGCTCGAAAAGCATCGACCAGCAACGTGTCGCCACGTCGAATCCGACTCAGCAGACCTGGTAGTTCGGCGACAGCCGGTATGTTCTTTTCACGCGTGAGCAGCGCGGCATGCGAGCCTTGCCCTAAGGATTCGACAAGAATTGCCGCCACGTCTCGCCGAGATAATGAGACGACATCTGATGGCAACAGTCGCTCGGTAACCAACACGCTGCCCGCCGGCATCGCAGCCAGGCCATACGCCTCCGCGCCTTCGAGCCTGCGCAGGATCCGCCGGGCCAAGTCGAGAATGTCATCCGCGCGCACTCGAAACGCCTCGCTCTTCAACGCGGCAAATTTCGCTTCCCATTGTCGAAAGACTCGCCTGACCACCTGGGGCGCGGGTACCAGGGATTCTCGGAGTTCTCTCTCGATCTGCCCTGACGAAAGGAAGCCGTCGAGCATCATCTCATGCGCGTGAAAGATCTCACCCAGTCGCGGATCAAGCTGTTCGCTAATGAGTCGAGCTGATTTCTCCAGTTCAGCTTCCACCTCCAAGAAGGCCCGGCGAATTCGTTCCATCTCAGCTTCAACCTGCGCCGCTTCGATCCGGACAGCCTCAGCGCTACACTCCAGAATGTCACCAGCGACCCAAGCCGTGCCCACGGCAAGTCCAGGTGAAATCCGCGTTCCGTAGAGACTTTGCTCATGGCGGGATAGCTCCGGAACGTCGGTCACGCTAATCGCCAATTGAGAGTTCACATTGGGGGAATACTCGTTCAACGATACCATGTGGGCAAATTGACAATCCAGCCGAAATTTGTTCCAATGGAAGGTCACCTTCTCGACCCCGCAAGAAGTGGTGATATGCGCAATTTCGCTCCCTCGTCGCGCAGCAATCTTAGTGAAATCGTTCAAATAGGCCCTCGGCTTCAAGGAAACCGTTTGAGCAAAAGTCGGCCTTCGAGACACGTCCGATAAGCTGCTAGTAGATCGGCCAGACCCCTGGAGTCAGCAGTTCGAGAAGATGTCCATCGGGGTCGCGGAAATAGACGCTCGTTCCGCCCGCCGGCCAGGAGACGATACTCTCAACGGGAATTCCCCGTCCCGCAAGGCGATCCCGCCAGGCTGTTAAACTCTCAGCGGCAACGCTGAAACCGATGTGCGCGGGGCCGCTTGTGCCGTGCGGAGGAATCGTTCCGAAGGGTAACTTCGTGCCGTGGGGATCGTTCCCGCGAACGAAGAGGAGCAACACCTGCCGTCCATCGACGCTGAACGCACAGAAGCGATCGTCCGATCCCATGACAGAGTAACCGAAAAGACCAGCGTAAAAGTCGCGCGACCGAGGCAGATCCGCAACGTCGAGACAAGTCTCCAAAATCGCGCTCTGGAGAGACGCTTCTCTTGTACCTGGAGGAGCTGACGTGCTCAAAGGGGTGTCATTTGTTTATAGATTATTCGCATAATATCGTGATCTAACAGGTTTGTTTTCAAAGACATGAAACCAGTAAGTCATGAGACATAGCATAAGAATTCGAGCGAAAGGTCCATCGCTCGCGGAGTAGGTTTGCACAGAGAAAGAAAGAAGAGATTTTACCCGGGGGACCTATGATTTCGCAAGAGTTTTTGACCGTTTGTTGACGGCCGTTCAATTTTCTAGCCCGGCGTTGCGGTTCTCTGGTTGCACCAAAAAAGCAGTGCGATTATTTAAACTGATTGTGCCGCGTGAAAAGCTCCTTTAGACGATGCCAGGCGACATTTCCGGCCACCGCGCTGTGATCGTCTTGGATTTTGCCAACGCTTGCATCCGCGTGAATGGGTTTCGGGGCGAGAAGCGGGATAGCGGCGTGACCATCCGCGCCGGACAGGGCGACAACTTGTCATACGAGTGGCGTGACGGTGACGGGCGGAGGATGCTGGTCGAGCACGGGACGAGCCACCCCTCCTCGATCGCGGCACGAGTGCGCGCCATCCGGCAGCGCATTCCGGCGGCTCCGATGGCTGTCGGCTTGGAGGAGCCTCATCTCTCTGCCGGACAGTCGGGGCCACGGACCAAGACGGTTGTTCGCGAGCCCGGGGGCTTTGGCTGGTTCTTGCTTCCTCGCGAAATCCGCCGGATGGCTGAATCTCGCATCAGCGAGCGGAAGCGCCACCAGCAGAATCTATTCCGGAAATGAGTCCGGCGCTCGCCCGGGCCGTTGAACTGGAGCGCCGAAGGAAGGCCGATCGATCGGCTGAGCGCGATGCGCGAGCGCGTGCAGCAAGGCGCGGCACGCCAGAGAGAAAAGCAGCAGGCGAAGGCCAGCCGAGCGAAGGAGTTACTGGAGCGTCAGAAGCGCGAGCAGGCAGAGCGCGATCGCGCGGCGCAGGAACGCCTGGAGGCTCAGCCTCCTCCCGTCATTCCAATCCCATTTCGTCCCCTTCACTATTCCGGCAAGCCCGAAGCACTCGAAGCCCGCATGTACCGACGCGGCCGCGTTCCGGCTGCTCCAGCGCGCGTCACTGCTCTGGATATCCAATCAAACCGACGATCTGCTCTGCCTGCCGCATTGCCGAATCGAACATTTGGACTTTCAAACCCGGACAGCTCTCAAGGTGCTTGGTCCGATGCGCGGTCGCGCTCTGCTCTCCGACGAGGTCGGCCTGGGCAAGACAATCGAAGCGGGCCTGGTTCTTAAGGAATGTCTCACGCGCGGCCTGGTGAGGCGGTTCTTGATTCTAACGATGCCCTCGCTGGTGGACCAATGGCAGGAGGAACTCGAAGAAAAGTTCGGCATCTCGACCGTGACGACGAACTCAGAGCTGCGACGTGATTCTGCGGACGAATTTTGGAAGGGCCGCGACGCAGTGATCGCGTCACTTCATACCGTCAAGCAGGATATCCATCTTCGCCATGCCAGCGAGGTACCGTGGGACCTTCTCGTTGTCGATGAGGCCCACCACTTGCGCAACCGCACATCGAAAGCGTGGCAGGCCGTCAACAGGCTGCCTCGCCAGTTCCTTCTCCTCCTGACCACTCCGGTGCAAAATTCGCTCGAAGACCTCTATCATCTCGTCTCGCTCCTCGATGCAGGACGCTTTCCGGCGCCCCAGGAGTTTCGCGACCGATTTATTGACCGAGAGCGGCCTCGGCAGCCGAAAGCCCCAGAGGAATTGCGCCGTCTGCTCAACCAAGTGATGATCCGAAACACACGGGCGAATGCCGGAATCGCCCTTCGCGACGCCTGGAACGAGGCCATCGGAAACTCGCGGGCTTTTCAGGAGAAGCTTGGAATGCTTCCTCCCCTGGCACGCGCGGAAGGCGGAATCGTGATCTTCACGCAATTCCTCGCCACGCAGCGTGAGATCGCCTCGAGCCTTGCACGAATGGGGACTACGGTTCGCCTCATCAATGGCCAAACTCCGCCGCACGAGCGCCAGCCGATCACCGATGCGTTCCGTCGGGAAGGCGGCGTCCTTGTGCTAACGCAAAGCGGCACGGAGGGACGCAACCTCCAGTTTTGCCACCGTCTCGTCAACTTCGACCTGCCTTGGAACCCGATGGAAATCGAGCAAAGGATCGGACGGCTTCATCGCATCGGCCAAGTGCATCCTGTCGAGATTTTCAACTTCGTTCAGGCTCGGAGTCTGCAAGCGTTTCTGCTCGAATTGCTGCAAGAGAAGCTCAATCTCTTTGAGCTCGTAGTCGGGGAAACCGGATTGATTCTCGGCGAGAGATTTTCGAGCGACGACTTCGCGGCGGAGGTCTTTGGATGCTGGAACGAATCCGGCGGTGACGTCGCCGGCGCGTTCGCACGCCTCGGCGAGGCCGTTGCAGCGGCTCGTTCCGACTACGCCGAGGTCCAGAATCTCGATGCAACGCTCTTTTCTGAAGACTACGAAACGTTGTGAGAATCGAGAAGATCCCACCCACACCGCAGGTGCTTATGGAATTCGCCGCCGAAGGACTTCAGGCGCTGGGCGCTCTATGCGAACGTACTTGGTACGACCAGCTGCAGGTGGTAGCCGACGGCTCGGCCGCCGCGGCGCTTGGGAGGCCCGGTGAGCTAGTTGAAACGGAACTGCGTTTCCCTGAAGGAACGAACCTGGACCCTCTCCGGGATGTTTTTCCCGGCTGCCCTTTGGTCTTCCGCATGGCGGAGGAGTTGTGGAAGGATATGCCGCGTGTATTTCACGCTGCCCTGCCTGGCATCTCTGCGAACCCCCTTCTGCGGACATCCTGCTCCGAGGCTGGACGCGGAACACGTCCACAACCCGCCCGTCACTTGCGCAACCCGTCAAGCCTGCTTGGCATTTCTCGATAGTCGCCCTTGTGCGCTCCGAAATCCAGGCCATCGACCAGCATTGGTCGCTGCACCAACTGGCGCTTGCCTGGCCCGGAGGCGAATCCGACGACGCACTTGCCAGCGAAATCGCCTTCCTCGGCGACGAGGCTCCGCCTCAAGGGATCTTCTGGCCCACTCCCGAGCCCTCCGCTCTAGGCGCGCTTATTGAGCGTCACCTCCGCCAGCACATCGCATGCCCGCTTTGCCGAGCGACTCGCAGCCGCAGAAGAAGAACATTTGCGCCGCCGCAACGACCAGATCCACCGTCACGAAATTTCCGTCGCACCCTATCTGGATGCCCTCCTCTGGATCGCCGAACCCGCATGGCGAACACACGTTCGCTGGACGGAGGCTCGCGAAACGCGCGAGGCACCATGGAATTACGTGCCGCGCCTGCGCCGGTGGATGCCGCCGGCCGATGTGGGCTGCGATTGATCAATCGGCCGGGGATCCAAGAGCAGGCATCTTCCCAGAAGGAGTCGGACACAGGATTGAGGTGAATGTAGCGACTCAATTCGGCCCCCACGAACTCGAATTCGACAAGGATCGCCTTAAAGCGGCCTTGAAACAAAGGCCCGCTCCTGCGGTGACGGCGGTTAAACCGCAGCGTGTAGCTGACTCCAAGCCACTGCATGCCCGCACTCAATCCGCTCTCCTCCCGTGGGGATCGAATAGTCGTGCTTGGCGAAGAGCGCGGCACAGATCGAAACTCTGGTGAGCCCTTCGAGAATCGATGGGCTCACGTCTTTACTCTCCGCGATAGTATCGTTGTTAGCTTCCGTGAGTTTCTTTGCCATTGGCGGGAAACTCAACATCCACCTTCGATGAACTGGGCGCCTAGAATCCGGAAATTAAGATAGCTGCCGAAGCCCAAGAGATGTCAATAAATCATGAGCGACCCCTTTTCATTACTTTCCTAAACTTTTCCCTTGATTCGTTCTGATACTGCTGACCCCCGGTTCACTGGTGACACCTTCGTTGTGTGTGTCTCATACGTCGATCAAAATGAATTTCCTCTCGAAGCATCGTAAACCCTTAATCCGCCAAAGACAGGATGTGTTTCCCATCACGTCAAATATTAGCATTAGGGAGTCGTCAACAGCATTCTGTACATCTGCCTTACTAGGTTCCGCAATATATAGAGGATGCGAATGAAAAGTTCCGACAATTTCGTGTTGAATAAGCCGACAGCTCCCAGCAATTTTCCTGACATCTCTTAGATAAAACGCGAAACCGCCGCCTCGTTTAACCTTATTTCTCAGCTCTATTAGTTCTAGATGATGAGAATTCGTCATAATAAGACCACAAAGTTCCTTGCCGTCGCAATGTGCTAGTTTTTTGGAACGGGCCAACAGTCGATCATGCTGCTTTTTGAGAATTCTATACACGTTATTCTAACAATCGTCGTAGCTGATCGACTTGATGCGGTCCTCGGCATCCCAGCTGAAGGTGAATCCCATGCCGATAGAAAGATTCTCATTCGCATCGAACTGCTGGGCCGCTCCGGCATCAGTTGTGCGTTCATTGAGCGCGTTGTAGGTGAAGCTGCGGCTGCCAGAGGGTGCTCCCGCCGTGGTGAGATTAGCCCCCGGGTCGTAAGCATAGATCTGCGGATAATTGGAGGCATCGTTGGGATTGGAGACGTTGAGGAGCTGATCGGCGTTGTCGTAGGTATAGGAAAGCGTTTGCGCGGCGGTCCCTAAGGAGCGTTTGAGGCGGGTGAGCAGATTTGCCGTTGTCCGCGTAGCTATATTTCTCGAAGAAGATTTCGGTCGCACCCAGCTTGCGTTGAAGGCTGTCGAGGCGCAAATCATCGACAACGGATCCCTGCCTTTTAAAGTCTCCCATCTAAGCCACGAGTTGGGTTGGGCTTGTACGGCGCCTTTGTTCTAGATGCTTCGCTCCGGATGGGGCTTCATCACCTGGCGCACCTTGTTATCCTATCGTCCGAAACGTCGCCTCATCGTTGCGCGAAGCGCTGATGCCAGCCAACCGATTGTCCACGGAATAACCAGATGCTTTGGAATCCATCCGGATTCCGCAAGCGATCTCCGAGATTCCCTGCCATGCGGCATTGTCAACCCATCGGACCACGGCTTTGCTTTTCCGATAAAGTGAGCAATTTTGGGACGATTCAGTAGTTCGGTCTTTCGCACTCGCACAGCCTCGCGTTCAGGTGGCCAACCCACGCGGTCGTAGTATTCCAAAGCACCGAGTTGCACATTCCATGAGAGATCCAGCTCTTTCAACTCTCGTAGCAGCGCGATGTTTAGCGCATCTTGATCTCCGTTTGGCACCGCCGCCCCATGAAAATCGAGATAGGCCATCGCCCGCTCTGAAACTTTTCGATCGCGCCAAGCTTGAACGTTTATCTGCATTACACCCGAGTTGAAATACAGTTCGTGCGCAGGCAACTCGGGAGACCTATCCAGCAACCCACCTCCAAGCAAATCGTAGTGATAGTAATCTCTGACAACAGCAGCGCTTGTGTTCTCTCCCAACACGTTGAAGAGAGGTCGTACCGAACTACGAACAAGCACATCGGAATCAAGATAGAGAAACTGGCCAACGTCCGGCAGCATGCTGGGCGCCAACAATCGTAAATATGAAGAGATCGGGAGGCGATGGGTAGGCAGGTCATTGATCGCGTCCTTAGCGACAGGTTTGATGAAAAGCTTAATGCCCCATTTCGCCGCAAGTCCCAACATCTTTCGGAATTCTGGCGCGCTCGGATCTGACGTCAGCAAATGAAAGCGCAAATTCTTGTTCTCCGACGTGTTCTTGTATGTTGACCAGATTGCGATCCAGGCCCCTATCGCAAAACGTGGATCTGAGCCGGTGACTACGTGTAATTCGCCTTTGTCATTGATCGTTTGCGTGTCCACCAGCCGTGCTTCTTAGCACGATGCCACTATTCCTGCAAGATCTTCTCGGACAGGCGGGGTGCGGCCGAGGGCCATGCTACCCAAAGAAACGAATCGCGAAGGCAGGCGCTCGTCTGGAGATGAGGAAGCGCTACTTCGTCGGGAAAATGTAATCGCTTATAGTCCTCTGGCGCTCTTAAGTCTAATCATCCCGCATCGAACTGGCTCACGCGCATAAAAGTATCGAAGCGCTCGGAAATCTGAGCTTCGGTGATCGTTTTGAGCCTTTCCAGGCTGAACGCCTCAACGTTGTAGCTGGCCAACACACTGCCATGAACTACTGCGCGACGCAGTGCCGGGAACTCTACATTTGCACCGTTCCTTGACAAGTATCCCGCTACCCCGCCCGCAAAACTATCCCCCGCGCCGGTGGGGTCGTGAATGTCCTCGAGTGGAAACGCCGGACAACTGAAAAACTGTCCCTCCTCGCCAAAGAGCAAGCAGCCGTGCTCGCCTTTTTTGACGGCGATAAACTGCGGGCCGAGGTCGCGCAACCTGCGAGCCGCCTTGATCAGGCTGGTTTCGCCCGTCAACTGACGCGCTTCACCGTCGTTGAGAATGAGCATATGGATACGTGCAAGGAGCTCGAGCAGTCGCGGCTTGGCAATGGTAATCCAAAGATCCATGGTGTCCGCGATGACGAAACGCGGAAGATGCACCTGATCGAGCACATGGTGCTGCAAATCGGGGGCGATGTTCGCAAGAAGGACGATCGGCGTGTCCTTGTAGGCCTCGGGCAATGTTGGTGTGAAATGCTCGAAAACATTTAGCGCGACCGACCGCGTCTCACGGATGTTCAGGTCCCACATGTATTCGCCCGACCAGCGGAAAGTCTTTCCAGGAACAATCTGGAGGCCGGCGAGGTCAACATTCCGGTGCCTGAAGAGTTCGATGTGCTCCTTAGGAAAGTCTTCGCCAACGATTCCCACCAGATTGACTGGGCAGTAAAGGCTCGCGGCCACGCATCCGTACGAGGCGGAGCCTCCCAGGAGATTTTGATGTTCCTCGAGAGGTGTTTTAATGTCATCGAGGGCGATTGAGCCGACAACTAATACAGACATGGAGCGCGAAGATTGCCACAGTTTGCGTTTTGGGCGAGGAAAAACAAATCGAAAAATCCTGCGTCAATGAGGCGCCCTCCAAGGTTGCTCTGGAGGCCTCCAGCGATTAGGCAGTATCGAACCCGATGATATCGATAACGATTGAAAACCTGATAAAACGATTCGGGGAACATACCGCGCTCGACGGCATAACCCTCCGCGTCGAAGCGGGTGAAATTTTTTTCCTGCTGGGACCCAGCGGCTGCGGAAAGACCACACTTCTTCGAAATATCGCAGGCTTCTATGCGCCCGATGCCGGACGCATCCTCTTCGGCGATGAAGATGTCACCGCGCTACCGCCGCACAAACGGAACACGGCAATGATGTTCCAAAGCTATGCCCTTTGGCCGCACATGACGGTTGCCAAAAATGTCGCATTTGGCCTCGAGGAGCGCCGAGTGCCTTCCCAAGAGATCGAGCGGCGGGTCAAGCAGGCTCTCGCCTCGGTCAGGATGGAGGATTACGCGGACCGAAAGATCGCTCAACTCTCTGGCGGTCAGCAGCAACGAGTTGCCCTCGCGCGGGCGCTCGTCATCCGTCCTCGCGCTCTGCTGCTCGATGAACCGCTCTCCAACCTTGATGCGAAGCTGCGCCTCGAAATGCGAACCGAGATCCGCCGCGTCTGCAAGGAATCCGGCCTCACCGCAATCTATGTCACACACGATCAAAAGGAAGCCCTCTCCGTCTCTGATAGGATGGCCATCCTGGAGAGCGGCAGAATCGCGCAGATCGGAAGACCCGAAGAAGTTTATCGTCGCCCTCGGTCTCGCGTCATCGCCGATTTCATTGGGGAGACCAATTTCATCCCCGGAAAGGTCGCTTCATCAGACGGCACAACCGGCGTTGTGGAGACTGCGGTCGGCAAATTCGAAGGAGTCCTCAGCGACCCCGCGTGGAATCCAGCACCCGGCGACTCTGTCACGCTTTCGATTCGCCCAGAGAGCTGGACGATCACTACCGAAGCACGCGGCATTAATACCGCGCAGGGCCGCATCGGAGAGGCCATTTACCTCGGAGAAGTCGCCCAGTATCAGTTTCACGCCGGCCCCGTTGCGCTAAAGATCTTCGAGATGAACCCGCATCTGTCGAACCGGCCTCCCGGCCGCGAACTCTTCGCCTGCACCACTCCGCAGGACGTCGTTGTTCTGCGTCATTGATCCTCGATGCGAATTCTGGTCGTCCTCGCCGCGCTTGCGCTCATCATCGCCGTTCCTTTCGCACTAAAGCCCAAGGATGACCTACTGGCGAAAGGCGATGACACCATTGTCATCATCACGCCGCACAACGAACAGATCCGCTACGAATTCAGCCGGGCCTTTGGCGACTACTATAAACAAAAGACCGGACGCACGATCCGCATCGACTGGCGGATGCCCGGCGGAACCAGCGAAATCGCCCGCTACATCAAGAGCGAATACTATGCGGCCTTTGAACGAACGTGGAAAGCTGCCCGCAGAGAGTGGACTGCGGAGGCTGCCGCGACATTCGACGATCCAAAGGCGCAGAGCGAGGCACGCCAGGCATTCTTGGCTTCAAATACCGGCATTGGAATCGACCTTTTCTTTGGGGGAGGCGCTTTCGACTTTCAACAGCAGGCGGGCGCTGGACGGCTCGTTGACTGCGAAATCCTCCAGCGCCATCCCGATTGGTTTGGACAGGACTCAATTCCTCATACTGTTTCCGGAGAGATTTTCTACGACGAAGGGGGCCGCTGGATCGGGGCTGTTCTCTCCTCTTTCGGCATTTGCTATAATTCCGACTCCTTGCAGCGCCTCGGCGTCAGCGAGATCCCGTCCACCTGGTCGGACCTCGGCAATCCGCGTTTCTTCAAACAAGTTGCCCTCGCCGATCCCACCAAAAGCGGTTCTGCTGCCAAGGCCTTCGAGATGATCATCCAACAGCAGATTCAAGAAGCGATGCGTTCGGCAAAGGGATCCTCAGACGAGGAAGCCGGCCTGCAGCTTGGGTGGGCGCGCGGGCTGCAGATTATTCAGCGTGCGTCCGCCAATGCCCGCTACTTCACCAATGCGGCGTCCCAAGTGCCCGTCGATGTCTCCCTGGGCGACGCGGCCATTGGCATGTGCATCGACTTCTACGGGCGCTTTCAAAGCGAAGCTATCCGCCTGGGAAACACGCCCTCGCGCTTGCAGTACTTCACTCCCGCCGGAGGCTCGTCAGTCGGGGTTGATCCGATCGGGTTGTTTCGCGGTGCACCGAACGCGGAGGCTGCGAAAATGTTTATCGAGTTCGTGCTTTCCTTGGAAGGACAGAAACTCTGGGACTTCAAAGTGGGCACGCCTGGAGGACCCGAAAAGTACGCCCTCAGGCGCCAGCCAATCCGAAAAGAGCTCTACGCTCCGGAGTATGTATCCTATCGCTCCGATCCGGGCGTCGATCCGTATGAGGAAGCGAAATCTTTCATGTATCATGCAAAGTGGACGGGGCCGCTTTTCAAGGTCATGAGCTTCATCGTCCGCATCATGTGTCTCGATAGTCACGACGAACAGGTCGCTGCATGGAAGGCTCTCGTCGCGGCCGGCTTTCCGCCAGAGGCCACGGCGCTTTTCAGCAACATGAGTGCCGTCGGTTACAAGGATGCCATGGAAAAGTTCCGGCCCGCCCTCGGTACGACGAACCGCATTCAGGAAGTGCAGCTGGCTCGCGAACTCGGAGACACGTTCCGCGCCCAATATCGCGCGGCGGAGCGGCTCGCCAAGGCCGGTAAATGATCCCGCCGACGAGATAAGCATGTCCAAGCCGCTCTCGATAGTTGTCTTCATCCTCACCGGTCTGTTCTTCATTTTTTTCTTTGCGTGGCCTATCGGCGAGACGTTGCGTGGCGCGTTCTTCACAGGGGATGGGACGTTCACTGTTGCCTATATCGCTGAGGTTTTTAGAAATCCCATCTACCTCGAGGGCCTCGTAAACGCTTTTCTCCTCGCTGTCGCAAGCACCATCCTCTCATTCTTTCTCGCACTTCCCCTCGCCTTTCTCAGCGACCGATTCCTGTTCCCAGGCAAGAGTCTTCTTTCGGGCCTCGTCCTTGTCCCAATGATTCTGCCACCCTTCGTCGGCGCTATCGGTATCAAACAAATCCTCGGCCAGGAAGGCGCGCTCAATTCCCTGCTAGAGGCCGTGGGGCTGATGCGTCCTGATCACCCGATCGACTGGCTAGGTCAGGGTCGATTCTGGGGAGTGGTCATCATGAATGCCCTGCACCTTTACCCGATTCTCTACCTTAATATTGCCGCCGCGCTCGCCAATCTGGATCCCGCTATGGAGGAGGCAGCGGAAAACCTCGGATGCACCGGCTTTCGAAAATTCCGAAGGATCACGCTTCCTCTCATCATGCCAGGGCTCTTCGCCGGCGGGACGATTGTCTTTATCTGGGCTTTTACGGAACTTGGCGTGCCCTTGATGTTCGAATTCACTCGCGTGACCTCGGTGCAAATTTTCTCTGGCATCAGCGACATTGGAGGCAACCCCTTTCCCTTCGCCCTTGTCGCTGTGATGCTCGCCGCGTCGGTTTTCCTTTACGCGGTCAGCAAGTGGGCGTTCGGCCGCGACTCTCACGCCATGATGGCCAAAGCCACCAGCCAGGGAGGACCACGCAAAGCAGGGCCGGCGACAAGTGCCTTTTGCACGCTCTTCTTCTGCGCAATTACCGCCCTTGCGACCCTTCCGCATCTCGGTGTCATCCTCGTCGCATTTTCGCGCGATTGGTACGGCACAATCCTTCCAAGCGGCTGGACGCTCGAGAACTTTAGGGACGCGCTCGGCCACAGCCTCACGCTCCCTTCCATTCAAAACAGCCTCAAATACGCCAGCCTCGCCACTCTCGTGGACGTCGTCCTGGGCATCGCCATCGCGTACGTTGTCGTCCGAACGAAGCTTGCCGGACGCGAGGTACTCGACGCAACGGCGATGCTTCCGCTCGCAGTCCCCGGCATCGTTCTTGCCTTCGGCTATCTGGCCATGACGCAGGAGGGAAAACTTCTGGGAGCGCTCAACCCGATCAAGGATCCGCTGCCAATTCTGGTGATCGCCTATAGCGTTCGCCGGCTTCCCTACGTCGTTCGCTCTGCTGCGGCGGGATTTCAGCAAACGAGCGTCACGCTCGAAGAAGCAGCGCAAAACCTTGGCTGCCCGCCGCTCAGAACGCTTATCAAGATCACCATCCCCCTCATCATCGCCAATCTCCTGGCCGGCGCTCTGCTCGCATTTTCCTTTGCCATGCTCGAGGTCAGCGACTCCCTTATTCTCGCCCAGAGACAACAGGACTATCCGATCACTAAGGCCATTTTCGAACTCTATCAATTGCTCGGTGAAGGTCGGTTTATCGCGAGTGCCCTGGGCGTTTGGGCCATGTGCTTCCTCGGCACCACCATAGTGGGAGCCAGCCTCATCCTCGGCAAAAAACTGGGAGCAATCTTCCGCGTCTAGGATTTCTCCGTGTCGGACTTCATCCTGAAGATCAATAACGATTTCGATGCTCTTCCCGCAGCCGCTGAGGCCGTGACACAGTTTCTCGAAAGCAACAATGCATCCCCTGACGTCGTTTTCGCCGCGAACCTCGCCATTGAGGAAATCGTGACGAATATTATCAAATACGGATACGACGACGCTCTGAAACATGAGATCACCGTCCGCCTTGAAGTGACCGAGAACACACTCAACCTTGAAATCTGCGATGACGGAAAAGAATTCAATCCTTTCGATCAGCCCGAACCGGACATTTCGGATCCGTCCGAAGGGTCTCGAATTGGCGGCCTTGGCATCCACTTCGTCCGAAAGATGGTCGATGTCTGCGCGTACCACCGGCGTGACGGACGAAACATTGTGAAACTCAGGAGGAAGCTCTGACGGCCTCCGTCGGATGGATCAAGCCATCAATTCGTCAAGAAATCGCTTTTCTGTTGAATCTTGCTTCACAAGATATTGGGGAAAGAGGATGAACAGGCTAGTGATTGCAGCGCTGGGTGCATTGACGATGAGCGGATCGCTCCAGGCGCTAGATCCTTCGATCGGCCAACTGGCCGTATCTGTGGCTCCCGGCTGGGACTCGCCTTCCGGCAAGCTTCAGCTCTTTGAGCGCGAAGGCAAGGGCTGGCGCGCGGCGTCTCCTCCGTTGCGCGTGCTCTACGGGAAAAATGGTCTCGCATGGGGACGCGGAGTTCTGGGCATGAACGAGCCCGGGCTGCAGAAGACCGAGCGCGACAAGCGCGCGCCGGCGGGCGTTTTCAAGATCGGGATGATTTACACCTACGACCCGGCTCTCCCGGACGGAGCGCGTTACCCATTTCACACCATCACGGAAGCCGACGCTTGGATCGACGACCCTACCCTGCCGCATTATAATCAGCATGTCGTCGTCGATCCCCGAAATCCCCCGCCCTGGTTCGAAAAGCAGAAAATGCGTTTGAACGATCCGCCACATCGTTGGCTGATCGAAATTCGACACAATGCCGATCCTCCTGTGCCCGATGCCGGCAGCGCGATATTCTTCCATATCCAGCGAGGGCCCGACCGTTCTTCTGCAGGATGCACGGTCATGCCTGAATCAACGATCCTCAGAATCATTCAATGGCTGAGGAAGGAAAAGAATCCCAATTACGTCCTGCTTCCCCGCGATGAGTATCTGAAGCGCTGGAAAGCCTGGGGGCTTCCTTCGCCAGAAGAAGCCGCCGGACTCCTTTAGGGCATTCTTGATGGAGCAGAGATTCCGGGGTCCACGACCCCGGCTACAGTTCGATCACTCATCGGGCCAGACCAATCCTTTCGGTTACCTCCTTCAAGCGCTCTTTCCACCACGGGTGCAGCTGCGCAGCCGGACGACTCCAGAATTCGTGATGCAACCAGCGCAGCGAATCGGCGTCCCAAAGCAGGGCAAAATGCTGCGACGGTTCCAAAGCAGCCGGCCCTTCTTCGATCAGCTTCTCCCGAAGAGCCTCGAGATAGCCTTCTGTCTGCTCGGTGCCAGCCTTCCGCTGGCGAAGAAGCGACACGTGCACCGAATGAGTAAACGGATCGATGACTGCACGGGCAATGCCGCCATACGGAGTATCCCAGGAGGCCGATGAAACCCCTGCGGCCTGCTCGACAAAACGCAACTCGGCCGGACACAGGTGCGGATTCTCCTCGGGAATAAGAAAGAGCCGATGGCGGCGAGTCCATTCACCCAGCTTCGGCAGGCTGGTTATCCAAGCAAGAACCGGCGCGACCAACCAGCCGGCCAGGATTGGACTTAGAAGCCAGAGCTCTTCCCGGGCCCAAATGGCCAGGACCGTCGTGGCAATGATACCCGTAACCGGCGGAACCCAGAAAATACGGAGGCTCTCTAGAAATCCCAGCCCCGTGTCGGACCGATTCTGCGCCGTCCAGCGGACTTGAAGGCCTGCAAGGTTCATGACAACGAATTGCGTGTAGTAGAGCATGATGGCCGGCGCAAGCAGCGTCCAAATCGCTGTCTCGATAAGCGTGCTGCTCACAAGCCTGATCACGCCTCCAAATTGCCCGGCTCTCGGAATCGCGAGAAACATGGCCAGTACTTTCGGCAGGAATAGCAAAGCCAGCGTCGCAAGGAGGAGCATCTGAACCGCCCCGCCGGAATACGAGATGTCGCTTCCCGGCAGCGCGGACAGGAGTGAGAACCTGTGTTTGAAAGCCAGATCCACGGCGCCGACGATAAGAAAAAGCAGCCAGAGCGGCGACCCAAGGTAAGCCATCAGGCCCATCCAGATGTGGAAGCGGTTCGCAAAGTCGATCCCCGGCGCGAAGAGAAACCAGAAGTGCTGCAAATTTCCGAGACACCATCGCCGGTCCCGGGCGAGGCTATCGCTCAGGTTCGGAGGGCCCTCCTCGTAGCTGCCTTCCTCGGTGTAGGCAAACCAGACATCGAATCCGGCTTTGCGCATCAACGCGGCCTCCACAGTATCGTGGCTAAAAATGTGACGACGGCCTGTGTCCGGCTCCGGCAACTCGGGAAGGTCGCAGTATTGGATAAAGGGCCCGAGCCGAATGATCGCATTGTGGCCCCAGTAATTGGAGGCGAAAAGGTGCCAATAGTTGGAGCCCGCGGCGAAAAGCGGCGCATAGACCTTTGCAGCGAATTGCTGAATACGGCGGAAAAACGTTCGTCCAAAGGCCAATTGCGGAGAGGTCTGTATGAGTCCAACGCGAGGATTGCGCTCCATCATGCCTACCAGCCTTGTCAGCAGGCGGCCGGTCACGATGCTGTCCGCGTCGAGGACGACCATGTAACGATAGCGGGCGCCCCAGCGTCGGCAAAAATCCGCCACGTTCCCACTCTTACTATGCCGAGGAGTGCGTCGCTTGCGATAAAAGATCCGCCCAAAGCCGTTCAGCCTCTTGCACAGTTCGAGCCAGGCCATTTCTTCGCGGAGCCAACTCTCCGGGCGGTTCGAGTCGCTCAGGATGAAGAAATCGAAGCCTTCGCTGCTGCCAGCCTCTTTCAGACCGGTCCACATCGCCTCGATTCCGCGGAAGACGCGATCGACATCTTCGTTGAAAATCGGCAGGACGATCGCTGTGGGTGGGCGCGCGTGCAAGGCGGGTTCCTCGTCGTCCAGGCAATGCGCGATCTGCGCTCTGTCGCCACCGAAGAGCGTCGTCAAGAACCCGTAGATCACGAGCCAGAATCCCGTGGCAATCTGCTGGAAAAGGAGCACGAACAAAACGAGTTGAATGCCCTCCAGAACAGAAATCCCTTCCGGAAGAAAAGTCCGCCAGAGCAGCCAGGCGCCTAAGCCGGTCGTTGCCAAAATCGCGCCAAAGAAGGTTGCCCGGCGGAACGCGACAAAATCCGCCGTCAATTTGTCCGGCTGCAAGACATGCCTCATTGAGGGAAGAACCGATCGTAAGTGTACAGTGCGAAAAAGAAAATTGCGGTCCAAACGGCGGCTGCCCTCAGAAGCGGTGTCCAGTCAAACCGGTGCCAGGTCTCCTGGGCAATCACCTCCATCGCTCCGTAGTCCATCTCGCGCGGCGTCATGCTCGAGATTGCGAGATCCGGACCCGTGTGCACTGAGACACCTGAGAGCATGGCCTTGAGTTCTTCGGGCGGATCTCCGGAAAGTAACGCGTTGGGGAAGCGTGCGCCAGCGTCGGTAATCTCGAGTGCCACCAACCCCGCCGCAACACGACGATCCGGGGAACCTCCCAAACTCTTGGCAAACCAGTGGTCCAGGGACTCCGCGGCAACGTCCATCGCCGCTTCGACCGGTGCAAGACTGCGGTCTTTTTCGTGGCGGCGGCGGGCTTCCTCGACGATGCGCAGAGCGATACGAACGCGATGCTCCACGCCCCCAATACGCAACGTTGAGAAGAAGGCCAGCACCCTGGCCATTGCCTCGTCCCACTCGGTCTGCGCATTCACGGCATCCACGTGTAACTCCAGGTCTCCGTCAACGCCTCTCCATTCCACAACAGCTTGCAGGATAGTTCGTTCGGCTTCTTACTTTCCGGAGTGCTCGCGTAGAAGCTGATCCTCCACCCTTTGTTAAAGTCATTCCATTCGATTTTGACATCGGCGATTCCCGCACCGGTGGAAGATGAGACTTCAGCTGTTGGAGTTTCGCCCGGCTTGAGTTGCGCGAGCTTGCCGCCGGAGAATTCGAGGAAGAAGTGCCGATAGTAGGGCTTGTCTTGATCATCGACTCGGGTCGAAATGCAGCGTCCCACCGGGGGCAGGTCCTGCGCATCGGCAAACCATCGCAACACGTATTCGATCTCGACAGGCTTGAGCACGGGCGGGGCCTCCGCAGGGGTCCAGAATGCCGCGACATTGTCCTGGAATTCGTCTTTCGTCGGCAACTGGATAAGCCGCACCGCTCCCTTATCGAACCCGTTGAGCGGTTGCACCCAGATCCCCGGCCTCTTGTGATAGAGAGCTTCGAGATCCTGATAGTGGCTGAAGTCCCGATCGCGTTGCAGCAGCCCAAATCCCTTTGGGTGGTCGTCCGCAAAGACATTGAGTTGGAGCTGCTTCGACCACGCCAGCGGATGCCACAGCCACTCGCCGTTTCCGTGCTGAATAAGGAGGCCATCCGAGTCGTGCACTTCCGGACGGAAATCGCCGAACGTGTCGCTGGTATTCTCACCGAACCAATACATGCTCGTCATCGGCGCGTATCCTGCGTGTTCGGCCTTCTGACGAAAAAAAAGAACCGCTCTCACATGCATGCGGGTTTCCGCGCCCGGCTCCACGGTGAATTGATACGCACCCGTGACGCTTCGGCTCTCGAGGAGCCCATAGATGACCAAACGTTTTGCAAACCTTTCCGGTCGCCTCAGCCAGAACTTTGTGAACATCGGAAACTCCTCCTCACGCTTTTGCACAGCGGTATCCAATGCCAGCCCACGCGCGCTGGGTCCGTAGATCATGTCTTTTGGCACGGCACGAAAATAGGATGCGCCAAGGAATACAACGACCTCGTCGAGCACGTCCGGCTTGTTGATTGGGTGGTGGATGCGAAATCCTGCATAACCGACCGTCTCGGGAAACCTCCCGCGAAACGAGTTCTTGCCAAAATCAAAGAACTCCGGCGAATATCGAAGCCGTTCAAACGAGCTATTTGCCACCTCATGGAAGATTTCGACAGGCCGGTCGAAGATATAGCCCGGATGAAAAAAGCGCACCTGGAATGGAAGGCCCTGGCGGCGCCAAAGCGTATATTCGTCCTTCCAGCGGATGTCCCGGTGCTGGTCGTACGTGAGGCTCCGCAGTTCCTTCGGGAGCGTCGGCGCTGTGGCTTTGTAGCGTCCCGCGGCCATACCTTGCGCCATGCCAATCACGTCTTCGAAAGTAAACGCCTCTTTTCTCCTGCTTCCGATCACTATGGCAAGCAACACCGCCGTAAGCAGGAAGAAGAAGAGGTGTGTTTTCATTTCCTGTACTAACGTTGCCGTTTGACAGGTTATTCGGCCAAGAAAATCTCGATCCCTCTCCTTGTCGAAACCGGATCGAGGGCCTATTCCATTTTGGTGAACCCCACCCTCTGCAATGAAGCTTTCCTATTACGGTCACTCCTGCTTCTCCGTGGAAATCGGAGGCAAGATCCTCCTTTTCGACCCCTTCATCACGCCTAACTCGCTCGCCAGTCACATTCGGCTCGATCAAGTCCAGGCGGACTACATTCTTATTTCTCATGGTCACTTCGACCACATCGCCGACGCGGTCGAAATCGCCAAACGCACCGAAGCGACAGTGGTGTCGAATTACGAGATTGTCCTCTGGCTTGGCAAGCAGGGAATCGATAAGGCACACCCGCTGAATCACGGCGGAGGGTGGACTTTTGATTTTGGCCGCGTGAAATATGTTAATGCCGTCCATTCGAGCCAGCTTCCCGACGGCGCCTATGGGGTAATCCCGGAGGGTTCGTCGTCGAGGACGATAAGGAGGCTTTCTACTATTCGGGAGACACCGCTTTGTCACTCGACATGCAATTTATCCCCGAGGAGTTCGAACTCCGTTTCGCCGTCTTGCCCATCGGAGACAATTTCACGATGGGGTCGCGGGATGCCGCAAAGGCTGCTGGTCTCCTCAAATGCAAGCAGGTCGTCGGTGTTCACTACAACACATTCCCTGTGATAAAGGTTGATCACGCTGAGGCGACCGCGATCTTCGCTCGAGCGGGCGTGAAACTGCTCCTGCCGCCTATCGGCGGCTCTGTCGATCTATGAGATTTCTTTGCAAGGCCGAAAATCCGATGTAGCTTAGCTTACATGAATCTTCCAATTGCCCTCGGTATGCCCGGATGGCCGGAAACCATCTTTATCCTCGTGATTGTGATTCTGCTTTTCGGCGCAAAAAAGCTTCCCGAACTTGCTCGTGGCCTCGGTCAGAGCTTGGGAGAATTCAAGAAGGCCCGTGATGAGTTCGATCGCGAGGTGCGCAAGTCCACGGCCGAGCTTGAAGTCAAGGAACCCGCCGAGAAACAGCCTCATCAGCCCTCCTAAGTTCTCCGCAGGGGCCCCGCTGATGCGCAAGGTGGCCTGCTGGGTTTTCGGCCTTTTTCTTTGCGGCTCTCTCGCTGCCAAAGAGATCGTCGTTGCTTCTTACAACGTTGAGAACTATCTCCTCACCGACCGCCTGAAGGAGGGCACCGTCTTCAAGGACACTCCGAAACCAGAGCAAGAAATCGCTGCCGTAATCAAGGTACTTGGTCAAATTCAGGCCGATATCGTGGGGCTCATCGAGATCGGCGACGAATCGATGCTCGACGACCTCCAGAAGCGGCTTAAGTCCGCAGGCCTTGATTATTCGCATCGGGAATGGGTCAAGGGAGCGGACGAGCAGCGTCACGTTTGCCTGCTCAGTAAGTTTCCGATTGTCGAACGAAACTCCCGCGACGACGTCTGTTTCGAACTTGATGGCAAGACGTTGCGAATGAATCGGGGAATCCTTGACGTGACCGTTCAGGTGAACCCCGAGTACCGGCTCCGCCTCGTTGGCGCACATCTGAAATCGCGCCGCGCCATTCCGGAATACGATCAAGCCCTAATGCGCGCAAAGGAGGCTTGGTCTCTGCGCGAACACCTCGATGAGATCCTTGCGACCGCGCCAGACACGAACCTGCTTCTGTTCGGTGATCTCAATGACACAAAAAACGAATACCCCGTCCGCGAAATCATCGGTTGGAAAGGCGCGCCAAACTACATGATGGACCTTTGGCTGCGCGACAGCCGTGGTGAGCACTGGACGTATTACTGGAAGGCTGCCGACGAATATTCTCGCGTTGACTATTTCCTCGCAAGCCCCGCTTTGGTCAAGGAAGTCGTTATCGAAAAGTGCGGTATCAACGATTCGCCCTATTGGAATGAGGCAAGTGACCACCGCGCAATTTATGCGGTCATTTTCGCCGCGGACAGGACATGAGGCTGCTCGTTTGCTGTCTTTTGGTCCTTCTCGCTCTGCCCCGGCTGAGCGCCGGGGTCGATGAAGACTGGCGCTATATTCTGTCGCTGGACGCGGGACCAAAGAAGAAGCCGGTTACACGCGATGAGGTAACACTCCTGGCAAGAAATCACCTCCTGATTCAGCGAAAAGCCATCGAGCGATTTCTCGCCAGATATCCTAGCGGTCCCCACGCGTTCGATGCCAAACTCAAGCTCGCCAGAGTCCTTGCGGCGGAAGGAAAAATGGCCGGCGACCCGAGCAAAGTGAACGACGCACTCCGACTGCTTACGGAGCTGGAAAAGACGCCCGGTGTCCCGCGCGAAAGGCTCGCGGATGCCGGCTTCGCACTCGCCTCTCTCTCGATGCAAAACCAGAATGAGAATAGCGATCGAATGCGCGAATCCGCCGTTTGGTCGGCGAGAAACTTCACCGCGAAGTATCCGGGAGACCGACGCGGTCCCCGCCTCCTCGTCGAGGCTGCAACCGTGTGTGATGACGTCCCGAATCAAAAGCGAGACCTCCTCGAAGAAGCGCTGCGCCTATCCGGCGAGGAACCGCTCCGCCGGCGAATCGCGGACGACCTTCGACGGCTCGATTTGCTTGGGAAGCCCCTGAACTTGAAGGCGACAGCTTTGGGCGGCGGCGAGATCGATCTTGCCAGACTCCGCGGGTACGTCGTCGTGTTGATCTTCTGGTCGGTTGACTCCCCGCACAGTTTGCTTTGGCTGCGGGATTTCCGCTCCTCCTGGGAAACCCTTCCAAAGGATCAAATCCGCGTTGTCACGATCAGCCTCGATGAAGACCAAAAGTCCCTCGAAAGCCGTCTCCGAGAGCTTCACGCCAGCTGGCCCACACACTTTGACGGCTTGGGCTGGCACAGCCCCGTCGCACGCTCCTTGGGCATCAACGCTCTCCCGTCTGTTTGGATTCTGGACAAGAAAGGCATTTTGAGAACGATCAATGCCCGATCCAGCTACGAAACATGGATCCGCCAGCTTCTGGCAGCTGTTCCTTCGTAGGCAGCGGCATCGCTGAAATTCAAAGCCTTGTAATTTGTAGACGCGCTACTGGGATTTTCGGTCCACGTGGATCTCCCCGAGATCGATATCGATGGGTGATTCGGGCCCCACCTCGAAGGGGATATCGACGGACGCGAATTCGGGGCCGTCCGGAAGCATGCCAAGCACTCGCCTTTTCATCTCTGCGTACGAGGGAAGGTGCAGAACATAACGCCCCTGAGGCACGCCGCGCAGGAGCGAATTTTCGTAGTCCCAATCGAGCGGGACGAACTGGCCCTCCCTGCGGAGTTGGGGAAAGAAAAGATTCGCACGCCATCCTGGGGGAGGCCGCAAGGAATACTTTACATCGCTGGCCCGCTCCAGCGGCACGGTCACGCGCGACGATTCGCCGGCGCGCAGCTCACCGCGCCAGCCCGTCGTTCCGGGAATGCGGATTTCCATGCGATAGACTCCTGGCATGAGCGCTGCAAACGTCAATTCAGCCGCTATCGGAAGCCTCAAACGTTCTCGCTGCGAGAAGCCGAAATGCAGCTTCTCGATATCCTGAGACCCCGATAGGAGGATCTCCATGGTTAGGCCCTGCATTTCCTTCGCAGGTCGCGGCAGAGAGATTTGCACCTGCAGCGGCTTTGTTTGGACGGAGATTGGGATCACGTCATCGGTAGCAGGAGGAGGAGGCAGCAGCACCCAGAACCATGCATCATCGAGCCCTGGCATGCTCGCGCTGCGCAGGACGACCCGTTCGATTGGCCCCGGGGACTTGTCCAGGAAAATATCGCGCGGCAGGTGAGCAACGCCCTCCGCATCGGTTGTCACCTCGGAAGTTGTGCTCATTTCGCCCCGGCTGGCTATCCACTCCACCGGACGCCCGGCGTAGGGCTTTCCATTAACCTCGATCCGGTAGCGCACTCGTCCGAGTTTCGGCGGGATGTACGTTTTTTCCCCAGCGGCTTCGAGTGCCGCAGCCGCCTTCTCCGCCACTGTTAGAGAGGGGTGATCGAGCAGCCGGCGCAGCGCCGGCAGCGCCTCCGGCCGCGGATCCGCGTGAAAAATCTCGGCGAGGCTCACGGCGGCCTCGATGGGAAGCTCGGACGAAGCCCGAGCGCAGAGAAAATCAAAGGCTTGGTTTTGCTCGGTTGGACTGGCCGGCCTCGCCGTGATGCCATCGAGATCACGCCCGCTTAGTCCCCTGCGCCTCAGGTAATTCTCCCCCGTGTCCGGGCTGGGTTCGGAGGAGAGAACAAGTTTTCCCAGCGCCAAAAAGTAAAGCTTCAGCGTCTCGTCCGGCGCGTGGGATGCCAAGTTCGCCAGCGCCTGTACGCGGCCGTCTCCAGGCAATCGCAGAAGGAAGGTGAGCAGCGTCATTCGGATTTTCGACATCCGAGATTCCCGCGGACCGGTGTCCAAATATGCAAGCCCCCCGGTGACGACCCTCAATGGGTTCGTGACGCAGGCCGAAAGCACTCGCAACGATCCCTCGAGATCCGTCGCAGGCGTGACCGCTAGCGCCGCCCCGGCGGCCTCGCTCCAGCGTTGATCCGTGGAAAGCGCCATGACTAGCGCGCGGGACTGCGGTACCACAAAAATCTGATTTCCTGTTCCACAGTATCCACCCCAGCGATATGCGAGAAAATCGTCCGCGCAGGGACCTGTCTTTCGCTCCAGTAGTCGCGCGACGAGGCTCCAATAGTCGTGCTGGTGAGTTTGAAAATCGGTGCTGCCTCTTTGAAGCGCTAGGAACGGAGCTCTCGCGCGTTCGAAGTCCCTCACCGCCTCACGCAGCTCCTGCGGGTAGTCGTCCCGCGCAGAGGGTAAATTCGTAGACGGCTCGGGAAAGACCGGAACCCGCGGAAGCGTCTGCGGAATTCCTATTCGCAGCCAAGCCTCGGCAAGTGCGGTAAAAACCTTGGCCTTGTCGAAAGACTCCGAGGGATATGCATTGAAAATCCGGACGAGATCCGGCAGGGCTTCGGTGTCCGGCCCGGCACGCTTCGTTAAAAACCGCGCCAAACGCTCGTGAGGTGTTTCCGGCCTCGCCCAGGGCGCTAAGCATCTCTTGCAGCGACACGACCTCCGGAGACTGCCAAAGCGCGACCCGGATGTCCTCCAGACTCCTCCTTTCAGCAGCGTGCACGCCAAGGCAAAACAACATGCTGACCCCTAGAAGACGCTTGCACACACGCATCAGCATCGACATGCCTTGGAGAGTCACTAGCAAAAGGCGCTTCCGTGTCCGACTGCCAAGTCAGATGCCTCCAAAGAAGGCGCCGTGCGGAGGCAATTCGATATGGCCTTGAGAAAAAGCCTCTGTAAAGCCATGCCCGGTCAGCGGGGTGACGCTCGACCCTAACGGAATCGGTATCGTAGCGGGATCTCCGGAAAGGTTAAAGGCAGCGAGAATACGCTCTTGGCCATTCTCCCGAACGAACGCAAGCCCGTTGTTCGGCGCATCGACAAAGCGAATGCTTCCCACGCGGAGCGCTGGATGCTGGCGCCGCCAAGCGAGAAAACGACGGCAACTGTTCAACACCGAGTCGGGGACGGTCTCCTGAACATCTACGGCGCGGCGGCGATGCTCCTGAGGAATCGGCAGCCACGGTTCGACCGAAGAGAAACCAGCAAATTCCTCTTCCGCAGTCCAAGGCATCGGAGTGCGGCACCCATCTCGTCCCTTGAATTCCGGCCAGAACGTTATGCCATAGGGGTCCTGGAGCTTTTCGAACGGAATGTCTCCCTCTGTCAGCGCCAACTCGTCACCTTCGTAGATGCAGATGGTGCCACGCATCGACAACAATAACGCCATGAGGACCTTTGCCAGCGCTTCGGGCGGATTCGAGCCGCCCCAACGGGTAAGTACGCGCACCACGTCGTGGTTGCTGAAGGACCAGCATGGCCATCCGTCGCCGATGCGCGCTTCGAGCGCCTCCACGGTCGAGCGGATGTGCTTGGCGCTAAACTCGGTGGTGAGCAGGTTGAAGAGATAGGCCATGTGAAGTTTGTCACCGCCCGAGGTGTATTCGGCAATCGTCCCGAAGGGATCGTCGGAGCCGATTTCGCCGACACTCGTCGTCTCCGGATACTGGTCTAGGAGGCTTCGAAGGCGCCTGAGAAACGCGAGATTGTCCGGTCGCGTCTTGTCGTAAATATGGCTCTGACGAGCGTAGGGGTTGTTAAGCGGCACCGTGCCGTCGGTACGTGGACGGTCGCCCCAGGGCGGATTGTCGCGCAGTTCCTTGTCGTGAAAATAGAAGTTGGCTGTGTCGAGCCGAAATCCGTCAACGCCGCGGTCCAGCCAGAACTTCGCGACATCGAGAATCTGGGCTTGGACCTCTGCGTTGTGAAAATTGAGGTCAGGTTGGCTGGCAAGAAAGTTGTGCATGTAATATTGGCATCGGCGAGTGTCCCACTGCCAGGCTGAGCCGCCGAAGATCGACAGCCAGTTGTTCGGGGGCGATCCATCCGGTTTCGAGTCTGCCCAGACAAACCAATCCGCCTTTGGATTGTCTCGGCTGGAACGACTTTCTACGAACCAAGGATGTTGATCCGAGGTATGGCTGAATACCTGATCGATCATCACTTTGAGACCCAACTCTTTGGCGCGTAGCATCATGCGTTCGAAATCCTCGAGAGCGCCAAACATCGGGTCCACAGCACAGTAGTCAGTGATGTCGTAGCCAAAATCCTTCATCGGCGACTTGAAGAAAGGCGACAGCCAGAAGCAGTCCACTCCAAGCTTCGCTATGTAATCGAGCTTCTCGGTAATGCCTGGCAGGTCACCGATGCCGTCCATGTTGCTGTCCGAAAAGCTGCGCGGGTAAACCTGATAAATGACGCCGCCGCGCCACCAATCGTTGTTCGCCTGTTTTGTGTTACGTTCTTTAGCCATATGTTTTCGCTATATTTGTACTTTTGGACTGATTGCCGCCGATGGGGAGAGGACGAAGCGTTCACGCTTCTGTAGCGGGGTTTACCAGAGGCTCGTTGAGATTACAACAAAGAGACTCGACTCTGCATCGTCAAAAACCCTATTAGTTAAGCTTTCGAGTATGGCTGACGAACTATCGGAACAGCGCGTCGTTCCAAAGGATCTCGGCCCTACGCCAAAAGCCGCATTCGATTGGTCGGACGGGAAGCGGTTGCATTCGCTCAGCACACTCCACGACACCGTCTCTTCAAAAATAAATGGAACTGCAGAGTGGTATATGCGCGGCAAGAAGTGGCGACGGAAATTCGGCCGAATGGCGCGCGTTGCCGCTATGGTGCTCGCTACATTGGCTGCGGCCCAGCCAACAATTGCTGAAATGTCTCGATCGCAGGACGGTCTATGGGCGCGACCGGGCGTAGCCACGATTTTTGCCTTGGTGGCAGCAGCGCTCCTGCTTCTTGATCGCTTCTTTGGCGCGTCCACAGGCTGGGTCCGATACGTTACAGCCGGACTTGCGTTGAACGATCTTCGCGACGAGTTGGAATCCGCGTGGCGACTCGAATGTTCTACCTGGGCAAACCAGCCTGAACCAAATATTGACCAGACGAAGCACGCGTTGACGCTCTTGCACGGTTTCATCGCACGCGTGAATGACGTCGTTCGTGTCGAAACGGAAGCGTGGAAAGCAGAATTTCAGAGTGCTCTGCAGCAGGTCGAGGAATACGCCAGGGCCGCTCCACACAGGGTCGAGCAAGCCGGCCTAAAAGTTGTCGTCGCGAACTTTGATCAAACAGAGGGCTCCTGGATGATTTCACTGAATGGCGGCACCCCGGAAACGGTGACCGGCCCAGAGAAGGCCTACACGCTGACGCCCGGTCAGATGCAGGTCGCCGTGGAAGCCAAGCTGAAGGGCGCCGAGAAGAAGCTTCGTCGTGAGGAAATCGTTCTACTCAAGGCCGGCGAAATCACCACAATCCCACTATCATTCGCATGAGCGTTGATCCGGCTTGGGTAGGAGTCTTCTGCGATGCTTTCAGGCCGCCTCGATTTTCACCGCGCAGGCCTTGTACGAGGGTTGGCGCGAGTACGAATCAAAGGCGGGAAACGTAAGTCGATTCACTTCCGGATAATGCATCGGGATGAAGATCTGACCAGGCTGGACCGTGGGTGTTACAAACGCCGTCGCCCGAAGCTCGCCGCGGCGAGAAGAAATCCTGACGACGGCGTTTCTTTGGATCTGAAGCCCTTCGGCATCCTTTGGATTGATCTCAACATAGCACTCCTTCGGATAAAGTTTTCGGAGAACGTCGGATTTCCCCGTTCGAGTGTTGGTGTGCCACTGCGACGACGTCCCCCGTCCAGTCAGAAGAAGAAATGGGAAGTTCTCGTCTGGCTGCTCTGGAGCTTTGCGAGGTTCCTCGAAAAGAAAGCGCGCTTTGCCGTCAGCTGTAAAGAAGCAGCCGTCCTCGAATAGCCGCCTCTCGGAGGGAATCTGACTTCCGCCGCCGGGTGTCTGACACCCCGAAACATCCGCTTCGCTCAGCGGCCATTGAATCCCACCATTTTCATCAAGCATCCGGTAATCGTGAACCCCTGTGATGTCGTTTGGCATTTCTCGCGAAACTTCCTTGAGCATCCGGAAAACCGCCTCCGGTGATGACCAACGGGCAAACATCCCTCCGCATCCCCAATAGTGGGCAATCAACTGGAAAATATGAAAGTCGGACAGGGCTTGGCCAGGCGCGCGGTGCACTTTCTTCACCAGTCCGATACGGCGCTCCGAGTTTATCAACGTGCCTTCCTTTTCCCCCCAACCCGCCGCGGGCAGATACAAATCCGCACGCTGCGCAGTCTCCGTTGTCGGATACATATCCTGCACGACAAGGAAATCCAGCCGGTCCAGGATCCTATTGAAGTCGCCCTGATGAATCCATGAATGGGAAGAGTTAGTCGCAATCACCCACAGGCCCTTGATCTTTCCCTCGGCGATACCCTGCACGATCTGGTCGTAGGCCATTGACGGCTGGCGAGGAATAACATCCTCTCTAATGCCGAGAATCTTCGAAACTTTAGCCCGATCCGCTTCATCGTTTGCGTCATGGCCGCCGATGAGGCTGGTAATATTGGCAAAAAGACGCGAGCCCATCGCGTTGCATTGGCCGGTGATCGAATTGGCGCCCGTGCCCGGCCGACCGATGTTGCCCGTCATCAGTGCCAGATTGATGATTGCCTGCGCGGTGCGCGTGGATTCGTGGCCCTGGTTGACTCCCATAGTCCACCAGAAGGAAACGCGCCGCCCGTCAGCGATCGTCTTTGCAAACTGCCACAACTCTTCAGGTCTCAATCCCGTTTCGGCGCAAACACGATCCGTCGTAAAGCGAGTGACGAATTGGGCGAATTCCTCGAAGCCCAACGTGTGGGCCTTGATGAAGTCTCGCTCAATCCAACCGCTGGCGATGAGCAGATTCGCCAAGCCGTAAAGCAGCACGAGATCGGACTTTGGCCGGATGGCATAATGCTGGGTTGCAGCCATGGCGGTCTCCGTGGTTCGAGGATCCACGACGAGAATCTCAGGTTTGTTCGGGTTGCGCATTACCCGCTGCCACATGATGGGATGAGCGAGGCACGGATTTGCTCCGACGAAGACCAAGACGTCGGATTGCTCAAAATCCGCGTAGGTAAAAGGTGGAGCGTCAAAGCCGAACGATTCCTTGTACGCGACATGCGACGTTGCCATGCACTGACGCGTATTGCTGTCGCAATGCACAAACCCCATGCCGAACTTGAAAAGACATCCCAAGAAGGCCATCTCCTCCGTAGTGACCTGTCCCGTACTGAGAAAGGCAACGGACTCAGGGCCATGACTGGCCCGAATTTCCTTGAAACGCTCGCAAAATAACACCAAGGCCCGTTCCCAATCGCAGGCCTGCAAGGGCGCATCGCGGCTGGGCCTCACAAGCGGCGTTGTTCCACGATCTGGCGCAGATAATGGTGTCAGAGCCTCCCAACCTTTTGGGCAAGCCATGCCAAGGTTAACCGGATAGGTGGTGTCCGCGCTAAGATTGACAGCTTGACCATCGCGCATGTGAATATTCAAGCCGCAGCCCGTCGAACAGAATCCACAAACCATCGTTGTCGTGGAATCCGGCTCAAGGCGTGCCGGCACCTGGCCGAGACCGAACTTGCCCGGATTGCGAACAAGTTCCTCAGTGAGTGGACCCTTCCAGGCGCGGATCGCGACGGCTTCCCTCAACGTCTCGAGCCCCGCGAAGAGGCCGTTACGCTTCTCTTCCCGGACTTTCGCGCTGGGGCTCATATGCCTCCGGGCATGCGCGGCGCGGTCACCGCGGTAAAAAAGCTGAATCGTTCGAAAATCTGGGAAGCAAATGTCGCGGCCAGCGCCACGCTCACCCCAATAGCCGAGATTGGGCCACTGGCGGCAATCGCCACGAGGGAACAGAAGATCGCAACGACGAAGAGCACTACACGTGCGGACATGAGCCATGGCAGGAGTACGCGGATCGTACGCAGGGAGCGATGACAAGGATTTGAGGGATCGCGCAACGCCTGTGAGTTGCTCCAAAACTCCCACGCGAAAAGTAGCGTCTGGACTCCTATCAAAGGGATCATCGCGATGCGCAACTCAGACGCGAGATCTGTCGCGAAGAAAACACCTATCCAACTCATCGCTGTCGCGGCCGCCGTCGCGCCCAGCAGAATGGTCGTGCCATAGAACCGGACGGCTGTCAGTGGCAGCGACCAGAAAGCGCGGCGAGTGTCGGCGTAGATCATCACAGACGTGAAGACCGCAAGCAGGCCCATCGCGGAGGCGCCCACCAGACCTGCCAGCGCAAGCGGCGAGCGAGGAAGCACCCAGAAAAACAGTGTCGCTGCAAACGCTGCTCCCGCGAAGAGTCCGAACGCAAGAATCTCACGGCTCATCCACGACGTGCGCAACCCAAGGAAAAATCTCCACGCCCCGAGCGGGCGACCCAGGTGAAGTGTCGCTGCCGCGAGGCCCGCATTCAACGCGAGAAATCCCAATGTGGCCACAGGCGCGGCATAAAGCTGGAGCGATCCTCCAGGCAGCGCTCCCATCGCGGCAATTGTCAGATAAATCCCCGCGGCCATCTGCGAGAGCAGCAACATGATGATCAGCGGCCAATGCGCATGTTCGAGCCGCAATGCGTGCGCGTCGGCAGGCTCCGCATTTCGCGGGATTCGCTTCTTCGAGACGTACTGCGTGGTGGGCTTCGTATAGCTCGAGTCGAACGCGCCAGAAATGAGTTGCGCCCCTGGTAGCGCCGCTGCACTGACCTCCGCCACATCAACGAGCCGAATTGCAATCGCTTCGTGCGGGCAGGCCTGCACGCATGCCGGGGCCTCGCCAGCGGCCAATCGATCGGTGCACATGTCACACTTCCGCACAATGCCAAGCCGGCTCGAATACTTCGGCACGTCATAGGGACACTTCATTGTGCAGTACTGGCAGCCGATGCATTGGTCGTCGAGATGCCGCACGATTCCCGTTTCTGGATTCTTATCATACGCCAGGACCGGACAACCTTCGAGGCACGCGGGTTCGAGGCAGTGATGGCAAGCCGTCGTCACCGTTTGAAGGTATGGCTTATCGGTCTCCGTACCCGTGATCAATCCGACGTCGCGCCATGTTTCATGCTCCTCAAGCCCATTCAGCGAGTGACACGCGCTGACGCACGCCTTGCATCCCGTGCAAACGTCAAGATCGACTGCGAACGCATACTGCTGACCGAGGCCTGGTTTGGACGATGGAATGAGGTCGCTATAGTAGCGTGCCTGCGCGGGAAGAGCCGCGCGCTCGTGCCTTTGGGCAAAGCGCTCAACAGGCGTGAGCCGTTGTTGCTCTGCAAGAAGCTCATCGATGAGATTAACCTCGAGTGCGATACTGCTCATTCCTGGAAGAGCACCTGCAAAGAGTTGACGTCGTGTCGCGTCGTAAACGACTGAAAGGATTCGCCAGGCTGCCGATGCTTAAGATAGGCCTGAAGAATCTTCTCCACCGCCGTGTTAACCTCATCAAAAGGAAGCGCTTGATAGATTTGCCTTCCGCAGGCAGCGTTTTTTCCGAACCCGCCGCCGACAAAGACGTGATACGCCTCCCGTCCGTCGCGAGTCTTGGCTCCAAGCATGCCGATGTCACCCATGTAATGCTGGGCACAGGAATTCGGACATCCAGTGAAATGAATATTGACCGGCTCGTCCAGTTTGACTCGCTTCTCGAGATATTTGATCAAGTCAGAGGCATGACCCTTCGTGTCTGTTGAAGAGAACTTGCAGTAGCGGTTTCCCGTACAGGCGATGACGCCGCTTGCAGTATTTGACTGCTGATAATCAAACCCCATCTTGCGGACCGCTTTCTTGAGAGTTTCGAGATAAGCCTCCGAGACATTTGGAATAATAAAGTTTTGCCAGACCGTGAGCCGAATCTCGCCAGATCCATAGTTATCCGCGAGATCTGCAATGCGGAACAATTGCTTAGGGGTGATCTGCCCCACTGGCAATGCGACTCCAAGGTAGTAAAGCCCCTTCTGCTTCTGGGGATATGCGCCGATATGGCTATGAGGAAGGTCGGCGTAGGGATAGATGATTGTGGCTGGATCCAAAGCCATGCGCGTCAGCCCGGTGCCAAGCACTTTCTCCGTTTCTTCCAGATATTGCTCCATCGTCCACTTATCGAGAAGGTGCTTAAGGCGGGCCTTCTTCCGATCGCCTCGGTAGCCGTTTTTTATATAAACACGAACGATGGCGATTACTGTCTTAACGATATCCTTCGGAGCAACGATCACCCCCAGGTCTCGCGCAAACGACTTGTGCCCCGTCGCACCGCCCAGCAGGATTCGGAAATAGACTTCACCGTCGATGGTCACGGCCTTCACTCCGATGTCGTTCGTGTCTTCGACTGACCCGATAAGTCCTCCTCCATCGAATGCGATGTTGAACTTGCGCGGAAGGTTGTAAAATTCGCGGTGAGAGATAATGAAGTCGGCAAGCTCCTGGACGTATGGCGTACAGTCGATCACTTCCTTGGGATCTATCCCCGCGGTGGGATTCGATGTGAGGTTCCTGATATTGTCGGCGCCGGTTCCGCGCGTGTGGAGGCCGATCGATTGAATGCGTCGAAGCACCTCGGGCGCGTCCTTGGGCTGAATGAGCCGAATCTGCAAATTCGCCCGTGTCGTGATCTGGCAATAACCGGTGGTGAGGTCCTTTGCTGTTTGCGCGATTCCGCGGAGTTGGTACGTCCGAAGAGTTCCGCCTGGAATGCGCAGTCGCGCCATGAAAGCGTCCTTAACGGGCGTCAAATAGAACAGTCCATTCCACTTGAATCGGAAGGTTTCTTCCTTGTCCGGCGCCTTATTTGTTCGCGAGTTTTCAAGGAGCCGGTAGTAAGAGTCGAGGGGATGCTCTTCGTTCTTGATCCGCTCTTCGGCAATGAGGGCGACTTCGTCCTCCTCCTTTTCCGTTGCAGCGTTCGCAGAGGCCTGCGCGTAATCGGAAAGGAAATCCGCGAAGACGACCGCACGCTGCTGCATACCGGCGAAAAAGCCCGTCAAATAAGTCGTCTGTTCTTCGTTGAGCGGGGCTCCCGCAATTTCCTTGATCGGTGTGATGGTCATGGCTCCCTCCTTTCCTTTCTCCTCGTTCCCAGAGGACTGCGCTCGCGGCAGGGACGGGGAGCACACGCGTCCCGCGTGTGGCGTCCGGCGTCCCGCCGGACGCGCAGCGCGCATTGAATTCTTTCACTCAGACGATTTCGGCGGGACGGCGAAGGCTGCACGCGGGGACGCGTGCGCTCCCCAATGGATAAGTCACAGACCGATTCAGTACACATCGCGCAGGTATCGCTTTTCGGTTTTAAGTTGCTTGACGTACTCCAGCGCCTGTTCTGCGGACAGGCCGCCAGCTGTTTCGGCGATGCTGTGCAGCGCCGCGTCAACGTCCTTGGCCATGCGCTTGGCATCGCCGCAGACATAGAAATATCCGCCTTCCTGCAGCCAGGACCAGATCTCGGCCGCATTTTCGATCATTCGATTCTGAACATAGATTTTCTCCGCTTGGTCGCGTGAGAAGGCGGTATCGAGCTTTGTGAGGAATCCATCTTTCTGCATCGCCTCGAGTTCCTCGCGATAGAGAAAATCAGAAGCGGCTTTTTGGTCGCCGAAGAACAGCCAGTTTCTTCCATTGGCGCCAACGGCGCGGCGCTCTTCAAGGAAGGCACGAAATGGCGCGATACCCGTGCCTGGGCCGACCATGATGACGGGCTTCGAACCGTCCGCGGGCAGCTTGAAACTTGGAGACTTGTGAACAAAGACAGGAACCTTTGTATCCGGTCCCACACGCTCTGCGAAGAACGTCGAACAGACCCCTTTGCGTTGCCGCCCATTCAATTCATACCGAACCACTGCTACCGTGAGATGCACCTCGCCCTGGTGTGCCTTTGGACTCGATGAAATCGAATAGAGCCGCGGCTGCAACTTTCGCAGCGGGGCGGTGAATTCCGTCGCGGAAGCGGCCTTCTGCGGGAGATCGGACAAGAACGGCTTCAAATCAAGCTTCTGTAGAAGGGCAAGTCTTAGCGGCATTTCGTTGCCGTCCGGGACCTTGACGGCTTCCTCGCCGTCGAGGCCTGCCGCGTCCAGAATCTCTCGCACGAAATCTGGGCAGTTCGCAGGTACGACTCCCAAAGCATCACCCACCTCGTATTCGAGTCCAGACCCCTCGAGAATGATTTCGAGGTGCCGCGTCTCCTTTGCGGAACCGGGTGTGTTCAATACACGGTTCGTTTTCAGAACAGCGGGAAACGGATTCGATTTACCAAAGGAAGGAGAAGCGGCAGGTTGCTCGGCGGCCTTCGCGGCACTTGCGGCGGGCTGGGCGGCTTCAGCGGGCGGGAGCGCCTCGCTTCCCTCCAGCGATTTCATCAAACCCGCGAACCATTCGCCCGAGGGTCCTTCGTAATCGACGTCACAATCGGTCCGCGGATGAATGCGCTTGGCACCCAACTCCTCGAGGCGGGCATCGAAAGCCTTGCCGGCTTCGCAGAACTGCACGTAGTTTCGGTCACCGAGAGCAAGGACGGAATATTCAAGATTCTCGAGGCGTGGGGCGGATCCGTTCTTCAGATAGTCCCAGAACGGCTGCGCGTTGTCCGGCATCTCGCCGTCGCCGTAGGTGCTCGTGACGATGACAACGCGCTTTTCCTTGGTGAGGTCGACCGTCGCGTGGTTCTCCATTCCCACGACGCGGGTTTCGAAGCCCTGCTTCTTTGCGTCCTTTGCGAACCGCTTTGCTAGGCCCTCCGAGCTCCCGGTCTGCGAGCCATACAAAAAGAGGAGCGGACCGAGCGAGGGCGATGCAGCGGCGGCCTCAGCTGTGGCAGCACCGGTTTCCGAGCTGAAGAGTCCGGCGAGGAAACCATTGAGCCACATGCGTTGCATGGCGTCAAACGGGGCGGTTTCGGGAATGACAGGAATCTGACTCATCGCGTGTATTCTGGCTATGGAGTGCCGGCCGCAGCGGGTTGAGGGTCCTGGTGGCGAGCGAGCGCGGTGCCACCGTCTTCAGGCTTTTCGTTCGGCCTATGATGCGCACGCACTTCGAGAAACTCCATGAGCTGCGCCCGCAGCTTGTAGTAATCGGGATGCTCCATTACTTCCTTTCGGAAGCGAGGACGCGGAAAATCCACTTCCATGACCTCACCGATGCCCGCAGCGGGGCCATCGGTCATGCAAATAATGCGATCGCTGAGGAAGAGCGCTTCATCGACATCATGCGTAACCATCATCGCCGTGATCTTTTCGCGGCGCCAAAGACTGATCAGAACCTCCTGGAGCTCATAGCGGGTGAGCGAATCAAGCATGCCAAAGGGCTCGTCCAGCAAGAGCATCTTGGGAGCAAGAGCGAACGCGCGTGCAATTCCGACGCGCTGACGCATCCCTTGGGAAAGCTCGGACGGAAGCTTATGCATCGACTCGCCGAGTCCAACGAGCGTAAGGTAATACTCCGCAATGAGGGCGCGCTCGCGAGCTTCCGCGGTATAAAACACCTGATCTACGCCAAGTATAACGTTCTCGAACGCAGTCATCCAAGGTAGAAGTGATGGCGACTGGAAGACCACACCGCGATCCGGTCCGGGACCATTGAGTTCCTTGCCGGCGAGGACGATACCGCCGGAGGTAATTGGGCTTAGACCAGCGACCATCATGAGGATCGTGGATTTGCCGCAGCCCGAGTGACCAATGACGGCAACAAATTCTCCCTTCCGGAACTTGAAGTTTACGTCCTTGACGATAACCGCATCACCCTTGGGTGATGGATAGCTCTTGGTAAGATCCCAGAGCTCAAGATAGGCTTGATCGCTCATATCGTCACCTCCACCGTTTCGCGCCTCTGTTCACTGCGGCGGCGCGGCCTACGCTTTGCACTGATGAGCGAGCGCGGTTCGTTTAGGTCCTCGGGGAGCAGATCCGGCAGGACAAGCTTTTTGCTCATCGCGACCTTTCTCTTGTCGGTCGCCATGAGCAGATAGTCGATGACCTCGTTACGCATTGTCTTAAAGTCGTAGCTCTCGTTGATCAGAGCCCGAGAGCGAGGACGCGGGATCGTCACTGGAATCGAAGGACCGAGCGTCGCGCGAGGCCCAGCCGTCAGGGGGATGACGCGGTCCGCGAGAAGAATGGCCTCGTCGGGGTTATTGGTGATGAGGATAACTGTTTTCTTCTCTTCCTGACAGATCCTGTTGATCTCATCCTGAAGATTGGCTCGGGTAAGCGCATCGAGTGCGCTGAGTGGCTCATCGAGCAGAAGAATATCAGGTTTGAGGGCAAGGGCGCGCGCAACCGACACCCGCTGGCGCATGCCCCCGGAAAGTTCGCGCGGAATCTTGTTGCGGGCGGGCGTCAAGTTGACCATTGCGATCTGCTTCTCGATGTGCTCGCGCCGTCGCTCCGGAGTCCACTGAGGAAAGACCTGGTCCACAGCGAGCGAAATGTTTTCGTAAACCGTCAGCCAGGGCAGCAGAGAGTAGTTCTGAAAGACGATTCCACGGTCCGGGCCGGGTCCGTTCATGTCCTTGCCGTTGAGTTTGATCGAACCGGAATCCGGTTTGATGAGCCCGGCGAACAGCGACATCAGCGTTGTCTTACCTGCACCCGAATAGCCGATAATAGCAACGAACTCACCCTGTTCGATTTCGAGCGTGATATCCTCGAGGACCTCGGTCCGCTTGCCTTTCGGCCCAAAGCCTTTGGAGACGTTCTTAACTTCGAGAAGGAACATACTTCAGGCCGTTTTGAATTGTGCCTCGACCAAGCTCATCAGTCGGTCGAGTACAAAACCGACGATGCCGATGGTAAGAATGCACAGAATAATGTGCGCATAGCTGAGCGCGTTGTATTGCTGCCACAGAAAGCCTCCCACGCCCGGTTTGCCAGTGAGCATTTCTGCAGCCACGATGACGAGCCACGCGATTCCAAGTGAAAGCCGGAAGCCGGTAAACATGTAAGGCAGTGTGGCCGGCAGCAGCACTTTGAAGAGCGTCTTTGTCTTCGAAAGCCTGAGAACTTTTGCCACGTTGAGATAATCTTGCGGGATCGCTCGGACCCCGACTGCCGTGTTAAGAACCGTCGGCCACATCGAGCAAATCGCGATCGTGAAGATCGCCGCAAGGTCCGATGCCGAATAGGTCACTCCGAGGCCCGGTATGGTCAGCTTGGCACCAAGGAAAAGAACCATGCCAAGCGGTAGCCATGCGAGCGGCGATACAGGACGGAGAACTTGAAAGATCGGATCAAACATCTTCGAGAATGTCTTTGACAGACCCAGAAAGAACCCGATCGGCGTCCCGACGAGCAGCGCAATGAGATAGCCCTGAGCGACAAGCTTCAGAGACAGCCACGTGAAATTTAGAATTCCTTGATCCAGTTCGCCCCGCTTGGCGAATGGATCGAGGATGTAGGGCTTGCTCTTGTCCCAGGTTTCAGCTGGCGAGGGGAGATCAGCCGAGACTCCAACGCGTTGCACCTTCGTCACTTTGTCACCGAAGTCATCGAGCGTTTCCTTCCTGACTTCTTTGCCAGCGATGAGGCTCCAGATTAGTATGCAGACCGCAATGCCGACCACCGGAAGGATCAGCCAGTCAGTTTTCTTAATGATGGATTCGTTCATGATTCTTTAAGCGTTGATCTTTTTGCGGAGGCTCGTGATCTCGAAGTCCGCCGCGTACTTCTCAGGCTCGGCGGGATCGAAGACCTTCCCGTCGAAAAGCGTTTCGGGCGCGAAGCTGGCTCTGCCTTGCGACACGCCCAGTTCACTCATCGCGGCCTCGTAAAAGTCAGGCCGCATCACCCGCGCGGCGACACCAAGGTAATCCGGGGCTGAAGGAAGCATCATCCACCGGCGGAATTGCGACAACCACCACACGGCAAACTTCGGCTGTGGGTAGTTGCTTTCACCGCGAGAGAAAGTGAGGCCCCGCAGCTGGTTGCTCACGCGACCATTGCCGCAATCAATGCTCGAACCGAGGCGCGATTCGATCAGGGCCGCTGAACAATTGAGATAGGGAGGTTCGGCCAGGAAAGCCGCGAGCTCAGCCCGATTTTCTTCCGCATCGCACCAGATGCTCGCCTCGTGGAGAGCTTTAAGCGCGGCCTTCACCGAATTGGGATTGGCCTCCGAAAATTCCTCGCCAAACGCGAGCACTTTTTCCGGATGATTCGGCCAGATTTCCTCGCTAAGAATCGCAGTGAAACCAAGCTCTTCATCCACCGCCTTCGCATTCCACGGCTCGCCGGCGCAGAAACCGTCAAGGCGTCCGGCGCGCATGTTCGCCACCATCATCGGCGGCGGGATCGTAATCAGTGCGACATCCTTGTCCGGATGGATTCCGCCCGCCGCAAGCCAATAGCGCAACCACATGGCATGGGTGCCGGGCTGAAGTGTCATGGCAAAGACCAATGGACGGCCCTTGTCCCGGCGCTCCTGTGCGAGGGCGCGAAGGTCGCGCGCATTGGAGCTGAGGATCTTGCGATGTCTTACCGAGACCGTTATTGCCTGACCATTTCGGCTGAGAATCCACGGAATTACGAGCGGCTTATGCTCGGTGCCAAGCTTCCCAACAGCCGCCGCCACGGGCATGCCAAAAAGCATGTGCGCAGCGTGTGCCTTGCCGCTCATCAGCCCATCGCGGCTCGCCGTCCAACTCGCGAACTTCACCAGGCTCGACTCGATTCCATGCCTTGCAAAGAACCCCTTTGCGTGCGCAACCACGATCGGCGCGCAGTCGGTCAAAGGAAGAATTCCAAACGTAAGCTGTCCGACCTCCGGTTCACCAGCCTCGGCAACCTCCAGCGAGCAATCGCGTGCCATCAGTGACGACAGATCCAAACCTCCGCTTCTTGGCGAAGCGAGGCCTGCCGCACGGCCCTTGGCCTGGCCATCCGCCCTATTTCCATTTACTTGCTCTTGAACGGCATCCATCTCAGATCAGCCCTTTACGCTATTGACTGCAAAGCTCTTCGCATAGGCTTCAAGGTCACCTTTGGGATCGAATGTCACTCCGTCGAACAGGGTCTCGGACGCTTCGCTAAGACCGGCGTGTGCGTAGCCGATCTCTTTCATCGCCTCTTCGTAAATGTCAGGACGCATGACTTGCTTGGAGACCCCCTCGTAATCCGGGGCTCCTTCCACAAGTCCCCAGCGGCGAAACTGAGTAAGCCACCACTTGGCATACTTCGGCTGAGGGTAATTGCAGTTGCGCTCGCTGAAGATCATATAGTTGGGATCCCGAAACTTGCGACCATCTCCCATGATATATTTGCCCTGTAGCCGGCTCAGGATGATGTCCTCGGGACAGTTTATATAAGTCGGTGATGCGACGATCTTTGCCAGTTCGGCGCGATTGTTCATATCGTCCGACCAAACGCTGGCCTCGTTCAGGGCCTTCAACACAGCCTTGACGGCCTTTGGATTCTTGCCTGCAAACTCTTCAGTGAACGCGCAGACTTTCTCGGGATGATCCTTCCAAATTGCTTGCGTCGTGATCCCCGTGAAGCCGATCTCGTCTGCGATCGCGCGAGCGTTCCACGGTTCGCCGACGCAGAATCCGTCCATCTTGCCTACCTTCATGTTGGCGACCATTTGCGGCGGCGGTACGGTTATCAACGCGACGTCGCCGTCGGGACTAATCCCCCCCGCGGCGAGATAATAGCGCATCCACATCGCATGCGTTCCCGGCGGGAAAGTCATGGCGAATGACAACGTTGTGCCAGCCGCCTTCGCCTCGTCCACAAAGGGCTTCAGACCCTTTGGGTCTTCCGCTACCTTACCTTTGTACTTGTTTGAGAGCGAGATGGCCTGCCCGTTGCGGTTGAGCAGCCAGGGCACAATCATGGGCTTCTTCGGTGAACCGGCAAGACCCATGGTCGAGGCGATTGGCATTCCCAACAGCATATGCGTCGCCTGAATGTCACCGTTCGAAAGCGCATCCCGGATGGCGGCCCAGCTGGCGCCTTTGCTTATAACAGAGTTGATCCCATACTTCTTAAATAATCCCTTCTCATGCGCGATTACCAAAGGCGAGCAATCCGTGAGCGCAATAATTCCGAACGTGATATCGGAAACCTCAGGCGCATCACTGGCATATACCGATCCAATCCATCCCGTTGGCAGTCCGCTGAATAAGGTGGTCAAGCCAATTCCTTTGATCGAGGTGGAAAGAAAGCCACGTCGCGTTAGACTCGGATCCAATTTGTAGTTTGGGCCCGCTTTCGTCGAGGATTGAGGGTTGGTGCCAGAATGTTGCATAGTGAGTGTTTCTACGATGCCGCGCCCCTATTAGTTAAAACGCGAACGATTGAGATTGGTGCTCGAGGGCGCTGGCTGCGCAGGATGACCGCGAGGCCGCTAGCTCCCCATCCTGTCGTAACTGCGTACTGGAAATTCCTAGCCATACTCTCTGCGATTACTGCCGTGTCAGCTTCTTCATTTCGAAGACGCAGCAGATTTCGTGCCTTTTGTTGTCTGCCCTTGCGAGCCCACAAACTTCCCACCTTAGGCAATTGAGTGAGCGCCGCGAACGGTCGATTCGGAATGGCTAGGATCGTTACCAACGACAAAGGCATCCAAGCAGAGTTTGCGAGCGCGACCATCAGCAACCAGTGCACCGGTTTCAATAACGGCCTCCAGGCACCACTGCGCCCGCTCGTGAGTCGCGCTATTTGCGCCGCCGCGATGAAACATCAAAAAAGATCCCTGTCCTTCCAGCTTGGTGATGCCGGTATTGAAGGGTCCGATGAGCGAGTTTGCTAGAACCTCCTTTGTAACGGAAAAGACGCGGGAGTCATGGAGGATATCAACGACGGTCTGGCGGTTTTCGGGTTGATCACAAAAGCGGCAGGCCTCGAGAACCGCCTCGCGCAGGGCGGAACAACCTTCCGGCTGCCTGTGAAGAATTTCGTTCCCGACCAGCAGGACCTTCTCCGGATGCCTCGGAGCCAGCGATACGCTCGTCGCAATCACCCATCCCTCCCCGGACAGCGCCGCCGCCGAGTTCCACGGTTCCCCTGCGCAAAAACCGTCAATCTGTCCTTCCCGCATGTGCTCAACCACAAGAGGAGGAGGCAACACGATAATCCTCACGTCTCGCTCGGGATCCAGCCCCGCGGAGCGCAGCCATTTGCGCAGAAGAAAATGATGACTTGAAAAGCGCGCGACGACTGCGAACACCGGCTTATGCGGAGCCTCGCCGCGAACCAGCAAACGGAAAGTAGCAGCATCCCGCACGCCCCTGTCCCAAAAGCGACGCGACAAGGTGACTGCATTGCCTTGCAGGCTTAGAACCAAATCCGTGCTCACGCCACAAGCCCGTGAATGCGTTCCAAGCAGCATGGAAAACAGGAGGGGCCCGGGAGCATGGGCGGCATCCAATTCACCATAGACGACCTTCTCGCGAATCGAACCCCATCCCAACTCTGGACTCAAGTTGACGGCCACGCCTCTCCTCGCGTAAAGGCCGAGCGCCTCCGCGACGAGCAACGGCGCAGCATCGACAAGTGGGACGTAGCCGAGCCGGAATGCTCCCACCAAAGGAGCACTCCGCCCAGTAGCCGCTCTTGTTGAAGATCTCGTTCGCGATGCCATCTTGCGATCAAGTAACGTCGGCGAGCACTCCTCGCACGGGAAATTTACATGAACAGAGTGATTGTTTTTCAGCACAATGATGAATATGGTGCATGAATGCCCGCCGACCTCGATTTACGACTGCTGCGCGTTTTTGTCACCCTTGCGCAGGTGGGAAGCTTCACGCGCACTGCTGGAATGCTGAATGTCACCCAGTCGGCGATCAGCCACGGTATGCGGCGCCTGGAGGACCAACTGGGCTGCAAGCTTATCTATAAAAAGGGAAAGACGACCCACGTGACGCCTGAGGGCCGGCACTTCCTGGGACAGGTCCTTCGCATTCTCGACGGCCTTGATCGGGCAGCGGAATCGGTTTCGAGCCGGAGCGAATCTCGCGCCAAGATGAGCGTGATTATCAGCACCTCGATGGCTCAAGCGATTCTTGCGCCGGTCCTGCGGGAGTTCCGGGAATCGTATCCGTCGGTTTCGTTGGTTGTCAGCCTGGAGGATAGTCCGAAAGCTGTCCAAGAGATCGAGCAGGGACGGGCGGACCTGGCGGTGATCGTCGAGGACAAGCTGCCTGCAGGTCTCAAGCGGCATCCGCTTTTCTGCGACAGGCTTCAACTGGTCTTCTCGCCGCTCCATCCCTGGGCTGAGAGAAGCGCGGTCAGCGCGACCGATCTCAAGAAAGAGCACTTCCTGCTCTACCAGCGAAACAGCATCACCTTTCGGCGAGCCGAAGATTTCTTCCTTCGCAGCGGCGTCGGCCTGACATCGTATGTTGAGATTCCTAGCTTCGAAATCATGAAACAACTTGCGAGGCTTGGGCTTGGCGTGGCCCTGATGGCGCCCTGGGTTGCCGAGAAGGAATTGGCCGAGGGGTCCCTGGTCATGCGTTCCACTCCGCGATCGAAAATCACTCGCCAATGGGTTGTCGTCCACCAGGGCAATCGCGAGCTCCGCAAGCCCGAACAAACCTTCATTGGGCTTTGTCGGATGGCAGCGGCCAATCTCGGTAGACGATTCGGCGAGGGATGGCCGGACGCCGCTGCCGCTGAAGTCTCCGCGAGTCAGCGGCAGGTCCCGGGATTAAACAACGACCGAGAATAAGAGCGCCAGGGCCGTCGTCGCAGGGATCGACGGCGCGTGCAAATTGCCACGCCTCGCTGGCGAGCATCAGCATGACCACTCTTCATGCGTGGCGCCCGGGGCTCCGGCCCCCTAGCTGCCACCCCGCGCGAACTGTAAAGATCAGACGGCCATCCTCGATATTCTCGTGACGCCTCTCGCGTCTCGCTGGTCAAAGATCTCCAGACCGATGTCTAAATAGCGCCACTAAGCGTTCACGGTCACTCCGTCGTGCGGCGGGCTGGCAACGGCTCCGTGACGATATAGCCCCTCACGATGTCTCCCGGAAATGATAATATGAATATTGTTCATCATTTCTGTTAGAAGATCTCACCATTCTCTTCTGTTCGATCTTCGTGCTGGCACTTGCGATGCTAAGTCCCCTCTGCAAGCTCTCCGGGAACAAATCCCGATCAATCAATCGACAATAAAGACATCCACCATGAAAAAAGGTTTCGCCCAGTTCGCATGGACTGCAAATTCAATGAAGCGCAATGTCATTGTGCTCGCCTGCCTCTTTGCGGGCGTCATCAACTGCGTTGCAGCAGAGCCAATCTCCGAGTGGTGGAATGGCAAATACGCCTCCGGTGACTGGTTCAGCATTCGAACGGATCTTGAAGACCACGGGGTCATCCTGGGCGGCAGCTGGAAGGCCAACTTCTATGGAATCGTGGACGGCGGCAAGAAGCAGCGTGGCGCGTTCGATGAACAGATTCTCTTCACTGTAAAGCTCGATCTCGAGAAAATGGTTGGCATTACCGGGCTCTCTCTCAATGGGTCGGTGTGGTACAGGGACGGAAGAAACGTTAACTTGTACGCTGGCGCGTCCCAGGCATTCAACCCATCGGCTCTCCAGGTGGGCACGGGGTGGAGACTGCTGCCCATTTACGCAATGTGGGAATCACGCGACCTGTTCCCCGTAAAGGACATGTTCGCGGTGGTGGGCGGCTGGACGAATCCCTATTACTTCTTCATTCAGCAGCCGGCATCCCAGCTCTTCGTCAACAATGCGATTTTCCAAACCAAAGGGCTCGTCAATAGCGGGTTTCCGTGGAGTGGCGCCAACGATACGTGGGGCGGTCATCTTAAAGTCAAGCCTGTGGAGTGGTACTATTTGCAGGGTGGCCTGTACGTTGCGATTCCAGGTGCCCTGAACCGGTCGAATCACGGTCTGTATTTTGCGGGCGCACAGCCGCCGGACCTCAACGGCATCTACGCCATTGGCGAGACCGGTTTCACGCCAAAGATTGGCGCTTCCAAGCTTCCGGGCAAGTATGCCTTCGGAGGCATTTATTTCGGCGTCGAGAACAAGTCGTTCTTCGGCGAGACATACGACGGGCGCTACGCTCTTTACTGGCAGGCGGATCAGATGCTGTTTCGCGAGCCCGCGCCCGCCCCGGAACGTCCCGCTTCGGAAGGCAAGAGCGTCGCGACAGGAAAGGCCTACAAGGAGCCCGTGCGCACGGCTCCCAAACTGGAAGACCAGGGACTCTCCTTTTTCAGCTTCCTGAGTTTTGCGCCAAAGTACAACAATGCCATGCCGTTCTATTTTCATACGGGTCTCGTTTACAAGGGTCTGATTCCCACGCGCGACGCCGATCAGCTCGGCGTCGTCTTCGGGTACGGCAACTATAGTTATTACAAGATCCTGGCGGAAAACGAGCGGGGTGTCTCGACTCATCAGACCTATGAGGCGGTTCTCGAATTCGACTACCGCCTTCAGCTGGCAAAATTCGCGTACGTGCAGCCGTTTCTTCAATATCTCATCCGCCCTAATGGAACCGGCTTGGTAGAGAATGCCACCGTTTTGGGGCTCCAGATGGGAGCGACATTTTGACCAATCGCCTCACGGTGAGTTTCTCCATCCTGGTCTCCCGCCACGGTCAAGCGAGACGCGAGACGAGACGCCCAAGCGCAGCGATGGCGTGCTCGATCTGGATGCTCCACGGAAAGCCGCAGCTCAGACGGATGTAATTTTCGAAGTCGCCGACAGGCGAGAAAATCGGACCCGGGGCGATACTGATTCCCGCCTTGCGGGCCTCGGCGAAGAGTTGCATAGCGTCCACCGTGTCCGGGAGCTCCACCCAGAGTACAAAGCCCCCGCGAGGGTTGCTGATCTTTACGGGCTGGGGGAATTCCGTAGCAACGGTTTCGCGCATCTTCTGCACCTGATCGCGATAAGTGCGCCGGATTTTTCGAAGATGATGATCGTAGCCGCCATTCCGAAGAAACTCGGCGATCGCCAGAGCAGGCAGAGTCGCGTTGCCCCAATTCGTGGCGGTTTTCAGCTGGGCAACCTTATCATAGAAGAGTCCCGGCGAAATGTAGCCAACGCGATAGCCTGGGGCGAGCGTCTTTGAGAACGAGCCACAAAGCAGGACGAGCCCGTTTTTGTCCAGCGCCTTGAGGCAGCGCGGTCGCGAGCCCTCATGCTGCAGGTCGCCGTAAATATCATCCTCGATAATGGGAATGCGGCGCTTTTCTGCAAGCTGCAGCAGGGCGAGCCTGCTTTCCTCGGGCATTACGCTGCCGAGAGGGTTGTTGAAGTTCGGAACGAGCGCGATGGCCGCAATCTTGTGCCGCCTTAGAGCGCGCTCCGTTTCGTCGATACTCAAGCCCTCGCGAGCTGAGGCCGGAGCAGCCACCGCCTTGAGTCCGATCTGATTGAGGATGTTCACGAGGCCGTAGTAGGTAGGCGACTCGATGAGAACCGTATCTCCCGGCTTGGTGACGGCACGTAGGGCAAGGTGCAAGCCTTCAGTGGCGCCATTCACGACGATGAACTCGTCGCTGCTCAAGTGGCACCCCCAATCCAGTGAGCGACGGCTAATCTCGCGTCGCAAAGTCAGCGAGCCAGGGACTGGGTCGTAGCTGATCGTTTCCGCAGTGTGCTCCCGCGCTAGACTGCCCACGATTCTGGCGAGCTTGGCTCCCGGAAGCAACTCCGGACTGGGAATGGCGCCACCGAGAGGCACGAGACTGGGATCGACCAGATCGCGAACGACGGGCGCGGTGGGATGAAAGTCCGCCCAAGGTACTGTGGATGTCCTACCCGATACCGTGGGTTCAGCCAACGATTCGGAAAGACGCGGTTTCACGAAAAAACCCGATTTCGGCCTCGCTTCGATCATCCGCCGGTTCTCCAAGACCATATACGCCTGCAATACGGTGGGAACGCTGACATTTTGCTGCCCGCTCAGGCGGCGCACCGAAGGAACGCGATCTCCCGCCCTGAGGCTGCCCGCTGTGATCAGATCCGCGACGCTATCAGCAACCTGGAGATAGAGCGGCTTTTCATCAATCGTTCTCACCTGCACAGAATAGCACAGTCGCCTGCAAAGACTATACACAGTTGGCCTTCGTCCTGATGTGAACAGTTGTGATGCACAAACAATCTGTATAGGTCGAAAACCTTTCGTTGTGCATCTGTTATTCCTTTCTTGTCGTGCGAAGGTTTTCTCCATGCATCAGAGCGTTCTATTTCATCAGCAGAGACCCGTGGGGTCGCTAGGCGACTGCGGCGGTAATAGCTTTGCTGCCGGGTTCGATGAGTCGCAATTTACCATCCCCACCGGCGCGCCACGCACCGCGCCGCACCGTTCTGAAGGGTGGGTGCAAAGAATCGCCCGCGTGCTCGTGCCCGCGAAGCGCGAGGAGATCTCGTTCGAACCTAGCGCCGGTCGCCGAATCCATCAACTCTCGAAGGGATGGGCAAAGCGAATCGAGTTGGCGGATGGAGGCACAATTTCCTGTTATGCAGGCAGCGTGTGGATCACCCTCGATGAGGGCGGCGAGGACATTGTGCTGACCGCTAGCGAGAGAAGAACCTTTGGCCCAGGCGCACGCGTGCTCATCGAAGCCCTCGCTGCATCCCGGGTGTCAGTGGAAGCATTGTGAGGAACAGCTTGGTTTGGCTTGTCAATGACACGACACGTGAGGATTCGCCGATTGAAGGGCCGTTTGAAGGGACGGATCGAAATTCGTGGTCAGAATGAGACGCGAGAGGGCAGCGCTCGCTTTGAAAAGCGGGTCGACGCATTTCTTGCCAGGTTGGACTCCGAGTATGGGAAGCAAGGAGAAAATGCGCGGCATTGAGCCGTGACTGATCAAGCCGCATAAGCGCTCTTTGGAAACTTCGCGTCGCTTGAGCGGGAGCCCCAACAGCTCCGGAGAGATCCGTGTTGAAGGCGGCTTGATAAGCGGCGGAGTAGTCCTCAGCCAAACCATTCGGGTCAAGCGTCAGCTTTAGTCCCTTGTGGCGTTCTTGTGGAGGAACCCTTTCCAGAATTCGCTCGCGATATTCAGACGTTCCTGCGCAGGAATCTGGCCCTAGTCCAAAGCGGCAGGCTTTCCTTCACAAGTTCGCTGGCAGTGGGCACGAGGCCAAAACTGAAGCCGGAACCCAAAATGAGAGCGAACGGCGCTTCACCCGATTGGGCTTGCCGGACAGTCTCAACAATTCGTTCGACCGCCTCGTTCTCGGAAAGGACTACGATCCCAGGCTCAGTCATACGACTTCCCGAGCGCCCTCACCGGCAGGGTGCTATATTTGTTTTGGTTAGGCAAGGTAAAACCGAAGGATCAAGAAAGTGGTAGGAACAAGGATCGAGCGGGCCTGTTGACAGCCCAAGTGGCCGGCTGCATAGTCCACGGCCCCGATTCTCTCGGAGTGACCATGCAAAAGATTCGCAATATCGCCATCATCGCCCACGTGGACCACGGCAAGACGACGCTCGTGGACCAACTTCTCAAGCAATCGGGCACTTTTCGCGCGAACCAGAAGGTGGACGAGCGCGTGATGGATTCGATGGACCTCGAAAGGGAAAAAGGCATCACGATCCGCGCCAAGAATGCGGCCTTCCGTTGGAATGGATATCACATCAATATTGTGGATACGCCGGGGCATGCGGACTTTGGAGGCGAGGTCGAACGGATCATGAAGATGGTGGACGGCGTTCTCCTGGTTGTGGACGCCCACGACGGGCCGCAAGCGCAGACCAAATTCGTGCTTCGCAAGGCGATGGAGAATGGCCTCAAGCCCATCGTCGTCATCAACAAGATCGATCGCGAGAACGCCAGCCCGCACAAGGTCCTCGACATGGTCTTCGAGTTGTTTCTCGAACTCAACGCCACAGATGAGCAGCTAGACTTCCCGCACATCTATGCAAGCGCGAAGCAAGGCTTCGCAAAGCGGGAATTGGTTGATCCCAGCCAGACAATGCTTCCGCTCTACGAGGCTATCGCCTGGCACATTCCGGCGCCGAAGAAGTCGGACGCAGACTATTTCCAGTTCCTCGTCTCGAATCTCGACTACAGCGACTACCTCGGCCGCATCGCTTACGGGCGCATCGTTAGCGGCAGCGTGAAGGTCGGGCAGAGCGCCGTTTGTTTTCACAACACTGGGAAAAAGACCCGCGCGAACGTCACCGCGGTTTTCAGCCACGAAGGACTCGAGAAAATCCAGGTCGAAAGTGCCGCCGAGGGCGACATCATCGGCCTCACCGGGTTCGAGGACGTCTTCATCGGTGAGACGATTGCCGACAACGAAGAGCGCGAGGCGCTTCCGTTCGTGCATATCGATCCCCCCACCATCACGATGAAGATCTGTGTGAACGATTCGCCGCTGGCAGGTCGCGAAGGCAAACTCTTGACCGCGCGCCAGATCAAGGACCGTCTCGTGCGTGAAACGCGTACAAACGTGTCTCTTCAAGTCTCCGAGACGGAAACCGCTGGGCATTTCGAGGTCAAGGCCCGCGGCGAAATGCAGATCGCGATTCTCGTCGAACAGATGCGCCGGGAAGGCTTCGAGATTCTCGTGTCCCGGCCCGAGGTCATCTTCAAACGCTCCGAAGACGGCTCACTCCTCGAGCCGATGGAGACTCTTTACGTGGACGTTCCCGGCGAACATCTCGGCGACATTCTCCAGTCGCTGGCAGGACGGAAAGCTGAAATCGTCAACATGCAGCACAACCCCCACAGCGTGCTTGTCGAAGCCACGATCCCCACCCGAGGATTGATCGGTTTCGAGACCGATCTCGTCAATCTCACCAAAGGTCTCGGCATCGCCAGTCACCTTTTCAAGGAATACGGACCCTACAAAGGCGACATCCCGAGTCGCGGCAAGGGTGTGCTTGTTTCTATGGAGGGAGGGATCAGCATGGCCTATGCCCTCGATTCGATACAGGAACGCGGACGCCTTTTCATCGGGCCTCAAGAGGAAATCTATGAAGGCATGATCGTTGGCGAGAACGCTCGCCCGGACGACATGCCCGTAAACCCCTGCAAGGCGAAAAAACTGACAAACATGCGCAGCCAGGGCGACGGCAAGGGAATATCGCTCGCTCCTCCGCTTGTCATGAGCCTCGAGCGCTCTCTCGAATACATTGCCCCCGACGAGTACGTGGAGGCCACGCCAAAGTCCTTGCGCCTGCGGAAGAAGATTCTCGACGCGACGGCGCGCAAGCGCGCCGCTGCGAAGGTGGCGTAAGGCCGGTGTCCAGCAACCGAATGCAACCCCCCCCTCATTCTGCGCTTCCCTAAATTGCAAGGCCCGCGCCCGCAATCCATGAGCAAGAGGATTCCCGTTTCTGTCCCGCAGCAGCCTTTGCAATCTCCGTTCTCCGAACTCAGCGGCGAAGGTTTGCCTGAGGGGCCGGCGAGCCCCTCACCTCCGCTCGCAAAAAGACGGGCGCGCATTGTCCTTCGGCGAGAAAAATCGCAACGCGGCGGAAAAACGGTCATCGTCGTCAGCCAGCTTCCCACCCACCTTTCTCCGCCGGAAATTGAGAATATTTCGCGAAATGCTCGTCGAGCGCTTGGCTGCGGCGGTTCCGTGCAAGGGAGAGAGATCGAACTTCAAGGCGATCAAGCGGAACGGGTAAGGCGCTATTTCGAGGAATTGGGCTACGAAGTCGCCGGACCATAGACGATCAAGAGTGTTTCGCAGCGGTCAGGAGTTTGGGATTGATGTCCGCTCGCCGGGGCGGTAAGCAGAATCGTGGCGCGACGTACTCAAAGCTCTCGACTGAACTTAGGGATTATCGTCGCCTTTCTGTTGATCTTTGCGGCGTTCGTCGGTTCGCGACTCTTCGTCACGGGAACCTCGGAGTCCTTCCGAACCGTTTCCTCCCTGGACGTACGGACCTATTTGGAGAATGCAAATAGTCTGCGTGGAAACGTTTACAAAATCGAGGGCGAAGTGATGAATTCGCTTGCATGGTCCCCAAGCGAGGGACGTCTGATTGCCGTAGGAGTTGAAGACGGCAAAGAGGTCGTCCCGGTGCTGGTTACAAAGAATTTCAACCACATCAACATCCAAAAAGGTCAACGATTCATTTTTCTGCTCGAAGTCGACAACAAGGGTATATTGCGCACAAAGGACATGATAAAATCATGAAATGTGCGCTAGTAGTCTTGCTGGCGAGCGCCAGCTTTGCGGTTGCACAGGGGAATGTTTCTTCGGAGTTTCAAAACGCGCCTCAGCCGCCTCCCCAGAACCCGGCCCCTCAACCTGCACCACCACAACCCGCAGCCCCCCAACCCACCGGCGGCGCCCCTGCCCAAGGGAGCCCCAACGCTGGCGGATCAAGCTTTCTTGGGAAGGACGTGCCCTTCTTTGATCCCGGCAGCAACCTTGTCACCTGGGACGGAAAGAGCTGGAACATCAGCAGTAACGCTCTTTTTGAAGCGAGATTCGAAAAGTATCTCAACGCGCCGCCGGCGGTCACACCACCGGAAACCGAATACCAGGCGCTTCTCCAGCAAATCATGGACAAGCTTTCGCCCGGAAGGATCACGCCCCGATCTACCGATGAAGCGTTCCAACTGCTGGCAAGAGCTTCGCGATATCAGGAGGATGCAAACCTCTGCGACTCCATCGCAAACCAGGTTTACTCCGCCTGGCTCGCTCGCAAGAACAACGATCGACTCAACGCTGCCGGCAAGACTCTCGAGGACGAAAGGAAGCGCCTCGAGTGGAATGCGAGATTGACGGCCGAGGGAACCAAGCTCGAAGGCGGCGGTTCTGCAAAATCCAAAGACGGTGCAGCGAACGACCAGCAGCGGCAACAGCAGCAACTTAGTCGCGAAATGCAAATGCAGCCTATCCTCACGAGGCTTGCGGAGATCACGGCCCTCATCAGAGCGAATCAGCTCAAGCGCGAGGTAGCCGAGCTCCAGGTGAAGATTGAGTTCCAATCACTCATCGTCCAGCACTTCCTTCAGAGACGCTTCCAGCACGCCCTGATCGGCACCAGATTCTATCGCAGCATTTTTGCGGATGGCGACAGCCAACTCCGCGTAGGCGAGGAGGCCAAGAACCTTTTCGCCAAGAGTAGCGGCCTTCCACCCACGATGGGCACGATCGACTCGCTGGCGAATGAAATCATGCGTGACGTGCGGGAAGGCGTGCAGGCCTTTAAGTTTCTTCTCGAAAAGAACGAACTGCAAAGCGCCACCAAACGGCTCGCGGAAACCTTTATGATTGGCGAGTACCTGCCGCAAGTGCGCACGCTCGACCGCGATGACAAGCGACGAGCCCTCGCCTTCGCACAAAAATCAAACCAGCTTATCAGCGCGATCGAGGTAAAGGACTTCGCGCTTGCCGAAAAGCTTGTGGCCGAGTTAAGCCAAACCGCAAAGGACTTTGATGTTTCGAAGCCGATGGCAGCCATCGAGACTGCTAAGCAAATCTCTTCCATGCATCTCGCCAAGGCTCGCAATGCCGCGGTAAGCGGCGACAAGGAAACCCTTGAAGCCGAATTGAAGGCGGCAACCGAAATCTGGCCCCGCAATCCCGCGTTGACCGAGGTGTCCAAGATGATCTTTTCCCAAGCGGACGTCCAATCCCGTGCCTTGGTTGATTTTGATCAACTTCTAAGCCAGAAAAACTACCGCCAAATCCTCGACGATCGGATGCGCTTCATCGCAGCAACGGCGATGTACCCCCAGAAAGAGCAGCAGCTACGCAAGGTTCTCGAAGATATGGAAGTCATCGAGACCTCGATCATTAAGGCGCAGGAAATCGAAAAGAGCGGCGATTATGCGGGGGCCTGGGAAAGTGCCGAAAAGGCATTTCGAAATTTCCCTGACGACAATAAGCTGAACCAAGTTCGGGCCAATCTCACCACCAAAGCCGCGGATTTTGTCCACGCGCTCCGGCGGGCTGAGGAACTCGAACAAAAGGAACAGTCCGGCTCCAGCCTCTCTTGGTACCTCAAGGCCCAAAGCGAGTACCCTGCCAGTGAATTCGCCCGACAGGGCGTCGATCGTCTCACAAAGCAAATCCTGCCTGACGCGAGCTAGAGTAAATATCGAGTTTCGTTCTCGCTCCTAGGAACGCCTCTGCTCGAGCGAGGCAATCTCGTTCCAAAGCTCCCGTTCGCGGGGGCTAAGCTCGCGAGGAAGAACCGGTTGAAGCACCACGTACAAATCTCCGCGCCCTCCTCCCTTGCGGGCTAGGCCTCGGCCCGACACGCGGAACTTTTGGCCACTCTGCGAGCTCGGAGGCACGCGAAGCTTAGCCCTACCATCCAGTGTGGGAATTTCCACATCGCCACCCAATACGGCTTGCCAAACGGGGATCTCCAAATCGTAAAAGAGATCGCTGCCGCGCGCGTCGAAGTCCGGATGCCGCTCGAACTTGATTCTCAAGTACAGGTCGCCTGCTTGCCTCCCTCCCCCGCCCGATTCTCCCTGTCCTGCGAGGCGCACACGCTGTCCCTCGTGAACTCCTTTGGGAATTTTCACCGTATAGGTCTGAACCTTTCCCGATGCTCCGCGGCGAAAGGAAATTTGCCGAGTGGATCCGTGCAGAGCCTCTTCAAGCGACACAAGAATGTCCGCCTCGACATCCTGACCGTGCATGGGCGGTTCATCAAAGTCGTAGCCCGCGAACCCTCGCCCACCCCCACGACGCGCGCCGAAAAGCTGTTCAAAAAAATCGCTGAATCCCGTGCCGCCGAAATGAAATTCAACACCACCCTCGCCAAAGCCCTCTGGAAATCCCTCGTACGCAGCGCCACCGCCCGGCGGAGGTCGAAATCCACCCTGCTGCCAATTGGCACCATAGGCGTCATACTTTTTTCTCTTTTCCTGATCGCTCAGGACTTCGTAGGCCTCGTTGATTTCTTTGAATTTCTCCTCGGCTGATTTCTTGTCCTTTGCCGTGTCAGGATGGTACTTGCGCGCCAGTTTCCTAAAGGCGCTCTTGATTTCTTCCTGGGTGGCGGTTTTGGAAACGCCCAGGGTCTCATAGTAGTCGCGAAATTGGACGGGCATAGAAAATTAAGGAAAGATCAGCACGAATCGAGAGCGGTAATTTACGACAGTGGCATTCTTGTTCATCATCTAAATCCTGTTAATCATGTCTAGCTCGCCCTAACGCCATGCTCGATATCCGCCTTATCCGTGATCAGCCAGCGCTTGTGAAGACTCGCCTTGCGACGCGTGGTTCCGGGATGGATGAAGCCGTCGATGCGGTGCTCGCAACAGATTCGAAGCGGCGCGCACTGGAAACCCGCCTTCAAAGCTTGCAGGCTGAACGGAACCGCCTCAGCAAGGAGATTGGAGCGTTGCGGTCCAAAGGCTGCGATACGACCTCGATTGAAGCGGGGGTCAGGTCCCATGCCGCCGAGATGCAGGCGCTTTGCGAGCAGGGGGCGCTTCTCGAGCAGGAGCAAAGGGATTTGCTGCTGAATCTTCCCAACTTGCCGCAAAAAGGAGTGCCAGCCGGGAGCGACTCCTCACAGAATCCGGTCGTTCGCACCTGGGGCGAAAGACCCGGCCTGGAACGAACGGAGGACCATGTTTCAATCGCCCGGCGTCTCGACCTGATTGATTTTGAACGCGCGACAAAGATTAGTGGCAGCGGGTTTGCCTGTTTCAAGGGCAAAGGCGCGCGGCTTGAACGCGCCCTGATTAACTTCTTGCTTGACCACCACACAAAGGTTCATGGCTACACGGAAGTCAGCCCGCCGTCTCTCATCAGGCCTGAAGCCCTGGTGGGCACCTCGCAACTCCCGAAGTTTGAAGAGCAAAGCTATTGCGTCGAGCGGGATTCGCTATATCTTGCTCCGACTGCAGAGGTACCTGTGACGAATCTCCACCGTGAGGAAGTCCTTCCCTTCTTGTCGCTTCCTCTGCGTTACGCTGCCTACACTCCCTGCTTCCGGCGGGAAGCCGGTGCGGCAGGTGTCGGCACGCGCGGACTCATCCGAATGCACCAATTCGATAAAGTCGAACTGGTCAAGATCTGCACACCGGAGCACTCACCCGCAGAACTGGAAACACTCACCGGCGACGCGGAAAGTGTTCTTCAGATGCTCGGCCTTCACTACCGGGTAATCGAGCTGTGCGCGGGAGATCTTGGCTTTGGTGCGGCAAAGACCTATGACATCGAAGTGTGGTCGCCTGGACAGAGTGCGTTCCTCGAGGTCTCGAGTTGTACAAATTTCGAGGACTTTCAGGCGCGACGGATGAATCTGCGCTTCAAAGGACCGGATGGGAAAAACCGCTTCTGCCATACCTTGAATGGATCTGGCACGGCTCTCGCGCGCCTCTACGTTGCCCTTCTCGAAACGGGATTGCAGGACGACGGCACGGTCACTCTTCCCGGCCCGCTTCAGACTTATTTCGGCGACCGGACAATTGACTGATTTGCTTGAAAAACTCCGGCAGGCATTGGTCGTGCACTCGCCGAGAAAAAAATACCTCGTAGGCGTCTCAGGGGGGCGCGATTCCATGGCACTCCTGTTCGGCCTGCACTCTCTGGGTTACAACAAGCTTGTCATCTGTCACTTAAACCATAGCCTCCGTGGCACGGCAGCGGATGCGGATTCCTCGTTTGTCGCGGCCGCCGCGAAAAGATTCCCTTATCCTCTTGATCTTGGGGAGGCCGACGTTCGCGCTCATGCCAGGGCGGAGAAACTCTCCATCGAGACGGCGGCACGGGATTTGCGCTACGCATTTTTCGCTTCCTGCGCGAGAACTCATCGCTGCCGGAGAGTCATCCTAGCCCACCACGCAGACGATCAGGTTGAGACCTGCCTTTTCAACTTTCTCCGGGGATCGGGAGCGGCGGGCCTGGCTGGCATGAGGCCGTTGACGCATACACGTGGCATCGAGGTCATCCGTCCTATGCTTGGGCTCACTCGGCGAGAAATCACGGCGTTTGTCGAAGAGCGCAGCGTCCCCTATCGCGAGGACTCAACCAACGCAAGCATCGAGCATACGCGCAATCGGCTACGAAGCCGAGTGATTCCGGCAATTGAGCGTGCGTTTGGATCTTCTTTCCGGCAGGCAATTCTCCGCGCTGCGGAGATTCTTCGCGAAGAGGAATCGTGGATGGCATCGATGATTCCCGAGGTTGAAGAGACGCTGTGCTGCGGCACGTTGAAAAAAATGCCGCCTGCCCTGCGCCGCCGTGTCGTGCTTCGATGGCTGCGAAACGCCAATATTCCGGAACCCGGGTTTACCGAAACGAATCTGGTTCTATCCCTTCTCGACACCCGAAACGGGCCCGCCAAAGTCAACCTTCGCGGTAATCGGCACGCCCGCAGGCGCGCAGGCAAGTTGTTTCTTGAACGACCAGAAGAATGAGTCCCCAAGAATTTCCGGCTGGACGGGGGCTCCCTTCAACTCATCCGACTAGAGTACCGTCTCGAGCTTTGGACGTTCCTTCTTGCTGAGCGCCTTGCGAAGCTTGTGAAGGGCGATGTTTTGCAATTGCCGAATGCGTTCGCGCGTCACGCCAAACTTTTCGCCCACTTCTTCAAGGGTCTTGGGCTTCTGTCCGTCCAAACCGAAGCGAGAGTTAATAATTCTGCGCTCACGCTCATCGAGTACGTCAAGCAATTCACCGACTTCCTCGCGCAGGTCTTTGTCGCGTAATGTCTCGAACGGATCATCCGCCTCTTCATCGCCGACGATCTCGCCAAATTCGGTGGAGTCGTCATCCCCTATTGGTTGATCCAGCGAGGCCGGACGAACAGCCGCACTCTTGAGCTGGGTGACCTTCGATGACGAAAGGCCGATTTCTTCGGCCAGTTCATCGTCGGTCGGTTCACGCCCGAGCTCCTCAGTCATCTGCATCGCAACCCGACGCATTTTGGAAATCTTGTCCACCAAGTGAACAGGCAGCCGGATCGTCTTGCTCTGGTTGGCCAAGGCCCGCTTGATGGATTGCTTGATCCACCACGCCGCATAGGTACTGAGCTTGCCACCCTTCTTCGGATCAAAGCGCTCAACCGCCTTCATCAAACCAATGTTGCCTTCTGAGATCAAGTCGAGCAGAGGTAAACCCAAGTTTGCGTAGTCACGAGCGATCTTTACCACGAGACGAAGGTTCGACCGCACCATCTCCGAGCGCGCCTTCTGGTCCCCGCGCTTGATCCTGCGCGCAAGCTTTACTTCCTGCTCAGGGGTCAAAAGCGGAAACTGTGCGATCTCTCTCAGATACAGCTGAAAGCCTGTCTCGTTGTCTTCCAAAGCCATCGTGTAGGGTCCTCTACTCTATTACGTTTTTAATCAGATACCAGGTTGCAAAAATTCAGTTATTTAATGAGGTTAACGACTTAGACAGTGTTTGTCACGCGGCGTTCAAAAAATATAAAAAAAATCGCCAAATTTACTATCTGACATAATACACTTGGATTCAGGTTGTTACAACATACCATTTCTCTCGGCTGAGATCTTTATTTCGCGGGTGTGTGGTACACGTTTTGCGAGATGGGACAAGGAGTGATAATCGGCCTTCATTCAGTCGAGTTCCTTGCTATCAGAGCGGACCAATCGGCGAGCGGGGCGACTCACAATCTTCGCAATCGGCGCGCGGGCCGTGCGGAGAACTTGTCCTCGTAATCAAGATTATCATAGGCTGCCAGGCAACCGAAATATGTTCGAGTGAGAATTGTGGATCCATGCGAATTCTGGTAAGCGGGCTGATCGGCCAGTACGCGTTCGGGGGTGTCACCTGGGATTACGTGCAATACGTGCTCGGCTTTCGAGCCCTGGGTCACGATGTCTGGTATCTTGAGGATTCGGCCAATTGGGCGTACGATCCTGTAAAACAGGAGCCAAGCGCTGATTGCTCGCACAACGTCAGCTATTTGGACCGAATCATGCGCGAATTCGACATGGGCGACCGATGGATTTACAGAAACGAGCCGGACGGCAAGTATCACGGCATCACCGACGAGCGGCTAGCCGAAAAAACCATAGCCGAAGCCGACGTACTCGCCAACGTTTCTGGCGCCTGCTGGCTTCGGCCAGTCACGTCAAGGATCAGGACGAAATTGTTTCTCGATGGCGATCCGATGTTCACCCATATCAAGTTGACCCGCGGAGACCGCGAATATCTGGATCGCGTGCGAGCCCACGAACAACATTTCACCTTTGGGCTCAACGTGGGAAGGCCGGGCTGCAAGATCCCGGCGGCGGGCATTCGCTGGCGTTCCACCGTGCAACCGATCGCCCTCGAGTGGTGGGAAAAAACTTTGATGCCGCCGAGCGCACATCACAGTGCCGACGGGGCTTGGACGACTGTCATGAATTGGGCAAGCTACAAGCCAGAAGAATTCGAAGGGGAAAGCTACGGCCAGAAAGACGTCGAGTTTCTGCGCTTTACTGAACTGCCGTCACGAACCAGTGAAAAGTTTGTTCTCGCCATGGGACAGGGTCCCGGAAAAAATCGTCCGACAGCCTATCTCGAGTCTCTCGGCTGGAGGATCATCGAGCCGGATATCTATTTGCCGGACTACGCCAGTTACCACGACTTCCTGTCGAAATCCAAAGCTGAATGGAGCATTGCCAAGAACGGCTATGTCAAGTCGCGCAGTGGGTGGTTCAGTTGTCGCAGCGCGTGCTATCTCGCGGCGGGCAAGCCCGTCGTTGTCCAGGACACCGGCTGGAGTGACCACCTCCCTTCGGGCGATGGAGCTCTGCGCTTCTCCACACTGGCAGAAGCCGTCGACGCCATCGAAGCGGTTGCAAAAGACTATTCGCATCATTGCGCAGCGGCTCGCGCCTACGCCAGAACCTATTTTGACGCCCCAAAGGTTTGCGCCGAACTTCTCGAGTGAACTTCGCATTTTGCGATTCGGCATTAGTCCTGGTCGGGCACGGTTCGACGTTGAATCCAGACTCCAGCGCGCCGACACACGCTCACGCCCGCGCCATCCGCGAACGTGGAATCTTTCGCGAGGTGCACAGCTGCTTTTGGAAGGAAGAACCCTCGATGCGCGAAATCTTCAGAATGGTGGAAAGCGAGACAATTTACATCGTTCCCGTTTTCATCAGCGAAGGCTACTTTACGCAGAAGGTTATCCCGCGCGAACTCGAGTTGGCGGGTCGGCAGACGCGCCGCGGAAGCCGGACGATCTACTATTGCGATCCCGTGGGAAGCCACCCTCGCATGACGGAAGCTCTGCTGCGCCGAGCTCGCGAAATTGCTCCGCGCGTGCCGCCGGAAGCAACGAGCCTCTTCATCGTCGGACATGGCACCGATCTCAATGACAATTCCGCCCGCGCAGCGAAGGAACAGGCCGCGAGAATTCAGGCCCTCGGCCAGTACGCTCAGGTGGTCTCCGCGTACATGGAAGAGCCACCTTTGATCGTTGAGTGGGACAAACTGTGCAACCAGTCTAACGTAGTCATTGTGCCCTTTTTCATTGCGGACGGGTTGCATAGCTACCAGGACATTCCTGTGCTGCTCGGCATCGAGACCGAGCCCGGTCCGGCAGCGAGCCAGGCCGAGATTTTCCGGCGCAATCCCTACGAATTGCGCGGTAAGAAACTGTTCTACGCCAGCGCGATTGGAACCGAGCCAATGATTGCCGACGTCATCCTCGACCAAGTGGCAGCGTCCGTGCCTCAGGATCAGAAGCCCGTTGGACTCAGGACTCCCTCAGTAGCGCGATATTAGACTAGAAGACCGACAGGCTGATCGTTCAATGGCTAGTACGGAAAAGGCCGCCCTGCCGGAGGCCCCATCGCATCATCCGCTCTGCATCGTCGAAGATATACTGCGTCTTGCTTCCAAATTGCGCGAGGATGACTTCACGGCCGCCTGATGAAGCGCTGGAGATCAGGCATCGGCCAGCCGCGTTTGTGTAACCGGTCTTCATCCCATTGAAAATTGGCGAGCGCTTGAGCAGCTTATTGGTATTTTCGAGGGTTTTACGCCGGCCATTGACGTACAAGAAAGTGTAGTACCGGCTGGCCATCAGGCGGCGCAGCAAGGGTTGCCGATATGCTCGAAAGGCAATTCGAGCCATGTCGCGAGCGGTCGAGTATTGGTATGCTGGTAGGCCGTGTGGATTGGCGAAATGAGAGCTGTGAGCGCCAAGCTCCCATGCAGTGTTGTTCATGGCCGAGGCGAAGGCTGTGGTGCTTCCATAGCAGTCGCGGGCAAGCGCGGCGGCAGCATCGTTTTCGCTCTTCACCATCATGGCCGAGAGCAAAGTGCGTCTTGTATAGGATTGGCGGGGGCGAATTCCTAGCTTACTTGGCTCGACGTAGGTGTCTTGCGGCGCGACAAGAACGCGGTCTTCGAGATTCCCCCGTTTCAAAATGATCAGAGCTGTGAGCAGCTTCTGCGTGCTTGCGACCTGCGTGCGAACGTCGGCGTATTTTTGGTACAGCGTTAGACCGCTCCGAGCATCAATCATGATCGCGCTGCGAGCGCGAATTGCCGGCGCGCCAGACGGCCAGAATTGACCTGCGCCCGGTGGTGAGCCGGCAATCGGAGATCGCCAGAGTTCCGCCCTGCGCACCGGCTCCGACACAGGCTCTCGGTAGACACATCCGGCAAGCATCAGCGTTACGAGCAATGGAACCAGACATGCCTTCATCGCCACGCAAACTCCAGTTTGCGGCAAAATCGATCAAGTCTTAAACCGCACTCGGACGGCAAAATTCGTCCTTCCAAATTCCTCTTTTCACCTAGAAATTGGCCATCTATGGTTTGCGCATGAATGGGACATCACGCATTTCCATCCTGCTGTTGGCGGCTCTGATTGTTCCTTCCTTAGCCCAGGCTCACGTGGGCGCAGGTGGAACGAGTGGATTTTTCCACGGTATTGAGCATCCGGTCGCAGGTCTGGATCACATTTGTGCGATGATCGCAGTCGGGCTATGGGCGGCCCAAATGGGCGGCCGCTCAATTTGGGCAGTTCCCCTGACATTCATCACAGTCATGGCCTTTGGCGGCATTCTGGGAATGACAGGTATCAACCTCCTCTTTGTCGAAACGGGAATTGCTGTTTCGGTGTTGACACTGGGGGTTTTGATAGCGGCTTCCTTGCGGTTACCGCTGGTCGCAAGCGTGATGATCGTTGGTCTGTTTGCGACGTTCCACGGTCACGCGCACGGCGCGGAAATGCCCGAAACGGCCTCGGGGCTTGCATACGCTGCCGGATTCGTCGTCGGCACAGCGTTCCTCCACGCGTTCGGCATCGGCTTGGGGATCGCAATTGAGAGACTGGCTAGTCCTCAGATCGGCCGCTTCGCCGGCGTCGCAATCGTGCTTTGCGGCGGATATTTCTTGCTGAGCTAGACTTGGATTTCCTGCCAAAGTCGGTCGCGGCAGCGGTGCGTAGAGGGCGCCACTACTTCTGAATGGTGACCTTTTGGGAGAGAGCTTCGATCGAGACGTCAGCATCGAGCTTGCCAATGGCGCGCACCGAAAATGCGGTAGATAAGCGCGCGGTCTCGGCCAGCGCGAGCCCGCGAAGTTTCGCCGAGACCACCCCCGCGACCATGGCGTCGCCCGCTCCAACGGTGCTGCGGACTTCAATTTCTGGCGGAGTCGCGAAAAGAATACCCTCGGATCCCACAAAGCATGCGCCTTCGTGTCCCATCGAAACGACGACCATCTCAATCCCGCGCCCGACCAGTTCATTGGCGGCCGTGACAACCTCATCACGAGACGGCAGAGGGCGCCCTACCAGGCCTTCCAGTTCGTGGATATTCGGTTTGATGAGCGCAGGCGCCGCCTCGATTGCGTGATTTAGCGTTTCTCCGCTCGTATCGAGAGCGACTTTGCGGCCCCGAGCCTTCAGCGATTCGGTCAGTTCGCGATAGATAGTCGTTTCCAACCCTGGAGGCAAACTTCCTGCGATCACGAACCATTCGGCATCGATGTGATCAATCGCCGCGCGCAGGGCAACGAGGTCACTTGGCAGCGGCTCAGCGCCGGGAAAATTGATGTCTGTCGTCTCCTTCTGGACAGGGTCCGTGATCTTGATTCCGACACGCGTCTCGCCCTCCAGACGCACGAAATGATCGGCGATTCGCTTGCGTGCGAAATGCCGCTCGAACACCGCCGCGTTCTCGCGTCCAAGAAAGCCGGTGACGGCCACACTATGGCTGGCGTCGGAAAGCGAAGAGGCGACATTGACCCCCTTGCCGCCCGCGTTGAGATACTCACCTTGGACCCTGTTGACCTTTCCTGCCTGAAAGTTTGGAATCGTGATCGTGCGATCGATCGCAGGATTCAAGGTGATTGTTAAACAATCGTAATGCTTACTGGACATAGTGGTCAGTGGGTCAATTGCCGCACTTCGGAGGCTGTCGAGCAGGCAAGTGCCCGGCGCGCCAAGTTCTGGGCATCGGTGAGCTTTATCTTTCGCAGCGAAGCCTTCACCGCGGCGACGCTGGGCAGGCTCATACTCAGCTCAGCAACGCCGAGTCCGGTAAGGATCGCGGCTCCAATCGGATCGCCAGCTACACCACCACAGACCCCCACCCATTTTCCAGCCCCCTTCGCCGCACGGACGGTCATGTCGATCAATCTCAATATAGCGGGATGCAGGCCATCAACGTTCTTAGCCAGCGCAGCGTGCATCCGATCCATGGCCAGCGTATATTGGGTCAGATCGTTCGTGCCGACTGAAAAGAAGTCAACCTCCTTGGCAAGCTCCGGCGCCATAAGAACGGTTGAAGGTACCTCGATCATGATGCCGATCTCGATCGGCGGTACGCCCAACTCCTTCCGGACCTGTTCCGCAATCTCTTTCGCGGCAATCAGATCCTCGAGGGTGCTGATCATCGGAAACATGACTTTTATGGGCCCGGTGGTAGAAGCGCGATATATCGCTCTCAATTGGGGAAGAAAAATCCCCGGCTGACGCAGACAGAGACGAATCCCACGAACACCGAGAAAGGGATTTTCTTCCTTCGGAAGCGAAACATAGGACGCTATCTTGTCGCCGCCTATGTCCAGGGTTCTGAGGATCAATGGAAGGCCGTGCAGGGCGCGAGTCATCTCGGAATAGGCCTCGAATTGTTCGTCTTCCGAGGGGGGCGTATCGCGGTCCAGGAAAAGAAACTCTGTTCGCATCAGTCCTATTCCTTCCGCGCCCGCCTCAACAGCGGCGGCCGCCTCGGCTGCCTTGCCTATGTTGCCAACGACTTCCACGCGGTGCCCATCCACCAGCACCGCAGGCTCGTAACGGGTCGAGTACTCCTCGTTCCGGCGGCTCTCCAGGTCCACTTGAAAGCGTTTTGCAGACTCGATGTCCGCGGGGCTCGGTTCGATATACAACTTTCCCGCAGCACCATCCAGGACGCAGACGGTACCGGACTTCAATTCAAGAACCGCGGCACCCGAACCGACAACGCAAGGAATGTTGAGGGAACGCGCAATGATGGCCGTATGTGCGGTTGGACCACCCGAAGCCGTGCAAAGGCCCAAGATGCGCTTCGGATCCAGCTGGGCGGTATCCGAAGGTGTCAGATCGTCAGCCACCAGGATCACAGACTCGTCGGGAAGATGCGGTGCGCTCTGCTCGGCCCCGGCGAGGAGGCGCAGCACACGCTGTCCAATGTCGTGCAAATCCGCAGCTCGCTCTGCGAGTCGGGCGTTCTCGATCTGCTTCAACTCGACCGAGCGTCGCTCAATGGCTTGCTGCCAAGACCACGCCGCACTGTGGCCGGCTTCAATCTGCGTGCAGACTTCCACGTAGATCTCGGCGTCGTTCAATAGCGCCAGGTGGGCACGGAAAATCGCGGCCTTTTCTTTCCCGGACTGCTTCTTGACCTGCTCGTAGATCTCCGAAATTTGTTCGTTCGCGGTAGCAATCGCCTGTTTGAGCGCGAGTTCCTCCGACGCGACGTCTTTCGGCTTATCCTCGACGATGATGTGCGTCGTTTGGAACTGGCATATTGGGCCGATTGCGACCCCGGGGGACGCCGAGACTCCGGCCAGCGCGTGCCCTGTGGACTCTGGAACCCATTTGTCCGCCTCGGTAATCGCCTCCTTGACCTCCTCCACATCGCCAAGCCCGCTATCGACTGCCTCCTTCAACGCTTTCAACGCTGGCTCGGCATCAGGTCCCGACGCGATAATTCGGATCGTGTCACCGCCTGGAGTACCAAGCTTCAAAAGCGCCGCCATCGATTTCCCGTTTTGGATCTTGGTGCCGTACTGGACGCGAATGTCCGATTCGAACTGGCCGGCGATATCAGCGAACATCGTCGCCGGCCGCGCATGCATTCCAGCGCTTCCGACAATCTTGACATCCACATGGTGCGCGCCGGGCGGCGGCGCGGCAGCCTCCAAAGGCTCTTCGCCGACCTCTGCAGCTTCCCGGCTCAACCCAGCGATGATATCGTTCGGATCCTTTGTCTTTGCCAGCAGCTCAGACCTCGCGGGATCGTCGAGGACGTCCGTGAGTGCCGCAAGAACGCCCAGATGCTCATCCGATTTGGCGGCGATTCCCACAATGAGATGCGCCACTTTTCCCGGTCCCCATTCCACTCCTTCGGGCAACTGGACAACTGAGATTCCTGTTGCACGGATCAGCTCGCGGTCCTTTGCCATTCCATGGGGGATGGAAATACCATTGCCCAAATAAGTGTTCGCCTGCCCTTCGCGTCCGATCATGCTCTCAATGTATCCGGGTTCGATGAAGCCCGATTCCACAAGGACTTGGCCGACGGCGCGAATGGCCTCGTTCTTGTTCGCGGCGCGAGCACCGATTCTAATGTTTTGAGGGGTGAGTTGAATCATGGGGTCGGATTTCGGTACGTTTTCTGTTGTTGACGAATGATTTCGTTTGGAGCGGGTAACGTCATGCCAAGGCGGGCAGAGGCTCGGCGACGGGTCGCTTGAGGAAGAATAGCACTCCCGCTGTGACGACGGTTCCGGCAGCAATGGCGATGATATAGGCAATCAGGTTCGATACCGCCCCGGGAATCAATGCCGCGAAGATCCCACCGTGAGGGACAAGAAGCTGCACCCCGCTAACCATCGAGATCGCGCCCGCAACGGCCGAGCCGGCCATCAGCGCGGGAATGACGCGAAGCGGATCCTTCGCGGCGAAGGGAATTGCCCCTTCTGTGATGAATGAAATCCCGAGGACAAGAGCTGGACCAGCCGCCTCGCGTTCTTCGAGATCGAATTTCTTCTTGAAGAGAAAGCATGCCAGGGCCAGACCGAGTGGCGGCGTCATCCCCGCAGCCATCACCGCCGCCATGGGCGCATAAATCTTGCTTGCGAGAAGGCCAACGGAAAAAGCGTAGGCCGCTTTGTTAATGGGCCCGCCCATGTCAAAGCCCATCATTGCGCCCAGGATAATGCCGAGCACGACGGCATTGGCACCCTGCATGCCCAGAAGCCAGGCGTTCATCGCGTCATTCAACCATTTCACGGGGGGTGCGATGGCGTAAATCATGAGCAGACCGATTCCGAGGGTTGACAGGAACGGCAGAATCAAGACGGGCTTAAGACCTTCGAGCGTCGCGGGAAGGCGAATCTTATCGGCAAGGAACTTTGTAAAATAGCCGGCGAGGAAGCCGGAGAAAATGCCACCAATGAAGCCCGCGCCGAGGCTCTGCGCCAGGAAACCGCCTACCAAACCAGGCGCAATACCCGGCCGATCAGCGATGGAGTAGGCTATGAACCCTGAAAATATGGCGATAAAGAGGCGAAACGCGGTGTCGCCGCCGATCTTCATGAGCGCAGCGGCGAGTGTACCTTCCGGATAAGCTCCCTCTTGAATGCCACCGATTGCAAATGCCAGCGCAATGGCAAGTCCGCCTGCGACCACGAGCGGCAACATATAGGAAACACCGGTCATCAAGTGCTTGTAGGGGCCCGTTCGCGCCTTCGCCCTCTCGGCTTTCGCCTTCTCGACCGCGCCGGCGAGACCAGCGCCGCCTTCTGCACCGCCCCCTATCGGGGCTTCTAGCGCCTTCTTTAGAACGTCCCGTCCGGCGTGCATCGCCTGCTTGGTGCTCGTCATGTAAAGGCGCTTGCTTCCGAATCGAGAGGTATCGACATTCGTCTCCGCGGCGATCACCACCGCGTCAGCTGCTGCGATCTCCTCCGGGGTGAGTTGGTTCTTCGCCCCAACGGAACCCTGGGTCTCAACCTTAATGGTGTGGCCGAGGGCCTTGGCGGCTTTTTCAAGCGCCGCGGCCGCCATGAATGTGTGGGCTATACCAGTCGGACACGAGGTGATCCCCACAAAACGTTTCCCGCCCGCAGCGACGGGTGGCGCGGCGGCAGCAGCAGGAGCAGCCACGGCAGGTTCCTTCTGCGGCTCCGGAACTTCAACACTTGGTTCCGGTGGAAGCAGCGCCAAGGCCGATCCGATTACCTCTCTGGTATTGCGAATCGCCTCGCTGGTTGATGTTTCAAAAATCGGCTTACCCTCAAAGCGTGCCGGCTCGATCCGAATATCCGTAGCCAGAATCACGAGGTCGGCCTCCTCGATGTCCTGCTCGCTGAGCACTCCTTTCTTCCCGGCGGAACCCTGCGTCTCCACTTTGATCTCGTGACCAAGAGAGGAGGCGACTTTCTTCAGGGCTTCCGCCGCCATGAGAGTGTGCGCAATGCCGGTGGGACAGGAGGTGACAGCAATAATTTTTTTCATAGGGGACAGTTTTTGGGGATTTCGGGATTTTGCGCTTTGTTTCGAACTAGGCAAGAAGCTCCGCGACCCATCGCATTTTGCTCCCAGCGATGCCGCGACTCCTGCAGGATGAGTGGCGGCGTCGCGACTGTCCACAAACCTCTCGCGGCAGCAGGCGAGACGATTCGACTCTCCGAATCTCTTGTGAACAAGCTTTTTCCAAGAAACCAAGCCCCGATCTCAAGCATCGGCCTGAGAGATACCACAATAGAAATCACAGAAGTCAAACGCACAATGAAATGAAATGATAGAAAGTAGTGATTCTTCAAGGGGGCGTTTGTTTTCTAATGCAATGGACTTGCATTTCATCCGCCGACCGCCAATTTTTCGAGCATGAGGTTTACGACAGCGCTTGGCCTGTTTTTCGCGGGAACAGTGGAGAAGCCCGTCTCCTTGGGGAGTACGGTTGCGGCCCTCGTCGGAATTCTGGAGTGAGGCTGAGATGCGCGGGACTCCCTGGATACGTTTCACTCTGATGGCTATAGCCCTCGCGCTGGCAGGAATTCCGATCGTCCTGGTTACGCAAACCGACGACCCTTCGATAACATCGGTTCCTTCCGCACAGTCTCAACCCGCCGAGCGAGAGCTCACACTTGCGATAGAAACGGCGCCCGCGGCACAAGCGATCGGCGCAAGCTATCTCGGCCGGCAATTGATCCCTCTCGATCACAAGGGCGGAAGCTTCTCCGGCACGATCCGCCTGCCAGCCGGCTCGGCGGCGGATCTTGTCGTTACGGCGGAGTGGAACGGGACCACACAAGCTGCCGTGCGGGCGCGCGCCTCGGATGAAAACGGTCCGCTGGCGGAGGTGTCCTTTTGGGGCGCGGAGAAGATCGAAGACGTGCTGACTATTCCTTAAGCTCGGCGGTGGATCACGACTTGATTATCCAAGATTTGACCGTTTCCTACCACAGGATTCCCGCTGTGCACCATCTGAGTGTGCAATTGCAGAGCGGATCCTGCATTGGGCTCGTCGGACCGAACGGCGCGGGCAAGACGACACTGCTCAAAGCGCTCGCAAGCCTGTTGCCGCTCGAGACCGGTCGCATCCGATTCAAGGGGCGCGAGATCGCCGGTGGACGCCTTATTACCTACGTGCCCCAAAGAGAAGCGGTGGACTGGGATTTTCCCATCACGGTGCGCGGGCTCGCCGAGATGGGTCGCTACTCCGTGCTTGGAGCTTGGAAACCATTCGGTGTTCGAGATGACGCAATGGTCGAGGAGGCAATTCGTGTGGCGGAGCTGGAAGCCTTCGCGGACAGGCAGATCAAAGCGCTCTCTGGCGGACAGCAGCAGCGAGCCTTTCTTGCCCGCGCCTGGGCTCAAGAGGCGGAGATCTACCTCCTCGACGAGCCCTTCGGCGGCTTGGACAAGAATGCGTCAGCAGCTTTCGCCAAGGCAATGCATCGGCTCAGGGACTCGAAAAAGCTTGTCATCGCTTCCCACCACAATCTCGCCGACGCGGCCGAACTCTTCGACCAAATCCTTATCCTTAACGGCGAACTGGTTGCCTTCGGAGACGCCGCGGAAACCTTGACCAAGGCCAACATCGACCGAGCCTTCTCCACAAGAATCTTTAGCGGACACAAGAAATGAGCTGGATTACCGAGCCGTTTCAGTACGAATTCATGCGAAGGGCGCTGCTCGCTTGCGTCTTGATCGGATTTACGAACGGCTTCCTAGGTGCCTACGTGGTCCTCCGGCGTCTCGCTCTGGTAGCCGACGCGCTTTCCCACTCGATGCTTCCCGGACTTGCTCTGGCGGCAATGCTTATCGGATTGAACCCCGGCGGGCTGCTGCTGGGCGGTCTTTTTGCTGCGGTCTTCGTAGCGTTGGGTGGACATCTCGTCGCCAGCAGTTCTCGTGTAAAGGATGAAACGGCAGTGGCGGCCCTCTACATTCTTGCTTTCGCTCTCGGCATAGCGCTCATTAAACACGCCCGCGTGAAGGTGAGTCTCGAGCACTTCCTCTTCGGCAATATTCTCGGTATCGCCGATGGCGACCTTTGGACGAGCTATGCGATAAGCGTGATCACGCTGCTCTGCCTTGTCGCTCTGCAGCGGCCGTTGTTGCTAGCCCTTTTTGAGGCTTCCGTAGCACGCACGCAGGGGATCAACGTTGGGTTGCTTCTCGGCCTGATCATCATGCTCATCGTGCTCGCCATGGTCTCCTCCCTTCAGGCAGTCGGAGCGCTTCTGTCGCTGGGGCTCCTCGTCCTGCCTGCGGCCACTGTCTATCTTCTCAGTGACTCGTATGCAGCGATTTCCTGGGGCGGCGGGTTCATTGGCATGGCCGGCGCCGTGGCGGGGCTGCTAATTTCCTTCTGGGCGGACATCCCGTCCGGTCCCGCCATCGTCATGGTTCTCGGGGCGCTCTTCGCGGCGGCATACCTCTTCGGCCCAAAGTACGGTATGGCCTCAAGATGGCTGCACAGACGCCATCTGCATGAAGAGTCCCTCCAGCGCTGGAAATAGGCACTTATTTTATTTGCTTTCTGGTCGCAACTCCTTAATCTAGCGAACCCGTTAGCGGCCGGATGCGGAGTCTGGCCGACGCGCTCTCATTGTCAAAAAAGCGGATCGGGGCCGACGAAACACCAATCACAACAACAACATGGCCATTATGGCAGAACTGCAGGAACTGATCGCCAGCTCGGTGAAGAATTACCGCGAGGGCAGCATCGTAAAGGGACACATCCTCGAAGTCCGCGCGCGCGAATTTCTCGTGGACATCGGTTACAAGAGCGAGGGAGTCATCCCCGCAAGTGAATTCGAGGACCCCGAGGACGTTGAGGTCGGCGATGAGATCGAGGTCCTGCTGGAGCGCCTCGAAAACGATGAGGGGATGGTCGTTCTCTCAAAGGAAAAGGCGGCGGCCAGGCAGAACTGGGAGAAAATCGTATCCGTCTTCAAGGACGAAGGCCTCATCAAGGGAAAAGTCAAAGCGGTCGTCAAAGGGGGCCTGACGGTCAATGTCGGCGTCGAAGCCTTCCTTCCGGCTTCCCAGATCGACATCGTCCCTCCCAAGGATTTGCAGGGATTTGTCGGAAACACCTACGACTTTAAGATCGTCAAGATCAATGAAGACCGCAAGAATGTCGTTCTTAGCCGCAGAGAGATCATTGAGCAGGAGCGCGCGGAAAAGCGCCATAGATTCCTGAGCAGCGTCAACGTCGGAGACAAAGTCAGCGGGACGGTGAAGAACATCACCGATTTTGGGGCGTTCATCGATCTCGATGGCATTGACGGGCTTTTGCATGTCACCGACATGTCCTGGGCCCGCCTGACCCACCCGGGCGAACTTCTCAAGGTCGGCCAGCACGTTGAAGTGCAGGTATTGGACATCAACAAGGAGAAAGAGCGCGTTTCCCTCGGTATCAAGCAAATGCAGTCCAATCCCTGGGACCGCATCGAGGAACGCTTTCCTGTCGGCCAGAAAGTCAAGGGCAAGGTAATCAGCCTCATGCCTTACGGCGCCTTCGTTCAAATTGAAGAGGGCGTTGAAGGTCTCATCCACGTTTCGGAGCTTTCCTGGACCAAACGCATCGCCCGTCCCTCGGATGTGCTCACGCTAGGTCAGGAGATCGAGGCCGTCGTCCTGGGAGTCAACAAGGACGAGCAGAAGATCTCGCTGGGCGTCCGCCAACTCGAGCCGAATCCCTGGGACGAGATCGAGGTCCGCTACATGATCGGAAAACAGGTCAAAGGCACAGTCCGCAACATGACTGCCTATGGCGCGTTTGTGGAACTCGAAGAAGGAATCGATGGCATGATCCATGTCTCGGATCTTTCTTGGACTCGAAAGATCAATCACCCAAGCGAGGTCCTCAAGAAAGGCGACGAGATCGAAGCTGTCGTGATCGACATCGACAAGGTCAACCAGCGCATAAGCCTCGGCACCAAGCAACTCGAGGACGATCCTTGGAAGGAGATCGATATCCGATTCAAGATCGGCGACCTTGTAAAGGGAACGGTCACCAAGATTACAAATTTTGGTGCATTCGTTCAGCTTCAGGACGACATAGATGGCTTGGTCCACATTTCGCAGATCAGCGAGGATCGCGTTGAAAAGGTCAAAGATGCCCTCAAGGTCGGTCAAGAAGTCGAAGCGCGGGTTATCAAGGTGGACAAAGCGGAGCGGCGCATCGGTCTTTCGATCAAAGCCGCAAACTATGACCATGACGCCCTGCGTCGCGAGGCCGAAACTCTCGACACTTTGCGCCCCGGCGAAGACATGGTTGGCTTGGCGCAGGCTTTCGAAGTCGCAGAGGAGGAGTACCGCCCCGGCGATTCCAAAAAAAAGAAATGAGCGCCGATCCTGAATTGGCTTAACTTTGACACTATGGAAAACATCGAAATCACGGCTTACCTGAAAACGTATTGCGGATGGAGCAACGGCGTACGCGCCGTTCTTGCGAAGCATGACATCCCATACACGGAGAAGGACATCATCAAGAATCCTGAATACCGTTTCGAAATGGAACAGCTCAGCGGCCAGCCCCTTTCGCCCTGCGTGATTGTTAATGGTCAGATGCTGGCCGATATCAGTGGCGCAGAGCTTGAGGAATATCTTCTCGAAAGCGGCCTGGTCGGTACGAGCGACAAGACGACCGACATCCCGCTCAATGCCCCGTGTAGCGACGAGCAGCATGAGGCCATGATCAAGATGAAGCTATAGCCTGGCAGGAATTTCCCTCCCGCGAAAAAAAGCCCCGACGCTCGATGGCGTCGGGGCTTTTTTGCTTTTTGCGTACCTAACGATCTTGGTTGCTGGGAAGCATGGTGTGCTATCCTGGGCGGGCCAATGGACGATCTTCTTGAAACACTCAAAGGCACGTTCGGTTACTCTGAGTTCCGGCCTCTGCAGCGGGAAATCATCCACGCGAGCCTGGAAGGCCGCGACGTCTTCGCGCTCCTCCCAACCGGGGGCGGAAAGTCGCTTTGTTTCCAACTTCCTGCGTTGTTGCGCCAGGGGCTCACCGTGGTTGTCTCGCCCCTGATTGCACTGATGAAAGATCAGGTCGATCAACTCCAGGCCGTCGGCGCCCCGGCCACCTTTCTCAATTCCACGCTGAGCGCCGTCGAAGCCAGATCTCGCCTTCGCCGCTTGCATAGGGCCGACTTCCGACTTCTCTATGCAGCGCCCGAACGCCTGATGCTTGATGATTGGAAGGAGAATCTTCGCATGTGGAACGTGGCCGCGCTCGCAATCGATGAAGCGCACTGCATTTCCGAGTGGGGGCATGATTTTCGCCCCGAATACCGTCAACTCGCAGGGCTCCGTGCTCTCCTGCCAAACGTACCGGTCATGGCTCTGACGGCCACAGCAACAGCAAGGGTGAGAACGGACATCATCGATCTCCTTCGTCTGCGCGATCCGGCCGTCTTTGTCGCCAGCTTTAATCGGCCAAACCTCTCCTATCAAGTAACGCCCAAGGACCAGCCGCTTCGGCAGATTCTCAACTTCGTCGCGAAGCGTCGGGATGAGAGCGGAATTATTTATTGCGCGTCGCGAGCCGGCGCGGAGCGAGCGGCGATGTCCCTCGCAGCGCGTGGCTTAGCTGCGCGATCGTACCACGCGGGTCTCGATGCTTCAACGCGGACCGAAAACCAGGAGCTCTTTCTCAGGGATGAAACCCGAATCATTTGCGCCACCATCGCGTTCGGAATGGGCATAAACAAGCCGAACGTCCGCTGGGTCATCCATCATGATCTGCCGAAAAACATAGAAGGCTACTACCAAGAAACCGGTCGCGCCGGACGAGACGGTCTTCCTGCTGATTGTCTCCTTCTATTCAGCGCCGGCGACGCCGCCAAACAGACCCATTTCATCGAGGAAATTTCTGATGTACAGGAACAACAGGCCGCGCGGGCACAGCTCCGCAAAATGATCCATTACGCGGAATGCTCCAGTTGCCGGAGGCGCGAATTGCTCGCCTATTTTGGCGAGGAACTCCCGCCGGGGAACTGCGGGACCTGCGACAACTGCCTCGAGCCGCGCGCGACCTACGACGGTACGACGCTGGCGCAAAAGTTCCTCTCCTGCGTGTACCGAATCCGCCAGGCGAGTGGATTCGGCACGGGAATGAATCACGTCATCGGAGTACTCACAGGGGCGGAAACGGACAAGATCCGCCGCTGGAATCATGATAAATTGACAACATACGGGATCGGGGCGGAACTCAGCAGATCAGAATGGGCTGCCATCGGCCGCGAACTGCTCAGGCTCGGATATCTCGGCCAGTCTGAGGGAGAATTTCCTGTGATTCAAATCTCTGAGGCGGGACTTGACGCTCTGCGCTCGCGCCGGATCATCACCCTCACTAAGCAACTGGTCCAGCCTAAGGGCAAGCTGCCTCCACGCCGGACCGGAGAAATCGAATGTGATGAGGTATTATTCGGCCGCTTGCGTGAGCTTCGCAAGAAGCTCGCCGATCAGCGGGGCGTCCCGGCCTACGTGATCTTTGGCGACGCGACGCTCCGCGAGATCGCACGGCGGTACCCTGCTGCACCGGACGCCATGCGCGAAATCTTCGGAGTCGGAGAACGGAAATTCGAGGAATTCGGGGCGCTTTTCGCCGCGGTGGTCGCAGAACACCTCGAGAGCTACCCACGTGTCGAATTCGCAGGCAAGGACTGACGCCGCCCCTTCCTTTCCATGAGCCAGGCGATGAGAATGCATCCCTCATAGAGCAAATACATTGGACCGGCCATGAGGATCATCGTCACCATGTCCGTTGTCGGAGTAATGATGGCTGCCAGGAAGAGAATGATCACGACGGCAAATGCGCGGGTCTTCTGGAGCACCTCGTAGCTTAGGATTTCCAGCTTTACGAGCAGCAGGACGGCCAGAGGCAACTCAAATGCGAGGCCGAAGGATACGACGAACTGCGTGGTGAATGAAAAGTATTCCCGGACACTCCACTGCGGCCTCCAGTTCAGCGACATCGAATAGTTGAAGAAATAGTCAAGCGTGGGCGGCAGTACCCAGTAATATGCGAACAACACGCCTGTCATGAAGAGGCCGAATGACACTGCCGCCGCCGGATATAACAGGCGCCGCTCCTTCTCAGTAAGCGCCGGCAAAACAAACTCGGCCAAAAACAGCACAAGGAACGGAAAAGCCATCACCAGTCCTGTGTAGAAAGAAAGTTCGATCGCGATCGTCAGCGGATCAGCGACTCCGAAATTCGTGAGGCTCGTTCGGTTGGGATCAATCGCAAGGAGAGGACGCTCGATGATGCCTACAACGGTCTTTTGAAAGGTGAACGCGGCGCCCATCATCAGGCCCAGCACGACGAGCATCTTGATGAGCATCGTCCGGAGATCTTCGATGTGATCGAGGAATGGCTTCGGCTCGTCGCGCATTTCGCGAAAGTCAAAGAAACGACGCCAATTCATCCGATCAATCCCCGTGCCTTCAATCTCGCATACATCGCGAGTGTGTTCGAATCGACGATCTCCCCGGCCGCTACCAACTCAGTGAGCTCTCGCTCGGAAAACTCTCGCACCTCCAGAATCGCTTCGTGTTCATCGTGACTATGGCCTTCGGATCTCGCAACGACGTCCCTGGCTAGGAAGAGGTGACAACATTCATCGGTAAATCCGACCGACGGGAAAAAGCAGCCAAGCGAAATCAGCTCGCTCGAACACGAGACACCTGCCTCCTCGCCGAGCTCCCGCAACGCAGTCTCATAAATGGTCGTCTCATTGACATCTCCATCCACTTGGCCGGCAGGAAACTCCCAAAGGATTCTTCGGACGGCAATTCGCTCCTGCCGGATCAGGATAAAGCTGCCCTTCGCCGTGCGTGGCGCTACGACCGCCGCAGTGTGCCGCCGCGCGACCATCCACGTGACTCCGCCCGGACGCGACGGCGTGGCGACATGTTCGCGCTGAACCCGAAGATACGGCGTATCGCACAGCGTCTCACTGCTAAGTAGGCGCCAATTTTGATCAGCTCCGCATTTCATTCCAGAAGCTTACTCCAATGTGCAAGGCGCTCCGCTACATTTTCAGCCGACGGCGCTCCGGGAGCGCGTCGAGCCGACAACCCTGTTCGCGCATCGAAGGTGTCCCTTACGACTTCCGATGTCAAAACGGGCGCTGCGTTCAGGAATTCCTGTGGATCGAGCTCGCTAAGCGGAACACCCCGCTGTGCAGCAGCGAAGACGAGCTTGCCCACGATCTCGTGCGCTTTGCGAAACGGAACGCCTCCAAGAACGAGACGGTCGGCAAGGTCCGTAGCGAGGAGACTCGGATCCGCAGCCGCCTCCTCGGTCCTGCCTACGGGAAAAGTCGCTCCGTCGATCATCTCGGCGAAAATCTGAAGCGAGGCTTTTGCTGTGTCCACGGAGTCGAAAATCGCTTCCTTGTCTTCCTGCATATCCCTATTATATGCGAGCGGCAAACCCTTCATCGTGGTGAGAAGCGACATGAGGTTTCCGAAAAGCCGTCCCGTCTTTCCGCGAGTGAGCTCCGCGATGTCCGGATTCTTCTTTTGGGGCATAAGGCTCGAGCCGGTGGTATGCTTGTCGCTGAGTTCCACAAAACCGAATTCCGCAGAAGCCCAAAGAATGAAATCCTCGCTCAGCCGGGAGAGATGCATGCCGAGAATCGCGAGCGCCGAGAGGAGCTCACAGGCAAAGTCGCGATCCGAGACAGCGTCCATGCTGTTCTGGGTCACAGCGGAAAAGCCGAGCTCTCGAGCGATCGCCTCGCGATCCAGCACGATCGTCGAGCCTGCAATCGCGCCTGAACCAAGCGGCATTCGATCAAGACGCTTGTCGCAATCCTGGAGACGGCCGCGATCACGCGCGGCCATCTCCACATAGGCGAGCAGATGATGAGCGATAAATACGGGCTGCGCCCGTTGGAGGTGCGTGTAGCCAGGCATGAGGGCTCCGGCATGCCTTTCCGCGAGTCCGACTAGGGCTCTTTGAAAAGCGGCGATCAAATCGCAGATCACCGAGATTTCGTCTCGCAAGTAAAGACGAAGGTCGAGAGCGACCTGATCGTTGCGGCTTCGAGCGGTGTGCAACTTGGCTCCCGCGTCCCCTATCCGCCGCGTCAATGCTGCTTCAATGTTCATATGCACATCTTCGAGCTCGGGATCAAAGCGAAAACGGCCCGCGTCAATCTCTTCTTCGATTTGGTGCAAACCTTCCTTGATGCTTACAAATTCCTCCTCGGTAAGAATCCCGGCTTTACTCAAAGCCCGCGCATGCGCGACGCTTCCACGGATATCGTGACGGTATAGCCGCCAGTCAAAGGAGACCGATTCGCTGTAGGTCTTGAGCAGGCTGGAGGGCGCCTGCTGGAAGCGTCCCTTCCACATTTACTATAACTTGGGTCGCCGCTGATAGCGACAGGTTCCCTTCAGCTTCAATTCGTCGCAGTGACCTTCGATCTTTACCGCCTTGCTCGCCGGAGAAAATCCGAGGCGCCTGGTAATGCAGTTCTCCAGCAACTCCATGTTGGTGTCTTCAAATTCGATGATCTTGTCGCAATCAACGCAAATCAAATGGTTGTGCGTCGGATGTTCGACGAAATTCGGATCATAAATCTTCGTGTCCGAACCGAGATCAAGTTCATGCAGCAAGCCGCTTTGCACGAGCAAAGGCAGGGTGCGGTAGACGGTTGCCCGCGAAACAGACTTTTCAATCCGTCTTGCCATCACGAGAAGTTCCTCCGCCGTGAAATGCTCGTTCGTTCCGAACGCCGCATCAATAATCGCCTCGCGCTGAACCGTACGCCGAAGACCGTTGCTCGCCAAAAACTCCTGCAGGCTTTCGCGCACGCGGTCTAAGACGTTTGAATCCATCTGAATTAAGAGTAGTGCTCCATGCGAAGGAGTCAAGAAAGCGCCAGAGAACTACAGCAAAGCAAAGCGAAATACCGTTGCTGCATTCCTGCCCTGGCGGGGTTCTTCCGTCTGCAGTCCATAGTCCCTGGCAATCGCTAAACTAACTCGCTTCTCTTGTCTGGCAAACCCAAAGATAACTTGTGTGATTTTGCCTCTTGCGGTACGTAAAGGGATCTGTTACTCAGTTTTTTTCGCTCCTAGCATTCGCCTCCAGTTATGGGAAAACTCCTTGTCATTCTTTCCATTTTCCTGACAGCCGTGTCAGCCGTTTTAGGCTATCTGAATCACGGCAAACTCGCGGAAGCGAGGAAGAGTTTAGTCGACTCGGAGGTTTCCGCCAACACGGCGAAGACTCAATTGGCCAAGGCGCAGAGCGATCTCAGGGCCGCCGGTCAAGATTTGTCCAAGACGGCCGCAGAAAGGGATCAGCTCACGTCGAAGCTTTCCGGAACCCAAAGCGACCTTGAGAAGACCAAAGGGCAAGTGACGGCACTCAGCGCGGATAAAACGTCACTCGAGGCCCAGATCGCCCAGCTCAACAGTGACCTTGAGGAGAGAACTCGGGAACTGGAACAGAAGGGCACAGCCGGACCGACTGCGGTAGAGGCCACTTCCGACCAACAAGCCCAACTCGCCGAACAGCAGACCCTCATCACGAAGCTTCAGGGCGATCTGGATTCCGCGCGCTCGCAGCTTTCCGCTCTCACGAAGGAAAAGCAGGACCGCGTTCACCAGAGGATGCGCAATGGCCTCGAAGGTCGGATTCTTGCCGTCAATCCTGCATGGAATTTCGTGGTGTTAAGCCTCGGGGACAAGAACGGCGTGGTGAGCAACGCCGAACTTCTCGTTAAACGCGGCACGCAGTTCATCGGGAAGGTTCGGGTCACATCGGTTGAGCCGTCCACATCCATCGCCGACATCGTCGCCAACAGCGTTCCACAAGGTGCAACGATTTCTCCGGGCGACGACGTCATTTACCAGTCCGTCAAGGAGTAGGCCGCCTCATGCGTCGAATCGCTCCCGCGACCTGCTTGCTTCTCCTTTTGTGCCTCGGTGCTTGTGCCTCTCACGATGAAAAGCGGCGCGCCGAAATGGAGGCTGGAGGAACCATTCCGTGGAACAAACCGGCCAGTTGGGAGGGCGGAGGTCCGCTAGGTTCTCAATTTCAGGGAACCCCGTAGTTTTTGGTTCTCGCCCATGGCGGGCCGTATTCTCGTAATCCGGGGCGGGGCGATCGGCGATTTTATCCTGACGTTGCCCGCCATGCGGTTGCTCCGCGAGAACTTTCCAGCCTGCTCGCTGGAGATTCTCGGCTACCGTCACATCGCCGTTCTAGCCGAGGGCAGATATTACGCCAATTCGACGCGTTCGATCGAATATGGTCCGCTCGCCGGTTTTTTTCATCCGGACGCGTCTCTTGATCCCGGCCTCTGCGAGTATTTTGCAGGGTTCCAACAGATTATCAGCTATATTTACGATCCGGATGAACTCTTTCAGAGCGGGTTGCGGCGCGCGGGAGTCAGGAATTTGATCTCCGTGTCGCCAAAAATTGACGACGGCGAACACGCATCGCGGCAGCTGGCCCGACCGCTCGAACAGCTCGCTGTGTGGCTGGACGACCCTGCTGCCCGCGTCTATCCCTCGGCCGAGGATCTTCGTGCGGCGCAAGCTTTGCTCTCAGATCTGCCTCGGCCGCACGTGGCGATCCATCCAGGCAGTGGCGGTGCGAAAAAGAATTGGCCCCTTGAGCGATGGCTGGAGGTGCAACGCAAAATGCTCGACGATACGAGGGTGGGCCATCTCATTATCGTCGGCGGAGAAAGCGACTCCCAGCAGCTTTCTCGTATGAGATTAACGAAACCCGCGGAACGCCAGACGATTCTGGAAAGCCTCCCTCTTCCGGTGCTTGGCGCGGTGCTCTCACAATGTGCACTGTTTGTCGGACACGACAGCGGGATATCTCACCTTGCGGCGGCGAGCGGTGCCCCTTGTTTGTTGCTCTTTGGCCCCACAAACCCCGGAGTCTGGGCGCCAGCCAACGACGGCGTGATCGTCCTCCGCACGGAGGACCGACAAGTTTCGAGTTTGGAAACCCATCTCGTTCTCGCCAAGATGGATGAAATGCTCGTCAATGTCCACCGAGACCATTGTTGCCGTTGATCCCGCGCTGCGCACAGCCGGCTACGCCGTGCTCAGAAGGGAGAATCAAAGGCTATCTTGCCCGGCTTTCGGCGTCATTCGAAATGGCGCGAAAATGCGAGCCTCCGGCTGTCTGCTCGCACTTCACGAAGAACTCACCGGCATCATCATGAAGCACGAACCGCAGGCCATGGCAGTCGAGGGCATTATTTACGTGCAAAGCTATCAAACGGCGATCACGCTCGGTGCGGCCCGCGGTGCGGTTATTCTGGCAGCTGTCAGGCGTGGTCTGCCAGTGCACGAGTACGCGCCGCGCCGCGTCAAACAGGCGGTGGTGGGCCGTGGAGCCGCAGAGAAGCGACAGGTCGCCTTCATGGTAAGAGTCTTGCTCGGAATGCGACAGACACCACCAGCCGACGCCGCGGACGCCATCGCAATCGGCATCACCCACTTCCAAGCGCTCGACGCTGCACGAGCGAGAAAAGCGAACCTCTCCACGATCTAGCATGAGATAAAATGAAACCCATCGAAGTCCAGTGGCTCGGCCGCGTTGAATATGGGGAAACGCTGAACCTGCAGAACAAGCTGGTCAGCGAATATCTGGGGGGCGCGGGGAGCGAAGTGCTTCTGCTTCTCGAGCACGAGCCGGTTTACACCATTGGTCGCACCCGTGATCAATCCAGCCTCGGCGGCCCGCGGGCTCTCCCTCATCCCGTTTTCGAGATCAATCGCGGGGGACAAGCCACCTGGCACGGCCCTGGTCAACTCGTCGCCTATCCCATCCTCGATCTTGAACGTCGGGGACGGGACCTCCATCGCTACATGCGCTTCCTCGAGCAACTCATCATCCTCACGTGCGGTGAGCTCGGGGTGGAAAGCCGCCGCCGGGAGGAACTCACCGGTGTCTGGGTCGGTTCCAGAAAAATTGCATCGATTGGCGTCGGCGTCCGGCGCTGGGTGGCAATGCACGGGCTTGCTCTCAACGTCATGGAGTGTTCGTTGGAGTCGTTTCAATACATTACGCCCTGCGGAATCGCCGGCGTGGAAATGACGTGCCTTGAGAGAGAATCTGGTCGGACAGTGACCGTCGACAATACGGCTCAAATCCTGGCGGGAATTTTCCTGAAAACGCTTCCGACCCTCTCCCTCGATGAGTCTTCTCGAACTGTGGCATCCCTTCCGGCAGAGATAACCGGCGATCAGCCATAGATGACGAGCTGGATATTGTCAGGGAGGCTTCCGGCCACTTCCGAGACGACGCTTCCACGGAGCAGCTTGGTCATGGCGCCCCGGTGCGTCGCGCCAACCATGAGAAAATCCGCGCCGAGCGTCGCGGCCATATCAACGATGATCGACGCGGCATTGGGCGCACTCACAAAGAGCGGGACCGTTGTCACCCCCCGATGCTTTCCGATTTGGAGAGCCGTCCCCAAAATGGCGCTTGCTTCCGGATCCTCCCTCCAATTCACGCCTGGAACAGCGCCACCGCTGTAAAGCACCGCGATCTCGCGGATGTACAAAACATAAAGGGCTGCATCGCGCATTTTGGCCTCGTCAAAGGCAAACCGAAGCACCGGTGTCAACCCTCGCACGCAAACCAGGATCTTCTGCGCCCCGCTGGACATCTGCGACATTTCCTCGACGACCTCCGGCTTGACGATGTCGGCGAACTCCTTGGTGACCGTCAGCGTTCGTGTCCCGCTCAGTCGCTGGGAGTACGCCCAGAGAAACAGGCCCACCACCAGCACACACAGTACGAAAAAGAGAGCTTCGTGCTTTGTCTTTGCCAGCGTCAATTCCACGGCGATGAGAATCAAGAACGTCCCAACCATCATGGCGCGCTCGAGCCAGTGCATCTCGATCTTGGGGTTAAATGAGCAAGAACCCAGATTCACACAAATCGCGCCGACCACGCCAATAGCGTAGAGACCCGCCAAGGCCTCAAAATTGTCGGTAAGTATGAGGACCACGACCGGCAGGCCGACGGAAATTGCGAGCGGGATGACCGGAACGCCATGTGAGCTGAGCTTTGCGAATGAATGAGGCATATCGCCTTCGCGGGACATCATGAACAGCAGACCGATCAAGGCCGCGATCGCTGTGTTTACCGCGCTCAGCAGCAGCAGCGCGAAGACCACTCCCACAACGAAACCGAAGATGTGTCCGAAAGCGATGCCGAAATTCATCGTGCCGTACTGTTCCGCAAGGAAGCGCAGCATGTCCTCCTTGCGTTGGATCATCTCGGGAGCGAATTCCTTGGGCAGGGAAAGCATCGCCCATCCAAGCAGCGCTGTCCCGAGACTCACCTCGATCGCGACAGGCAGGATCGCCTTGAAGGCTGACCTGCCCACTTTGGGCCGGCCAAACACTGAACCGGGATCGGGTCTCAGCGTTCCCGTCAGATTTGCGATAGCTTCAACACCACTCAGCGCCAGGATGACTCCCACGAAAGAAACCCACACATGACGAAGGTCTTCGTGCAGGGGTTCAAGATGGGAAAAGGTCAAATGCGGCGCGGCCGCGAGGATAATGAATATGACGACGAGAAGGGTCGGTAGCGCAAGAGCCATCGCAAAGCTTCCGCTGTGGCGCGGGCCAAAATAATTCAGCCCCCCGATGAGCAGAATGCCGACGATCGTCGCGACCATCACGTAGTTTTGAGGAACACCCAGATAGCTTAATGCGGCCCATCCGCTCAGCGCCGCGGTGACAGTGAGATCCGCTACCAGCAGCAGGGCGCCGACTACCGCCAGGAGACGGCCCTGGGATTTCGCCGCCGAATACACTCCGCCTCCTTCTGGAAAGGCGCGGCAAACCACCATGTAGTTCATACCGACCAGAGCTGTCAAAATGCAGACGGCCACGATGATGGGAAGGGAGGAAAATCCCGCCGCAACAAACGCCAGACCGATCACATACGCTTTGCTTGTACCCCAGTCGCCATAAAGCAGCGCCGAAGCGCGCTGCCAGTCAAGATTTCGGGGACGATGAGTTTGCAGCCTCTCCAAAGCGACAGGATGTTCGAACCGGCACGCTCACCGTCCACACGCTGCGAGTCAATCGCAGAATTGCGATGTTCCATACGCCCGAGCAAGTTCCCTGAGCTGCTCTTGAAAGACCAAGATTTGCAGCTATCTTTCTAGCCGATGGCGGACGGTCGCTTCGGCTCCGCAAGGGAACGCCGGAGAGGAAAGTCCGGACACCACAAGGCAGCATGCCCCGCGAAAGCGGGGGCGCGCTGAAACGGAAGTTCTTTGCGACGGAAAGTGTCACAGAAAAACAAACCGCTCCTCACTCCGATGGCTTCGGCCAGCGTAAAAGCGTGGAGCAAGGGTGAAAAGGTGGGGTAAGAGCCCACCGCCCCGAGCGAAAGCAAGGGGGCACGACAAACCCCATGCGGTGCAAGACAAAACAGGAGTCAAGGGTCGCCTGCCCCGGTCTCGAAAGAGATCAAACTCCGGGTAATAGTCGCAGCCCACCCAAACCGGGCTGTTCCGGCACTAGCTTGCCGGAGCAAGATAAATGACCGCCTCTCCAAATTCGCTTCGGCGATAAGGAGAACAAAATCCGGCTTACAGCCATCGATAGCGGGGGTGATTCCGAAAGGAGTCGCCCCCGTTCCCCTTTTGCCTTACCTTATACTTCATGCGTAAAATATTTATATTTCCAGTTTATATAGAACAAGTTAATACTATAGCTGTACTACAATCGAGTGGGATGGGGAAGAAACGCCCAGGGAAGTCCGAATTTTGCCTCGAGTGATTTGGCGAGTTGCTGCACTCCGAAGACTTCGGTGGCATAATGGCCGGCATAAAAGATATTAATGCCGAGTTCCTCCGCGGCTGTGTATGTCCAGTGGGGCCCCTCGCCTGTGATGAAGGTATCGACGCCCTCTGCGGCCGCCTTGAAGATTTCTCCGCCGGCTCCGCCGGTTACGACTCCGATTCTACGGGTGACTGCTGGTCCGCCTGGAGCAAGATGGACGTTTCCACCCACGGCTTGTTCGAGGCGCCGGTAAAGGGACTGCCGATCGCGCTTCGCTTCGACTTGTAGTCCAATCTCCAGGAAGGGCAGCCTCGGCTCAGGGAAATCGAGCGCATTGCAAAGCAGGGCGTTGTTTCCGATCTCGGGATGCGCGTCCAGAGGCAAATGAACGCTATAAATGGCCAGTCCATTCTCGATTGCCAGCTTCAACTTGCGATAATGCGCTCCGGTCACGGTTCGCAAGCCGTTCCAGAATAACCCGTGGTGAACAATCAACAGGTCCGCGCGCTCTTCGACGGCCATTCGAAGGACGGCTTCGCATGCATCCACCGCCGCAGCCACCCTGGTCACCGTTCCGGAGTTTTCCAATTGCAGGCCGTTGAGCGCATTCGGGTAGTCGTTGAAGTCTGAGAATACGGAGCAATTCGTTCTGGTACCTGACCACTTCGTCGAGCTTCATCGACCGACTATCACACAAGTCTCGATTCCCGCGCTACATCCGTCGCACTTGCCTCTTCTCCGGGATCGGGTAGTTTACCCCGCCTTATGCTCAAAGCAGGTATCGTCGGATTGCCCAACGTCGGCAAGTCCACGCTCTTCAACGCGGTCACCCGCACCCGAAAAGCCCACGCTGCAAACTTTCCCTTCTGTACGATTGAGCCCAACCTTGGCATCGTTAGCGTTCCCGACGAACGGCTGGAAAAACTTGCTGCGCTCTCCAAATCTCAAAAGATCATTCCGACCGCCATCGAATTCGTTGACATCGCCGGGCTGGTAAAGGGCGCTAGCCAGGGTGAAGGGCTCGGCAACCAGTTTCTTAGTCACATCCGCGAGGTGGATGCGATCGTGCAGGTCGTCCGCTGCTTTGAGAACGCAAATATTCACCACATGACGGGCTCGATTGATCCTGTTCGAGACATCGAGGTGATCACCACGGAGCTGATCCTTGCAGACCTGGCTGCTGTGAAGAAACGCGCTGAGCGAGTGCAGAAGGGCGCCCGCTCTGGCGATAAGCTTGCAAAGGCTGAAGCGGCGCTGTGCGAAAAGATTTTGCCTCACCTTGATGGCGGCAGGCCGGCGCTCATAGCGAAACTCTCGGACGATGAACGAACGATCCTCAAGGGGTTTTTCCTTCTCACTTCCAAACCCACCATACTGGCCTGCAACGTCGGCGAAGACGAACTCTCTCAGGCCGACAACCGGCACATTCGCGCCGTGCGCGAATTCGCTGACGCCCAAAATGCCGATGGAACGGGATCTGCCCATCTTCGCGTTGAAGCCGTTGTCATCAGCGCTCAAATTGAAAGCGAGCTGGCCGAACTTCCGCCTGAGGAGGCCCGCGAATTCCTCTCCGATCTTGGCGTAGCCGACAGCGGAGTGAGCCAACTTATTCGCGCGGTCTATCACCTTCTCGGTCTGAGAACGTACCTCACGACAGGTCCAAAGGAAACGCGGGCGTGGACGATTCACGCCGGTGACAAGGCCCCCGCGGCTGCCGGGGTGATTCACAGCGATTTCGAGCGCGGATTCATCGCTGCCCAGACTATTGCCTTCGAAGACCTTGTGGCGTTGGGCTCCGAAGCCAAGGCGCGCGAGGTCGGCAAACTTCGGGTCGAGGGAAAGGACTATGTGGTTCAGGACGGCGACGTGATGGAGTTTCGCTTCAACGTGTAGGAGAGGCGGATCGCCAGACCAAAGCACGCATCCAGCGGCCGGTCGTTCCCATGCATCGCTTCTCGGTTGTTCTCGCCCGCTGGATCGCACAGAAGCCTCTAATGATCGGCTTGGCTGGATTGCTCCTGGCCGCCTCCTCTCTCTGGACCATCTCTTCAAAGGGCGCTTTCGATTCCGACATCCTCAATTTGCTTCCGGCGAACGACCCCGCAGTCGAGGGCCTCAAGATCTTCAACAGCGAGTTCACCCAAACACGCGAGCTCGCATTTCTTCTTAGCTGGAAAGAACCGCCGCCGGAAGGCGAGGCCTACCGGGAAGCCTTCCTTGCCCGTCTTCGCAGCCAACCGTGGGTGCATCGTATACTCGATGCTCCGCCATTGGAAACCACCAGCGGCCGCCAGACAATTCACGAAATTCTCGTCCCTCTCCTATTGAACCTGCCGCCCGAGCAATTTGCGACTGCGCTGGAGGGCCTGACGCCTGAGGCGATCCGCGTTCGGATCGGCCGCCTCGCCGATCAGGCGGCTGCCGGCTCTCCGAGGGCTCGGTTCGAACTCGAGAATGACCCGCTTGGTCTCGCAGCCCTTGCGGCGAAGCCTGTATTCGAAACGGTCGCCATTTCCGAGACCTTCAATCTCGCCTCGAGCGACGGCACGACAATGATCGTTCCAGTCATCACAAATCAGACCGACCTTTCTGCCGAGGCATGCCGCGCGACAATGCGGGAGGTGCGACGTTTCCTCACGGAAGTCCGGGGCGAACTTGGCTCCGGAGGGCCAGATATTGGAGTTACAGGTCGCTCCGCGTACGTGGAGGAAATCGAGCAAAGCATGCGTCGCGATATTGCCACGACCTCGCTGGTTTCGCTCTCATTCGTGACTGCCCTGTTTTGGGTCGGGTTCCGCCGCCTGCTTCCGCTAATTGGCATCGCTCTCCTACTCGCCCTCACCGCCGTGACCACCATGGCTTTCGGCGCCTTGTTCTTCGGCAAATTGAATATCATAGCCATCAGCTTTTGTTCGATCCTTTTCGGCCTGGGCGACGATTTCAGCCTGCTTCTTTGTCAGCGATTTTTTCAATCGCGTAACGCGGGCATGGCTCGAGAGGCCGCGATTGCGGACTCCATCGACCACTGTGCACCAGGGATTCTCTGGGTCGCCTTCACGACCGGGATTGGTTTTCTTGCGCTCTGCTTAAGCGGCTCGAGTGGATTCGCCCAACTGGGTGTTCTCGTCGCATTCGGCGTGTTGTTCTGCGCCGTACTGATGCCGATTTTGCTTTTTCTTTTTGTCGGGGATGCACCTCCCGCGGCGGCGGCAACGGGTCCGGTGCGCCCTTTCGTCCGCCAATGTCTCCAGTCTCCCGGCAACGTCCTCGGCGTCGCAGCTGCCGTGTTCTTGGCGGCGGCGATTCTCAGCATCGCGCCCTGGCGAAGCCTCCGGCTTGACCTCTCGCCCGCTTCCTTGGAACCGCGCGCCATCCCGGCCGCGAAGACGCTCGCCCTGATGATGAAGAAATTCCCCGCTGCTTTCGAGCCCGCGATGATTGTTTTGCCACGGCCCGACTCACGTCAACTTGCTGCGCTCGACGAAGTCCTAAAGCGGCTGAAGGACCAGAAACTGATCGAGACCAGCTCCTCCCCGTCCGCTCTGGTGCTTGACCCAGCGCGCATGCGGGCAAACAAGGAAGCGGCGTCGCAGCGAGATCTTGGCGCCTCACGCGCTGCGATGGCGCAAGCGCTTGCGGACGGCAGCCTAAACGCCTCCGCTTTCAGTGAGACATTTCGCATGATTGATGGTCTTCGGGAGCAGCCACTGTCAGCCAGCGAATGGTCGAAATTTCTTTCGCCAGCCTCGCCGTGGTGGTTCCTGTTTGATCGGATGGTTTCTCCCGAATCTGGCGCGGCCATCGCGTATGCAAGGACCGCAGAGAAAATTACGGGTGCCCAGCGAAGGGATATTGCAGATTTCGTCACGGCGGCTGTGCCGGGGGCCCTCGTCACAGGCTGGAGTCAGGCGCTCGCTAGTCTCACCGCGTGGGCGTCCCGGGAACTGGCCGCCTTCGGAGGAGCGGTGTCCCTCGTGATTCTCCTTATTCTCGGTGTCCTGTATCGCGACACCCGCCTCTGGCTGCTTCACGCGGTCTCTCTTCTTGCGGCCGCCGCAGGAACGATCGCTACGCTCAAGCTCGGTCAGATTCCGATCAATCTGCTGAACGTGCTTGCCTTTCCCTTAATTCTTGGCGTTGGCGTGGACTACGGCACGCACATCATTCTGGCCGCAAGGGAGAAGGGAGATACTCTGGGAAATATTTCCGGCGTTTTGAAACCGATTATTCTGAGCGGGCTAACAACAGCCACCGGCTTTGGTTCGCTCATGCTCGCGCAAAATGTCTCGCTCTCCGGCCTTGGGACAATTTGTGCCATCGGTGTGGCGTGGTGTCTTTTGGCATCACTGCTGATTGTGACTCCAGGGACGGTGGTTCTTCACCGAGGGCGATGATTGTTGTGCCCGATCTGGCGCCGATCTCGGCGACTTGCACAGCGACGAAGCCCCAGCTAGAAACGCCAGTATGAAGATGCTCATTCGCATTTTGCTCTGTCTTGTCGTTGCCTCGGTTTCCAGCATCCATGCTGACGATGTGATCCTGAGTGTTCAGAACAAACTCAAGCGTCTCGGATTCTATGACGGCGTGCTCGACGGTCAGATGGGCAGCCAGACCGCCGCGGCCATCCGACGCTATCAGATCGCCGAGAAACTGAAAGTGACTGGCGAGACAAATCCGCAAACGCTTCGAAGCCTCGGAATCTCGACCGCGCGGGCGCGCGTTCCCGGGAAACTCCCTGCCGAGGCACCGGAATACGTCGCTCTTGCGGCCTTATTCAAAGGCGGACCTTTCATTTCGGTCGGGCCCGAAATGCAAGTCGCCGTGATAAGTCAAGCCCAGAGAAACCTGCGCTTACTTGGCTATTACAAAGGCCCGGCCGACGGATCGCCGAGCCCGTCTCTCGTAGCATCTCTCAAAGCATGGCAGGCGAGCGCTGGATTTCGCCAGACGGGGCGTTTCGATGAAAACACACTCAAGGGTCTCTCCTTGATGCCAAATTAGCAGGCGCCTCTTGATCGCTGCCCGATCCTCCGACTGCTGGACCTCGAGAGGAGGGCTCTTCAAAGCTCCCGGATTGCTGGGCTGGGCCGCGCTGGCCGTTCTCCTTGCTGCCGCGGCCGTGGCGAGATTTCGAATCGCTCCAGTCGCAATTTCCGAGTGGGACAGCTGGGGATGGCTCGCTCCGGCTCTGAGTTGGCTAGGAGGAACCGGCTTCCGCGAGCAGTTTGAACGGGAATGGCTTTATGGAGCCTTCCTTGCGGCATGCCTGCGAACAACGGGCTCCTTTTCCGGCTGCATCATCATTCAGCAGGTTCTCGGTCTTCTGGCCGGGGCGTTGATGTGGCTCACTTGGAGAACCTGGACGGCTCTTTTCCCTAAGCATCTTGCCTTCGAAATCGTCTCAGTCGCCACGGGACTTTTGGTTGTTGCCGTATATCTCTTTAGTCCAATCGCAATTGCGCTCGAGCTTTCGATTCGGCCTGAGGGGATCATGGCATTCATTGCGTTTCTCCAGCTTTATTGCATCACGAGCTATTGCAAATTTCGCTGGCAGGGGCCGAACCCAAAGGCTTCCGTCGTCTTCGGGGCGGTCGCAATTCTGCTCGCTTGCGCTCTATTCGTGCTCAAGCCCAACTGGCTCCTGTCCGTTCCGGCAACGACCCTCCCTGTTGCCCTCGGCCTATTCGGAAATGCCTTCTCATTCGGCGTCCGCCTTCTCGCGCCAATCTTCGGCCTCTTTTTGGTCTTCGTCCTATTGGTTCTCCCGGAGAAGATCCTCTTTATTCCGACGACGGAAGAGCGCGTCGTCCTGCCGATGACACTTTTCACCATCCACGCCGATCTGATCCGCGAGAATATGGGGCGCGAGCTGACGGAACCCGAAACCCCGCAAGAACAACGGCGCTTTCTCGAAGGGTTTCTTCCCGTGTTCGACCGGGAAATGGAAGCCGCCAGAGCGCTGGCGAAATCCTACCCGAGGCTTGCATTTGACCCTGACTACCTGATGTATCGCTCGTCTGTGTTTCCCTTCCTGGAAGGAACCTGCGCAATGTCGCGCAAAGAGATCGCGGCATTCTGCCGCAGGAGTTTTCTCTCCGCAGTCTGGAACCAGCCGGCCGGCTATGCCGGAAAAGTCGCCACCCAACTCGGCTATTTCTTCTTCCCGGATGACGGAACATTCTTTCGCGCGCGGATCAAAATGGGAAGCCTGTACGATTACGTCCTCAAGACGCTGCCCGCATCCCTCGATGAAGCAATCGGTAGACCGGTCAAGGATATGTACGGAGCCTACCGTCAGAGCGTAATTCAACACGCTGGAGAATCCGAAACCCTCAATGTCTTGCGTCCGCTCCGAAGTCTGCTCAGGGGAGTGAAGGCGTCCGCTTTCTGGATGGAATTCGCGTTCCTTATTTCTTTTGCAGCCTGCCTGATGTTCAGGCCGCTCGCGCGGCTCCGGCTTCCCGGATTCGTTGCCCTCGTGTTCTTCATGGCTCCTGCCGGCAACGCGCTTACCGTCGCTCTGGTTCATGCCCTGGACAATTCGCGCTACCGCGGAAGCTATGGTCCCCTCCTGCTCTTCGCTCTGGCCGGCCTGTTCCTTTTTTCGCTTGTAACCCTTGCCTGCACGGTAGCATTGGCCTGCCGCGGAAAGCACCGTGCCTAAATTGCCCGCCCTGCTTGACCGCGTGTCGCAATTTCTGATAGGCCCGGGGCGCTCGACATCCGTCCTCTGTTATGCAGCAGCGATCGCTCTGCTTTGCGGAGGGTTGGGCGTTATTGGCTTTCGAATCACTGAACAGACCAACCACGAGGTCGATCCTTTTGATCAGGGCGCATACGCCGCGATGTCGAAGAAGACGGAAGGCTCTTGGTATCCTTGGTACTCGGACGGAACGCGCAATCCCCTCTTTCCATGGCTCGCTGCCGCTCTGCTAGACGCAAACGACCCCGCATTCTTCGAAAAGGGCAAGAAATTGAACGTCGTCTTCGCGATTTGCGGAACAGCGGCTGCCGGGGTGTTTTTTTCCCGCCGACTGGGTCCGCTTGCTTCCTTCAATGCTACCGCGCTCGCTGGGCTCGCTGCGCTTCTGCCGATATCCACGTTTTTTGGCGCAGAGGCAATCTTTCTGGTCCTCTTTCTTTTTGTCTGCGCGTGTGGTATGCGCCTATTGAACGAGAATCCGTTGCACCTTTACCTGGTCCTCGGCGTCCTTCTCGCGCTAGCTTGGCTGGCGAAATCCTCAACGACGCTCTTTCTGGTATTATTCATCGCCTTCAGCGCGGGGCGTTTGCTCTTGAACCTCGCATTCAAGCAGAATCTCCCATGGCATCTGCACGCGCCGGGTTGGAGCGCTCGCCGATTCGGGATCGGGATGGTCTGCTGCGCCGCGGTGTACTTTGCCCTCATTTCTCCCAGGCTTCTCCACGCGCAAAAGGCGTGGGGAAGCCCGTTCTACAGCCTGCCAAGCTTCTGGTTCTGGGCAGACGATTGGGAAACTTGCGTGAGGAAGTACGCCGACTGCAGGAAGGTTCGCCTAGCCGAGCTTCCGATCGAAGAGCAGCCGACGATGAGAGGGTACTTTCATCGTCACGGTGTCAGCGATGCCCTGCTGCGCTTGAAAAAAGGGGCTCTTGTCCGGTTGCGTCAGCTTTTCTATCCCGAAGGAAAGTGGCCATTTCTGGTCGAGAAAAGAGGCAAACCGAAACGCATCATCCTCCCAAATCGCGGTCTCTACCTAATTGGCCTCGGCGGGCTCGCTCTAGCGATTGGCACCTTCGCCATCTGGCACGGACGCGTCAAGATGACCGGACCTATCACGCTGCCTGTCTTGCTCGGCTTGGCTACGTTCACCTCTTACGTCCTGGCTACGGGATGGTATTTGCCAACCGGGCCGGGTCATCGCTTTATCATGACGCTTTATTTACCGCTGGTTTGGTTGCTGGCCCAAGGCGGCGAACAACTGCGGTTCGCCGCGGGATCACGATCGGCGAACTCCTTGTTCCTAGCCGGGCATCTCGCCATTTGCGCCCTGCTCGTCTCACGAGTTTTCTTCCTCCTTGGTGACACTCGATTTGAGAAGATCTCCTACGCGTTTTGAAGGCGCCGAGATTATCTCCGATTGTGTGGATGGGCTTGCTATGCGGCTTGGGTGCTGCCGGAATCGCCATTGTCCTAGTTTCCGCCGCAAAGCCTTGGAACGTTGATCTAAAGCCCGGCAAGCCGCCTCGAATCCACGATTTCGTGGTGATTTACGAATGGTGGGCAGCGGCGATCAATCTCACGCTTCTCATTCTGCTGGGACTGGCCGCGCGATGGTGGCTAAAGCCCGCTCGGCGGGCAGCGGATCCCTGGCTGCCTGAGCGAAGCACGCCCAGATGGTTTTGGCCATTGGTCCTCGCAGCGATGGCATTGGCCGCTTTCTGGGGCATTCAGCGCATCTCGCAGAGCCTATGGGACGATGAGGAGTCCAGCCTGCACCGCGCGGTTCTGGGTCAGTATCGACGCGACAGCAGCGGCGAACTGAAATTGCGGGAGACGACTTGGGAAATCGCCCTCTGGAACTATTGGAAACCCTCCAACCATCAACTGCAAACCATTCTCTCAAAAGCATGCCTGGAAGGTTGGCAAGCGATCGCCCGGCCTGTCGGCCTGCAGTTCAGTGAGACGGTGGTTCGCCTTCCTTGCCTGGCAGCAGGGGTCTTGTCTGTTGCTTCTCTCGCTCTTCTGCTGAAGCGGCTTGGCTTTGCCAGAGCAGGTGTGATCGCCGCGTTCCTCCTCTCGGTTCATCCCTGGCATGTGCGCTACGTCGTTGAACTTCGAGGCTACATTTTCACACTGCTGTTCGGACCACTCATGATCTACTGTTTGGTTCAGGCGATCGACTCGGGACGGTGGCGCTGGTGGGCAGGATTCGCCGCGTCGGAATTCGCACTCCTCTATGCTTACCCCGGATGCCTTTACATGGTGGCAATCGCCAATTTTTGCGGCGCCGTCGCGTTGTTCCTGAGGCACTCGACATGGGATGCGCGCTCGCGACACCTGCCTCGCCTACTCGTGGCGAGTACAGTTGCGGGAATGATCTACTTGCAGCTGATGCTGCCATGCCTTCCCCAGCTGATCAATTACTTCAAAACGGAGCGGGCCCTTGGTGAGATCGGCCTTCGGTGGCACAAGAACATGGGCGCTCATCTCCTCGCTGGCATTCCATGGAACAATTCGGACGTTCCGTCCGCCGGCTATCAGGAACTCCAGTGGGCAGCCGATGCGCATCCTCATCTGTTCGTGTTCCTCAGGTCGGCAGCGCTTGTTTGCCTCCTTCTTGGAGCCCTGCGGCTGGGACTATCCCATCCCGCTGGATGGATTGCTCTTGCCGTGCTGCTTTTGCCTGGACCACTCGTCTACATCGTTTCACGAAGCAAGAATCACTACCTCTACGAATGGTATTTACTCTTCGCGCTTTCCGGCCTCGTCGCGTTTGTTGCACTTGGCGTGGACTGGTTGACCGCGCTGGCTGGCCGCGCACACCGCTTCGCCCCTCCTCTCCTCGGGGGGAGCGCCGTCTTTGTTTTCTTCATAGCTACTCAACCGCAGCGTCATTGGCTTGTGACACATTCCCTTCAACCAATGAGGGAAGCCGTGCTGGTGACCCGCCCCAGCCTTGATCCCGCCGATCCCCGTCAGAAAGCCATCACAACGCTTTCGGTGACGGGTGTTCCATGGTCCTACGACCCGAACATTATCGTGATCTCCAGCGTCGATCAGCTCGCGCAATATCTGCGGGAGGCTGATCGCGAGAGCAAGACGCTCTACGTAAACTTCGCCAACGCGTGGACCGCTGCCGCTACCAGGCCGGCGCTCTTTGCCCTTATTGAGGATGATCGCTTGTTTGAGAAGACCGCGCACATTCAAGGCTTCGACCCGACGCTGACCACGTTCGTGAGGAAGTACAAGCCGGGCTCAATCTCCGGTTACCCGCTTTGCCAGTAATTTTCGAGATTGCCGTGATCAAGCAACTCCAGATACACGTAGGAAGAGATGCTTGAGGATTACGTTCCGGTTTTGCTCCATGTGATCGTCGCTGTGGGATTTGCCACGGTCACGCTTCTCGCAAACCTTGTCCTTGGCCGGGCGGGCAAGCGAACAGCGGCAAAAGATGCCGCTTATGAATGTGGCGTTTTGCCTGAGCCGGGACCCCAGCCCCGTTTTAGCGTCAAGTTCTATTTGGTGGCGATGCTGTTTATTCTTTTCGATATAGAGATCGTCTTCATGTATCCGTGGGCGGTCGTCTTCAGGCCATTTGTTGCCGAGTTCGGCACGGTGATCCTCTGGAGCATGTGCAGCTTCATCATCATTCTTCTGTTCGGATACCTTTACGCGATCAAGAAAGGCGCCTTGGATTGGAAGTGATGTCCAGTGCGAGGCACAAGTACACTCATGATTTATCATCTGGTTCTCTTTAAACTCAAGCCGGAGGTGGATGATGCGAAGATCGAGTGGATGATGCGGGAAACCCGCATGCAGCTCCTTAGAATCCCCGAAGTCCTCAGTATCCGATGCGGAAAGCGTGTAGATGAGAGTGTGGAGTGGCCGTTTTTTCTTTCGATCGAGTTGGATTCGACTGAGAAGCTTCCGCTCTACTTGGAGGATCCCAACCACGTGAAGTTCGTCGAGGAGGTTATCAAGCCGAACATCGCCGAGCGGCTTGCTCTCGACTACGAATTGGAGCCGCGCAAAAAAGCGACGTAATGTTCGAGTTTCGCCGCGAGGAACTCGATCTCCGCGTCGGAAATGGCAAAGGGCGGTGCGAATGAGAGCACATTCCCGTTCTGCCCTCCTCCAAGGAGAATGAGCCCATCCTGCAAGCCCTGGCGCATAACGGCCGCGGCCAGCGACGCGTCTGGTGCTCCATCTGGCTTCACAAACTCGACTCCCAGCAACGCCCCGACACCGCGCACGTCGCCGATACATGGTGCCTTGATGGCAAGGAGGGAGTTTTTTAGCTTGCGGCCTGCGTTGCGGGCAAGATCGCGCGTCTCGTCCTTGAGGTGCTCCGCAATGGAAGCCAGAGCCATTGCGCAGCCGAGCGGATTCCCGAGTGTCGTGCTCGTATGCAGTGCCTCGCCCTGCGATGCCGGCCACGCATCCATGATGTCGGCGCGCCCCACGCAAGCCGAAAGGGGGAATCCTCCGGTCAGGGCCTTTCCCAGGCAAATGAGGTCAGGCGTGATGCCAAAATGCTCGCAGGCGAAGAGTTTCCCCGTGCGGTTGAAGCCCGTGTAAACTTCATCGAGTATCAAGAGCAGCTTTTCGGCATCGCAGATGCGCCGCAGCATCAGCAAAAAATCCCGCGGCGGCACGATCTCGCCGCCCCGGCCCTGGATCGGTTCAACAAGAATGCACCCAATCTCTCGCTGTTTGAGAGCCGCCGTGATCTGCTTCTGCAGCTCCTCGAGACAACTCGTCGAACAGTTGGGAAAAGGATTACCTTCAAGGCGAAATCCCTCCCTAAGTCCGAAAGGACACCGGAAGCAACTCGGATAGGGCAACCGCACCGCAAAGCGCCCGAGTTGGCTCTGAAAGGGCTCGCGAAAAACGGGGATCCCGATCGTTTCCAAGGCTCCGAGACTAAGCCCATGATATCCTCCGATAAACGAGATAACGCCAGGCTTGCCGCTGTGAAGAAGCGCTGTCTTCAACGCTGCTTCTACAGCCTCGGATCCCGAGTTGCAAAGGATTGCTTTTCCTCGGCCGAGCTCCCACCGCTCAAATGTGATCCGGCTAAGCAGTTCGCAAAGCTCCGCCTTCAACGCCGCGGGATGCACGTCGCCCATCGCGTGCAAGAGTTTCTGCGTTTGGACTTCGAGCGCTGCACGAATCGGCTTGGCCCCATGGCCGAGACCGCTCACGGCAAACGCCGATGTGAAGTCCAGGAAACGATTGCCATCAACGTCCCAGACGTTTACGCCGTCCGCGCGCTCCCAAAATACTGGAAAATCCTCGGCAAGCCAGGTGACCTCCCTGGCCTCGAAGCGCGAGAGTTTCTCGGCGCATGCACGTGATCGCGGACCCGGGATCGGGGTGACAATTTCAGGCAGCATGAGCTTTCACAGAAACAGAATACGACCAGGGAAACAAAGACGCATCTCCGGCTGCCGTTCTACCCGCTTTGAAGGCTCGCCGCCAAAAAACGTAACGTCTTGAAAGCATTTCCTCTTCCTGGCAGACGGGCCCTTTCGCCTCGGCCTTTTGGGAATTATTTCGGTATCTGTTCTAGCAAACGACACGAACTAAGGGAACAAGAGGCTCCACGAGGCGAGCAATCCACTGAAACAAGCGAAACCCCTCGATTGCCGATACAGTCGCTTAGATTTCCGCCTTCGTGATTTTCACGCTGCCAGAGAGGTCTTCCTCGAGTCAAGGAGACGTTCGAAGAGCTCGATATGAGCGCGCGCTGCCGCTTCCAGCGAGAAATCAGCGCTTAGGCACCGGGTGCGCAACGTCTGGCGGTAATCCGCGTGCATGACTCTCAGCGCTTTCCGGCATCCGTCCAACAACCCATCCACGGTGGGCGCGCAAAAAACGAAGCCATTGCCTTCGCCTCGGGTCTGCTCCCAATCACGAACGAATTGAAAGAGGCCCGGGCATTGAGCGGCCAGGGGAATGGCTCCCGAGAGCATGGCTCGCCGCAACCAAATCGCTTCCGGCTCGACGGGTCCCGGAACCAAAAACACATCAGCGCCAGCCAACGCCTTGTGCGCAAAGGCCTCGTCCGCCTCCGGGACATGGGCAAAACGCCCCCGATGCTTGCGCTCCGCAATCTCCAGCGCTGTAATGTTCTTCGGATCGACCGACCCGACCAGGATCAAACGCACGTTGTCGGCAAGAAGACGGTCCAGCGCAGGGAAAAGCAAATCCAGGCCTTTGCCCCCGCTGCTCTCTGTGAAGGTCGTGAAGATAGCTCGCGGCGGTTCGGGCGCCATTCCGACCGCATCGAGAAGAGTCTTACGGCTCTTTTCAAAATCTTCGCCCGCGGCAGGCTTCCAATCCCTGAGTTCCGCGTTGGATGGAATGCCGTAAAGCTTATGCTGATGTTCGCGAAGGACATTCTCCAGCCCGCAGCCGTGTTCTGGGCTCTGTGCTTCGCACACGTAGCGTTCCCCTGGCAGAATTACCGCATTCGCAAAGAGGATGCCGCCTTTGAGGCAGTTCATGCTTCCGTAATACTCGACACCGTGCGCGGAAAAATAATCCCCAGGCAGATTCGTCAGGGCAAAGTCATAACTCCAAAAATTTCCCTGATAGGCGAGCGTATGCGGTGTCAGCACGGTACGGACGGGTAGGCGCCGCTCAGACACGAGCACCGGGAGAAGTGCTGTTTGCCAGCCATTCGCATGCAGGATCTGCGGGGCAGGATCCATACGGCTCGCCAGCTCGATCACACATTTTGTGAAATAGATGAATCGCGCCGCGTTATCCTGATAATCACGCCCATCCACTCCGTAAAACCCCGATCGATCGAAGTACTCGTCGCGGGCAACGAGAAACACCTGAACACCGTCCGGCGTTCTGGTTTCAAAAACTTCGCCAGGTATCCCCGCGTTGCCAACCTGAACGTTAAAGCGAATGCGCGTTTTTTTCGTCTTGGCAAGCTTGCCCTCTCGAATCGAGCGATAGAATGGGATCACGACACTGACTTCGTGCCCCAACCGGATAAGCTCTGCAGTGAGTTCCGAAACCGCATCCGCCAATCCGCCGGTCCTGGCAAGGGGTGTTATCTCGCTGGAGGCAACAAGGATCTTCATGCAGCGGTCTATATCATGGCGGCAGTGATCTGTCACTTCCGAGTTGAGCGCCAGCTCTTTAACGTCGAGAGTTTCGACATGCCCCTCGCTCTTGTGACATGCGGACCGGCTCATGAGCCCATCGACGGCGTTCGGCGCATTACCAACCAGTCAACCGGAGAGCTTGGGACGATTCTTTCGGAATCTCTGTCGGCCTCCGGCTTCGAAGTGCTCTGCCTACGCGGGGAAATGGCCACACATCCCGCGCCCCACACTGCAAAGGTCGTCCGCTTCTCCACAAACGCCTCGTTGATGACCATTTTGCAAAGGCTCCCAGTTCAGCCTGTGGCCGTTTTTCACGCGGCGGCGCTTTGTGATTTCGCGGTGCATAGGATTGAGGGGACCGGTGAAGCGCGAAAAATCAGCAGCGCGGTCGCCGAGCTTCGCTTGATTCTGCGCCCGGCGGAAAAAATCCTGCCTCGTTTGAGAGCCCTCGTCCCGGAGGCGCTGATTGTGGGTTGGAAGTATGAGCTCGACGGCTCACGCGCGGATGCCGTATCGCGCGGGCGGGAGCAGATCAAGACTTCAAACACCAACGCCTGCGTCGTCAACGGCGGTGCCTACGGCGAGGGCTTTGGATTCCTGGAGCGCGATAGCGGGACCTTCCAGCATCTGGCCAGCAAAGCCGACCTTTGTGCTTTTCTCGCGGGTTGGTCACTCCAGGCGCTCAGCCGTCACCCATTATCCGCCAAAGCTGATCGACTCCAGCCTTTCCAAGCAGAGCGATGAGTGTGACGTAGATCGCCGAAACGAGCGTCAGCACATAACCGCACAATATTAGTCCACCGTCTCTCTCCATAAGCCCGAGTGATAGGAGAATGATTGCGAAGCCGGGAATGGTGTTCGTCAAAGGAAACGGAGGCGGAATCGGCAGGCTCAAGAAGATTCCCGACAGGGCGATGGCCAGGCCAGTGACCATTCCCAGCCCCGGGGTGAAAAGGAATCCGAGCCGAGGACGGATCACCTTCTCCAATTTCTCGTAAATCTTGCAGCCAAAATGCACCATCCTTTCCAGCACGGAATAGGAAATGCGTCTATTCAAGATGAAGGCAGGCAGCCAGGGCTTGTGTCCGAAAGCGATGCGAAGTCCGCACAGGGTAACGGCGAGTCCAAAGGGAATGGAAATGCCGGGAATGGTCACCGGCGTCAGGAACGGGAGACAGAGCAAGATCACCATAAATTGCAACCCGCGGCCATGGAGGATCTGCACCATCTCGCGGATCATGAGCGGACGTCCAGCCGCTTCGTGCAGAAGGCGCCGCAGGGCATCCGAGATGCGCTCGGTCGCGTCGTTTGAGCCGACAAGATCGCGCATGGAGGCGCAATTAATCACGCCCCTTGCAGCTGCGCAAACACTCTTGGCCTTGCAGCGTGGGACAATTCAGCCGAAAACAATCTCATGAACGAAGATCTCCAACAAGCCGTTGATGCTGGAAAACTCACGACGCAAGCCGCTGCGGTCCTTTCCCTCCTCGAGCCGGGAGCCTGCTGCTTGCACAAGAGCTGGGGGTTCGGACGCGTGGCCGAGTGGAGCTTGCTCACCGGTCAGATCGTGATCGATTTCGAATCCAAGAAGGGGCATCTCATGCAGGCGCAGTATGCGGCCGAAACCCTCCAGCCCATTCCCGCGGAGCACATTCTTGCGCGGAAGATTGCCGATCCCGCCGCTGTCAAAGCCCAGGCTCAGGAGGATCCCGCCTCAATCCTTCGCGACATCCTTCGCGATCATGGTGGAAAAGCAACCGTCGATCAAATCGCCGCAGCCCTCGCTCCGCAAATCTTCGATTCTGCGACTTTCAAGAAATGGTGGGATGTCGCGAAGAGAAAGCTCAAGGCCGACGGTCATTTTCAGCTCCCCGCCAGAAAGACCGAGCCTGTGGTCCTGCTCGCGGCACGATCGACGCCTGGCAAGGGGTTGATCGAAAGATTTCGCGGAGCGCGCCACCTGAAAGATCAGGTGGCGGCTCTTGACCAGATTACTAAGGCGCTCGACGATCTCGCCCACGAAGTTGAGGAGCTTCAGTCGCTCGCAGTCCAGATTGAGGACGCGGCACATAAGGGCCGCAAGCTGCAGTCTGCTCAAGCCGTGGAACTCCTCCTCGCCCGAGACGAAATCCTCGCTCGCCACGATGCGCTCAAGCCGGGCAAGGACGCCCCCGGAGTCGCCGATATTCTGCGCAGCGAACAGTCCCGCCTGCCCGAACTCTTCTCCGCGCTGCCCGCGTCCAAGCAGCGGCGCTCCATCGAGCAGTTTCCCGAGGCGTTCGGGGACCGCTGGGTCGAGACGATATTGCGCCTCGCGCAAAACGTGCCCGCGCGGCTCGTGATCGAAATCGCTCGCCTCGTGGAAAAGGAGGGACGCACCGAAGAGCTTCGCGCAGCTCTCGCTCGCTGGATCAGCGAGCGCTCGGCATCCTCGGAAATTCTCGTGTGGCTTTGCAAAGAGCGGGGCGGGGCATTTCCGGAGCTTTTCGGTGTTGACCTCTTTGGCGCTGTACTGAGCGCGCTGGAACGCGATCAGTTGGCAGAAAAACGCGGCGCCCGTCTCCATGACCTTCTGCTCGAGGATCGCAGCCTCGTTGGCGATCTGCTTGGATCGGCAGAACCTGACAGGGTGCGAGACGCCATGCGTCGCCTGTTACTTACGCCGGTCTTTGATGACCTCAACAAACGCTCGCTCCTTGCCCGTATTGTGAAGCTTTACCCCGAAATGCAGAGCATGATCAGCGGGGGTGCGAGCCAGAAAGAGGAGACCCTCACCGTTTCGTGGGCTAGTCTCGAGAAGCGTAAGGAAGAGTTCGAGGATCTCGTGAATCGGCAAATCCCGCAAAACACCAAGGATATCGCCACGGCTCGCTCCTACGGCGACCTCCGCGAGAATTTCGAGTTCAAATCCGCCAAGGAACAACAACGCGTACTCATGCGCCGCCGTGCGGAAGCCGAACGCGACCTTTCCCGCGCTCGCGGCACGAATTTCGAGAACCCCGACACAACCCAGGTTTCCATCGGCACTGTTGTTACCTTGCGAGATTCGACGGGTGCCGAAGAAACGTACAGCATCCTTGGCGCGTGGGACAGCGCACCCAAACTCGGCATTGTTTCCTACAAGGCGGTTATCGGGCAGGCGCTTCTGGGAAAATCGCCCGGCGAGAACGCCGAACTACCCACCGAAACCGGAAGCCGCAGCGTAACCATCACGAGAATCGAGCCTTTCACAGATTTGGACAGTCTGCGTGAAAAAGTCCATCCGCTCTCGGAACCCGCAGCGGCCTAGCAGATCCGCGGCAAGAAATCTGCTTGCAACCGGCCGCGCGAAATCGTTTCTGGAACTTACCACCCCAATAAAACCACTGCCATGTCCGATACCCTTATCACTGCCATTACAGCCCGCCAAATCATTGACTCCCGCGGTAATCCAACCGTTGAAACCGACGTCGAGCTTGCGGGCGGCGCTCTGGGACGCGCCGCCGTTCCCAGCGGAGCCTCAACCGGAGAGCACGAAGCCTGGGAGCTTCGCGACGGCGCCAAGAACGTCTATCTCGGAAAAGGCGTCACCAAGGCAGTCGCCAACGTCCAGAAAATCCTGGCCCCCGAACTCGTGGGGATGGACGCGCTCGATCAAGTCGCGATCGATAAAGCGATGATCGGACTCGACGGAACCGAAAACAAAAAGAAAGTGGGCGCGAACGCCATCCTGGCCGTTTCGCTTGCCACCGCCAAGGCCGCTGCGGAGCAGGTCGGTGTACCCCTCTACAAATACCTTGGAGGACCTAACGCCAAGGTTCTTCCCATCCCAATGATGAACATCCTCAACGGGGGAGCGCACAGTGACGCGCCCATCGATTTTCAGGAATTCATGATCATGCCGAAGGATTTTCCCACGTTCTCGGAGGCGCTTCGGGCCGGAGTCGAGGTCTTTCATGCGCTCAAAGGCGAGCTGAAAAAGCGCGGTCTTTCGACCGCCATCGGCGATGAAGGTGGCTTCGCCCCTGCTCTCTCCTCGGCCGAGGACGCCCTCGACTCGATCGCCAATGCCGTCAAGGCTGCCGGATACAAGTTCGGCAAGCAGATCTTCATTGCCCTCGACTGCGCGTCGAGCGAATTCTACGACGCAAGCAAGAAGAGCTACGTCTTCAAGAAATCCGATGGCTCGAAGCGTTCAGCGGAAGAACTGGTTGAATTTTACAAGAACCTTTGCGCCAAATACCCGATCGTATCCATCGAAGACGGCTGCTCGGAGAATGATTGGGATGGCTGGAAGCTTCTGACCGATGCGCTCGGTGGTACAGTGCAACTCGTTGGCGACGATCTCTTCGTCACCAACGTTGCCTTTCTCCGCAAAGGTATCGAGAAGGGCGTTGCAAATTCGATTTTGGTTAAGGTCAATCAGATCGGCTCGCTCACCGAGACTCTCGATTCCATTGAGCTCGCCAAAGAAAACAAGTACACTGCGGTCATCAGCCATCGCTCCGGCGAAACCGAGGATACCACGATTTCAGACATTGCCGTCGCGACAAATGCCGGACAAATCAAGACGGGCTCGTTGTGCCGCACCGATCGCGTCGCCAAATACAATCAGCTACTCCGCATCGAGGAAGCGCTCGGTGCCGACGCCATTTACGGCGGCAAGATTTAGTAGGGCTCCGGAGGGCTTGCGGAACTTTCTGATAAGCGGTCGCCTTTTTTGGCTCAGGCATCGTACGGAACAATAATTCGTGCCGTTATCTTTCTCCGTGTTAATATCATGGAATGAGGTCATTCGGAGAAGCGCGACGGACAAGCGACCCCTCCTTCTGGAATGCGCTCAACCGCGTCTTGATGATGCTGGTCATGGCCGGAGGAATCGCGGGCATCGTGCTCTGGTTCTATCCCGAAATCGCCCGCAGAGATCAAATGGCCCGCAAGCTCTTGCAAGACCAAGAAGAGCTGGCCGCTTTGCAATCGCTGCGCAAACAACGCGAACGGGAAGTCTATCTCCTGGAAAACGACAAGGAATACATCGAAACCATCGCCCGCGACAGGCTTGACATGATGAAGGAAGGCGAAACCATCTTTCGCCTCGATCCCGCGAAGGCCGCCAAGCCAACGCAGAAAACGCAATGATTGAAGAACTCGAAACGATCGACACCTCCGCCATCTCTGCGCGCCTCGCCGAGCTGCGGAGGTTTCTTTGACTTTCCCGCTCTCACCCGACGCCTCACCGAAGTTGAGGCTCGCATGGCATCGCCGGAGTTCTGGAACGACAAGGAATCCGCCCAAAGCGACGTCGAACAGGTCTCCGAATTGCGCAGCAAGATTCAGCCCTTTTTGGCGCTCGAATCCCGCGCCGCTGATCTTGAAGTGCTTAAGGAGCTCACCGCCGAAGAGCCTCCCGGACGCCAGGCAGGCGCCATCGCTGAAGTGCGTTCCGAGTACGATTCTCTTCTGCACGATCTCGAAAAGTTCGAGCTTCAGCAACTGCTCTCTGGTGAGTTTGACAAGAGCCCGGCGTTCGTGACGATCCATGCGGGCGCCGGGGGCACCGAGTCTTGTGACTGGGCCGACATGCTCTTGCGCATGTACTCGCGATGGATCGAGCGCAGCGAACTTCAATCCGAAACGGTGGATATTCAAGTCGGCGACGAAGCGGGCGTCAAATCGGCCACCCTGCGGGTCTCAGGTGATCACGCCTACGGCTATCTGAAGAACGAGATTGGCGTCCATCGCCTCGTCCGAATCTCGCCCTTCGATTCCAACAAACGCCGCCACACCTCGTTCGCCAGTGTGGACGTGGTTCCCGAGATCGAAGACGCTCCAATCGAAATCAATGAAGCCGACCTCAAACTCGATACCTACCGGTCCGGCGGAAAAGGAGGCCAAAACGTGAACAAAGTGGAGACGGCCGTCCGCATCACGCATATTCCCACCGGCATCGTTGTCGCCTGCCAGGCTGAACGAAGCCAGGGGCGCAATCGCGACATGGCCATGAAGATGCTGAAGGCTAAGCTTTACCAACTCGAGGCGGACAGAAAGCGCGCTGAAGTCGAGCGCCAGTACGGCGAAAAGGGCGACATCGCTTGGGGCAACCAGATCCGCTCTTACGTCTTCCAGCCCTATCAAATGGTCAAGGACCTTCGAACTGGCGTACAAACCAGCGACATTCAAGGCGTAATGGATGGCGCCATTGACCCCTTCATCGAAGGCAAGCTGCGCGGACTCACCTACAAGAGGGGAACGCAGAACGAACTCGATGCCGCTTGACTCGGAAAGTTCACTTCACCAGCATCGATTCACAGCGCCTCATTCCGAGCGACCCAAGAATGAAGCTTGCATGGCGGTTTTCTTCGTCTAGACGCTCTTGCTGGCCTTCCCCTCCGTCTTCGCAAGAGTCCAGTTTTGCGTTGACCCGAAACTTTCAAAGGTTCAACCTGCGCGCCACGGATGTCCACAATCAACCCAGTTGGATTATTACCGACCCTCCCTCTCTCGGAAGACCATCTGCAACCCAGAACAACAAGAACCACCAAATCGTTCCATGAAAATCCCCCGTACCCTCAAAACCTCCTTGTGCCTCCTTGCGGGAGCAGCCCTCGTTGCCCCCCTTCATGCCGCCGATAAAGAACTCAAGTCCGCAGCCGTAAGCGCAGGTGATCTCGGCAACCCGTTCTTCGTTCAGATCGCTCGCGGCGCCGAGTCAAAGGCAAAGGAGATAAACCCGAATGTCAAATTCACGTCGCTATCAAGCAACTACGACGTAAACAACCAGACCAATCAGGTTGACAATTTGATCTCTGCGGGCGTCAACCTCATTCTGCTTGGTGCGGCAGATAGCAAGGGCATTGCACCCGCCGTCAAACGGGCCAAGGGCGCTGGAGTTGCCGTTGTCGCAGTTGACGTCGGTGCCGAAGGCGGTGTCGATGCCACAGTGACATCTGACAATCGCCAGGCCGGCCAGCAGGCGGCTCAGTACATAGTGGACAAGCTCAAAGGCAAGGGCAAAATCGTCATTGTCAACGGACCTCCCGTTACCGCTGTTCAGGACCGAGTCGCCGGCGCGATGGATGTCTTCAGCAAGAATCCCGACATCAAGATCCTCTCACAGGATCAGAATGCGGGAGGCAGCCGGGACGGCGGCCTGCGAGTAATGACTGACCTGCTGACCGCCAATCCCAAGCTCGACGCGGTTTTTGCGATCAACGACCCGACTGGCATCGGTGCGGACCTTGCCGCGAAGCAGGCGAACCGCAACGAGTTCTTTATCGTCGGCGTAGACGGTTCTCCCGATGCTGTCGCGGCGCTCAAGAGCAAAGGCAGTTTGTTCGAAGCCACTCCAGCCCAGGATCCTTACGCGATGGCGCAAAAAGCTGTCGAGGTCGGCGTCGGCGTCATGAACGGCAAAAAACCGGAAAGCGACTTGATTCTCATCCCTACCAAATTGATCACTCGCGAGAATGTCAACGAGTACCAAGGCTGGACCAAGTAATCGAGGCGATCAGCCGATCCTGACGGTACGCGGGGTAACCAAGAGTTTCCCTGGCGTGCGCGCGCTCAAGGGCGTGGATCTTACAATTTGGCCGGGAGAGGTCCACGCCTTGGTTGGAGAGAATGGTGCGGGCAAGAGCACCTTGATGAAAATCCTGGCGGGGGCACAGCGCCAGGATGGAGGCGAAATCTGCCTGGATGGAAAGCCCGTGCATTTTCATACGCCGCATCAAGCCCGCGCGGCAGGCATCGGGATCATCTATCAGGAGCTAACCATCGCCGCGAATCTCACCGTTGCAGGAAACGTCTTTCTCGGATCCGAAAAGCGTCGGCTCGGCTTCCTTACGGATACCGCAGGAATGGTTCGTGAAACCCAGCAAGTGCTCGACAGGCTGGGGGCGAGATTCAAAGCCGCTCAGCGCGCGGCGCATCTTTCGATTGCGGAACAACAGCAGGTGGAGATCGCGCGCGCACTCTTCTACAAGAGCCGAATCCTCGTCATGGACGAGCCGACGACGGCGCTGTCGGACCGCGAAACGGACCGTCTATTCGAAGTCGTGAAGCAACTTCGATCAGAAGGCATGGCAATTATCTACATCAGCCACCGAATGGCCGAAATCTACAGCATGGCGGACCGCCTTTCTGTCTTTAGAGATGGCGAATACGTCGGCGAGTTGACGCGCCCGGAATTTTCCTCGGAGCGCGTCATCGAGATGATGGTCGGAAGAAAACTGGAAGACCTTTATCCCGAAAAAACCCACGCGGCTGGTGACGTCGTCCTTCGAGTGCAAAACATGTCCGACAAGGAGCTCGTCAAGAACGCCAGCTTTGAAATCCGTGCCGGCGAGGTCTTGGGTTTGTCGGGACTGGTTGGAGCGGGCCGGACAGAACTCGCCCGATTGATCTTCGGCGCGGATGAGAAGGTAAGCGGCGAGGTCCATCTCAACGGCAAGCTCGTGGATATCAAGCACCCGATCGATGCGGTCATGAACGGGATCGGATACGTTCCCGAAGATCGAAAGCATGCCGGCGTCTTCCTGCAAATGTCGTGCCGCGATAACATCGCGATGAACATTTTTCAGAGAAGCGCGAAGGCGGGTATCATTGACTTCAAGAACATCAATGAACGTTCAAAAGCGCAGGCAAGAGCTCTCCGGCTACGCGCGGCGTCGTTATGGGTTCGCGCCGGCGGGCTTTCCGGGGGAAATCAGCAAAAGCTGCTTCTGGCGAGATGGCTGGAAATCAACCCAAAGGTGCTTATGCTCGACGAGCCCACGCGAGGAGTGGATATCGGAGCGAAAGCGGAGATCTACTCTGTGATTCAGCAGCTCGCCAGCAAGGGTATGGCCGTGCTTTTCATCTCGAGCGAATTGCCCGAGATCATCGGCGTTTGCGAACGCGTCATCGTGATGCGCGAAGGGGTAATTACAGGTGAGGTCGGCGGCGATACCGGAATCGAAGTCACCCAGCAGAATATCATGAAGTTTGCAACTGGAGCCTAAGCTTAGTAAAACCTTCCAATCATGGCAAAACCCTCTTCCTCTCAGAACACCGTTAGCACTGTGGCGCGGAAAGAGCTCATGCGTAGCCTCATTCAGGTTGCTGGAATGCTGCCGGTCCTCATCGTCATTTGCATTCTCTTTGCTTTTCTCACTGAGAGCTTTCTCACGACCAATAACCTGATCAATGTGGTTCGCCAGGCTTCGATCAACATCGTCCTCGCCGCGGGAATGACGTTTGTGATCCTGACCGGAGGCATCGATCTCGCTGTTGGCTCCGTCCTGGGAATGACCGCCGTTCTATCGCTCTTGTTTTCACTCAACCCCTCGTTGAGCTGGGCCGCGATACCGTTTGCGCTTCTCAGCGGAGCCCTCGTAGGCGTGATGACAGGGTGTATTGTCCATTTTTTCGGGCTGCCTCCCTTTATTGTCACGCTAGGTACTTACACAGCCCTTCGCGGAGCCGCATACTTATTTGCCGGAGGGACGACCCTCATCAATAACGATCTGTCGTTCGCTTGGATCGGCAATAGCTATTTGGGCCCGATGCCCTGGCTCGTCGTGATAGCACTGGCTGTCATTCTGATCAGTGCTTTCATACTGCATCGAACGGTCCTCGGTGTGCACATCTATGCGGTGGGTGGAAATCCACTGGCCGCTCGTCTCACCGGAATCCCCGTCGCAACCGTTCTGATCTTTGTTTATGGCGTCAGCGGCTTTTTAGCTGGCCTGGGCGGCGTGATGACGTCCAGCCGTCTCTACAGTGCTCAAGGACGCTTAGGAGAGGGCTATGAATTGGACGCAATTGCCGCGGTGATTCTTGGCGGAACCAGCTTCTCCGGCGGCGTTGGAACTGTCTTCGGGACGCTGATTGGGGCGCTAATCGTTGCCGTTCTCAACAATGGTTTGACGTTGATGAACGTCTCCTTCTACTGGCAGTTGGTCATCAAGGGAGCGGTGATCATCCTGGCTGTTCTGCTCGATAAGTTGCGCACCCGGGGCCAAGGAGCCTAAAGCCGCAGGCTCGAACCTATTGCTCAGGGCTCATCAACGCCGCCAAGCGGCATTTGAGCCGGAACAAGAATTTTCCTTTTTCAAATTTGAAGAGATTCTCCGCTTCACTCCGCGCGAAATCTTTCTCAAGCATTTTTTCAACCTCCTTGGCAACTCCCGGATCCTGAATGACAGCTGACAGTTCGAAGTTCAGCATGAAAGAGCGGAAATCCAGATTCACGGATCCCACGATGGCCAGGTCGTCATCCGCCAGAAGAACCTTCTGGTGCATGAAGCCTCTCTGATAGCGCCAGATCTTCACACCCGCTTCGCGCATTAGGGGATAAAAGGTATACGAGGAGAGCCACGGCAGAAGGTGATCCGGTTTTTGCGGCAGGATGATGCGCACATCGACGCCCCGCAACGCCGCATGCCCAATGGCCGTCCGGAGCGCTGGATCCGGCACGAAGTAAGGACTGGCAATCCAAAGCCTCTTGCGAACATCATGAATAATCTCGTTGTAAATGGCTGCGCTCACATTCCAGCTTTCCGCAGGGCCAGAGGCAAATGCGAGGACGGTTTGATCGCCCGCCACGCGCGGCTCGAACGGTATGTCGGGCACCTCCTTGCAAGCGTAGTACCAGTCTTCCAGGAACGACACCTGAAAACCCATCACAGCTGGACCTTCCAGCTTTAGATGAGTGTCCCGCCAGGATCCAAGAGCACCCAGTCCAAGATACTCGTCGCCGGCATTTAGCCCTCCAAAAAAGGCAACCTTCCCGTCGACAACGACCAACTTGCGATGATTGCGAAAGTTGATCTGGAAATTCAGGCCAAACTGGCGATTTGTGACAAACGCCTGAACCAACACCCCTGCGTCGCGCAGGCCGCTTAGATAGGCGTCTGTAAGGCCTTTGGATCCAACGGTGTCGTAAAGTAACCAGCATCGCACGCCGCGACGAGCGGCCGCAAGAAGCCTTTCTCTCAACTCGCTTCCCAACCCGTCGTCGTGGATAATGAAAAACTGCACAATCACATAGCTCCGTGCACCCTCTATCGCTTCGAAAATTGCTCGGAACGTTTGCTTTCCGTCGATCAGAAGGCGGCACGCGTTTCCACGCGTTGGAGGAAGTCCTCGCAGGCCGATACCCAGGCGTTCCGCGTCGGAGTACTTTTCGAGGAGGGAAGAACGGAATGGCGCCAGGGCTCGCTGGGCCTGCCTGAGCCCGGCGTCAAGCTCGGGATGTCCCTCTGCTCCTGCAACCGTATAACCCGAGAATCGGGATTCGCCGAAGATTAGGAACAACGGAATCGCAATGTACGGGCAGACCGCAAGAGCCAACCCCCACCCGACCGCCGCCTGAGGCGTGCGCGATATCAATACCGCCTGAATGGCAAAGTAAACGCCCGCGGCATGAAACGTCACCGTCAAAAGAAAAGTCAGGACGATCAGAATCTCTGTGAACATGACCGTCAGCAGCCTGCCGAACTTGGCAGTCCGTGTCGAACTGCCATCGAAAAATTTTCAGGCCCCGGCAGGCCGCTGGGCATCCAACTTTTGGTCAGCCACGACGCGGAATTTCATATTCGATATCCAGTCCTTGCGCCGGCGCCGCTTGTCTGAGCGCCGGCCGACGAGGGAGGTTTTGTCTTGCATGTTTTTCGACTTTCTGCTTAGCAAAAAGACAGTTTCGACACATCGGTAGCCATTACTTCGCAATCTCCTCTAAGAAGGACCGGCCTATGAGATTTATCCTCAACCTTCTCGGCCTGGCAATTGCCGTGGTCGCCACCATGATCTTCGCGGAGAACACCCCGACTGTGTTATCGCATGAGGCTCACCCTGCCCGAGGCGTCGAGAGTAAGATTCCTAAGGAGCGTTTGCCAGAAAACTGGAGCGACGCCGATGTATTTGGTCTTCGAAGTTTCGCCGAACCGCTCGTGGCCGAGCCGCGAGTTGACTCCGGTCAAGAGCGTGCGGCCTTTTCAAAGGCAATCAATGATTACCTCACCGATAAACAATCCGAGAGGCTGGAAGGGTTTCTTCGAGATTGGCCTGAGAGCCGCTGGTCAGCAGCGCTCGAACATAACCTGGGACTCTCGAAATACCGGGAGAAAGGGAAAAGGGGTCGCTCATGATTTATTGACATCTCTCACATCCTTCTCGTCTCTGTGATCCACTCGTCATGCGCTTCGCGAAATGCCGCGCCAACGGCCAGATCTTCCGCCATCTCCCAGCTCAGCTAAAAACCCATATCAAACGCTTCTGAGGCGATCAACTCAATCTGATGCCAGCTGCGGCGGCATGGAACTTCCGCAAATGGGATGCGGCGGTTCATTCTTTTCTGTCTTCGCTTCCTCTGCCCGCTATTTGCCCAAAACATCCCCCTCCTGCGGCCAAGAGGCGATCGTGTTTGACGGCGCGAGCCGCAGGACCTCTTTGCGAACGCAGGGAGACGCAGCGGGTTTCGGGTCTTTGGGGGGTGCTGGAGGAAGGTGCCGATTGGCAGGCACCTGCCAAAGCTGTTAAACAAACTTCGCTCGCGGGACACTAGAGTCCTTGAACCGACGAAGTCGGTGTATTTGAGTCAAGTTTTTCAGGCTGCCTTTTGGATAATATAAGCATCGATTTCTGATTGGAGTTTATGGAATGCGCGAACCATTGGCAGGTCCTGAGGGCAGGAGGTGCCGG
>DATDAL010000057.1:0-63853 GCA_036525415.1 Terrimicrobiaceae bacterium | reverse complement strand
TCAACATTCGAGCCACGCTTGAACAATTCACGCCGAGAACCCCGGTTCGTCTGGAGCTAAGAAATGGCAACATTGGAAGAAAACCGCTTTTGGGACAAATATGACTGGCCTCGAGGCGGGGACGAATGGACCGACCAAGCGGATTTTTGCGGGATGGCGTATCCCCTGTGGAAGCGGGATATCGTGGACGCATTCATCGTCCCAAGCATTACCGAGGATTCAACGGTGCTCGAGTTAGCGATGGGTCATGGACGGTGGACGCCGTTTCTCGCTGAACGCGCGCGCCGCTACATCGGAGTCGATTTCAGCCCCTCCTCCGTCAACTTTTGCCGCAAACATTTCGCACACCTTGCAAACGTCACTTTTTTTTGCACCGACGGTCGCACGCTTTCGCCCATTGCAAGCAATTCGGTTCAATTCGTTTGGTCATTCGACTCGTTTGTTCACATCGAACCTGACGTGACCGAGGGTTACATGGCTGAGATCGCGCGCGTCCTTTCTCCCGGAGGCCAATGCACGATTCACCATCCTGGAACACCCTCTCGCGAACAGCGGGTAAACGGTGGACGCTCAGCATTGAGCAGGAGCCTGTTTGCACACATGGCGAACACAAACGGTCTGCGCATTCTCTCGCAGAGAGACAGTTGGGGACCCCGCAATCGTTCGAACACCAAGCTATTTGCAGATTGCATCTCCACTATCGAGAAGCCGATTGAGGCTCCAATCAGGGATGTTCCCCATCCAGAGCCGATAGTGTCTTTGACGAAGCCATTGACCGAGTCATTCTGAAACTATGGCGCGCACCGCTCTTCTCTTTGACGATCTCTTCATGCATCACCGGACGGAGCACGGGCATCCCGAACGTCCCGAGAGGCTGGCTGTCATCAGGAAGGCGCTCGATCCCCTCGAAGACCTCGTCATCCTGCCCTCGAGAAAGGCGGATTTCGACGAGATCGCGCTCTGCCATGACTCCCGCTACGTCGAAAGCATTCTCAAGCGTATCGAGTCAGGCGAGACCGAGTTGGCCGGCGGCGATGTGAGCGTCTGTGAGCAGTCGGGTGACGTTGCCCTCCATGCCGTAGGCGGGGTAATTGAAACGGTGGATGCCGTGCTGATCGGACATGTGCAGAATGCCTTTTGCGCGGTGCGGCCGCCGGGTCACCACGCCCGTCCGGCCGCGGCGATGGGATTTTGCCTCTTCAACAATATTGCGATTGCCGCCCGCCACGCACAAAGGCAGCACGGGATAGAACGTGTGGCCATCGTTGACTGGGACGTTCACCACGGCAATGGAACCGAGGAGATTTTTTACTCCGACGGCTCCGTCCTTTTCTTCTCGACTCATCAGTGGCCGTGGTACCCAGGTACTGGGCATGCTTCGGAAACGGGCGAAGGCAAAGGTAAAGGGCTTACGATTAATTGTCCTCTACCCGCCGGCTCGGGACGGCAGGAAATTGTGGGAGCCTTCCGAGAGCGGCTTCTCCCGGCCCTCGAGGACTATCGTCCACAACTCCTTCTGATTTCGGCCGGATTTGATTCGCGCATCGGCGACCCGCTCGGAAAATTCCGGCTCACAGACCAGGACTTTGCGGATCTCACACGGATGCTTCTGGATTTTGCCGCAGGACCATGTGGTGGCAGGGTCGTTTCGCTCCTCGAAGGAGGCTATAACCTCGCGGCGCTTGGAGAGGCGGTCAAATCCCATGTGTCGCAGCTGATCGGCTAAACAAACGCGACACGCACCCCGAGATGTTGACGCGCTACCGTGGCTCCGGTCGGCCGTCTCGGTTCGCCCACCGGCTTTTTTCTTGCCTCCGTAGCGAAGCCTCAGCTAAAAGGCGTTTCATGATGAAAGTTGCCGCGTACTTCTTTGCCGCTGCTGCGGTTGCCGCGACCGCGTTCGCTGACATCCAGCAACCTCCTGCCTCCGACTACGGTCCAACGCGCAAGCTAGGGCGCGGCTTAGGCAACGTGCTGTGGGGTCCGAGCGAGCTTTTCGATTCCATTGCGGCGGTCAATTACGAAGATGGCAACGCCGCGGCATGGAGTTACGGCCTCGTTCGTGGAATTGGACGCTCCTTCGCACGACTTGGCTATGGTATCTACGAAATCGCAACGTTTCCGTTCCCTACTGTTAAGGGCAGCTATCGCCCGCCATACCGCAGCGACATTCCCTGGATCAACTCCGGCTATCAAGAATTCCCGCCCGAGCTCGGCTGGGAAACCCGGTTTAACTACGTGCGGGAGTATCAAAGGGAGCCTTGGTGACAGATAGGGCGCCTGGCATAGGCACCCCTATGACGCCTCGTTCGGGCGATAGTTTGAGACAAACTCCCTTCTGAACTCCGCAAAGCGTCCTTCGAGAATCGCGGCCCTTGCGGTCCGCATCAGGTTCAAATAGAAATGCAGGTTGTGCAGCGTCACCAGCCTGAGCCCGAGAATTTCCTCCGCTTTGATCAGATGCCGAATGTAAGCGCGTGAAAACGTTCGGCAGGAATAGCATTCACAATTCTTTTCGATCGGCCCTGGGTCTTCTGCGAAGCCTGCGTTCTTCAGAGACAGGGTGCAGTGACGAGTGAACGCCGTTCCATTTCGGGCGATGCGAGTAGGCAGGACGCAATCGAACATGTCAACTCCCCGTGCGATCATTTCAATCATTTGGGGGGGAGTTCCGAGTCCCATCGCGTAGCGAGCGCAGTGGGATGGGAGGAACGTTTCGGCATTTTCAACGGCTCGCAGCATCTCGGGTTCCGGTTCTCCAACGCTCACGCCGCCAATGGCGTATCCGTCAAAACCAATTTCCACCAGCCCGCGGGCGCTGCGTTCACGCAGATCGGCATAAGCTGATCCCTGAACTATCCCAAATAACAACGGTCGGTTCGCTTCCTTTTCACGTTCCCACCAGGCTTTGCAGCGCAACGCCCATCGAAGTGTAAGGTCCAAACTGCGCGAGGCATCCTCGTAAGAACAGGGATGAGGAGGACATTCATCAAAAGCCATGACGATGTCCGAATCCAGATCCTGCTGGATTTCCATCGACCGCTCTGGCCCGATGAGCGTGGGTGTACCGTCAAGATGGTTCTGAAAATGCACACCCTCTTCGGTAATCTTTCGCAGCCGGGCCAAAGAGAACACCTGAAATCCCCCGCTGTCCGTTAGGATAGGCCCGTGCCAACCCATGAACTTGTGCAACCCGCCTTGCCGGGCGATCAACTTCTCTCCGGGACGGACGTGAAGATGGTAGGTATTTCCAAGAACGATTTGCGCCCCAAGCTCGTGAAGTTCGAGAGGGGACACCGCCTTGACGGTGCCCTGCGTGCCCACGGGCATGAAAACCGGCGTTTCAACGATACCGCGGCGCGTTAGCAAGGTACCCGCCCTCGCTCGGGAGGCCGGATCTGCGGCGAGGAGCGTGTATGCCGCCCTCAATCTTCCAGTGCCCAGACAGTTTTTCCCGCTACGATGGTGCGTACTGCTCGGCCCTTGAGTTCAGCACCGTGGAAAGGTGTGTTTCGGGAGAGTGATTGGGATTTTTCCTTATCGAACGTCCATTCCAGGTCGGGATCAATCAGTGTGACATCCGCGGCGGCGCCTGTTGACAATGTTCCCCGATCCAAAGACAACAAACGCGCGGGGTTCACAGTGAACATCTCAAGGAGGCGGCATAAATCAATAACCCCTCTCTTATGCACAAGAATGTCGCAGAAGAGCGCCAGCTCGGTTTCGAGGCCGGTGATCCCAAACGGCGCCTGGTCCAGCTCGACCTCCTTCTCATAGAAGGCATGGGGGGCGTGATCACTGCAAAGAATATCCAGCGTGCCGTCCGCGAGACCTTCTAGTATCGCCGAGATATCTCGTTCGGTCCGCAGAGGGGGATTCATCTTGTAGTTGCTGTCAAAGGTCTGAAGACATTTGTCCGTCAACGCGATGTGATGCGGGCACACCTCTCCAGAAATCTTGATTCCCCTGGCCTTCGCGTCACGGAGCAGACGCACACTGCCGCCAGAGCTGATGTGCTGGCAATGGATGGGCGAGTCACAAAGCTCGGCGAGCAGAACATTGCGGGCGACAATAACTTCCTCGCCGATGCGCGGCCATCCTGGCAAGCCGAGGCGAAGACTCCACTCGCCCTCATGCATTACTCCGTTGCCGACAAGCGAATAATCCTGGCAATGGTCAAGGACGGGCAAGCCAAACATCCGGGCGTACTCGACAGCACGACGCATGACCTCATGGTTTTGCACACAGTGTCCGTCATCGGTGATCGCAACGATCCCCGCTCCAATGAGCGAGCCGTACGGAGCCAATTCCTCTCCAGCGAGGCCCTTGGTTATTGCACCCGTTGTAAAGATGTTAATGTCGGCGCTCGCCCGCGCCCTCTCGCGGATCAGGGTAATTGTTCCGGCATTGTCCCCCACCGGATTAGTGTTCGGCATACAGACAACGCTCGAAAAACCACCCGCCGCCGCTGCGCGAGATCCGCTGGCAATTGTTTCCTTCCGCGCCTGTCCCGGTTCTCGGAAATGCACGTGCATGTCGATCAAACCGGGCGCCACAATCAGACCTCTTGCATCTATGATCTCCGCTTCCGATGCCTGGCTCGCGGCCACCGAGGCATCGGCAACGACTCCATCGGCAATCCAGAGATCGGCAACTTCGTCGCGCCTGTTTGCGGGATCGATAATTCGGCCGTTGGCGATGCGGACGAGTTTCATCTGGAAAGGCCTACGCCGCCGGCGCAGAGATAAAGAACCGCCATGCGCACGGCGAGTCCATTTGTAACCTGTTCGAGAATGACGCTGCGGGATCCGTCAGCCACATCGCTGTCGATTTCGACGCCGCGGTTGATCGGACCAGGATGCATAATAAGACAGTCGCGTTTCAGCCTGGCAGCCCTCGCCTTTGTCAGGCCAAAAAGGGAGATATACTCGCCGAGACCAGGGAAGTATTCCTTGCGCTGACGTTCGTGCTGGATGCGAAGAAGATTGACCACGTCGAACGATTCCAGGACCTCGTCGAGCTTGTGAGCCACGCGCACGCCCAGCTTTTCAAACGCACGCGGAACCAGCGTCGAAGGCCCAACCACGGTCACGTTGGCACCGAGTTTCGTCAGCGCGTAAATGTTTGAGCGGGCCACGCGGCTGAAAAGGATGTCGCCGACAATCGCAATATTGAGGCCTTCGATTTTGCCCCGCTTTTCGAGAATCGTAAACGCATCCAGCAAGCCCTGTGTGGGATGTTCATGCGCGCCGTCTCCTGCATTGATGATGCTGGCACCGAGCCTTTCCGCCAGAAAGCGCGACGCCCCGGCAGAGCTGTGGCGCAGCACGATGATGTCGGCTCGAAGCGCCTGAAGGTTCAGCGCGGTATCCTTGAGAGTCTCACCCTTCTGCAGGCTGGATGCACCAGCGGAAATGTTTACGACGTCCGCGCTCAAACGCATCGCCGCGAGTTCAAACGAGGTTCGCGTGCGCGTGCTGGGCTCGACAAAAAAATTTACCAACGTCCGTCCGCGCAGTGCGGGGACCTTTTTCAAGCTTCGCTCGCCGACCCCTTTGAAAGCGCGAGAGGTTTCGAGGAGATGCCAGAGTTCCTGGGCGCTTAACTCTTCGAGCCCAAGGAGGTCCTTGCGCGTCCAAGGGCTCATGGGGACCTCACCACGCTCACGCTATCCGGCGTGCCATCCAGGCTTTCGAACCGGACACGAATCTGCTCTTCCCGCGCCGTCGGGAGATTCTTCCCGACATAATCCGCACGAATGGGCAGCTCCCTGTGCCCTCGGTCCACAAGAACCGCGTATTGAATGCGGGCCGGCCGTCCAAACGAAGAGATCGCATCCAAGGCCGCGCGACAGCTCCGCCCGGTGAAAAGCACATCATCGACCAAGACGATTGTTCGACCATCGAGCTCTATAGGAAGCTGGGTCGGCACGACGGTTGTCGGTCTTCCCCGAGTGGAAATGTCATCACGGTGCATCGAAACGTCCACGATGCCGAATGCTGGCCGGACGCCCTCAATGGATTCGATGTGCTCGACAATCCTGCGGGCGACCTCAACACCGCGCGTGGGAATCCCCGCGATGACAAGGTGAGACAAATCGTCGTTTCGTTCGATGATCTCGTGCGCGATCCGCCGGATGGCTTTGCGGATCGCTTCCGCGTCCATCACCAGTAGCGCCTCTTGGTTTGGGATCATCCGCCTTCGCAACCTCTCGGGGTTGCATTAAAGGTTACAAATCTACGCGGCCTTCGGCTGTTGCTTCGAGCGCTCGTCTCTCCAAGCCGAGCGGTACTTCACGATCCAATCCAAGAGCGCACGCTCAAAGCCGATGTCATGGCCCGCCTTCTCGCTTTCGATCCATTTGTGGCGAAGTATTTCTTCTCTTTCGGCCAGAAATTCCTTGTACAGAACTGAGTTCTTTACGAGTTCTGAGCCCTCATTCCTCTGGGGATTCATCTTTCCTGTATTAAAGAAACCATTTCTCTTCTCTGTCAAACGCATTTTCGATTCAAGCTTCACAAACCATTTATTATACAATACTTGCGGGAAAAATACGAACTCGATCAACGAGTCTTTACAGCCTGAACGATTTGATTTGCGATCTGTTTGAAGACCTTACCCACGACTCCGTTCGGATCACTCGCGGCGAGCGGGCGGCCCATGTCGCCGGATTCACGGACTGCGATTTCGATTGGCACGTTTCCTAGGAGCGGTACTCTGAGGCGCGCAGCCTCGCGTTCCCCCCCGCCGGAGCCGAAGATATCGTAACGGCGTCCGTCACCTGGACAAAGAAAGTAGCTCATGTTCTCAATAATTCCGAGAACGGAAACGTTTGTTTTCTGAAACATCGCAACGGCCTTGCGTGCATCGATGAGCGCCACTTCCTGTGGTGTAGTGACAATGACAGCGCCGCTCAAGGCAATCGTTTGGACGATGGTGAGTTGAATGTCCCCTGTGCCAGGAGGAAGATCCAGGAGGAGAAAGTCCAGAGGCGCCCAAGCGACCTGTCGAAGAAACTGTTGCGTATATCGCGTTACCATGGGGCCGCGAAGCACTGCGGGAGAGGTATCGTCGAGCAAGAAGCCCATGGACATGAGCTTTAATCCCTCGCGCTCGATGGGAAGAATGCGGTCTTGATCATCGGCCATTGGCCGCTCGTTGCTGCCGAACATGAGCGCGATGCTTGGTCCGTAGAGGTCGCAATCGCAAAGGCCCACCCAGGCGCCTGTCGCAGCCAGCGCAACCGCAAGATTTGCGGCGACCGTGGACTTTCCCACACCCCCCTTTCCACTTGCGACGGCAATGACATGCTCGACACCCTCCAGATTTGTCGGAGCCGGCACCCCGGCAGCTCTAGCCGGCGCTTGAATATCGACCTTGATTTCAACGCGCTCAACTCCGCCCACTCCGGCAAGCGCTGCCTGCGCCTCATCGCGAATCTGCCGGGCGACCGCGGGCTCGGCAGTGGTCAGGACCAACTGCACGAAAATGCTCCCGCCCTCCACCCGAATGTCCTTGACCAAACCGAAGGATACGATGTCTCGCGAAAATCCCGGATATCTCACCCCCCGGAGGGCGTCACGAAGAGTTTTTTCATCAAGAGGCGGCATGCAGCATCCAATATGTTGCTGAAGGGTAGACGACAAGCGCACTCATTGCGCGATTTCAGCTCAAAACGACTTCCGCAGATGGCTGGGGAGAATTCCGAGCTGCTCGCGATATTTCGCCACGGTCCGGCGAGCGATGGGAAGCCCTCGTTCGGAAAGCATCCCAACGATATCCTGATCGCTCATGGGGTGCCGCGAATCCTCGCCGCGGACGATCTCCGCAATTGCCTGGCGCACGCTTTCGTTGCTTACCGATTCGCCATCGTCCCTTGTATAGCCGGAAGTGAAAAAATACTTCAACTCGAAGAGGCCCCGTGGGGTAGCCATGTACTTGCCCGACACGGCGCGGCTGACGGTCGTTTCGTGCACGCCAACCGCTTGGGCGACTTTGCTCATGGTCATGGGGTGCAAGTGGGCCGGTCCGAGATCGAAGAAATCGCGCTGACGCTCGACGATCTCCCGCGCGATGTTCAAGAGGGTGTGCTGGCGTTGCTGAACGCAACGGATGAAAAATCTTCCCCCGCGAATCTTGTCCCGGAGGTAATCCCGCACCTCGCGATCTGCTCCCGACTGGGAAAGCATGTCTTTGTACCCGTCGCCGATGCGCAAGGAGGGGATCTCGTCGTCATTGAGCGACACGGTGTAGGTATCGCCGTCTCGCTCTACCATCACGTCAGGAAGAATCGTTTGCTCCTCTTCCGCGGAGAAGGGACGCCCCGGCCGGGGCTCCAACCGCGCGATGGATTCCGCGGCATGCTGAACATCGTCGAGCGAGACGTGAAACTGCCGGGCGATTTCGGGAAGCTTGCGCCGGCTCAATTCTTCGAGATGATGCTGCACAATTCGGCTTTCCAGGCTGTATTGTCTGCCGCTGCGGCGTAACTGAATGAGCAGACACTCCGAAAGATCGCGCGCTGCCACGCCTGCGGGCTCAAAGCCCTGCACGCTCTCGATCACTCGCTCTGCCGCCTCCTCCAAACAACCGGCCTGCGCGGATATCTCGCCCGCCGTTGCGCGCAGGTATCCCCGGTCGTCAATGTTTCCGATAATCACTAGTGCAATTCCCCTCTCCCGGCTGCTCATGTCCGACCCGCTTACCTGATCCAAAAGGTGCTGCTGCAATGTGGGCGCCTTCGTCTGAGAGTCAAAAAAATGCTGGCGCCTCGCCTGCGCATCCGCCGTCCACGGTTCAGACGTTGCACGCTGTGCGTAATACTCGTTCCATTGGTCCGCGAGGTCCGCCTTCTGCAATTCCTGAACTTCCTCTTCCCGCGCAATCTCCCGCGGCTCCTCCTCGAGAGTCGGATTGGCTTCCAACTCCGCTGTAACAAGCTGCCGAAGTTCCATCAGCGGCGCTTGCAATATATGCAAGCTTTGCTGCATCTGCGGCGACAGCGTCTGCTGCAGCGCCAACCCTTGAATCTGCTCCATTCCCGCCATTTGCGAGAGGAAAATCAGGCACTTGACTTGCTAGAGCAAGCAATTTCCGAGCCAGAACGTGCGAAACTCACTTTTTCTTACTTCGAACAGGAGGCCGCCTAGAAGAGTTGTCCCTGTTCAACAATCCTGCTGCGCTCGGATTCTGCTCGAATCTCCTTCAAAAGGCTCTTGAACTCACACGCCTCAAGCGCCGCAATCAATGGATCGTATTGCGGGGCGATCATTAGATCGTCAACCGGCTTCGGTAAGGGAAGATCCTCGTCAAGGGCCACCATCCGACGATTCGCTTGAATCAGATCTTTCGCATTTTCAAGCTTTTGCCTTAATTTTTCCGGCTCCACAGTATCAATCTGTGTGAGCAGATTTTCCACGGTTTGATACATAAGGACGAGTTGGGCGGCGGTTTTCGCGCCCACGCCCGGAACCCCGGGGATATTGTCCGAGGTGTCGCCGGTCAGCGCGAGAATTTCAGCAATTTGCCGGGGCTCAACGCCCCATTTCTCCTTGATCTTTTCGGGACCTAGCAGCGCAAAGCCATTGGTTCCGGCGTCCATTTTGGCCGTCGAATAGATGGCTACGTGTTCACTTGTGAGTTGAAGGATGTCTTTGTCGTTGGTCGCGATGACGACCTTATGACCATCTTCCACAGCTTTGCGGGCATAAGAAGCGATGAGATCGTCGGCCTCTGTGTTTGGAACGCTGAGGCTGGCGAACCCTGCTAATGGCACGTTTGCCTGGAGCCATGCCTCTTGAGAGCGCATCTCCGGAGGCATCTCGGGACGGTGTTGCTTGTAGGCAGCCTGGAGAGTTGTGCGCCGGTCAGGCAGGCCGTGATCCCACACAACCGCGCCAAGGCCGGGTTGCAAATCCGCTACCATCTTGCGCATGGCTTTCAGAAATCCATAGATGGCATTCGTAGGCTCACCTCGCGAGTTCGTAAGACCTCGAATGGCGAAGTACGAGCGGTACAGATAGTAGTGACCATCAATGAGGAGGAGCCTCATGCGTTGAAGGTATGTCGATTTATTGAGCGATGCCAGCGTCTTGAGGGTAGTATGCAGCTTGACGCAGGCTGCGATGTTTCCTAGGTTTCGCCCCCTGAATGTTTTTTCGACTCCCTGCGCCGCTCCTCCTTCTTGCGCTGACGTTTCCATGCACGCTCAACGCTCAAATTCCGAGTCAAGTTGCTGCTGCTCAAGCGAGCGAAACGGTCCCCGCCCGTCGTTTCGAAGATGACAAGAGCGCCTTCCGGGCTGCCGAGGATCTGTACGCCGCAAAGAACTACGACCGCGCCCTTATTGCCTACAAGAGCTTCTTGAAAACCTACCCCGGTTCGAGACTCGCCTCTAAAGCGCAACTGCAAATCGCCGACCTTCTGCTGATACAAGGCAGGTGGAGCCCAGCCTTCGATGCTTACCAGAAGTTGATTACGACCTATCCAGACACACCGGAATTCGAGGGAGCAGTCGCCAGGCAGGTCCTCATCGCGAATTCGTATCTGGATCTTAGTCGAGTCATGGTTCTTGGTTATTCGGTTCCCGTGCCCGGCATTACGGGCGCCGAACGTGCTCAAAAGATGTATGAGGCCATTCTCAAGAATGCGCCGTATAGTATCTATGCGCCGATAACGCAGTTCAATCTCGGTCTGGCCTTCCAGCGTCTGAAGGCGATCAAGGAGGCCCGCGGGGCCTACCAAAAGGTGCTTGACAAATATCCGAACAGCGACGTCTGCGATGACGCTCTTTACCAAATTGCCTATATCTATATGCAGCTTGGATTGACTTCGAGTTCCCAGGATCTTTCCGCGCTCGTTCTTTCGAAGGAGACTTTCGAAGACTTTCTCCTCCAATATCCAAAGAGCGAAAAAGCTCCGCAGGCTCGAGACAACCTGGCCACCATCGGGCGATCCGAAGCCGGAAACCTCATGGCAATCGCCCAGTACTACGACTGGTCGAAAAACTACAAGGCGGCCATCATCTATTACAACGACGTCATTCGCAAGCAGCCGAAGACAGCCGACGCTGAAACGGCCAAGACTCGCATCGAGGAACTTCGGAGCCAGTTCGGCGAGGACATTCTTCGTGTCGGGTCGGAACGCGCGGAATCGGGGGAAAAACTTGCCCTCCGCCGTCGCCTGCAGGCCCAGGTCGAAACCTCTGCGCTGTCCGACTACAGCGGACCGCCCAAGCGAGAGATTGTTCCAGACGAGCTTCCCGTCGTAAAGCAGCCGCGTTTGCGTACCGAATCTCGGGATCTGCAGCCCATCGAGCCTCTTCTGCCCACACAATGATCCGCCTGATTGCAGCAGTGATTGTCTGCACCCTTCTCGGCGGGTGCGGATACAAGCTTGGGGAAATCCGGCCTACACCGATGCGATTCGTTCGCACTCTGGCTGTCCCTACCTTCAAGAACAAGACCTACGAACCCCGCGTCGAGGTTCTTTTGGCCGACACGCTCATCAAGACGCTGCAGGAGGACGGCACCTACACTATTGTCTCTGACGACATTGCCGATGCCGTCCTGAATTGCACCGTGACCAAGGTCGAACGCCGCTCGATTCGCTCAGTCCAAAATAACGTCCTAGCCACCGCGGAGTTTGGATTCCACATGGATATCGCCTATCAGGTGTCGGATCGCGTGACGGGCAGCCTTCTCAAGAAGGGGAGGGTCCGCGGCGATACGTCGTTTTTTAGCAACAGCGATCTTCAGACGACCGAGCGCCAGGCAATTCCTGTGGCTGCGAGAGATGCCGCTATTAAGTTGGCGGCAGAGGTTGCCGAGGGCTGGTAAAAGACCTTGCTCACCGTTATCCCGACACCGATTGGGAATTTGCAGGATATCACGCTGCGAGCGCTGCAGGCTTTGCGCGAAGCCGATGTCATCGCGGCCGAGGATACACGTCACTCCTCTGTGCTTCTGCTTCATCATAATATCAAGAAGCCGATGCTCAGCATGCATGAGCACAATGAAGCCTCCCGCACGGCCGCGTTGGTCGAGGAAATCGCCGGTGGTAAATCCGTCGCGCTCGTGACGGATGCCGGCATGCCCGGAATATCGGATCCGGGATTCCGTCTCATCCGCGCCTGCCGGGAACGCGGGCTCCCCGTAAATGTTTTACCCGGACCCAGCGCCGTTCTCACCGCCCTCGTAGGCTCGGGATTTCCACCTGACGCCTTCTTTTTCGGGGGATTTCTGCCTGTGAAGAGCGGTCGGCGCCGTCAAGAACTGGAGCGCTCCATCGCGCGTCATGAAACAAGTATCTATTTCGAGTCTCCGCATCGCTTGCTAAAAACCCTGGACGTCCTTGTTGAAATCGCTCCCGGGGCACAGGTGTGCGTTGCGCGGGAATTGACAAAGAAATTCGAAGAATACCGGCGCGGCACTCCGGCGGAGCTCCGTGCCCATTATCAGACTCGCCATCCAAGAGGCGAAATCACACTGGTGATCTCCGCGCGGAGTTCGCGAGACCTGACAAGGCGGAGCCTTCCTGAAGGCGATGAGTGAACCGCCACTGCGCCCTGATCAGCGGAAGTCTCGCGTGGTCGCGTCGGTCACCATCATCGCCTTGCTCGTTGGCGCGGCCCTCGTACCTCTCGCGCCGCCAGCTGGGTTCCCAAGTCTGCCCTCATGCGTCTTCAAGGGTGCAACCGGGCTTCCTTGTCCGTTTTGCGGAGGAACGCGAGCAACCCAAGCTTTGGTGCGAGGAGATCTCTCTCGCGCCCTTTATCTCAACGTCGCCGCTCTGCCGGCAGTGATCGTGCTTGTGGGGGCTGCTCTGATGCTTGGATGGGAAGCATTGCGCGGCCGCAGGTTTCGCGACTGGAATGCAGTGGTCAGGAGGCTTCGTTTACTCCTTCCGATCATGGCCACGGTGCTTTGCATCTATTGGCTTGTTCACCTCATGGGCGCTCTGCGCGGCGCGAAACCCGAGCTCGTCGATCTGCAAAATCCCATAGCCCGTGCGGTTCACAAACGCCTTTGTGTTCAGACACGATGAGGTGGCGACGCTCCGCATTCGATTCCTTAGGCTCGGGCGCCCGCCTCGCGCTTTTCGCGCCCGCGCTGTCTCAGCAAAATTGGTAAGCCGGGGTACTCCCATTTCTCCCGCAAGCGCGCCCGCAGAAAATTCATATAGCTTTCGGGCAGAAGTCGCGGGTCGTTTACGAAAAGCAAGAACTCGGGGACCTGAAACGCAGCCGGGTTAGCAGGCGCAAGTTGGGTGGCGTAAAGCAGCTTGAACCGTCGCTTGCCGTGCAAGGGAGGCGGTTGACGTTCCATGACAGCACGCAAAAGACGGTTCAACTCGCCCGTGCCTGTCCGGCGGGTCGCATGCTGTCGAATCTTTTCGATCATCGTAAACAGCCTTCGCACGTTTCCCCCGGATCTCGCTGAGAGAACGACAACCGGGGCGTAATCGAGAAAAAACAGCTCTTCCCGAACGCGCGCGACATGCTGGCGCAACAGGTCGGAATCAGATTGCCCAGGAGCCAAAACCAGGTCCCATTTGTTGAGTGCAACGAGAGCAGCCTTGCACGCTTTTTGGATCAAACCTGCTATTTTCTTGTCCTGTGCAGTCACCCCGCTCGTGGCGTCGATGACGAGAATGCAAAGGTCCGCCCGTTTGATAGCCTCCTCAGAGCGCATGACGCTGAAAACCTCGACGGACGCGTTGTGCTTGGAGCGATGGCGGATCCCGGCGGTGTCGCAAAGGACGAAGCGTCGCCCAGCCCGCTCGCAGGCAATATCAACCGCATCCCGGGTTGTCCCTGGGATGTGACTGACAATGGCGCGCCGGTCGTCCAGGATTGCATTGATCAAGGAGGATTTTCCGACATTAGGTCGGCCGACGAATGCCAGTCGGGGTGCTTCCAGCTGTGTGCTATCGTCCTTCGCTGCCGGAAGGAGACTTTCGATCGCCTCGACGAGCTCGGCAATGCCTCGGCCGTGGGCCGCGCTTACTCCGAGCGTTTGAGAAAATCCCAGACGCGCGAAATCTGCCGCGAAGCTTTCGTGATCGGGCGTATCGACTTTATTGACAACAAGGATCGTTGGCCGGCCCGAGCGCCGAAGTTTGTTCGCAAGTTCAAGATCCAGCGGCGTGGCACCGTCCTTTCCATCGACGACGAAGAGCAGGACGTCTGAGCTTTCGATGGCAATCTGCGCGGCCTCCTGAGTCGGTCCGGCAAAATCCGGGTCGGGATCGGCGCCGATTCCGCCAGTATCGACGATTTCGAACGGCGCGGCGCCCAACCGACAAATCGCGGTAATGCGGTCGCGCGTTACGCCGGGCTGATCGTGAACGATCGAAATCTTGCGGCGGGCAAGACGGTTAAAGAGCGCGGACTTTCCGACATTCGGTCGGCCAACAATTGCGACGTTACGCATTGTTGTGGTCCCGGAGCTGTGCAAGCCCGTCGAGCAAGTAACCGATACCGCTTACGAGCGTAAAGAGTCCCGCGGCATATACCGAATAGATGTGGAAGGGCAGTTGCAGCATCACCCAGGAAACAGCAACCATCTGCAGAGCCGAAGCCATTTTTCCCAACGAACTCGGGCGCACGTCGAGATGGCCGTTCAGATGTTTCAATACGACACAGCCGGTAACGATTACCGCGTCGCGTGCGATGACGAGAACCGGAAACCAAAGCGGGAACGCGTATGTCCATTTGCTTAGGCTCAGCGTGATGATCGCAGTCAATAGCAGCCCCTTGTCTGCAATGGGATCCAACACAGCCCCAAGTCGACTTCGTTGACTGAACCGCCGGGCCACCCACCCATCCAGGCAATCCGTTACCGATGCCACGAGAAAGACCGTGACGGCAGCCCACCGCTGCCACTCCTCGGGCTGTCCCTGCTCGACACTTCTTCCGTAATAAACAGCGAAGAGCACAAAGACTGGAATCAGCAAAATCCGGGCGATTGTGATTTTGTTGGCCAATGTCATGAAGCGACGACTCTCGGCGGTGGAAAGACTCGTTCCCAGCGAAATTTTCTGTCTCAAGTTGCGCCGTGCATTCGGAAATCAAATGGCTCTTCCTGCCGATCGTTGCGGCATGGGTGCTTGCCCTGTGTGCGCCCTCGGTGCGAGACGCCTACGTCAATGGATGGAGATGCGTTCTCCGTCATGCCCTGATCTGGAAACTTCCCGCCGGACTAGCGCTCGCCTACGGTCTTTTCCAGTTGGCGGATTTCTGCCTGCTTCACTGGAGGATGGGACGGATTCCGGACATCAGTCCATTGCTCGTTCGGACGGGGCCCGAGCCGGTGCAGATCGCCCTCACTGCAATCCTTCCTGCTTCCGAATCGCTGGCAGGTTCTCTCAATTGTCTGGTCGCAACGTTTCCCATCTCAATCCTTTGTGGGTTTCTATTTCTTGCCAACTACCGCGGACTCACCGCTGAGCTCGCCCGCGCACTTTCGCGACGACTTGGCATTTGGGGATGGCTGTTGCTTATCGCTCTGGGCGCATGCGCCCTCGCAGCTATTGCCAAACCCCTGACGCTTCTCGCCCTGCCCGAGCTTGCACAGATTCTCTCGTTCCGCGAGTTTCTCCTCGTCTCGAGCCTAGTGAACGCGCTCTCCTTTGCCTTCGAGTACTTGCTGGGAACATGCCTCCAGGTCTATCTGCTTCTCGTTGCCTACGGCTGGGTGCGTGGCTTGCACTTTCGCCGTGCCCGTGTGCTGCATTTTGCCGTGCGCCGCATGGGATTCGTGCTCAAATGGGCACTGGTGATTATTCTTGCAACTTTCGCTCTCATCCATCTGCCGATCTTTTTCGAGGCCTGGATCACCGGCGAAGCCGTGGGCTGGAGGACGTTTGCAGCCGCCGAAGCGCTCGCGCGCCCCGCGCTGGCAACGGTCATGCTCGCCCTGGCCACTGTGCAAATCCGGCTTGTGCTTCACAACGATTCCCTGCGCGGCGCGGTAGCCGCACATGGGCGATTTCTCAAGAGGCATGGGCTTCCCTGTCTCGTCTTTCTTCTCTCCGCCTTCGGGCTGCTTTTTCTGCTGAAGGGTTTTCAACACGCCGGCACTGCCTGGCTTGCAGCCGCCCTCTGGAGGAACGTGTGGGCGATCCTTCTCGAAATTCTTTGCGCAATCTCGGGAGGATGGATCCTCGCCTCCTGGGTGTGCTTCTACAAGCGCTGCGAGGGCGGCGCGCAATCCATCACGTTCTGAGATGAATCCCGTTCTTTCCTGCCAGAACCTCTGCTGCCATCGTATGAATTGGAGTGAGACCGCAGAGGCATCGATCGAAAACGTCACGGCCTCGTTCGATTCGAAAATGGTTTGCGAATTTCACGGCCCGGACTACCCCGGTAGAAGCCTCCTGCTCAGTATTCTTGGCCTGATCGAGCCCGCCGACTCCGGAACAATCTTCCTGAATGGACAGAGCGTTTCCCATCTCGCTGAGGAGGAACTCCGGCGGTTTCGTAATGAGACTTTCGGCTTTCTTTTTCACAACCCCTGCCTGCTGCCATCCTTTTCCGTGGCGGAAAACGTGGCAATGCCTCTGTTTCGCATCTGCGGGACCGATGCCGACGCCGCCCGCGCGCGAACTTCGGAAGTGCTCGACTTCTGTGGAATCGCGCACCTCGAAACTCAACTCGCCGGATGTCTACTCCCATCCGCACAGTGGCGCGCTGCCTTCGCACGCGCTCTGGTCCATCGCCCAAGAATCTTGATCGCCCTCTCGCCCCGAGGAAGCGATGAGCTCGTCGATCTCGCAGTGCGGACTGCCCAAGAATTGGGACTTTGCGTGCTCTGGGCGGGAGACGATGGCGGACTGGGCGGCAGACCAAAGCGTCTCATTCAAATACGAGACGGACGCATCAGTTCGGACAAGCGCCTGTGAATGTCCCTGCACTGCAGCTTGCTGCGCGGGCGAACGCGCGGAAATCCAATCTCGCCTTTGCTCTCGGATGCCTTTCGCCGGACCGAAGGATGGATGCACTGGTATTCTACGACTTCTGCCGCGCTGTCGATGACATCGCCGACGAGCCGGGACGTTCTCCAGCGGAAAAGCGCGAATTGCTCGGCCACTGGAAAAGCGCTCTCCATACCGGCGCCACGCTGCCTCCGGCGCTGGCCAAGGTCCTCGCACGCTACAAAATCGACCGACGGCTTCTTGTCGAGATCGTGCGGGGAGTCGAGATGGACATCGAGCCAATCCGGTATCAGACCCACGAGGAGCTGCGCGCCTATTGCTGGCGCGTCGCCAGTGCTGTCGGTCTCGCTAGCATCGAGATCTTCGGCTGCAGGAATCCCGAAAGCAAGATCTACGCTGAAATTCTCGGCAACGCTTTGCAAATGACCAACATTCTCCGCGACGTGGCCGAAGACGCTGCCGCTGGACGCATTTATCTTCCCCTCGAAGATCTTCGAAAGCACCAAGTAAGCGAGGCCGGTCTTTTGCGAGGCGAACCGGGCGAAAACTTCAAAGCACTCATGCAGTCCGAAGCGGCTCGGGCTCGGGAGCTTTTCGCGGAAGCCCGCCGCGCGCTTCCCGCGGAAGACGCAAACGCCCTCAGGCCAGCCGAGATTATGCGTACGATTTACGAAAGGATCCTTTCGCGCATGGAATCCGACGGTTTCCGGGTCTTTCAAAAGCGCTATCGGCTCTCCAAGGCGGAGAAGCTGTTCATCTTGATCTACTTTCGATTTCGTCCCGTATCCTTCGCCACAAGCAAGCGCGTGGGGATTACCTGATACAGCCAGTCCACGTGAAGAGGCAGTGTGCCTCCCCGGTCGTCTGGCAGCGCCCTCACCACGAGGAGATCCGCCTCGAGCCCTTGGATGACGTCACACAACCCATACCCGGTATTCGAGGTCACAATACGAGTCTCGATTTCTGTAGCTCCACCGGAAAGCAACCCGCAAAGCTCCCCCAGCCATGCGTCCACATCCCGCGGCTCCTCGCCTCGCGATGCAGCAATCGCCGCAGCAAATGGAGTTTCCGTCACGGCGATCGTGACGTGCTCAGGTCGCAGAAGGTTCACGGAATTGCGAAGAAACAGCGCGACGTCTTCGCCAGGTTCCAGAGCGAAAACAACGCGGCGCAAGACGCCTGGCGATTCGAGCGGTCTCGGGACGAGCAAGAGGTCACAGGGAGCATCGCGCATGAGTTCCCGCGCGACACTGCTGGTAAACGGTCTGTCGGCGTCTTCGAATTGGAGAGCACCCGCGATCAGAAGCTCGTAATCGTAGTCCTGCGCCGCGGCGATGATCGCTTGCGACGGGCGCTCTTCGTTGACCCAGCGAATTGCCGCGCTTCGTCCGATCGTCTCGACAAAACGCTTCTCCTTTTCCGCGTCAAAGGCCGCGGCATGAATGATCTCGAGCTCCGCGCCGCAATGGCGCGCAAAGGACGCGGCTTCCGCAAGCACAGCCGAAAACGTCGGCGAGAAGGTAGAAGCGACTCCCGCCCGTCGGTATGTGATCATTGCACAAATTCGTCCCTCTTTCCGGTGAGCGCCAGCGGAAATCAGCCCTTGGAGAGCTCTGCGATCGCGCGGTACTCCTGCGCCGAAACCGGCGTCACGCTGAGCCGAGAGTGGCGCAGCAACGCCATTCCGGCTAGTCTCTTTTCGGCCTTGATCTTAGCGAGCTGAACCGGATGTGGCAAAGGCCTGATCGGCTTCAGGTCGACCGAGCTCCAGTCCCCTTCCTCAGCTGTCGGATCCCCGTACGCTTCGCGAACGACCTCCGCCTCGCCGATGACGGACTTATCTTTCACACTATGATAGAAGAACACGCGATCTCCCAATCTCATGGCCCGCAGGTTATTGCGCGCCTGATAATTCCTGACACCCGTCCAGGCGGTCCTGCCGTCCTTGACAAAATCATCCCACGAATACGCTGAGGGTTCCTGTTTAACGAGCCAGTAGTTCATGTGCAGCAATCGAATAGAGGGCGGCCCTCCAGATAGTTCCGGATATTCTCAACTGTCAATGTGCTGAGACGCTCGATGGCTTCGTAACTGTTGAAGGCGACGTGCGGGGTGAGAACCACTTCCGGCCGACGCAGAAGCCGGCTGTGGGCAACAAGCTTTGAAAACTCCGCCACCCGCTGGGCGGAGGTTTCCCTGGCCACCGCAGTGTTGCGCACGCGTTCGGCAATCTTCTCGCCCAGGATTGGCGCCGCTCCCCCATGGAAAATCCGCTCGTCCTCAAGCACATCGAGACCAACACCTGCGACTTGTCCACTGTCAAGAGCCTCGATCACAGCACCGGCGTCGATCAAGCCGCCTCGCGCGGTGTTGACGAGGAAAACCTCGGGGCGACAGAGCGCAAGCGTTTCCCGGTTAATCATATGTCGCGTCGTGGAATTGAGAGGCACGTGCAAGGTCACCACATGGGATTCGCGCATCAATTGCTCAAAGGGAACGTAGTGAAAATCGAGCAGCTCGGTGTAGAAGGGATGGGGCTTTGCGTCGTAGGCAACCACACGCATCCCAAAGCCGATTCCAATGCGGATGACATGGAGTCCGACACGGCCCGCCCCGACAACGCCAAGTGTCTTGCCCCGCAGGTCGAACCCACGCAGGCGCTGCCGGCTGAAACGCCCGGTACGGACAGCCTGCTCCGAATCCCTCAGGCGCCGAGAGAGCGCGAGGATGAGCGCGAAGGTGTGCTCGGCGACGGTGTTCTCGCCGTAATTGCTGACATTGGCAACGACAACTCCACGGCTGGCGCATGCATCGAGGTCGATATGGTCGCATCCCGTCGAGCGGGTGGCGACCAGCCGAGTCATGGGATGAGCATCGAGAAAAGAAGCGTCAACCCTTTCGCCAATGAAAACGGACAACACTTCGGTGTCCTCAGGCACTGCATCGAGGCGTTTGACGAAGGAGACATCGTGACCGTCAAACGCGTCTTCAAAGAAGGCTTCGGCGCCCTCCTCTATTTCCACGAAACATATTTTCCTGCTTTGCACGGAAGTCTTGCTCATCAAGATTCATGATCTCCGGCATATCCCGCATGAGTCAAACAGGTTTCTTCATCAGCTTCGAGGGTTCTGAAGGATGTGGCAAGAGCACCCAGATCAGCCTGCTTGTCGAATCACTGTCGGCCGCAGGCAGTACGCCCGTCGTTCTGCGCGAGCCAGGTGGCACGCCGATTGGCAACATCATCCGGCACCTCTTGCAGCATTCCGTCGAGGGCCGCGACATGAAGCCGGAGGCGGAGCTTCTCCTTTTTGCGGCAAGCCGCGCCCAACTCGTACGGCAGGAAATCCTTCCCGCCCTGGGTGCCGGACGAGTCGTCATTTCTGACCGCTTCTTGGACTCGACCTCTGTCTATCAGGGCGTCGCCAGAAAAATTCCCGCCGAAGCCGTCGAAATGATCAACCGCTTTGCCGCCGGACCCAGGCTCCCGAACATCACATTTCTTCTCGATATGGACTCTGCCGAGGCGCACAGAAGACTGGCCCGGCGTCCCCCCGGGGATCGCGACCGGATGGAAGAACAGACTCCCGAATTTTACAGGGCCGTGCGTCGCGGTTACCTGGAGCTCGCCGCCGCCCAGCCGGATCGGATCCGTGTGCTGGATGCAACCAAATCCAAAACGGAAATCGCCCGCGAAATTCGCGCGGTCCTTAATGCCCATGCCATTTTCAAAGGAATTGGCGTTTGAACGGCTGAGCGAAACTCGCCGGGCGGGCCGGCTTGCGCATGCCTATCTTCTAAGCGGCGCGACCGGAAGCGGAAAGTACTGGCTGGCGATCCGTCTTGCCGCTCTGGCCTTGGAATGCGCTCCGGAGGGTGCCCTTGCTCATCCCGACTTGCATATGGTGCAGCCGGAGTCGAAATCACGACGCATCGTCATTGATCAGATCCGTGACCTCGAACACTCCATTCAGCGTAAGCCCCTCCTTTCCAGCAGCAAAGTCTCGATCATCCACGACGCCGATCGCATGCAGCAGCAGGCGGCCAACGCGTTTTTGAAGACCTTGGAAGAGCCGCCTCCGGGCTCTCTGATTCTTCTTCTTAGCACGCGTCCCAAGGCGATCCTGGAAACCGTTCGCTCGCGCTGCGTCGAAACTCCCCTTCTGGATACAGCCAGGCGAATGCCTGCCGCCGAGGAGGTCTCCATTCTCAAAACATTGGGAGACTGCCTCGTCAACAAGTCCAGGCCCGGCGTCGCGGAGGCTTTCCGATTTACTCGATCTTTTCAGAGCGTCCTCTCCGATCTGCGCGAAAAGGTGTCCTCAGACTACGAGAGCATCCTGCGCAAGGAGACCGCGCGCTACAAACAGGCGTGCGAAGACTCTTCCTGGCTCGAGGAACGTGCCGGGCAGATCAAGGCACTCATCGAAGCGGGCGCTCTACGCGAGCGCGACCGTCTGCTTCAGGTCATAGTCGACGCTCTCGGGGAGGCGCTGAGGGTTCAACATGGTTTCGCTTCGGAAGAGCCGGTCGTCAAGATCCTGGCCACGAGAATGACGACCGAGGATCTGCTGCGCCGGCTGGATACGCTTGAATCCCTGCGCCGCCGCCTAGCGCTTGGCGTTCAGGAATCCCTTGCCCTGGAAAGCGGATTCCTCGAACTGATAGCCGGTAGCCGCGACAACGCAGAGCGCCCAACTCTTAAGGCCTGATGCGCGCAGGAATGAAGCCCGGCCCTCGATTGGTCGTTGAACGTTGAGCGGTCTGCGCCGAGAATTTTGATCCATCCCATGCCCCGCCTCGTCATCAAATTTGGAACCGGTACGCTCTCACGATCCGCAGGTCGCGCATTGGACGGCAGCCAGTTTCGCCGTATCGCCGCCGAGATCTCCCTTCTAATGAAGGCAGGAAATTCCTGCGTGATTGTCAGCAGCGCCGCAATCGCCGCGGGAGTGCATTTGCTAAGACTGGACAGCCGTCCAGAAGACCTTCCCGGCAAGCAAGCATGTGCCGCTGCGGGTCAACCGGAGCTCATGCGCATGTATGCGGCCGCCTTCCGGCGGCATGGCTTCATTGTGGCTCAGCTTTTGCTGACGCACGACGATATCGACAGCCGGATGCGCCGTCAGAACGCATTCAACACAATCGAACGCATTCTTAAAGCCGGCAATATCGTGCCGATTATCAACGAAAACGACACAGTCGCCGTCGAGGAGCTTCGCTTTGGTGATAACGACCGCCTCTCAGCCGAGGTGGCCCATCTTGTCAATGCGGACCTTCTTCTCCTACTTACCTCGTCCGATGGGTTAACGGATTCCGAGGGAAGCCGCGTCGCGATCGCGGGGAACATTTCCGATCTTTTCCACCACGTGCGACCGGACAAGGGGGAGATGTCCGTCGGGGGGATGCGTGCGAAACTCCAGGCGGTGGATTTCGCAATCACACATGGTATCGCCACTTGCATTCTGGACGGTCGAAAACCGGGTCAGATCGCGGCCGCTTTGGAAGGAAAGAACGTCGGCACTCGATTTCTCGTTTCAGAAAGACGCCAGTCGAGCGACAAGACCCGGATTCGAATGCCCTCATGACCATTCAGATCTCTGCCATCGCAAAGAACACGTTTACCGAACTCGTCCGCCAAAAGATCTTCTACATCATCCTTGTGTTTGCCCTTTGTGCGATCGTCAGTTCAGCGATCATGGCGCGACTGACGTTTCAGGAGGAATTCCAGATGCTGAAGGACGTCTGCCTCGGCGCAATGTCGATCTTTACCTCTTTGCTCGCCATTCTCGCCACGGCAAGCTTTCTGCCCAAGGACCTCGAGGAACGCACGATCTATAACCTTCTTTCCAAACCCGTCCCGCGCTTCGTTTATCTCCTGGGCAAACTCGCAGGAATCGTTCTGCTGCTCCTTTTGTTTACCCTTCTGATGAGCGCGGTGTTCTGCCTGGTGCTCTGGCTGCGTCAACAAAGCGTCCTCACCGAAACTCGATCGCAATTTACCGGCGGACCCTCGGAGGATATGGTGGCTGCGCTGAAAGCTGTCACAGACGCAACCTTCAACATCAATCTGGTGCCTGGCATTCTCATAATCTTCGTAAAGTCTGCCCTCCTTGCATCGCTCACGCTCCTGATTTCCACTTTTGCAACATCCTCTCTCTTCACGGTGATGATCGCGGCCGCGATCTACTTCATCGGCCACCTGCAATCCACGGCGCGCGAGTATTGGCTGCAGGGGTTGGAAATAAAATGGTGGACACGCCTTATCGTCGGCTTCATCGCCCTCCTATTTCCGGACCTTCAATCCTTCAACGTGGTTGATGACGTGATTGCCGGAGCCGTTATACCTCTGAACGTATTCCTGGGAACCTTTGCCCTGGGATGGACCTACGTTGCTGTGTATTTCGCGGTGGCGGCCTTCATCTTTGCAGGGAGAGAACTATGACCCGCAAGACGATCGCCATCGTGTTGATCGGAATCTTCGGATTCCTCAAAGCCCCTTTCGAAAATTCCCTGGATGCCGCGCAAGAGGTGGCTCGGCTACGGAAGGTTCCGCTTGATCTCGGGCTGCGCGAAAGAGTCGGCCAAATGGGCTTCCTGGCGGCCCTAAGCGGCTTCCGTTCTCCCCTTGCCGCCTATCTTTGGATTGAAGCCAACAATGCCTGGGAGCGTACCGAGTGGGGACGTATGGCCGGTCTCTTCGACACCGTGACGACTCTTCAGCCGCGCTCGCTCCTCTATTGGGACATGGCCGCCTGGCAGATGGCGTGGAATGCCAGCATTGCCGCCCTGCAGGACGCTTCGCAGCCCAGCGAGGCACTACGCATTCGCAACCAGCGCCAGTATTTCAAGCTCGGACGCGACTATCTCGAGCGCGGCATCAAGAACAATCCCGAAAGTTTCTTTCTTTACAGAAGCCTTGCGATTCTGCTTCGCGACAAATTTGAGGACCATTGCGGGGCAGGCGAAGCTTTTCTCGAAGCCTCGCGGTTTCCGGATGCCCCGGCCTACACGAGACGCTTCGCGGGCTACGAGCTCGCAAAGTGCCCCGGGCGCGAAAAGATCGCTTACGTGCTTTTGAAGAGGCTGTACGACGAAGGACCCGAAGAGCGAAAGCCCGCCCTGATAACCACGCTGCAGGAACTTGAAAAGAAACTGGATGTTCCGGAGGCTCAGCGCATAAATTTAGTAGACCACTAAGCAATCTCTTCCATGCGCTTCGCAATCTTTGGCGACATCCATGCCAACTATCACGCATTGCAGGTCATCCTGGCCGATGCCAAGGCACACATGTGCTCCCATCACGTTTGCATGGGCGACATCGTCGGCTATAATGCCTTTCCAAGAGAATGCATCGAACTCGTGCGCAAGCTGGAGTGTCCAGTCGTCAAAGGCAACCACGACGAGCAAGCGTCGATGCTTGGCGATCAGGAGGGTTTTAACGCCCTCGCCGAGGAAGCGATCAATTGGACACGCGAACAGCTTTCGAACGAGGACAAGGAATGGCTGCGCTCACTGCGTCTTCAGCGCCAGGTGCGCGATTTCACCATCGTTCATGCCACTTTGGACACTCCGCACAAATGGGGCTATGTCTTCAATCAGCTCGACGCAGCCGCCAGCTTTAATTACCAGCATACCTCCCTCTGCTTCATCGGCCACACCCACACACCGAAAGCGTATGTTCGCGATGGGAGTGTGAGAATTCTTCCGCTCGACGTTCTTGCCCTCCAACACGGAAAAAAGTACCTCATCAATGTGGGGAGCGTTGGACAGCCTCGCGACGGAGACTGGCGTGCCGCCTATTGCATCTACGACACAAGCAGCAACGAGGTGCAACTGCGGCGCATAGAGTACGACTTGGCGGCCGCTCAAAAGGCCATTATCGAAGCCGGTCTGCCGCGAAAACTCGCCGAGCGTCTCGCGGTGGGGCGCTAGCCGTTTACCCTCTCTTACGCGTTTGGCGCCACCGAAGACGCTCCTACTGATCAAACCGGGTTCGTTCGGAGACATTATTCACGCGATTCCCTGCGCGGCCGCGCTAAAGGAATTCCTGCCCGATACGAGAATCACGTGGCTCGTCGATGAACGATGGGAGCCGCTTTTGACGGACAACCCCGCGATTGATAAAACCGTCACGTTTCCTCGGGAAAAATTTCGCGGCATCGCCGGCATGCTCCGTTCCGTTCCTTGGGCGCTTCGCCTCGAACACATTCGCCCCGACGTGGCATTGGACCTGCAAGGCTTGCTTCGAAGCGCGCTGATGGCGCGCTTGAGCCGGGCACGCCGAAGCGTCGGAATGGCTGACGCACGCGAGGGTGCGAGGTGGCTTTACGACGACCTCACGCCAGTGCGCCGCGGAGAGCACTCTGTGCTCAGGTATCTGAGAATCCTGGAGGCGCTTGGTCTTCCGAAAGTCGCCAATCCTGTTTTTCCGCTTCCTCCGGGAACACCCGTTGATGCCTCCCTTCAAAACCTCACGTTCATCCTCCTTCACCCGTTTGCGCGAGGTGAAGGAAAGTCGCTTTCGCAAGCCTACGTCGCCGAGTTCTGCAGCGCCATACGTCCGATGACCGTCGTCCTGGCCGGCGTTGGGACGATACAAGTCGACTTGCCGGACAATGCAATCAACCTCCTAAATCGAACAACGATTCGACAGATGATCTGGCTGGTCGGTGCCGCCGCCTTTGTTGTCAGCGTAGATAGCGGACCGATGCACATTGCCGCCGCCATCAATCCGCGAATGCTTTCCATACACACCTGGAGCGATCCAAGGCTGGTCGGGCCATTTAGCCACAAGGCGTGGATCTGGCAAGGCGGTGAAATTCGGCGACAACAACTTGGAGCCCACTCGATGCCTTCGGCTCGATCGCCGGGAAGCCGCGATATTCTTCAAATGGCAGAATTCGCCAGGCAAATCGTCGAGAAAGGCGAATCAGCTGCCTGAGACTGGGACAATCGGTCTTCACACGTCGAGGCAAGCTTCCGCGCTATTGCGATTCAGCTCGGAAGCAGCTCTGCAACCATCGCTCGCTCCTCTTTCAATTCGTTGATGGTCGCCTCGACCTTTCCCTTTGCGAACTCGTTAAGAGGCACATCCTGCACGATGTTGAGTTTTGTGCCGTCCGAGCGCGTCGGAAACGAGCAAATGAGTCCTTTCTCAATGCCGTAACTTCCATCCGAACAGACCGCCACACTGTGCCAGTCGTCCCCTGGAGTCGCATGAACAATTGATTGCACGGATTCAATCGCGCCGTGCGCTGCGGATTTTGCGGACGAAACGCCGCGAGCCTGGATGATTGCCGCACCGCGCTGTTGCACCGCTTTAATGAAATCAGTCTCGAGCCACTCCCGATCTGCAATCAAATCGGTCGCAGGCTTGTCTTCGATGCGTGCGTTGAAAAAGTCCGGGTACAGTGTGCTGGAATGGTTGCCCCAAATGGCCACGTTGCTAACGTTCCGCCAGTGCTTGCCAGCCTTCAGGGCAAGCTGTGTCTTCGCGCGGTTTTCATCGAGGCGCGTCATGGCAAACCAGCGATCTGATGGCACATCTTTCCCATTGCTCATCGCGATCAAGCAGTTCGTATTGCAGGGATTGCCAACGACCAGCACCCGAACGTCAGAGGCCGCATGTTCGGCGATGGCCTGACCCTGCTCTACAAATATCTTCCCGTTGATGCCGAGCAGGTCCTTGCGCTCCATGCCCGCCCTGCGAGGCACGCTCCCCACGAGCAAAGCCCAGTTCACTTCGCGAAATCCCTCGTCGAGGTTCGCGGTGGCAATCACGTTGTGCAGCAGCGGAAACGCACAATCGTGCAGTTCCATCACAACGCCCTCGAGAGGTTTTAGAGCCGGCGGAATCTCGATCAGATGCAGCTCGACGGGTTGATCCGGTCCAAAAAGACCGCCAGACGCGATTCGGGGAAGCAGCGAATATCCGATCTGGCCGGCCGCACCGGTGACAGCAATTTTGATGGGAGATTTCATAGAAGATTGGAAGGTCAACGATTATCCAATCTTCAGAGCTAAAAAACACCTAAAAATGAGGAAACCCGTTTTGCCTTGCGGCGAAACGGGTTTTCTCGGTGCGGGGGGGAAATCCCTACACGAGCTCCTTAAAGGATTTGCCGGTGATGAATTTCACCGTCTTCGAGGCCCTGATCTTGATTTTCTCCCCAGTTTTGGGGTTCACCCCGGTCCTAGCCTTGCGGGAAGCTACTTTGAACGTGCCAAACCCAATTAACTGAACCGTCTTGGATTTCTTGACGCCGGCCTTGATGCCATCAATGACGGCATTCACGGCGCGCTCAGCGTCAGCTTTACTGGTTCCGAGAGTTTTTTGGACAGAGGTAACGAGTTCGACTTTGTTCATTTGAGAAAAGGGACGCTGAAATGGGGGCTTGGCTGATCTGAGTGCCAGTATGCCCTGAATATCTTCCAACTGTCAACAACCCAACACGACAAATTGCTAAGCCGAATGGCCTTCGGAAGCTGAAGCCACCTGGAGTTGCAGGCGCGCCCAGAGGCGAATATATAGCACTCATGACTTTCAAAGAGCAGATCGCGATGTTTCTTGGACGCTCTCCGCGCTTGGCGCCCTCGGCGTTCATCGCGCCCGGCGCGTTTGTGGCCGGTGATGTGACTATCGGCGAGGAAGCAAGCGTCTGGCCGGGATGCTCGCTACGCGGCGACATCGCCCCAATTGTGATCGGGGCACATTCCAACATTCAGGATGGCTCAGTAATCCACGTCGCTGACGACTTGCCAGCGATAGTTGGCGAATGGGTGACTGTCGGGCACAAGGCCATCGTGCATGCCTGCGAAATCGGCGACGAAGTGCTTATTGGGATGGGGGCGATCATACTCGACGGCGCAAAGATTGGCGCCCGCTGCATCATAGGCGCCAACGCCACAGTGACGATGCATATGGAAATCCCGCCCGGATCGCTCGTCCTCGGGTCGCCTGCGACAGTAAAGAAGACGCTAAGCGAAGAAGAACAGTCCGGCATTCGCAGATGGGCAGAGCGCTATGTAACCCTTTCTCGCGCCTATCTTGCGATCGCACAAGGAAGTGGCGCAGTTGCCCAGCGAACCGTTAGCTGATACGTTCCCGTTATGAGCAAGGATGTGGTCCAAGTGCAGATCAAGGCGCTCATTCCAACGAATGCGGGAGTTGCCGTGTTCATTGGAAATGCAGAAAAAATCTTCGTGATCTATGTAGATCCCAGCGTCGGGAGTGCGATCAACATGTTCGTGAATGGCACTTCAAAGGAGCGTCCGCTGACACACGATCTGATGGCCCTGATCCTTGCAGCGGTCGGCGCAAAGGTTGACCGAGTCATTGTCAACGATCTCAAAAGCGGAACGTATTTCGGCCGCCTCATCATTACGGCCGAGAACGAACTCCAGCAGCGAAAGATCATCGAGCTTGATTCGCGGCCCAGCGATTGCCTCGCCATGGCGACGCAGCAAAAAGCCCCCATTTTTGTAAGCCGGGAAGTCTGGGACGAGGTCGAGGACATGTCCGACGTGCTGGAAACGATGCAGCAGCAAGGCGGAAGAAGCCCTGACGAGGAAGAAGAAGACTAGGCCAGCGCCCCAATCGCAGTCGGCCGTTTACCTTTCCTGTTCCTCATCGAAGAACAACGCGCCTGTCGCGCTGTAACTATGAATATAGTTTCGTCCGCCAAGCGGTCCGATTTCACCGTTGCAAAAGAATCCGGCGCTCGCATGCGAACCAAGGATTTCCTCGAGCAAGCCTGCATCGTGACTCTTGCTGCCAAACAAACGTGATCCCCTCCCGGAACATGCGAAGAGCAACGAAGCCAGCGGCGGACGGCCCGATTCCGCAGCGGCGCCTCGCAGCACAGCGCGCCACTCGGCATCGGCGGCATTCCTGTCGCGGAGTTGGTACTGCAAGGTCTGGCCAACACGCGGAAATCCGCCAATCGCCACCGCGCCGGAATTCGGGTCCGCGCCAAGAATATTGCGAATCAAGAAATCTCCTGGCTTGAAATCCTCCACGTACTCGGTTCCGGCCAGTCCGGCGAATAGATTCCCTTTGGCGCCGGCCTTTTCGCCCTCGGTAAGCCCTTCGAAGGCGGACTCCAGCGCTTCGTAGGCCGGGCGAGCACCAAGGGAGTAAACGACATTGCTCTCCGCGCGCGTCACAGTGAGGGGTTCGCCGATGGGACGGCACCCCTGGCTGACGATGGGCAACACGCGCAGGCCCGTCACCGAAACAAGGACGGCATCAAATAGCTTTCCGTTGTGGAAGACGCCAACGTCTTCTCCATCATTCGATCCTGACGCTAGTCCGCCTACACATGGCACACATGGCCACGCTACATTCCATTCCACAAGCCAGCGCTCCGTGTCGAAGCTAAACGGATTGGTGAGAGCAATCCATGCCCCCGGGCACTTCACTCCGCACAGTTTGTGCCAAAAGGCTGCTTCCGTTGATTCTTCGACCCGTGCCTGGTCGAATCCCCGGACTTCGAAAACGCCATCCCGTGCACCAAGCGCAAGCAGCGCGAACCCCCCGCCTTCTTCGTTCTCTTCCCCATTCACCGTAAACCCCGCGCCCGTGGCACCTACAAGCTCGATGACATGACCGTCAACGCGAACAATTTCGCTGAACTCCTCGAGGTGAGGAACGTAGTCCGCCGTTACGAACGCGAAAGCAAGGGCAGTTGGTTCCCCTGTTGCTTCTCTGAGTTCGAGCGCCGCGGCCGCGACCTCCTGCCGCGAATACCTTCCCCTCCGCTGGACGGTGACGCACCTTCTCCTCATAGGGTGATTCTCCAGCGAAGAACGACAATGTCAATTGCAGGAGGCCCGCATTTAGCGCAAAGACTCACAAAAGGGAACCGAAGGTGTCGCGAAGTCTTCGTAAAGCCGTGCTGCCAATAATGGCCGAGATTGACTCTGGCCCCGAGCCACGGACAAGAACGGATTTTCACGGGTGTTCATCTGTCCCTGGGTATTGCGGGCAAAACGAACACGCGAAGGGTTTCTGTTTCCCCAATCGCCCGCGTGTCTTCGGTTTTTACCGCCTGGAGGTAAACACGTTCCTGATTTGCGAAGCCTTTGAGCCCACGAACAAAGACGTCGCCGGTGGCAGCCTTGAGCTGCTCGCCCAAGACTCGCTTTGTCACGAACCCGCCGACACTGGCGAAGGCGCCCGTGCGAACGGGGCTGTGCTCTTCGGGGAGATCGCAATGGATTGCGATTCCGTCGGGGAACACCGCCGCCACGCTTCCCCTGATCATCCAGATCTCCGGCGTCTTCTCGGGTTCTTCTTGCTCCTCGAGCGAAAGCATCTCTTCTCGTTGTGACTTCAGCTGGAATCGCACGAAAGCATTTGCTTCCTTCCAGGGAATCACGACTGAAGCGCCGCGAGAGCTAACAATCTGTACCTTTTCAGTAGAAAGAAGCGTCGCCTTGGCATTGCTGTAGGTCTTGCCGCGATAGTCAAAGCTGCCGATATCGACAGGGTCTGAGGCAAAGAGAGGAATTGTAGAAATTATCCACCAAAGAACTGATGCTTTCATTTTCCTCATATGCTTATCACGATCTCTGGGAAATCGGCGCGAAGTGGCTCACGGTCTAGTTCAAGAAAATCGTGGGCAGGGAGGGGATCGAACCCCCGACCAACAGTGTGTAAGACTGCCGCTCTACCGCTGAGCTACCTGCCCGTACGCCTACGAAAACACGGAGAGTTACCGCGATTTCCAATCCTCTTCAACGCGAATCAGCGAGCCGCCGACCAAACACCTTCGAAGCGCTCGGCTCGCCAGGAGTTTTCGTCTTCCATCTTGCGCATTTCTATTCCTGCCGCTGTAGTCACGAAGATATAACTCCCCTCCCCACTTTGCAGCTGCCGCGGGTCGCTCGACGAGATATCCTCAAAGAAGATCCTGTTTCCCTCCAAGCGGTAGCGCCCACGGAATCCGGGCGCCGAGTAGTCCCCGGCGAGATAGACGAGATAGTTTCCGTCCGGAAGGACGCGAAGTTCAACAGAGCCTTCCTGCCTCAGGCCGCTGCGGCGCCAAGTTCCGATAACGGGCGACCAGTCTAAAAACAGAATTCTTGCGATGCGCCAATAGCCGCTCTCCACGCGCCAATCGATTGTCACACGCTCCTTGAGATTGAAGCGTCCCGAGGCGCTGGCCACGACGTCGCTGCGTGTTGCCGCGCGTCTCGGCAGCGAATAAATGACCTGCGTTCCGCTGAAGCCAAGATGATACGGTTCGGCGGCCAGTGCTTGCAGATATTTTTCGGCACCGGCTGCACGCGGCGTCAGCGGAGACTGAATTCTCGCATCCTTGGTGAAGAAGGGGCGAAGCTCCTCGATGCGCACGTCGTTATGCAATGCTTGAAACTGAATCAGACGCTGATCGAACGGAACTCGATCGGCAACGTGAACTCTCTCGCGATGGGCGCACGCGGAGAGTAGCAGGCTGCAAGCAAGAAAAATCGGATATCGCACGGAGAAAGTCCTCTCAGTGTTCTGGCGACGCAGAATCCATCGGCAAAACTCGTCCGCGTCGGTAAGAGCAGATGCTACGGAGTTTCAGGCCGTCTTTCCTGGACGGCGGCTGCAGGAGTGGGCCGGAAGACAGGGCCCCTCGTTATCGGCGGCTGAACAAGGCTCTGAGCGATATACTCGGGGTTGATAGGAGCAATCAAACTGTAGCCACCCTTTCCATCTGGCAGCATTGGCGTTCCCCACCGATTCCGGCAAACAACCTCCTTGGCGAGGATTCGCTCGCCGCGAAGCGTATGATTGTAGAGTTCGGACTCGGGCTGTGTGAATGCCCCGAGGAAGGCGCCGCCAGCTATGAGTAGGGGGAGCATGCTGTAGTTAACCGCTTTTTCTGTTCACGTAGCAAGCCGAAAATATTGCGCGCTCATCCCCGCTCGACAAAACCTCAGGCCCTCTCTACCTGCCAGTATTCGAGATCAACAGGGGTTTCCCGTCCGAAAATGGTTACCGAAACACGAAGTTTGCCGCGCTCGGGATCGATCTCTTCAACGACGCCGTTTTGGTTCTGGAACGGACCATCCGCGACTTTGACCTTGTCGCCAACCTCAAAGCTGATCTTCGGCTTGACGGAGTCCTCCCGCTCTCTCACTTGAGCGAGAAGGCTCTCCACCTCCTTCTTGCGCATGGGAATCGGACGGTCCTTGGTCCCAGCGAATCCGATAACCCCATCAGTATCCTTGATGAAGTACCAAGTCTTCTCCACAAGTTGACCGTTCTCATCGAGAAGATTCATGTTCACGATAAGGTAGCCCGGAAAAAACTTGCGGGTTGTCTCGGTCTTCTTACCGCGCTTGATTTCCTGAACCCGTTCGGTGGGGATGAGGACCTCAAAAACGTGGTCTGACATCTCTTCCAGTTTGATACGGCGGATCAAATTCTCTTGCACCTTCTGCTCCAGCCCAGAGAGAACGTGCACGACATACCATTGGTCTCGCGGTGCGATTGCCATGCTTACGATTTCGTCAAGAAGCTGACGACGTTAATAAGGATGAAGTCGAAAAAGGCGATGTATCCACCAAGAATCAACATTGCTATGAGTACCACCATCGTGGAATCCGCAAGCTCCTTGTAGCGTTTGAAACCTTTCTCATTGGGATCCCAAGGCCACTGAGCCTTATTGAGTTCGACGCGCACTTCGCCGATGAACTTGCGGACTTTTCCAATCATGATACTTCGATAAGAGATTTGTACTCCGCAGGACAGGAGGGACTCGAACCCCCAACCGGCGGTTTTGGAGACCGCTGCTCTACCAATTGAGCTACTGTCCTTTCGAAACGATCTCCTATTAGTCGAGAATTTCAGCGACGCGTCCAGCGCCGACTGTGCGGCCACCCTCGCGAATGGCAAAACGGATGGTCTTCTCCATCGCGATCGGAGTGATCAGCTCGACTTCAATGGAAACATTGTCGCCGGGCATCACCATTTCAACTCCTTCGGGCAGCTTGATCGTACCGGTGACGTCCGTGGTGCGAAAATAGAACTGCGGGCGATAGTTTGAGAAAAATGGAGTGTGGCGGCCGCCTTCGTCCTTGCTCAGAACGTAGACCTCGGCCTTGAACTTCTTGTGCGGCTTGATGGTGCCGGGCTTGGCAATCACCTGACCACGTTCAATGTCCTCTTTCTTGACCCCACGCAGAAGCACGCCAACGTTGTCCCCCGCCTCGGCGGAATCCAGCAGTTTGCGGAACATCTCAATGTCGGTGACAGTCGTCTTCGCCGTCGGTCGAATGCCGACGATCTCGACTTCCTCCATCTTCTTGAGGACACCACGCTCTACGCGGCCCGTGGCGACGGTGCCGCGGCCTTCAATGTTGAAGACGTCTTCAATGGGCATCAGGAACGGCTGATCCTTCGGCCGCTCGGGAGTCGGGATATATTCGTCCACTGCCGCCATGAGATCTGTGATCGCTTTCTCGTGTTCGGAACTGCCTTCAAGGGCCTTGAGCGCGCTTCCTTTGACGATCGGAATCGTTTCGCCGGGGAACTCGTATTTGCTCAGGAGCTCGCGAACTTCCATCTCGACGAGGTCAAGCAGGTCTTTGTCATCAACCATGTCCACCTTGTTCATGAAGACGACGATGGAGGGCACGCCAACTTGGCGAGCCAAAAGAATGTGCTCGCGGGTTTGCGGCATCGGACCGTCAGCAGAGCTCACTACGAGGATTGCCCCGTCCATCTGCGCCGCACCCGTAATCATGTTTTTCACGTAGTCCGCGTGACCGGGACAATCGACGTGCGCATAGTGGCGCTTGTCGGTCTCGTATTCGACGTGTGCGGTGTTAATGGTAATCCCGCGCTCTTTCTCTTCCGGAGCGGCGTCGATTTCATCGTATTTCTTAGCCTGCGCCTTGCCGGATTTGGCCAGCACGGTGGTAATCGCCGCGGTGAGCGTGGTCTTGCCGTGATCAACGTGGCCAATGGTGCCAATATTGACGTGTGGTTTGTTTCTCTTGAACTGTTCTTTAGCCATCTTTTATGGGTTGCGTTAGATTTGGGCAAGCGCCTGTTCCGCGGCTGAGCCCATGACCGGGATTGAACCGGTGACCTCGTCCTTACCAAGGACGTGCTCTACCAACTGAGCTACATGGGCGTTGGTGGCGTAGCCGAATGAAAGAATGTGGCGCATATGTGTTTATTCCCGCCTGTAAAAGGGTGTAAGACCCCAACCGTCTCACCGAGTAGCGGAAAACGGTTAGCGTCTGTCCCTAGAAAAGAAGGGATGCTCAACCTAACAAAGCGCCTTCGGGTGTCAAAATGAAAAATTGCGCGCAACGGGAGAACTTGCATGCAGGGGGAATGCTGAGCAAAACGCACTTCAAGAAGCCGAACGGGCACCCGCTAATATCCTAGCCTGCACCAGAACGCCTACGACTATAAGAACGGCCATGACGATGAATCGCGGCGTCTGATCGATTGGAAGCGCCTCGCTGACGAGGCTAGCGCCGCTGAGCGCCGAGAGTATGATCAGGGCCCAATCAAAAACGGCTAGCACAAGAATTGCGGCGAGCACCGCGCCGACAATAAAGACGATCCAGCGGACCGACTCGCTCGTTGAGCCAAGCATGGCGAGGATCTGCATGGCAAGCATCCCTCCAGCCACGCCTCCCGCCAGCGCAACCGCCACGCGCTGCAGGACAATGGCCAGTAAGGCGGCTAGAATGCCCGTTCCGATGGCTATCAGGAGGATCAGTGCCTCGGGCTGTCCCTTGACGATCTCCGCCCCGAAGCGCATCCCGGCAACAAAGCCGATTACTCCGACGAACACCCAAAAAAGTCTCCGTCCGAAAAGTAGCAGCGCGAAGCCTGCCAAAATCTGAGCGAGGGGAGTAAGGTGAAATTGCTCCATATTCATGCTGATGACCGTGCCGTCTGGTTTATTTTCCCTTCTGCCGAATGGCCAATGCCATGACCGTCGCGCCATAGCAAACAGCGATCCATGCCCCGAGCACGAGACACGAGGAGGCGACAGGCACAAGATTCAAGAAAACACGCCCCTTGGCGTAGCGCACGTCGTCGCGTGTTTCGGTCGTTTCATTGTAAATGCGCTTTCTCGACCCGGCGCTTGTCTGCACCTCCGTGTATTCATGCCGGTGGCGGCCTGCCGCAAAAGGAAAGACGGTGAGATTCTGCCAGGAAGTGTTCGCAGGAGAAAGCTCGTCGTAGGATTCCGAGTAATCCCGGCCCATCACAGTCCAGCGAATTGTCTCCTTTTCCCCCGGGGTCAGGAAAAGCGGCAGCTTTGTTCGATTGCTCAAAAGCGGCAGAGCCTGTCCATAGACATTCGAAACATCCATGAGTCGCTCGCACGAGAAACTGGGAATCAACATGCAGACAGCTCTCGCTCCGCGAGACAGTTCGGGTAAACTGAGCACGACGCCTCCGAAAAGAATCTGCGGGATAAGCAGCAAGGGCACCCACATCACCGCTTGCGCACTGTTCTGCACCAAACCGGAAACTGTCAAGCCGATGGTCACTCCGGCGAGCGCCGTGGCCGCGAGCGCGAGTAACTTCAACGAAACCGTAATTCCGAGCACACTTGTCAAGGACTTGGACGCGGTTTCCACGGCGTCGCGGAGATTCCAGCGCAGTTCGAAAAACCATCCGATCCACGCTGCCGGCCACAAATTGAACCGCGGAGTCGCGATTTGCGATTTCGATGCGCCGGAGAGTACCGCAGCCGCACCGGGCTTCGTGCCGCCCTCGTGCAGGTTGACAGCTTCGAAATTCGCTTCCTCTCCGGAGGACTGGGTAACGACGCTTTTCGATGCGGTGGCCGCCTGAAGCTCTGCGTGGAGCTCACCCGGGCTCAATTTCGCCGGCCGAACGAGATGCGACGTGGTTTGCACGATGACCAGCAAGAGAAGTGCCTGAAAAGCGGTGATGACACCAAGGAAAAGATATTTGCTGAATAGGTAGGCGTGTAGTCCAAGGCCGCAAATTCGCTCGCGACGAAAGATCGGCAGTTCCTTGATGATCTGTTGCGCGCCATTGCTGCATCCAAACCACAGAGTAGCGACGACGCATAGGAACATTCGAAGGACATAGTCCTCTGCCACCCACCCGACGAGCATGGCAATGAGCACTGGCTGGGCAAGCAGGAAAAGCAAATTCAAGTTGTCCGCCGCCAAAATGCTCCACTGCCGCGCGATTAAGACCCTCAGCGAATGAAAGAATCCGGGACGAGACCTGCGCGCTCGAGGAACTTCTTCAAACCGGGAAAGGTCAGGTTCACGGAGGCGCGTATCGATAGACGGCTGTTTTGGTCCTGATGACTTGAAATCCTGTGCCCAATCGTCGCCCGTGCGTTCTTCTTCAGCAAGCCGAACGTACACCTGATCGAGGCTCTCGACCTGAAAATGCTCATAGGCCTGCTCCGGAGTGCCATCGAAAATCACGCGGCCTCCATGGATGAAAATGATCTTGTCGAACAAATAGGCTCGCCCCAGTACATGCGTCGTGCAAATCACGGTGCAATCTTGCGCCGCAAGGCGGCGCAAGATCTTCATCAGCGCGAACTCCGTGGCGGGATCCAATCCGGAAGAGGGCTCGTCCAGAAAGAGCATTGCGGGCTTGTCGAGCAGCTCGGTTGCGATGCTTGCGCGTTTTCGCTGCCCTCCGGAAAGCTGAAAGATCCGCTTGTGGCGGTGTTCATGGAGACCGAGCCGGTGAATGGTTTCATCGACCAGATGACGCATTGCGCGGAGAGGAACGCGAGGATCCAGACGAAGCCGTGCGCTGAAGAGCACGGCTTCGTCCACGCGCAACTCGGGATGCACGATGTCGTCTTGCGGCACGAAACCGATGCCCGCCGCTCTCGTCTCGGCTGCATCGACTATCGATTGTCCTTCGATAAGAACGGTTCCACTGGTCGCGGGATTTATCCCGCACAAGGCATTTAGCAAAGTGGACTTCCCTTGGCCGCTTCCTCCAAGGATTCCCGAAAAGGAGCACTGCTCGATTCGAAGGGTGACATCGCTGAGAATTGTCCGCCCCCCCGCGCGAACTCCGATGTCAAGAGCTTCAACCTTGCCGCCGATCCTCGGCCGCGTGCGGCGCAGTGATAATCCGGTAAACTCGAAGCTGTAGCCGCCCAGTTGGAAGCGATCCCCAACCACTAGCTGATGGCTTTCGAAACGCTGTCCGTTGAGAAACGTCCCGGTCGGACTCTCGTCGCGCACCAAAAAATCCGCGTTCTGGCGCCAGAGCAACAAATGGCGCCGCGAAATCCGGCGGTCCTCCGAATCAAGGAGCACGAGCTCCTCGCCCTGCATCGCGGCGTCCGCAACGCGGCCGAAGCACAAACGCGACACGTTGCTCAAAGGGATCTCTGAGCATGCCTTTTCGCGAAAAATCGGCGCTGCGGGAAACCGCCGAAACAGCAGGAGCGACCTTCCGATATTCAGGCTGTCGCCGTCGTTGAGAAGCAACTGCTTGGGCACGACGCTGCCGTTGTGGAACGTGATCAAGGGGACGGTCCCCGCGGCAGGGGACAGTAACCAACTGCTCTGCGCATCGTTCCACTCCAAGACAGCCAGAGCATTCGAGACACAGCCCGCGTGCTGGACGATGAGGCCCTTGCCTCCATCCAACGCCAGATGCAAGACCTCCTTGGACAGTTCCTCGACCCGGCTTGCGCCATTCTCGAAAATTATCAAGAGACCGCGCATCAAACAAAGACTTACGCGAGCCTCAGCATCTCAAGCGCCACAAGAGCGCGGCCACGCGTCAGTAGCTATAGGTTGTGGGCTTGGTGACCGCGTCAAACGAGTCCGGATTATCCACCCGTGGCCTGGGCTTTGGCTTCGCTCGCGAGACCGGCTTGGGCTTAGGCACAGGCGTCGGTTCCACGTGCACGGGTCGGTCAATATAATAAGTTTTGGTGCAGGAAGAAAAGAAACACATTCCTGCGGCAATCGCTGTCAAAAGAATCAATACGGATTTCATGGCTGGGTTTGGGAAACGCTTACGGTCCGACCACATTGGGAACTACCGGGCTGCCTTCAGGCTGCCCCCCGCTTGAATCGGCGCGGCCGCTGGGATTGGACAGCGCCGTTTCCGGCTTAATCGTGCCGCGGCGGCCAACCAGCACGTACCACGACGCGAGACCAATTGAACTAGCCATATGCATATAAACCTTAGTCGTGCCATTGTAGCTTGAGCGAAACTGCACACCGGCCAGCCTTCCCGGTCGACGGTCATCAAGAATAAGTCCTCCCACGTCATCATAGACATAAATATCGACATCGCGCGCTGCGAGGTCCGTTCCAACGAGGAAAACGTAGTCGAGTCCCTTGTTCACGGGGATGAGGAATTCGATTGCCGTTCCTCCCCCGCAGACGCCCGAATGGTCGGTGGGCGCCATGGCAAAACCTTTTTCCGTATACTTTCTTGCCATCCGATAGGCTGTATCCTCCGCCTCAACGGGGTCGGCGAGCGTCAGATCTGCACTGAACAATCCAGCCGCCGCCAAGCATAATGCGGACGAAATCCTCGTATTCATTTTTCGTTGTTTCTTATTCGTTTAACGCGGATTTCGTCTACTGGTCGAGCGCCGATTTCACCGCCCCGTCGCCAATTGCCTTTAGCTTCGCCACGTTTTCCTTGGATACGGCTTGGTCCTTTCCAATTGAAACGAGAGGCAAGGCCTTGTCGAACGCCGGGGGGAGGGTCTTCACGCGCGGGTGTGCAAGGGTCTCCGCCGGCAGCCCTTTGATTTCCTTGCTGAGTTCACCGACGAGCAGAGGTTCCCTCAGGACGTTGGAAATATCCGGATCATAGTTTTCAATTAGATAGTACGTTATGTGGCGAGCACCTTGCATCCAACCCGAAGCGATGATCAATTTCCGATCGCTCGCGTTTTCATCGCGATTGAGAATCTTCATAATGTCGGCCTGCAGGAATCCCAGCTCGAGAAAAACGTCGAGCCACTTTCCCTTATTGGCGTTCTCTCGAACGAGGCGCGCGCGCTTGAGCTCTTCGTCGCCGGCACCAAGTTTCTTCGCGATGGACTCGATCTGAGTCGCACACGAGTTCAGTTTCTCGACATCCTGGGATTTCACCGCTACAAGTCCGTCCGCGATCTTAACCCCCAAAGCGAGAGCTGCCGAAGTCTTGTCAGGGCAGGAATTCGCATCCACGTCGACCGCCACGGCGTCGTAAATTTTTCCCCATTGGATTTTCTTTCCTTTGGCTGCGACCTCGATGGCGAGCATTTTGTCGTACGGGCTCGGAAGCGGCAGCCGAGAGCTTTGCGCCTGGCTCGGATTGAACGCCGCCTTTGGGGGCACATCTTCGGGCTTGCCGTTTTCCTCGGCGTTCAACCGGCCGCCAAAACCGATCGCTACAAGGAGGGCAAAGAGAAAAAACGGCGAAAAAGATGACGCTTGCATCGGAATGAGATTGGGAAGAGCTCATTGTGTTTGTAAGCACTTTTTTCCCTATGAAAACAAAAAACTCGTCACGGCGCCGTCACGGGTTCGCGAGGATGGGGCCTGCCCTGCTTTGCGCTTGTTTGCTAACGTCCTGCGAGGGAGGAGATGTCAGTCTGCAAAGCGAGCTAGCGGAGCTCCGCGAGAGAGTCCGCCGCGCAGAGCAGGAACGGGATGACGCCAAGCGAGAGCAAAGCCGCGAGACGGAGCGTCCCTCGGATGTCGAGCTTCAGCCCGTCTCGACGCTCCAAAAGAACTTCGAGGAGGCCGCTAAGCGCTTGGAGCAAGACGTTATCGCAACCTTCCCGGGGTACCGCCCTGCATCGATCAAACGCGGCAAGTTCGCATATTTTTTTGACGAGCAGGACCCTTATCGAGCCTCGGTTGAACTCAGCCTGCGCCCCAACTCTGCATCTGCCTTAACGCCACAGGTTCCACCAATTGTCTTCGAGGCACGCGGAACTCCGGACGGAGAATGGAAGATGCCCGGGCAGGCTGCCCTGCGGGAAATGCAGGCTGCCGCTTCGGCGCGCGCCGCGAGCCAGTCCCAGGCAGGACAACGCGCCCAAGAACCCGCCTCCTCTTCCCAAACTCCGGCGCATTCGTCCAAGGGATCCGACTCTCGAACCGTAAGCTGGGGGGATGAGCAGTCTTCTGCTCCTCAAAAGTCCTCGCGCGATAAGGATTCGCCGGTCGCACCGGCAACTCCAAGCGCAAATACCCCGCGCGCCACCGAAAGTTATGAAATCCGGTTCAACGACTGAGATGAACGCGCCTCCGATCGCACCGCGGAATTGTGGCTGAACGTTTCCCGGATATACTTTCAGCACGAGAGGGATGATCAAACACCTCCGATATCAGCACTTTGAGATCTCGCTCCAGCCTGATGGCACTCCATTCGTTCTGGGACGTGGGTCGATGGGTGTCACCTATAAGGCATTCGATACTAATCTGCATTGCCCTGTCGCGCTCAAGATCATTGTCCCGGATCTTCTCGGTAATCAGCTAACCCGAGAGCGATTTCAACGCGAAGCCCGCGTGGCGGCAGCAATCCGCCACCCAAATGTCGCCGCGGTGTCTTACCTTGGCGAGGAGCAGGGAGAGATCTTCTATGCGATGGAATTTGTGGAGGGCGTGACGCTGGATCAAGAGATTCGCGAGCGCTGCAGGCTCGCCCCTTTAAGAGCCCTCGATATCACCCTCCAAGTCAGCCGCGCCCTTGCGGCATTGCACCGTCAGGGGCTCGTACATCGCGACATCAAGCCTTCCAACATCATGCTGATCGAGACGGGCGACGATGAACTCAGGGTAAAGCTCGTCGATTTTGGACTCGCAAAATTCCTTGCGGGAAATTTCACCAGCCCGGCTCTCGCGCAGGCTTCCGCCGCGGGATTCCATGGCACTCCCTACTATGCAAGTCCCGAACAGATCAACGGCCAGGAGGTGGACATTCGCTCAGACATCTATTCGTTGGGAGCGACAACCTTCACCATGCTCTCCGGGCACGTGCCGTTCGCCGGATCGTTTGCACAAGTCCTTTCTCAACACCTCACCAAACCGCCGCCGCTCGATACTCTGCTTGAACTCCCGCAAAATATTCGGTCAGTTGTCGGGCGGATGCTAGCTAAGAATCCGGCGGATCGTTTCCAGACCCCCGCCGAGCTCCGTGCCGCTCTCGAAGGCGTCCGGCCCGGCCGGGCTCCTCCCTCCCCCGCGAACACGGAAGGAGTCGCGGCCACACAACCGCGATCGGCCCGCAAAAGCGAGCCCTCCGGGATTAGCCTTCTCGAGCTCATGAAGCGACGGCGCGCTCTTCCTTTGAGGGAAGCGTTGGTTCTCCTGGAGCGCATCGCAGCCAAACTTGACGCTTTGCAAAGCGCTGAGCTGCCGTGCCCCGCACTCACTTTAAGCGATGTCATGATCGAGCCCTCGGAGATCGTCAATCAGAGTCTCGAGGAGTCCAACGCCCTGAGCGTCGCCTTTCCAGGCGAGTATTCCAGCTCTACGGTGATTGACGCTTCGAACGCTACCATTGTTGCTGCGTCGAACCTCGCATTGGAATCACGAACAGGGCCGCGTGTCCTGGCAATGCTCGGGTATGAACTGCTGGGTGGCATGCGGCTGGAATCCTCAGGACAATGGACCCCTCTTCCAAGCCTGTCGGCCCATGGGAATGCATCCCTTCGCATTGCAATCGAGCAGAGAGATGCATACGAAAGTGCCGCCGAGCTTGTTGCCGCACTGCGGTCCGGAGCCAAACCTCCGCGCCGCCGTGCGCCCGGCTCAACAGCGCCTCGCCAGACCACCGTTTCGCAGTCAGAGCAAGCCTCTCCGAATCAGCCGCCGGCAAGCACGAAGAAGAAATCTCATTTTGGAGCACTCTATGCCGTCATCGGATCCAGCGCGATATTCATGGTCCTCCTCCTCGCAGCAGGATTCTGGTTCTTGCGTCCCGAGGCCGCTCCCACTTTAGTTCCGGACACTGAACCCGCTCCGCCCACGGAGGCAGTGGCCGCAATCGAGAAACCGGTGAAAACGATCGCTTCCGTCGGGGAATTCGCGCAGAAGGGCGATCCATCGGCGACTTTTCTAAGTGCTGCCGAAGAGGCTAAGAGAAAAGATGACGACGCCGGTGCCTTTGAGAATTTCTCGCGAGCCCTCGACGCATCTCCTGGACTGAAGGGACCTAAGGAAGAGATGGAAATGATCGCGGCCCGCCTGCGTTCCAACGCCATTAAGCTTACGCCCGAGAAGTTTGCCATGCTGCAAGGGCCACTCGAGCAGGCGGCCAAACACAACGTGCTCTCTGCTCAGATGTTGCTGGGCGAATGGCTTCGGAGAAGCGATCCCAAGACGGCTCTCAAATGGTTTGCCGCCGCGGCCGCTCAGGGACAGACCGAAGCCATGACTCAAGCCGGTCTGATGATGGCCAACGGCCTCGGAAGTGACGCGCCCGACTTCTCCGCCGCCGTGGCTTGGTTTCAGCAAGGAGCAGCCGGGGGAGACACCGATGCCATGGTATCCCTCGCTGATTGCCTGCTCCACGGCAAGGGCATTGCAAAGAACGAGGCCCAGGCAGTCGAACTGCTGCGCGCCGCCGCAGCGCTCAATCACCCAAATGCCATGAACATGCTCGGCGACCTCTTGAAGAAGGGCATTCCAGGTCTTATGGATCCCAACGTGGGAGAAGCCTTTCGCCTCTTCGCGCGGGCAAAACAGATGGGCTTCCTGGACGCGCAAGCGAACTTGGGTGTCATGTACGTGAACGGTCTTGGCGTGCCGGTGGACCGCAATCAGGCTTTCAGTCTCTGGAAGGATGGAGCAGCCCAAGGCAACGCCATGAACATGTTTTTTTACGCTATGGCGCTCGAAGGCGGGCTGACTGGCGCCCCGCAACCTGCCGAAGCCCGCCAATGGTATCTCGAGGCGGCAAGAAGGGGAAACGCAGCCGCCGCGGCATGGTGCCGCCGTAACGGCGCGCGCGTCGAAGTCGCACCCGCCCCTTGACAAGTCTTGGTTTTATGCTTGTCATCGCCCGGCACAATCCGGTAGCGCTTCCACCCTATGAATCCCAAAGTGTTTCCGGTGACCGTCGTGGCGGTTTGTCTGGCGATGATTTCGTCCGCCTGCGAGAACCTTTCTCCTGGTGGAAACGCCGCGCTTTTCGGAACGGCCGCCGGCCTAGCGGTGGGCATTCCGCTCGCCGCTGTCGGCGTTGACTCCCGGATCGCCGTTCCTGCGGCCCTCGGAGCGGCAGCGCTTGCCGCGGGAGTATCCTATGTGATTGCCAAGCACCAAGCGACCGAGCGCCAGCGGAAGATCGCCGAGCAGCGCGCGCGCCTCTATATGGCCCAGCGCGCTGCCGCCCAACAGCAGAAGGCCAGAACGGTTGCCGCCTCCGGAAGATCAAGCACGAAGAAAGCCAAATCTCCCAAAGAAACCCGCTACATTGCTGTCAAGACAGAAACCGAGTCCTTCAACAAGGGCCAGTCCGCCGTGATGATCTACGATACTCAAAGCAACCAGATCGTCGGGAACAATGTCTATGATCTGAAGTCCACACCCAAGGTTGGACAAACTTCTAAGTTTGACACCTACACCGCCGAGTATGTCGGCACTGGGTCTTAAGAACCGGAGCGACGGGATTATTATTGAAGAACCAGACCGACCGGGAGAGTGATCGCTCCCCACGAGTGAAGCCGGCATTTCTACGTTAGCCTTCGGGCGAGCGATATCGCTTTCTTTGTGCGCGACCTTCAAATCGTCGCAAAAACGCTGCCGGCTTCTTTCATCGAGACCCTTGAGGAGGAATCCATCTTCAAACGGCGAAGGAGAAATCGGAGCGAACCGCATGGTGATCGGACGCCGGGGTGGGAATCACGGCACAGGCCTCGAGCCGTAATGCGCGGTTGTAGAAAATATGATCGATAACAAACGGCATTCTCCTCCATGTCACCCGAGCGTTCTGCGATGGGTAAAAACCCGCTCGCTTGAATTGCTCGATCAGCGTCTCGCCCGGCGCACAGTTGAAATCACCCCCCAGCAACGTCGGACCGGTGCGCTTTCTTAACTCGACTTCGACACGATCGCGTTGGGTGTGATGGTCATTGCTCGAGGCATTGATCATAAAGAAGGCCTGGAGATGAGTGTTGATGAGGTGGACCGCACGGCCCTCGATGTCTGCCTCGACGCAGATCATCAAACGATGTGAGGGCTTGCGCATCAATCCGCCGTATTCAAAGGCGATTTCCGCAGGTGGAAGGTCCCTGCGGCAAAAATTCCTCAGAGGCGACTTTGAGAATGTCGCTAGCCCAAGACCGAAGGGAATCTCCATCTTGTTCGGCCGGGGGTAGGCAAATACCGAATAGTATCCGGCGAGTTCCTTCTTCAGGCGCTCGTAATGGGGCGGCGGTTCGACCTGGCGACCGCCATCGTATCCGCGCTCGACTTCCTGAAGAAAAATGATGTCCGCATCCTGTTCGCGCAGAAAGGCAATCGCGCGGGAGAGACTCACCTCGGCCTGGTCCGGATTTTCCTCGTTCCAGACTTGACCGTTCTGCATGTTAAAAGTCAGCGCGCTGAACATCGTTTTGACATGCCTTGCCAACGCGCGCTGGCAACCTCGACAATCCTCCGCGGGTAAGCAAAGCGGACATACCATGCACAAACTCGCGTTGTTTCGTCACGGCGAAAGCGCTTGGAATAAAGAAAATCGCGCCTGAGCGAACGGCATGGCAGCACGTTCTGGGCATCGAAAAGACAACGCCCTCCACAAAGTTCGGAGAAGATCATGTGCTGGTCTGGCCCGATACTCCACTGCCGGCCCAACAACGAGCTCGATCTGGTCCAACCTCTGAAGTCACCACGCGACCGAACCCTCCGCGAAGGCGGCGTCGAGTCAGGAGAGGGCGAAATGATCGAGATCCTTCCTATCCTTGTTCCTCCTGCTCGACGTCGCTCACCACCGGGGCGATGTCTTGAAGATTCTCGCCTTCCCGGAGGTCAATCAGTTTCACGCCCTGAGCATTGCGCCCGGTCTCGCGGATTTCCGCTACCCTCGTACGGACCATCTTGCCCTTGTTTGTAATGAGCATGATCTCTTCGACGTCCCGCACGGTAAGCGCGCCCACTACGGCGCCCGTCTTTCCCGTGGTCTTCATCGTGATGATTCCTTTGCCGCCCCGGCTTTGGACCCGGTACTCTTCGAAGCTTGTGCGCTTGCCGATACCGTTCTCCCCGGCGACGAGAAGCTGCGCCTCCTTGCTGACGACCGCGGCGCCGACCACGTAATCGCCCTGCTCCAGGCGGATGCCCCAGACACCCACGGTATCGCGGCCCTGGTCACGCATTTCCTCTTCGTGGAAACGGATGCTCATCCCGTCATGGGTTATGAGCACAATTTCGTCCTGGCCGCTGGTCAGTCGGCAATCGATGAGACAGTCGCCCTCCTCGATCTTGATGGCGATGATCCCGCCCTTTCGGATGTTCTTGAAATCGTTCAGGTTTGACTTCTTTACGATGCCGCTTCGCGTCGAGAAGACGATGTGCAGCTTGTCACTCCAGGTCTCTTCGTCGGTCTTCTGTCCCTGAATACGGATCGTCGCCGCGATTTTCTCCTCACTACGGAGCTCGAGGAGGTTCGCTATCGATCGTCCCTTGCTCGTGCGCGAGCCCTCGGGAATCTCAAAAACCCGCTCGACGTAGCAACGACCGCTCTCCGTGAAAAACATTAAGTAATCGTGCGTCGTCGCGGTGAACAAATGCTCGACGAAATCGCTGTCCTCGATGTTCTCGGCCTCACGCGCTGTCATTCCAATCACGCCCTTGCCGCCGCGCCTTTGGGCGCGGTAAGCGCTAACCAGCGTGCGCTTGATGAATCCGTTGTGCGTGAGGGTGACAATGACGCCTTCGTTGGCGATCAGATCTTCTATGGCAATCTCTCCTTCCGCCGCCACAATCTGGGTGCGACGTTCGGTTCCATGCTTTTTCTGAATTTCACGCAGCTCGGCTTTGATTATCTTTAGCACTCGCGCCTCTGTAGCGATGATGTCGAGGAGGTCTTTGATCGTTTCGAGCAAGGCGTCGTATTCCTTCTTGATGCTTTCGCGCTCGAGGCCGGTGAGTTGATAGAGACGCAAGTCAAGGATGTGGCCCACCTGCTTTTCGGTGAACTTGTACTTCCCGTCCACAATCCGAGCGTCGTCACGAATCAAGATTCCGATATTCTCCACGGTCTTTCGTGTCCACGAGAGCTCCATCAATTTCGCTTTGGCGTCGTCGCGATCGCGGGAATCGCGGATGATTTTGATGAAATCGTCCAGATTTGCCAGGGCGATGAGGTATCCCTCGAGTTTCTCTGCTTCGACCTCGGCTTGTCTGAGAAGAAAGCGGGTGCGCCGCAGCACCACCTCGCGCCGGTGCTCTATGTAACAAGATATCGCGTCTTTGAGTGGCAGCAGTTTCGGCTTCCCATGATCGATAGCCAGCATGTTGACGCTGAACGAAGATTCGAGCGCAGTGTGCTTGTAGAGATTGTTGATCAGAACTTTCGGGTTACCGTCGCGCTTGAGCTCGATGACCACGCGGGTGTTTTCGTCCGATTCGTCACGGACATCGCTAACTCCTTGAAGAACCTTTTCGTTGACAAGCTCGGCGATCCGCTTGACGAGCTCCGCGCGGTTCACTCCAAAAGGAATCTCCGTGACGATGATATTCTCGCGTCCACCCTTGACTTCCTCCGTTCCCACGCGGGCCCGCACCCGGACCGACCCGCGTCCCGTCTCAAAGTATGACCTGATCCCGGCGCTTCCCTGAATTAGACAGCCCGTCGGAAAGTCGGGTCCCTTGATGTACTGCATGAGACCCTCAAGAGAGATATCGGAATCGTCGATCTGGGCGCAGATACCATCAATGGTTTCGCTAAGATTGTGCGGAGGGATGTTGGTCGCCATGCCGACGGCAATCCCTGTGCCACCGTTGATTAGCAAATTGGGAAAAGAGGCCGGAAACACAACCGGCTCGGTGAGCCTCTCGTCGTAGTTAGAAACAAAATCCACCGTGTCCTTCTCGAGATCATCGAGAAGGGTTCCCCCAAGCGAGGTGAACCGAGCCTCTGTATAACGCATGGCCGCTGGGGGATCGCCCTCTACGGACCCGAAGTTGCCTTGAGGATCAACAAGCGTGTCCCGCATGGCCCAGCCCTGCGCCATATGGACGAGCGTAGGATAAATGACCGCCTCGCCGTGAGGATGGTAGTTGCCCGACGTATCGCCGCAAATCTTCGCACATTTCATATGCTTGCGCGGCGGATACAGGCTCAGCTCATGCATGGCATACAGGATGCGCCGCTGCGACGGCTTGAGCCCGTCACGGGCGTCCGGCAGCGCCCGCGATATAATGACAGACATCGAGTAGTCGAGGAACGACTTCGACATCTCGTCAGCGACATCGACCTTCTCGACACGTTCGTTGTGGGTGTACATGCGGATCACTCAGCTTTCCTTGAATCAGGAGTCTGCAATCTTAGACACGATTTGACCTCTCATCCACTCCCCCAAAAGCTCCAAGGACCGCATAGTGCTCGGTCTCGGCAGCCCGTTTTTCAAGTCGCCCTTCCCTAAGGCACGGGGTTCGCCGGAGGAATGTCATTCTCTTGAATTCCATTAGACATCCAGCCGCGCGTTTAGCGCATTGTCCTCGATGAACTGCCGCCGAGGTTCGACGACATCGCCCATGAGGATCGTAAACATGCGATCGGCCTCGACGGCATTGTCCTCATTGAGATCGACCTTCATTAGCTTGCGTTTGTCGGGGTTCATCGTGGTTTCGAAAAGTTGCTTTGGATTCATTTCGCCCAGGCCCTTAAAGCGCTGGATTTGCATGCCCTTTTTCCCGATATCGAGCACCTTCGCGAGGATTTCAGGTATCGAGAAGACCGCATGCACCACGGATTTCTCCCCGTCGCCCTCCACGAGTTCAAAGATCGGGTGGTCGCTGTCGGAAAAGTGCTCAACCTGCAGGCCCTTCCTGGCGAGTTCGGCTATGAGTTTTTGAACGGCATGGGATTCATGCAACTCGACCAGGCTAGCGCGGCGACGCAAGGCGCCTTCCTGCCTCTTCGGCCTCTCGGCGGGCTCCGCATCACCATTTCCCCCTGCTTCAACCGACGCCTCATCGTCGAAAAGATTGAGATCCAGGTTCTCCTCGTGAAAGGCCCGCATCTCCATCTCGCCAGGAAAATAGGTGACCCACTCGCTGTTGCCCTCACGGACCTTCACGAGATACGCAGGCAAGGTGCCTGTCTTCGGATCACGCTCACGAAGGTATTCCTCGAAGTCACCGCCGTGCCGCCGGATAACTTCGCTGAACTTGGCAAGCCGCTCGAGCAGCTCCAGGATATCTTTAAGCTGCGACGCAGTGAACACTTTGCCGTCCGCGAGATTCTTGAGCTTCACCTCCTCTGCCCCGAGCGAGATAAGGATGCGATTGAGCTGGGCGTCATCGTCCACGTATTCCTCCCGCTTCTTGCGTTTGATGAGATAGAGCGGTGGGCAAGCGATGTAAATCTTCCCCTGCTTCACAAGCTCGGGCATTTGACGATAAAAAAACGTCAGCAGGAGGGTGCGGATATGTGAGCCGTCCACGTCGGCGTCGGTCATGATAATAATGCGGCCATAGCGCAGCTTGGAAATATTGAACGCGCCCTCCTGGTCACCGCCGCCAATCCCAGTGCCGACCGCGGTGATCATCGTCTGGATCTCGGTGTTCTGGAGCACTTTGTCGAGACGAGCCTTCTCTACGTTGATGAGCTTGCCACGGATAGGCAAGATGGCTTGATAGCGACGGTCGCGTCCCTGCTTTGCCGAACCACCCGCCGAGTCGCCTTCAACAATATAGAGCTCGGTGAGGCTCGGATCACGCTCCGAACAGTCCGCTAGCTTACCCGGCAGCCCTCCACCGGTCAACGCGCCCTTGCGTACGGTTTCGCGAGCTTTCCGAGCGGCTTCGCGAGCACGCGCAGCGGTCAAGCCCTTGTCAACGATTCTCTTTGCAACGGCGGGGGTTTGATCGAGGAACGTCATCAGCCCCTCGTAGGTGATCGAGGACACGATGCCTTCCACCTCAGGCGTCACGAGCTTTACCTTCGTTTGTGATTCAAAGCCAGGCCAAGGGTGCTTTATAGAGAGAACGCAAATGAGTCCTTCGCGCACGTCGTCGCCGGAAATTGGAGGATCCTTTTCCTTCACCAGACTGTTCTGTTTGGCGTATTGGTTGATGGCACGCGTCAGGGCCGTGCGAAAACCGGTCGAATGTGTTCCGCCATCCGGATTAGGGATGGCATTGGTAAAGCAAAGGATCTGGTCGTTGTAGCTTTCGTTGTACTGCAGCACCAGATCCACGAACATATCATCTTCGACTTCCTGCTGGTCTTTGTTGCGAAACTTCACTCGGCGCCTGCCTTCGAGCACGATGGGTTTCGGGTGCAAGAGTTGCTTGTTTTCCCCGAGTTGCCTGACGAACTCCTCGATGCCGAGCTTGTAAAGATACTGTTCATGCTTGGGCGGATCGGCGCGCTCGTCGACCAGATTGATCTCAAGTCCCGGATTGAGGAAGGCAACCTCGCGAAGACGCGCCGTCAGCTTCGCGAATTGGAACTCGGTGGTGATATTGAAGATCGTTGGATCCGGCAAAAACGTGATCAGCGTGCCCGTATGCCTCTTGTTCTTGAGATCGCCAATCACCGTGAGCTTTTGCGTCGTCACACCCCGCGCAAAGGCCATATGATAAACCTTGCCGTCGCGCGACACCTCCACCTTGAACCAGTCCGATAGCGCGTTGACACACTTTGCACCGACACCATGCAGCCCACCGGAAAACTTGTAAGCGCCCTGTCCGAACTTTCCACCTGCGTGCAGGTTCGTCAGAACCAACTCGATGGCGGGCACCTTGAACTTCGGATGAACATCCACTGGAATGCCGCGCCCGTTGTCCTTGATCGAACATGAGCCGTCGGCATGCAATGTCACGTCAACCCGAGAGCAATAGCCGGCAAGATGCTCGTCGATCGAATTGTCGAGAACCTCGAAAACACAATGATGCAGACCCCGCTCGTCGGTCGGGCCGATATACATGCCGGGGCGCTGACGAACCCCCGCCAGGCCCTCCAGTTTATCGATTTTGGAAGCGTCGTACTTTTCGGATTTCGGCGAAGAATTCGTTTCGTCGGACATCAATATTCAGGGAATTTCAACAGCAGATGGAATTGCCAATTAGACTAGGCGCAACCAGTGGCGCCGACAACCGTTTTTTAAACAAAATTGGGCAAAAATCCACAGGATATGGGGACTTCACAGGGGCGCCTCCACAAGATATTGGGTCTGACTAAGGGTGACGATACTTTTCCGCAATTTGCTGCCATGGGCAGAGCTGGCGATTTGGCTGGCACTGACGCTGGCCGCATGCTGTTGGAATTGGAAGCAGGTTTTCGTAGGGGGACAGATTTATTTCGCCGATCCGGACTGCTATTCGCGAATGACGCGCGCACAGCAGGTGGTGGCCAACCCCTGGAAGGCTATCAAGTTCCACGACTTCGAAAACGCTCCGCTGGGTGTTACGCCGCACACAACCGCGCCAATGGATCTTCTGGTCGCCGGGCTCGCTGGGGTTTTCCACCTTTTGTATCGCACTGCGGGTCCCTCACCCCTCGATCTTGCAGGCGCCTTTATCTCACCCGTCTTGGGCTTAACGCTGGTTGCCTTTCTCTGGTGTTGGGGACGCAAGCTGGCGCTCCCCTACCGCCAGGGGATACTGGCGATCGCGGCGGTTTCACCGATTCTCGCGCACGGTTTTCAGCTGGGGCGGCCCGACCATCAGTCTCTCATTATTCTGCTCGTCGCGGTCGCCCTCGCGATGGAAATCGGACAGTGGAAGCGGCCTCAGCGGGCGTGGGAGATCTGCTCTGCCGTGCTTTGGGCGCTGGCCCTCTGGACTTCGTTCTTTGAGCCGTTGGTTCTTCTCGCGGCAACAGTACTCATGCGGCTCGCGGTCCTGGGACGAAACGCCCTTCCGGATCGAACGGCCGCAGCAGTTTTCGTCCTACTTCTGTTCGGGGCAATCCTCTTCGACGGCTGGCGAGTCCGAGTGCCTTCCGCCGAGGAACGCGACTATTTCCTTCGCTGGGCGCTCAACATCGGGGAACTGCGCCGTGCTACACTGCCGCAGCTTTTCTACTGGACAGGATGGCTTCTGACTGTCTCCCCCGCCCTTCTGTTCTGGCGCTCCTGGACGGAAGGGGACCGCCCGTATGCGGCGCTGGCCGCGCTCTTGCTTTTCCTGATCGGCCTCTCGCTATGGCACATGCGATGGGGATATTTCCTCGCGATCGCTTTTGCTCTTAGCCTCCCATGGGCTCTCGCGACCATCCCTTGGAGACCAGTAGCCTGGCTTGCCCTTGCAATCTCCCTCTGGCCGGTGGCTACCGAGTGGGACCGGCAGCTTTTCCCGGACGAGAGGATTAGAACCGCTCGCGAGGAAGATCGCGAGGACGCCTATTTGTTGCGCGAAACCGCACGCGCCTTGATCTCGTCGGAACGTGCGATCATCCTTGCTCCCTGGTGGCTCAGCCCGGCGATCGCGTATTGGTCCGGGCAGCGCTGTGTCAGCGGAAGCTCCCACCAAAGCCTCCCGGGAACGGTGGACAGCTCCCGGTTCTACCTCTCGAGCGCCCCGCATGAGGCACGTGAAATTCTGAGGAAGCGCTCGGTCAACTACGTGGTGGCTTACGAACCCGCACGCGTGATCTCAAACTCCGGACAGATCCTTGGCTTCGCAACCCCGGCAAGACCCTTGGGAGAGATCCTCTACGATCATCCGAACGCCGCTCCTTCCTTCCTCCGGCTCGTGTACGAAAACCGGTTCTTCAAGGTCTTCGAGAACATTGATGAGCCCTGAGTTGAATAGTCCTTGGCTCGCCGATTGATTTGCACGAAACGTGCGTTGGTTTCCGCCTTATGGGCGGGATAATACTGGTCCATGACGTTGACGTAGGTGTCGCCGGACAGAGTCGTTGCAATCCAGCGCATGATTTCCCGCGTGTCGTCGAGAAGACCGGGCATGACCAGATGCCGAACCAGCACGCCGCGCAACGCAAGCCCCTGCTCGTCCACTTTCAGTTCGCCGACCTGCGCGTGCATCGCAGCGATTACAGCACGGGAGGCATCGGCGTAATCACTGGCGACGAGATAGGTTCGACAATTCTCCGGATCCCACAATTTGAAGTCCGGCATGTAAATGTCCACCAGTCCGTCCATGAGCCGGATGCTCTCCGGGCTGTCGTAGGAGGACGTGTTATAGACCAGCGGCAAGCGCAGGCCGCGCTCGACCGCCAGCACAAGTGCCTCGAGGAGTTGCGGAACGACATGCTCCGGTGTGACGAAGTTGATGTTGTGGCAGCCCCCTCCCTGCAGTTCCAGCATCATGCTCGCAAGCTCCAGCGGCGAAACCTCCGCACCCTCGCCAAACTGGCTCGTCGCGAAATTCTGACAGAACACGCAACGAAGATTGCACCAGCCGAAAAAGATTGTGCCCGACCCGTTCCAGCCCCGCAGGCAGTCCTCCTCGCCGAAGTGCGGAAACGCACTCGCCACGCGCGCCTGCCGCCCGCTCTTGCAAACGCCGATCTTGTTATTGAACCGGTCAATCTGGCAATCCCGCGGACAGACACGACACGAGCGCAGCGATTCCACAGCTTGCTCGGCCCGCTCCCGGAGAACTCCCTCCTCGAACGCCCTCACATAAGCCGGCACAAAGCCTTTGCGCGATAACACGAACCGCCCGCCTCCGTGCAACTCGGCGGGGACAGCGTCGCGGAAATGGAAAGGAAAGCTCATGATCGAGCCATCAGGCCGCTCTTTGACCCAATGGAAAAAAATAATCTGCACCAACTGAAACGCAAGAGGGCCGTTGGCCGCGGAAAAGCCGATCGCTTGTCGCTCCAGATGATTTGGCGTCGATCTTGCGACCCCGGCACTTTTGGGTCCTGGGTCAACCCAAGCCTCAATCGCAAGATAATTTCGCGATTCCACGAGTGCTTTCCCCGCCCCCGGACAGACCCTTCCAGGGCAAACTATGCTAACCGAGATTTCTTAATTTCTCTGATTGCACTTAGATATTCAGGATAAAAGCGCAGACGGTAGGGGAGGATCGGAAACAGTTTTGGCAAGAGACCACGACTGAGCCGCATGCGAAGACGAGTTGAGATAGTGGACGGCAACCCTAGCCGCTTCCGGATCTTGGGTGGCAGGGTTTCGATCGGGAGGAAATCGATGCCCCATCCAAGCAAGCGCGCTGCGGCGGAATCCTCGGGATAGACCACTGCTCGTGCAAGCTCCCGGCAGATCGCATGGCTTCCAAGAAGATCGCTCTCCACCATGCCGTCGTAGTATGACTCAAACGCGATCCAACCCTTTGGTGGAAGCGATTCATCGACACTGAAATATGTCCCGAATCGGCACATATCGCGATAGAAGGCCTCCTTGCGGGCAAGGGGCAGCTCCCCGTAAATGAATTCATATCCGCTTACTGCCGCATTTATCAGGGTAGCCAGAACCCAGAATAGGAGATCCTGCTCCGAAGCGGAGTATGCGTGCGGTCCTTTGATGCCGGGAGGAATGGTGCCCCGTACCTTCGAATGCACCGCAGCCAGCCGTGTTTTCACGTCTTCCGCCTCAGACACCCGGCCAAATACGATGCGGTTCGTGTCCTCGAGCGTGCGACGCAGTCGGCCCAAGATATCCACTCGAAAATTGCTGTGGTCGTATACCCCCTGCGCGATCCGTGGATGAGCGATCTGCAAAATAGCTGCGGTCGGACCATAGATCAGCCCGCATCGCTCGCGATTGATTCGCCAAATCTCTGATTCCGGAGCGAATAGGAACGGATCAACATTTCGAGATCTCCCGGATTCCTCCTCGACTATATCCTCCTCGTAGGTCACGCGAACCTCCCCTCCAATATCGAACAAAGCAGACCTCATGAATAGCGACACACGTGAATTCATGAGCAGATTCTCAAGAAGACGGCGCGTTGAATTTGGCTGGAGTCGCGAAGAACGCCGGCATACAAACATGCCATGACCCGAAAAGAAGCAATCTTCACAGGCGTGGCCGGTCTTTCTGCTCTGGCCATGGTGGCTCCGGCCGCGCGGGCTGAAGAGTCCAAGGAAGCGAACCCCGAAGTCGAAAAAATTCGTACCCTCTTGAAGGCACACGACGAAGCCATGACGAACCATGATCTCAAGGGCGTGATGGCGTGCCTGACCGAAAAGGCTGCGATCATGGGCACCGGTCCCGGGGAGGCCTGGGTTGGCCCCGACGAGATTAAGATGGCGTACGAGCACTTCTTCGAAGGCTTCGACAAGGGAGAGCAGTACTTTGAATATCAGTTTAAGATCGGCAGCGTGGGCACCGATATGGGCTGGCTGATGGCGTCGGGCAATGTCACGGGTAAGAAGGACGGAAACGACTTCACCTTCCCGATGAACGTTTCGCTGACAGTCGCCAAAAAAGCTGGCAATTGGCGCATCGCGGCAATGCATTTCTCGACCCTTACAGGGGCCACAGGGCCTGAGATCAAGGAAACGAACTAAATCAGCGAAAGGCTTTCCCTTATGAGCAACGAATCATCCAACGAAAAGCCGATTCCTGCCGAGAACGTCGACTCGCTCGATCGGCGCTTGTTTCTGCGGAGCATTGGAAAGTGGTCGGGCGCGGCAATCGTAGCAGCGGTCGCCGGCGCTGCTTGGGTGGCTTCGTCGCCGGAAGCGACTGCCGGCGTATGGGTAAACCGAAGGGGGGCCATTCGCGGCGGCGGCTGGATCAACGGCGGCGGTTGGGTCAATCGCGCGGGAGGATGGCTCAACGGTCGCGGAGGTGGTGGCGGTTGGGTCAACCGGCGCGTCGGTGGCGGAAGCGGCTGGATCAATCGCTGGTAAGAGGACTTCACGGGATCCGTAGCATGCCCCAGGAAGCGGACAAACCATTGCTTTTCCTACGGGCTGGTTTGGAGGAACTTCCGTGCGACGGACCGTTTGTTGTGATCGTCAGGAGCCGAGACGATTTGAACAGTTGGCTGCACGATTCCTCTCCCGCTCTCCAGTGGATTCAAGTCGAGGAGCTCTTGGCCGACGAGGATGCCTGGGGCGTCGCGGCTCAGGGCCCCGGTGACATCCCGTTGGACGTTGTGCTTTCCAGCCCCGGCACCGAGTTTGCCGGACTCTACAGACTCGTGGACGTCCTCTCAGCCCGTGATGTTCGGGTGAGCATGCCCGCAACACGTGGTTTCCTCAAGGCTCTCCGGCTCGCCGCCTCTCTGGGGATACCGGTCCGGCTCCTTCCCGGCCAGCCGTCCGCTGAAGGAGTTGGAGAACTTGCGGCAGCTTTGGCCTTCTATCTCCACGACCCAATGGTGGAGGCACCGATTGAGTTTCTGCATTCTGCGTTGGCTTGGATGCGGGGTGCACAGACGAGTTCGCTATGGACAATCCTTGAGGAAGATCCGGCGATTTTTCAGCACTACGATGCCAGTGGTCGGCACGTAGTGCCGCGAACCGCCAATCCGTATCCGGAACAAATCCCTCGGCGGGATTTCGTGATGAGACACGTCGCGAATCTTGTTAACGAAGGAGCTGAGTGCGCGCTTTGTCCGTGGCAGCAGCTGTGCCAGGGCTATTTTAAGTGGCCCGAGCCCGCGTATTCCTGCCGAGGTGTAAAGGACCTCTTCTCCCGCTTGAAGGTGGCCGCAGACGAGATCGGACAGGAGCTCGCGGCTTACGAAGAAAGCACACCCCGCTTGACTACGAGCTCGCACCGTGAGCAACCGCATCTTTAGCGTAATTCTTCTTCCGACGTCCGACTGCAACGTCGCGTGCGACTATTGCTTCGAGCGCAAGGAACCCCATCGCCTTTCGCTAGCTCTTCTGCCATTGCTGACCCGCCGCCTGCTGGATCACCTCGAGCACGAAGGCATCGAGGAATGCGAAATCTACTGGCAAGGTGGAGAGGCTATGATCATGGGCCCGGCCTGGTTTGAGAACGCGGGCCAACTCATGGACCGTGCCGCTGCGGCCAAAGGTCGCAGATTCACTCATTATCTGCAGACGAACCTTATCAGCTACTCGGAAGCGTGGAACGAGGTGATCCGAACCATGTTTCAAGGCTCGTTGGGGACTTCCATGGACTACCCCAATCGACACCGCAAGTTGTTCAAGGGCGGCACCGAGGCATACACCCGACTGTGGACTCGAAAGCTCAACGAAGCCCTGGCGGCAGACATCGAAGTGGGCGTTATTGCCGTGCTTCACCAGGGCAGTCTCGAAGAGGGGCCGGAAAGATTTTACAGCTACTTCACCGAGGAACTTGGTCTCGACAATTTCCAGGTCAATACCCCATTCCCGGGTGGTCCCGCCTCGGAGGTCGAAGGCGCCTTTCAACTCGACACAAAGGAGTTGGCCAACTTTCTCTCCGATCTCTTCGATATCTGGATCGAGCGCGGCTACGATTCCGGCGTGTCCCTAGGGCCATTCGATGCTTTGATCGACCACTTCACGGGTCGACCGGCGCGCCTGCCCTGCATCTGGAAGGAAAATTGTTCCAATCAATTCATCTCGGTGGATGCCAAGGGAACCGTCGCCCAATGCGACTGCTGGGTAACCAGCTATCCTGAAAGCTTCTTTGGGAATATCTTTCGCGAGCCGGACCTGACCCGGATGCTGAGAACCAGCCCGGCACGACGCGACTTTGTCGAGCGACCGAAGCGCCTCGTGGAAGACGAAGACTGCCTCTCCTGCCGCTATCTCTCAATTTGCCATGGCGGCTGTCCCGTTCGAACCTACAGCGCCCTGGGCACGATGATGGCCAAGGATCCATACTGCGAAGTTTACAAGGCTGTGTTCAGTCGTGCGGAAACCCACGGCCGGACAATTTCAAGGCGCCGCTTCATGGGCAGCCCCATGGCCTCGGTGCTGCCAAATAAATAGACAATCGATCGTTCGGGGGAATGCTTCCGATACCATTGAACGAATCACCGCTTCATGGCTCTCGATTGGCCCTGATGAATTTGCTAAACCAACTGCCCGTCGGTCCCATGATGAGCTTCTTCGTTTTTGAATCGAGGCTGGTCAGGCCGAAGTTCGCGGCGTAACCTTCTGCCCACTCGTAATTGTCAACCAGCGTCCACGCGAAATAGCCCCGTACATCCACCCCATCCGCCATGGCGCGGCGCATCTGGTTTACGTGTTCGCGGAAATAGCGGATTTTCTTTTGTTCGCTCTGCGTCCCGATACCGTTCTCGGACACCACAATTGGTTTGCCATAGCGTTCTTTGACCGTCCGCAGGACCTCATAGAAACCCTCCGGATTGATCTCCCATCCGTTCTGAGTGTAACTTGAGCTCTGCTCGCCCTTGCCGCGGAAAATGAAACGCAGTGGGGTGGCGTCCTGCGAGTAATAGTAGTTGACCCCGATAACGTCCATGGTATCTACAACTTGATCGAGGTGGTCCCAGTTTTGGTGCATCATCATGTTGTAAACCAACGCCGCAGGATCGACGAAGTGTTTGCGGCGCCAGTTCGGAATCGAGTAAATTCCCATAACGATCGCATCGGGGCGATCTCGTCGAATGATGCCGGCCGCATCGCGAAACATCCGCACCGCGACCTTCGACGCCTCTTTCAGGGCTAGCGGCGTCAACAGCAGACCAGGCGGCCAGTGCCCGCCGAAATACCCGATGTAGAGGTCGCCGTTAGGCTCGTTCTGGGGAACGTAAATGCGAACGTAGGGAGCGAGGGCTCCAACCATCTTTTCTACATAGGTACGCCAGGCGGTTTCGACCTCTGGATGCAGGAAGTCCGAACGCCCTTTTCGGCGGCTGTCGTAAAGCCAGTCCGGAAAAGTAAAGTGCCAGAGGGTGACAATGGGCTCAATGCCGACCGCCTTCAGCTTTCGAGCCATTCCCACGTACTGTCGGATTGCTGCTTCATTGAAGACCCCCGGCTTAGGCTCGACGCGAGCCCATTCGATCCCAAAGCGGTAATGGCTGACACCGATCGCCTTGAGAGCTGCAAGATCCTTGTCAAAGTGTGTCCACGAATACGTAGCCTCGTCGCCGCGAGGAGGAATGTGTCCCTCCTCGGCAAAAACGTCCCAGTCCGTCTTGAAATAGTAGGGGGAATCCGGTGTCACCCCGCGGTCTTCATTTTGGAAACTTGCTGTCGATGTGCCCCACCAGAATTTTCTCGTCTCGAGCGGCTTGCTTGCAGAGGGCTTCTGGTAGGCCTTGGGAGGCAGAACGCATCCGGACAGCGCGGGCAACATTGCCGCGACAAGCAGGAGCGACTTTGAAATATTCATGTTGAAGCCGTGTTCCGGAGGTGGTTCCCTTACAACGCCATGGCGATGTCTTCAATGATGAATTCCGCGGTCCGGTTTGTCTCTGCGATTTTTCTTTTTCTTTCCCTCGGCCCATTCTCGCGTGCAGCCGATGACTCGTTTCGGGCTCCTGACAGTCTCGTCCTCAAGGATGGGACGGTCGTCCACGGGCTAATTATCAAGAACACACGGGATTCTGTGCTCATCCAGGAGAAATTCAAGGAAGTCGCCTATCCCAAGAATCGAATCGTGCGCATCAATGATAATGCCGACACCGACGCTCTTTACACCGATCTCAATCGCATGGGCAGGCTGCCCTCCTGGCGCGTGATCGCCAACGACCTGCGGACACACGATTCAATCAAGTCCCTCGTCGAAATCCCGGCAACCATCATCGACGTCGCAGACTTCAAGAACGTCCCATACAAATCTTTCCGCGTAAACCAGGACGTCGAACTGAACATCTACGGCGATCCTGAGAATCCCGCTGGCGTCGAACTCGGAATTTACGGCCCAAGGTCAGGAAACATGCGATTACGTAAGACTCTTCGTGGCTACTTGGCAGGATTTCTGACAACTCGGGAGGAAATTGCCACCCTCTATTCTCTCGGTCTCGAAAAGGGCAAAGCCCAGGTCGACGACCTAACCCTTGAGATTACACCCAAGAACGCGCCAGATGCCTACGGCGCGTGGTGGGTGTCGCTCTACAATGTCAAGGAGCTGAACCGCGTCCGACTGAGCGATATTGAATACGCAAAACTCGTAAAACCTGTAAACGAAGTCCTCGACAAGCGAGGCCGCGTGATCTCCGGCGGCTGGAGCAAGAAGGATGCCAGGCTTTCACGAAAAATGCACGAGCTTGGGGATTCAACGAAGGTTATTCTTCGAGGCTTTTATCGCGATGACAATGGGGTCTTTCGCCTGATTACGCGGCCGGAAGGCAAGACATCCGCTGGCAACTGACCGCGATTTTCCCAACAGCAACGGAAACAGGTGATCGTGACCGCATTGCATCACGTGCTGGCGATCGACCGCCGTTTCCCTGAAATCGGAAGTGCGAGCGCATCACGCTTCCGCGGTCGGAACCAGCGAAGAGGCAGGCGCCTTCCCTTCGAGCGAAAGGGCAAGCCTCCTCTTGATCTCCGCAGCGGCACTTTGTGTTTTGTTCACGACGGCAACTGACGCCGCGGCTTCCAGACGTTTGACCCGATCCTCAGAGGCTCCCCAGATTCCGGCAAGAATAGGCACGTCGGGAAGGACAGCCGTCAAGCGCTTTACGAGGTAGCGGGCGTGCCTTTGGGCAAGGGGTGGCGTCGCCGAAATGCAAATCTGAACATCCGGATAGTTAGCGATGTTCGCAACTACCTCGCCTGCCAAACTTCCGGACGACAGTGTCTCGCAGTGAAAACCGTCTGCCTGAAGAATGGAAGCCATCATATGAGCTATCGCTTCGTCGGCCGCGTCGCCTGCCGGCACAAATACGACCGAGCATGGTGCATCCTTTAGGTCTGACGTCAACCGTCCCCAACGTCTGCGACAAGCTCGTCAATTGTATCGCACGCAAACGCGAAATGCCGTTCCTCGAGAATTCCTTCGTGCCAGCCGATCTTGATGTGAACCAGCGCGGGTAAGAGCACATTATCGCAGAGCTCCGCGAACCGATGGGTCTTAAGAAATTCACGAGCCACCTTGCCCGCTTCGTCTTCGCGAAACGCGAGGAGGCGCTGGTAGAACTGGTCCGAGGGAACCATCTCGAATCGTGAACCAAGAAGGACGTTCAGGAAGTTCAATTGCGGGATGTATTTGCCGAGCAGGGCAAGGCAGACGGTCAAGGGAGTTGCGAGGAGCAACCCAATACCGCCCCAAAGCCAGGCCCAGAAAATCGCGGAGACAACGATCGCGGTTTTGGACAGGCCCGTGCTCGAGGCATAAAGCCAAGGCTCGATCAGATTATTGCTCACGAGCTCCACCACGAGAAATAATCCGAGCGTGAGAAGAGGTTGTGTCCACCCTTCAAACGCTGCAAAGGATATTGCCAAGGGAAGTGCGGCACCCAAAATGGGGCCGAGATAAGGGATGAAACGGAGGATCGCACACAGCAGACCCCAGAGACCGGAATTCGGAACGCCAATGAAGAAGAGCCCGATCGCTATTGGGATGCTATAGGTTACGTTAACAATCAGCTGCATAAGTAGATAGCTGCTTACGCGCTTTCCTGCGTCGTCGAGCGCCTGAGTGGTCGTCTGAAAGCGCTCCCTCCCCGTAAGGGAGATGAGCCTGTCACGGATATCGTCTCGTTCGATTAAGAAGAAGAGAACCAGAATGAAAACGATGGCGCCGGTTCCCAACGCCGAAATCACTCCTCCCAGGAGATTTCTTACAAAATCAAACGTGTTGGCAGGCCGTTCGACGACCAAAGGGGGCCTGGGAATGGCTGAGGCGGGTGCTTCCTCGGGGCTCTCCATCTCCTCGAGCAACGCGGAAATCGTTTCCGTGGCTCGCGAGAAGGGGCCGATCTCGGGATGCCGGATCGTCTCGAGCTTCTTCGAGATCGTTGCTCGATACTCGGGGAGCTTGCCGGCCAGATCGGCTAGCTGACCGGTGAACGTGTAACCAATTGCACCGATTGCAAGGCCGGCAAGCAGCACGGAACAGACAACGGAAAGAGCTCGACCGAAGCCATACCGTTCAAGGCGCGTCGCCACGGGCGCAAGAAGGAAGGTCAGAAGAATCGCCAGTGCCAGGGGAATAAAGATCTCGCGAAGCCAAAAGAGAGCTCCGACGATCAGCCCAAGGGATATCAACCCGCACGTCCTTTCAACGATCGATGGGAGCGGCGAAACCTGCATTGTGACCAAAATATATCGTGTTCGCGTGCCTCGAAACGCGCACTTTTCGCTCGTTGAACCCCTCTTCGAGCCGAACTACCCTTTTCAATCGAATCGACAGCCCCACTGCGAAAGATCATCCATCTCGACATGGACTGCTTCTACGCCGCCATCGAGGTGCGGGAACGTCCCGAACTCAAAGGGCATCCCGTGGCCGTCGGCGGAGGAAGCCGCCGCGGCGTGGTTACGACTTGCAACTACGAGGCTCGACGATTTGGCGTTCGCTCAGCCATGCCCGGCTTCAAGGCCAGGGAATTGTGTCCGGAGCTAATCTTCCTTCCGGTGCGCTTCGACATCTATCGCGCGGAATCCGCCAAGATCCGCAAGATCCTGGCGAGCTACACGCCGTTGGTCGAGCCACTTTCCCTTGACGAGGCCTACCTGGACGTGACGGCGCTCGCTCGTTACGCTTGGGATATCTCCAAGGAGCTTCGATCCCGTATCTACGCGGCCACCAGCCTGACCTGCTCCGCGGGCATCGCACCGAACAAATTGCTTGCCAAAATTGCGAGTGAGTGGCGGAAGCCGAACGGGCAATTCGCTATTCTGCCGGACGAGGTCGAAGAATTCATCAAAAAACTTCCCGTCGGAAAGATCTGGGGCGTCGGGCCGAAAAGCGCGGAGAAGCTCGCGAGCATGGAAATCCGCACTTGCAATGACCTTCAGCAATTTTCGTTGCCCGAAATGATCGGGCGCTTCGGTCGCTGGGGTCAAGAGCTTTATCGTCTTTGCCGCGGTCAGGACGATCGTCCCGTGGAACCCAACAGGATTCGAAAGTCTTTGAGCAATGAGTGCACGTACTCCGAAAACCTGAGCTCTCTGAATGCATGCCGAACAGCAATCGATGAGCTCATCACTGACTTGGAGTCCGAGTTGCGACAAAAGGCGCCCGAGCGCCCGATCCGAAAGGCGTTCGTCAAGGTCAAATTCTCCGACTTCACCCGTACGACGAAGGAATGTTTGAGCTCCCGTCCGACCCGGGAAACCTTTCAAGCGCTGCTCGATGACGCCTATACGCGCGGAGGCAAGAGCGTTCGTCTCCTGGGAGTGGGAGTGCGCTTCCAGGACAAGGCGGAAGACGCTTTTCAGAGCCTCTTGTCGTTCTGATTAGCCGAATCAGGAGCTCCAGGGAATCCTCCTCGCCTCAGCTATACGCTTGTTCGGGGCGATCGCCACCTCTGCTCGAATTCTGTTGGAAGCAGAAGTCGCGCACCATCACCCAATGGCGGCAGCTTGTCGCCAGGATTTCGGCAATATCGAGCTCACGGCGTCGTAAGGAAGCGCAGGGTCAACCTCCACTCCGAACAATCTCCCGCCGCTCCCTCGCGTTACTCTAACTCTTTGTCGAACATCTTTTCGAATTCCATAACGGCCACAAAAGCGATGCTCGTTCGAGGAGGCAAGGGCGTCACTGCCACGTTTGAAGGCGACACCCTAACCGTGCGATTTCGCAAGGCCTCGGTTCCAGCCGGCGACCCAACCAAGTATATGCGCATGCCAGTTGGGTCAGCGGCTTGGGTGGATCGACCCTTGAACGACACCGAACCGTTTATCTTGAAGCAAAGGGCAAACCGACAACTCGCAGGAACCGTCATCGAGGTACTGCGCAACAAGGTCAGATTCTGGAAGTTTCTGTGTCGAAACACTAACGCTGGCTACTTCGAGGTCCTTCGCTCGGAACCCGTTTTTGCTCAGGTCCCCATTGACTAGCGCCAGGCAGTTTGTTCTGGAGCGGCCTTGTTCACAAGATGGTAGTTCACAAGATGGTATCCAAGGACGAAGAGCGAATTCTGGACTTCCGGCGTGTCGGAATGGCCTGCCTGACGCCAGATATGCGTAATGCGCCGCGATGCTGCGATCGATACGAGGGTGCAGCAACGATCGTTGTCTGTTGCGAGAGCCTCTTGAACCGGCGCCCGGTCGAATTCGAGGATTCGTTGCAAGTGGAGGCCTTGGTGCTCGTAATAACGTTGTGAACGCTCCGTCTTTTATCGCGCGAAAGGGAAATGTTGTGAAACGCAAGTCGCCGCCGATTAAATATGACAACGCGGTCGGATGCGTTCTCCTATGGACCGCGGTGACCAAGCCCGACAGACTGACAGCCGTGAAATGGCTCCGTGTCGCTGTGCGCGAGAGCAGCCGCAAGGCAGAGCTGCAGTAAGACGCTGTTGGACCGACAGCTCAGATTACGCGCCACACTCTTCCTCCCGCCTGCAGGACCGCGGGTGCGGTGGCGCGCTCAAGTTAATTAAGCAATTCCAGGGCGGAGCAAGCGTCGAACAGCAGTTGTGCCGTGAGCCGGTCTTCCCCTCCAATCCAATCAGCCAATCAGCCAATCGATCAAATCGATTCCGACCAATTCAGGACGTCCGCCAAGCCTTTCGGCCCGCGCGCGGTGGCGCGTTCCCTTGCATCAAAAGGGGATCAAACGAGAATAAGGGCGATCCGAGCTGTACGCGGTCGTGCCATCCAAATCGGCCGATTAACGAGACGATCCCTCTAGCAGCCCGTCGGACTTAGCCCGCGAGCGGTAAATTGGGGTGGAAAATTTCCGAAAAAATCGAGCGGGCCGTTTCGACGGGCTGCTAGAACTCCGCTGCGCGGAGGGAGAAAACACTCTGAGAGTGCTTAAGAACG
>DATDAL010000056.1:0-3637 GCA_036525415.1 Terrimicrobiaceae bacterium | reverse complement strand
CTTTCGGGAAAGAAGCTCGTTATCGACCACTACGGGCCGGGCGTGCCCATCGGCGGAGGAGCGCTTTCTGGCAAGGATCCCCACAAGGTGGACAAGTGCGGCGCGCTGCGATCCCGCCAGTTGGCCAAGAAACTCGTTCGCGGAGGAGTCGATGAGGCACGCGTGGTCCTAGGGTGGACGCCGGGAGGCGACGCGCCGTTTCTCGTTGAGGCTTCTACCACCGAAGGAAATGTGAATCTGCAGGTGCCTAGGGGCGAGTTGCTCCCGGAGGATTGGTTCACCATCAAGTCGATCGTTCGCGATCTGGAATTACATGAAAGGGATTGGACTGCTGATCTGCTGGCGGGTTACTTTTGCCAAGCTTCTGCTCCGTGGGAGCGATAAGAGCCATGGCGACGAAGCAATAATGTTGGCATAACATCAGCCTGAAGATGCGCATGCCGAACTGCTATGATCCTCAATCGCCCAGGCGCATCGAGAAACTCGCCGCCCCCGTTTTTCACTTCTTGGGTTTTGTAGCTTGCTTCGCTGCAACAATGGCGCGGCCTTTCTGCTTCGTTGCAGCCGCCTTTGCCTGTTTTTGCGCCGCCTGCTTCTGCGTAGACTTTGGAGATTTGTCGCCCATACGCTTAAATTATTACCCTTAATTTGGCAGACGCGAGCCTTGAATCGACCAACTTTTGGGATTGCCCCTTTGATCTTTGGGCCTCAGCCTAGTCTCACCAGAGGATCACAAATTGGCAAAACCAAACTATCAGTTCGAAAAGCGGAAGAGAGACATTGCAAAGAAGGCCAAGAAGGAAGAAAAGAAGCTCCGCAAGCTCCGGCCCTCCGATCCATCTCCGCCTACGGTGGAGACGAATTAAGTCTCAAGACGACTAAACTCGTTGCTGGGCATATAAAATAGGCGCTGTTCGCAGCGGCGACTGTCGTGCAGGACTAGACACCAATCCAACAAGTGATTGAACCCACCTGTTGATCTCAGGAATTTGCGTAGTTAGCGGACGTTTTCAGGGCGGATGGGTGGGGAGTTGTTCGGGGTTCAGGTCGTCAATCCGGGATTCGGACATTTCCCCTCGAGGATACGTACCGCCACGCCCGATGTCCAGCCACTGAGGGAAAGGTCGAAGTAAGATAGCAGAAGGAAGACAGGCGGCAGCGGTTCTACCAGTGCCGAAGTTAAGTTAGCAAAGAGGTAGTCGAAATCCACGTCCTCCTAACCCGCTCTCTTTTTGGCGGCGGTATTCCGCGTAGGTTGCTTCTGCGCGCTTCGTCAAGGAAATCGACTTTTGTGCCTTCGCGGTCCTGATTGCTTCGCAGAACGCTCCCTCAATTTGAACCTCGTCGGCACCAAGCCTCGTTAGAAACACACCGCGAAGCCGGTGCAGTTCGGCAAGGTGCTGGCGCTCTTCAGTTTTTTGCACCACTGCTTCTGCATCCTTAATGGCCTGAAGCGCTTCGGAGGTACGATCCGCGAGATGTAATGCTTCAGCCTTTAGTGCCAGGTAATATTGCAGGGCGAGCACGATACCCGTCGACCGATAGTCTCTTATTCCCTGCTCGATCCACGAGAGGCCTTCTGCTGTGTTACCGGAAACGCTGCGCGCCCAACCGCGAAGAATCTCTCCGATAGCCAGAAAGTGCGCAAAATTCTGACGCGTGGACAGCTCGATTAGCTCCGATGCCAAGCTTTCCGCTTCGGCAGGATTACGCTCACGGTGGGATAGATGCGCAGCAAAATGAAGTGCCACGGCCAATCCGTGCATATCCTTCAGTTCCTTCGATAGTGCGATCGACTCTGCCATGGTCGCGTCGGAGGAGGCGATCTCTCCGAGATGCCACTCGGACAACGCCTTATAGCACAAACAGCCGACGACCGGCGTATCGACGTCTTCCGGATGAGACTCGCCGCCTCCCGAGCGCCAGATTTGAACACCATGCATCGCGAATTGACGAGCGGCCGCAAAATCACCCGACCAGTAGAGCGTGCATGCCAAAGTGTTGTAGCCCCAAATCTTGAGCGTTGGGTCATCTTGCTCCTGCGCCAGTGCGCAAATTCGTTTGGCAATCTGCATCGTTGCCGTCAGCTTGTCCGTCACAAGGGAAAAGCGCCACTGACCTATGAGTGTGTACAGGAGGAGCGGACGACCGAGCGAGTGACACAAGGACTCGGCGCGTTCGTAACAAATTCGTGCCTCGAGTGCTCCCGATCCTCGCGTGGCCGTTAGGTATGGCGCCGCCTGCATGAGGATGAAGAGCTGATCTTCCGCAGTGAGACTCTGCCCCTCGACGGTCGTTTCAACGGGTGATCCCCAGCGTCCGTGTTCAAAGAAATGAACTAAAACAGAGAGCAATGCTCCTCTGGCTCCGAGAACCATAGCAGCAAATAAGGCTTCTCCCCGCTGAATCCGCGGCATGTAAACGTCATGCAGTGCCTCCCGAAACAGACCGGCATTACAGCCGCAGATTACAGCTAAGAAAAGTGGCTCCATCTCGCTGAAACTATCCGGCAGCTGGGGCGCAAGCGTTCGATAATAGTGAAAGAGCCGCCTGTTGCATTCCTTCCAAGCCTCGGTTCGGTGACTCCGGAGCTGTTCGCCAAAGTATTCACGAACGAGAGGATGTGTATCGAGATCTCCAGGATTGTGCGGATCTTCTCCCGTGAGGAGTCTTGCTCTTCTCAACTTGGCAAGAATTGTTCGCCACTCGCTCGGGCTCAAATCCATCAACGACTCTGTAAGGCCAGGAATCGCAGGTGATTTCAGCAGGACTCCAAGCGCCTTTTCGTCAGCAGGTCGATCAAACAGAGCTAAAATGCGCAGAACGGACAGCTCAGGACCCTCTCCAAACCAAGTTTGGTAAGATTCCATTACCCTCTGGGCATGAACTCCCTGTCGTCCGTCGTGAGAAAGATGTTCTGACACTTCCTTGCGATAACGGATGTCGCCATTGTAAGCATCTGTTAGATAACTACCCAATAGCGTTAGGGCTAGACAGTGGCCGTTAAATTCGTCGCTGGCGCTTCGCAGCTCCGCTTCACCTCCTTTGACGCCCAGCGCTCGGAGCAGCGTCGCTCCGGCATCGCTGGAGAGGTGTTCCAGCTCGCGGCGCGGGGCTGAGGTCCGCTCGTGGTCTGCAACGTCCGCAATCGGCAGCCGCGTGGTAATGACACAAAGCCCCGAATTGAATGCAGCAAGCTCGCGCAAAAGCGCCTGCAAGGAAGGATCACGGAGCCGTCCTTCTTGTAGACCAGGCGGATTTTGGAGCGGCTCCAGGCCATCCAGAACCAGTAGGGTTCGATGATGCGAGATCAGTTTCGCCAATCTTTCGCCCTTCTCCCATGCCGTTCCTATCTGTGGATCGGGATCTCCAAACCAAGTTAAAGCAGCGTCAAGGAATTCATCTGCGGAGGAGGTGCCCCCGCGAGTACCCTGCCGGTAAAATGACCAACCGAAGACCAGCTCAGCAGAACGATAGCGTTGAGCGGCCATCCGTCCGAGCCAATGGTTAACCAGCGTAGACTTCCCCACGCCAGCCCAGGCAACTATGGTAACGATTTTTACATCTCGGTTTGCCCATGCAGCATCCAGGAAAGCGTTATCCTCCTCTCGACCAAAAGCATCGCTCCCTGTTACGG
>DATDAL010000055.1:0-5158 GCA_036525415.1 Terrimicrobiaceae bacterium | reverse complement strand
TCTCAGCGGTCCGATTGCCGTCCACGGAATTGCGATCATGTCGGTGCGCGAAGGATTGGAATTCGAGACCGAAATTTCGAGCGACACGGCATCCCTTGCCGGACTGGTCGAGACGATCCTTGAGGCGAGCAAGGACATTCACGTGCTTCGCGATCCAACGCGGGGAGGTGTCACGAGCGCTCTTAGCGAGATCGCTCAATCTGCCGGCGCCGGCATGATCCTTGATGAGGCGGCCATTCCGATCACCGAAGAAGTAAAGGGAGCTTGCGAAATCCTGGGCCTCGATCCCCTCTACGTAGCCAACGAAGGCAAACTCCTCGCTATCGTCGCTCCCTGCGACGCCCAGGCTGTTCTCACCGCGATGAGGTCTCACCCGTTGGGAACGAACGCTTCCCTTATCGGCGAGGTGACCGCCGAGCATCCGGGCTTCGTCCTCATGAGAACCCGCGTGGGCGGTACCCGCGTCGTCGACATGCTCTCCGGCGAGCAACTTCCCCGCATCTGCTAAAGTTTTTCTGGAGTGACGGGCTGCCAGGGCCGATAGTCTATCAAAATCCCAAAAAAGTAGAGGAGGCATGGATGGAAATTACAACGACCATCGGGTCAATTCTGAATCGAAAAGGCTCAACAGTCTGGTCGGTCTCACCAACCAACACAGTCTTCGAAGCTATTTCGATGATGGCAGAGAAAAATGTCGGCGCCCTGCCGGTCCTGGAGGGCGATCGTCTCGTGGGCATGATTTCTGAACGTGATTATGCGCGAAAGGTGATCCTGGTTGGACGCGGCTCGCGAGAAACGGCAGTCGCAGAGATCATGTCGATCAACGTTAGGACTATGAGCCTGGGTGATTCCGTTCAGGAGTGCATGCAGATAATGACAGAGAACAGGGTCAGGCATGTTCCTGTTATCGAAGACGGCAAGCTAACGGGACTTATTTCGATCGGCGATTGCGTGAACTGGATTATTAGCGCGCAGACCGCCGCGATTGACGATCTCGAGCGCTTTGTTACCGGCGCGTATCCCGGCTGATCCCGTCGCTAGCCAGTCCAGGGTATAAGCTGAGTTCAAGCTAACGGTCTGCAGACCGAAGACCGGTGACCCCCATGTTATGCCTGCCATTCGCAGAGCGTCAACGACCCGGCAGCGTTGCGCGAAACGGAGAACGGTTCTCCTTATTGATCCAGGGGACTTTTCACCCCTGCGAGCCCTCGGCGCCAAGAAGACCCGGCGGTTCCGATCAGACTCGGGCTTTTGGCCCGTAGTGAAGTTTGATCCACAATGTGCGCATGTCGGGAACTCCCTGTTCTTCCAGCCAGCGGTTGTTGCACGATGCGGTTGGAACTCATCCGCCAATAGTCTTTGCGGCTGCGCGTGGCCATTTTGACTTCATTGGGGTTTGCCCCCAGCGCGATCAGATGGCGGCGACGTGTGCGGGGCTGCTTCCATTGCTTCCAGTAGTAAAGACGCACCGGACCCAATCCCCGAGTTCCAGCACCGCTTTATAGCTGTGGCTAATCCCGAAGTAGTTGAGCCAGCCGGTGACGTAGAGCCGCAGTTCGTCAATGACGTCCTGCACCCGGTGTCCCCGGTTGCGGCGGGTGATCTCCCGCACCCGCTCTTTGAAGCGGGCGAGGGCTTTGGCCGTCCATACCGCTTTTCCCCGTGGCGCCGATCTGGAAGCCCAGGAAGGCGCACGCTTTGAGCGATGCGGCTTGGCTTTTGGCCCGGTTGACCACCAGTTTGAGTTTGTCTTCGGCGAACCTGGTCAGGCTCGCCATCACCCGCCCGGCTGCTCTCGCTCTTTTCACCATCACAACAAAGTCGTCGGCGTATCGCGCGAACGTGTGTCCGCGCGCTTCGCTGTGCTCGCTGAATCCGCCCTCGAAGAGCGGTCCCAGTACTTGCGCCATCGCTTGCTGTATCATTCGATCCAGCACCGTCGGCACTCCCAAGGGACGCTGCGTCCCATCGGGTTTTGGAATGAATACTCGGCGCACAGGCGCCGGGCGGTATGTTCCCTCCAGTATCGCGGTGCGTATCCTTGGCCAGTGTTCCCGGCAGAAGGCCGGGAATGCCTCGACGGTCATCCCGTCGATGCCGGGAGCTCCCTTGTTCGCTTTGACCTGTGGCTGAAGCACCATCTAATATGACGTCTGCAAAGCCTTCCATCTGGCGGCGGAACGTATGACCGTCGGCACCCAACAGCCTATGACATTGGCCGTCGCGCATCGAAAAACATTCGACCTCGCTTGCTTTGAAATACCATGGGTTTGTGCTCTTTCCGACGACGCTGCCGTGCTCGCCGTAGACTTGGAACCCTTCGTGCCATTCCATGCGCACGGGGAGAGTGAGATCGAGGTGGCCGTGCGCGCCATTTGCGAACTCCATCGAGACGAACCAACTACGAGCGCCAAACTTCTCCTTGTATTCCGCCCTGACGGCGAGGATCTCGCCGCAAAGAAAACGCGCGGTATCCACCAGATGGCTGCCATGCCCAAGGAGGTAGTACGGGAATTTATCCGCTTTGGGGTCTCCGGAAGGACGCGTCGCCTGCGAGCTTGAATGGATTAACGGATGAAGGTTGTCAGTTTCCTGATACCGATATATCGAATCGCAATACCACGCCTTGAGGGCCAGGAGTTCGCCGATCTCATCGCGAATGAACTCATGGGCGAAGGCGATGCCGGGGTCGAATCGGCGCATGGTTCCAACCTGAACATGAATTTCCGCGTGTGCACGGGCGATGTCACGCAGCCGTTCGCATTCGCCGACGTTGATTCCCATGGGCTTCTCGATCAGGACATGCTTCCCGGCTTCCAGCGCCCTCGCAGCCATCGGAACGTGAAATTGATCGGCGATCGCGATAACGATGGCATCAACATCCTTGTCCGCTAGAAGCGCATCATAGTCGCGGAAGGTTTTCCTCGGCTCAAAGATCGTCGCGACCTTGCCAAGCAAGTCGAGCGCGGCATCGCACAGCGCGTAAAGCTCGACATTGCAAGCCTTCCTGCACGCCTCCAAGTGGGCGGCTTGAGCAATCAAGCCAGCGCCCAAGACTCCCACGCGTAGAAGTTCCCTCTCCTTCTTCACGGAACTGCCCTGTTCTGACGATCGACAAAGGACGCGTGCGCTGCGGCAACCTTGCGCCGCTCGGCGATGGGGATATCGCCGCTACAGCCAATCGTGTCGCCCAAGGAATGGATCCAGTCGACGGCTGCGACGGGATCGGGCGCCTTGAAAACGAGCGATCCTGGCACAATCCCATCGGCGCCCGCCGCAGCGAGTAACGGCGCCGTCGTCGAGCGAATGCCGCCATCCACGAAAATTTCAAAACTGAGACCGAGGGTTGTACGGAAGCCACCAAGCGTGCGGATTCTCTCCGGTATGCGCGCGTCAAGGTCGACGCCCTTGATGCCAATCTCTGTTCCCATGAGAAGGACTCTTTGAAAGGAGCCCCATGGGATCGAGCGCTCCTCGACAGCCGTGTCGAGCGGAAGCACCAAGACGGGCATCGCACCCAGGTTTTCGATGTGCCGAAGTACACCGCGCACATTCGCGCAAAAGCTTGAATGGATGGCCAACCGGGAGGCGCCCGCCGCCACAGCCCGATCCACGATCCCGAGGTCCGTGCGCGTCATCAGATGGACATCGAGCGGCGTATCAGTTGTCTCGCGCACCGCCGCCACGAAATCCAGCCCAAAAAGAATGTCCGGAACGCAAATGCCATCCATCACGTCGATGTGCAACTCATCGGCACGCCCGGAAAGCAACTGAATCGCGCTTCTTAACGCCATTAAATCCGCAGACCACAGGGAACAGGAGGCCTTCATTATCGCTCTTTGCAATTTATTTCGCTTTATTTCGATTGATTCTTTATGTAGCTCAATTTAATTGTCAAATAGAAACAATAAAATATCTATTCGAACGCGTTCATTCACTCTGAGTGCAGTGCGATCCAGAAACGAGTCCAGGTTACGGCTACGCATAGCTTCCGATCATTTCCGATTTGAATCGAAAGCTTGCCTTTTCTTCAAGGGAGAGTGATAAGGAAGAAAGGCAGATGTTACCCGAAACCGCGTCCAGCGAGGGTCCTAGTTTTCCAGGCGAGCGGCAAGAGCGCATTGCCGAGATGGTGGCTACGCGGGGAAAGGTGCGTATCGGGCAGCTCACGGAGCTTTTTGGAGTGAGTGAGCCAACGGTTCGAAAGGACCTTACTCTCATGGAGCAGCGCGGTTTGCTCAAGCGCACTCACGGCGGTGCGGTAAGCATTCGTCCACCCGTCGAGCAGGCGATGGCCAGCCGATTGGCGGAGAACGCGAATGCCAAGCGCTTGATTGGGAAGGCATGCGTGGAACTTTTATTACCGGGCGAGGCGGTCTTTCTCGATAGTGGCACGACGGTGCAGCAGATCGCGGATGCGCTGGCTGGTTCCGGGCTGCGCCTCACAGTGCTCACCGATTCGCCTTCGATTGCTGAGACGGTCGCGGACATGCCGGGAGTGAGCCACCTGCTTATTGGCGGACAGCTGCGACGAATCAGCGGTTGTCTCACGGGTCCGTTGACTACAGAGAACTTGAAACAATTTACGATCAGCACAGCTTTCATCGGCGCAAGCGGTCTTTCGGAGACGGGGGTTTCCGTCTCGGACCTGTCTGAAGCGCAGCTCAAGGCTGCGGTCGTCGCAAAAGCTCATCGCGTGATTCTGCCCATCGATCATACGAAGATCGGCGTTTCGGACTTTGCGCACGTCTGCGACATTACGGATCTCGATATCATCGTGACCAATGAGGTTACCGAACGCCTTGAGTGGCTTTGCAGAGGATCGCAGGTCCAGCTTGTGACGGCTCAGGCAGGCGGCGCGCAGCGCTCGTGAAAGACGCGGCTTCGAATTCTCCGTTGCCCTGTAGCGTCGAGTTTGCGCCGGATTCGGGAACAATTCCGAGAGCAACGACGCGATACCGAAAGCGCCTGTCTGACTTACGCGGACTCTTCATGGACTCCCAGGCCTTGGAACGGCGCATCCGCGAAGAACACGATCCCATCTGCTACGAGAATTACGCTTTCAACGAGAGCCGCGCGGAGGGTGATCTCTTTTTCGGCACGACGATCATTTACCCAGGAACGGTCGGAACCGAATATCACCTGACCCGCGGTCATT
>DATDAL010000054.1:0-2035 GCA_036525415.1 Terrimicrobiaceae bacterium | reverse complement strand
TGATTTCATCCGGGCGCGCCGGATTTCGCGAAACGATGAGATTCTCAGAACGCGCCTTCGCGTCACCTATGAGGAGCGGATAACGTTTCCCAAGTGTCGCGCGCTGGTCGCGGAGCGCGTTCGCCATCTGCTCTCGAATTTCAGCGCGCGAAAAATCTGCATGTGGTTCGTTCTTGAATCCCTTTTCATGCGTTCCTTCCGGCGGGTGTTCGACGATCGAGGGATCGCGGAGGAGAATCCTTGAGTCGACTTTCTCACTGAAAGTTGCACGCAGAAATCCCTCGTTGGAGGTATTCTCAAGAAGGCGCCGCACGAGATAAGCCATTCCCGGCAGCATTTCGCCGAGAGGGCAGTATTCACGAACGCGGCAGCCCATTGCGATGAGCGCCTCTTTGATAGGCTCGGCCATTCCGTAGAGCATCTGGAACTCGGACCGGCGAGATGGGATGCCCAGCCGCCGTGCGTCGGCGAGGCACGCGGCGATCGTGCGCACGTTGTGGGTCCCAAACGCGCAATCGATCACGTCGGAACGTTCGAGCAATCGGTGCGCGAGCCTCTCGTAGGCGGCGTCGGTCTCCTCTTTGTTCTCGTAAACCGGAGACGGCCAGCGCCGTTGGCGTGCCATGATCGTCTCGGTGTCCCAATAGGCCCCCTTGACGAGACGCACGGTGACGCGGGTGTGTCTTGCCGCCGACCATTCGATCAAGCGCTCAAGATCTTCCGGTGTATCACGCAGGTAGGCCTGCATCGCGATTCCGACATGGGAATAGTCCCGGAACTCCTCCTCATCCAATAGCGACCTGAACAAGCTGAGGGTGAGATCCTTCAGCGAATGCATCTCCATGTCCAAATTGATGAACACATGTCGGGCCTTCGCCAGCCGAAGGAGTGGCCGAAGCCGTTTGCCAAGTTCCTCGATGCTGTATAGAGGGGCCTCTGGCTTGATCTGGGAGAACAGGGCCGAGATCTTTACGGAAATATTGACGGCGGGGATTGGCCCTCGGTCGTTGCTATCAAGGTCCTGAACTTTCGGCCATGCGGCCGCGGCATTGGCGAGCGCCTCGATCAACTCGAGATAGCGTGCCGCATATGTCTCGGCTTCGCGCTCGCTCAACACGGCCTCGCCGAGCAGGTCCACCGTGAATGCTGTTGAGCGGTCGCGCATAGCCCGCAGATACGGAATCGCTTCATCGGGGTTTCGAGCGAGGATAAATGCCCGCGCCATTCGTGCCACGACTCGCCGTGTGGGTGGTCCAGTCAAAAGCGGCACCTGTCGACCCAATCCAAGCACCCGCCGCATGGCCGGCGGCAATGCGTCCGAATCATCGCCAAGGTATTCCGCGACGTGACGCGCGACTTCGGTGTTCGAGCCAAGCACAGGGAGAACATCCACCAGGCGGAAGAGCTGCATCTTCAACGCCTCTCTTTGCATCGACCACTCCAAGAGGTGTCCGGTCAGGTTCGAGTGGGAAAAGAGTCTGGGCTTCGCTCCGGCCATCCGGGCGAAAATTTCGCGACCAATCGCTTCGATCTCAGATTGCATCCTTATCCGTCTTGCTGCCTTTTCCCTACGACGCGGAACACTATAGCCTAAATGCGAGCCAGATCGAAGAACTGGATTCAAAAGGCCATGTTTCTGAAGCGCATGCGCCTGAAGAAAGTTGTCGCTTCGTCTTGAACGAAGGGCTAGGAGACCAGTCGCTTTATGATTCGCCGTGTGCCAAGAGCCATCCTCTTTGATTTTGGAGGCACGCTGGACTCAGATGGAGTTCCTTGGAAAGAGCGATTTTATCCCATCTATCTTGAGGAGGGAATCGATTGGGATCTTCCTACATTTGAGCGACTCTTCCACGCTTCGGACGATTCGCTCTCTGAGGAAACGCTGGGCGAGGTCGGTTACGAGGCTATGCTTCTTGAGCAGGTCGACCGCGTCCTGCGCTGCGGCAACCGATATGACGCAACGCTCGCTCGACGTATCGCGGACCGTTTCTACGCAGATTCTCTGCGCTGTCTGAATCGGAACAAGCCGCTTCTC
>DATDAL010000053.1:0-8564 GCA_036525415.1 Terrimicrobiaceae bacterium | reverse complement strand
CTCCTCCCCGAATTACCTCAAAAGGCACTCTCCATCATTGACTCCGCCGCGTCCAATGTAGTGAAGACCTTTTAAGCTCGATCTCCATTTTATGCCCCTCCGCGCTCCCCTATACCTTCGAGTTGAGAAAGTCCGGCTAGTATTAGAGATATAGGCCGGCATCAACGATGCCGGCTACAGCTTCCCGCTTTCAAAGGAGGTTGTTGTAACGAAATCCTCGATGGCTTTCAGGGCGTCCCTGCCGTGCGAGACAGGGTCCACTTCCTTCGGGGTGACTTCTACGAGTTTCGCCCCGGGGATCTCGCGTGCAAGACGTTCCCCGTACTCGATGGGATGCAGAGCGTCCATAGCGTTGACGAGCAGCAATGTCGGAACTCTCACCTGGCGCCACGCCTCGACCGTCGGAGACGGAGCATCCCCCGGTAGCCTTTCCAGGAGGGCGATCATCGCGTCGAGATTCGGCCTCTCCAGCTGGCGCAAAACGGAAGCGGCGTTGTCACGGCTAATACTTTGGATGCGTTCAAACTCCGGATCGGCCACGAGCCGCTTTCTCGTGTATTCCGGACCGCCTTCCTTGAGATTCCGGCATATGCTCACCAGGATTTTCAGGTTCGGCGGATAAGCGGCATCGAGCCAGGCTGGGCGGGACAAGATGAGGGCTGTCACGCGCGCCGGGTGTCGGATGGCGAAATTGAGCGCGACGCCAGCCCCCATCGAGATACCGCCGATGATTGCGCGGTCGAAGCCAAGGGAGTCCAGGACGGCTCGAAGGTCGTCGGCAAAGGCCGAGAATGTCAGTCGCTCGAGTGGCCCCAGCGGTTCCGTGCAGCCGTGGCCTCGGCAATCGAAGGAAAGGGTGCGCAGCAATGCGGAGCCGCCCAGGATGGCCTGAGGCTGAGAGAGATCACCACCCAGGCCGTGTTGGAATACGACCAGCGGTCCTTCCGTGTCGCTGAGAGCGTAGTGAAATCGGATGCCGTCTGATTCAACGAACGGCATTTGCCCTGGCCTCCGAAAGTTTAGCACGTGCGAAGCGCGTCGATTCGAGCGCTCCGGACTCCTCGAACCCATGCATGATTAAGGGCCCAGTGAAGCCGGCCGCGTCCAGCAGCTCAAAATAGGAACCGAAATCCACAATCCCGCAGCCTAGCGCACAAGTTTGTTCATCGCTTCTGCGATCCTTCGCGTGCGCAATCGCAAGATCGGCGCCCAACAAGGCAAAAGCCTCACGCAGAACGACGCGCTGCGGCCGGCTCTTCTCCAGAAGATTGGCGGGATCGAGCAGGACTTTCAGTCGGTCACCAGCTCCCAAGGTATCAAGAAGCGCGCGGGCGCGGCGAGCGTCGAAGACGACATTTGCCGGTTCAGGTTCGATCGCCAGAACAACGCCCGCCTCGGCTGAAATGGACAGTGCCGCTTGCATCGTTTCGAGCAGATCCGCCCACGCCTGCTCCGAGCGGTTCTCCGGGGTGTGTGCCCGCCACATGTTTTCCACATCCCTGGTGCCGGTGCACAGCGTCACGAAGGGCGCCCCCAGTTGGGCGGCCGCTTCCGCGACAACTCGCAACCGCCTCAAACCCCGCTTGCGTGCCTTTGCGTCCGGGTGCGCCATGTTGAAAGCGGCACTAAGAGCTGCGAGCCGGACGCCCGTTTCGCGCGACGCGGCGCCAACGGACGCCAAGGTGGAGGAAGGAACTTCATCCGGCATGCTGGGCAGCCCAGCACACTCGAAATTGAACTGCACACATCGCAGGTCCAGCGCCCGGACAGCCTCGAGGGTCGCACGCGACGCGGGCCTGCGAAACGTCTTGGCGAAGATTCCGAGTTCCATATTGTGCCTAGACGCTTCCAGGAGCTTCGGACAGTGCGACACGTTCGCCCGTCTTAACCGAGTGGCTGATTGCCGAGAGAGCGCGCAGCGCCGCAAGACCGTCGTCCACGCTGGCGCCCGTGGCCGGAACACCCTTGAGTATAACGTCGGCAAAACCTTCCACTTGGCGCCGGAAAGCATGCCCGTCCGCTCCGAGCGGCCTGTGATATTGGCCATCCCGCGTCGAGCATTCGACCTCGCTCGCCTTGAAGTACCAAGGGTTGGAGCTTTTGCCCACAACGCTGCCGTTTTCGCCGTGGATCTGGAACCCTTCGTGCCACTCCATGCGAACAGGAAGCGTCAAGTCCAGGTGACCATGCGCTCCGTTGGCGAACTGAAGGGAGACAAACCAACTGTGAGCGCCAAACTTTTCCCTGTATTCTGCCATCACCGCCAGAATCTCGCCGCCAAGGAAGCGAGCGGTATCAACGAGATGGCTGCCATGGCCGAGCAAGTAGTAGGGAAACCGGTCCGCTTTCGGATCACCAGCGGGACGCCTGGCATGAGAACTCGAAAGGATGAGCGGGTGGAGATTATCGGTCTCCTGGTAGCGATAGACTGAATCGCAATACCACGCTTTGAGTGCCAGAAGCTCCCCGATTTCATTGCGAATGAACTCCCGTGCGAGGGCAATACCGGGGTCAAAGCGGCGCATGGTTCCGACTTGAACATGAATTTCAGGACGAGAGCGGGCCACGTCGCGGAATCGCTCGCACTCGGCGACATTAGTCCCCATCGGCTTTTCGACCAGAACGTGCTTGCCGGCCTCGACCGCTTTCACCGCCATAGGGACGTGAAATTGGTCCGCGATCGCGATGATCACAGCGTCGAGATCCTTGTCGGCCAGCAGCGCATCGTAATCGCCGTATGTCTTGGCCGGCTCGAACCTCGACGCAACTTTGGCGAGCAAATCCGGGGCTGCGTCGCAGAGAGCGTAGAGCTCGACATTGCGAGCCTTCTTGCAAGCCTCCAGATGAGCCGCCTGAGCAATCAAGCCCGCGCCCAACACCCCCACCCGCAAGAGATCCTTTTCTCTTTTCATGAGATCAAAGCTCCCATGGCTCGCTCGATAGGGGTGCTGCGGCATCCTCGCCGTCGGCTGCGGGGATGCCGCTCCAACTCGTTCTGCATAGTGAGTGGATCCACTTTACCGCTGCGACAGGGTCCGGTGCCTTGAGAACAAGGGATCCTGGGACAATGCCGTCGGCGCCTGCGGCCGCCAGCACCGGCGCTGTTTCTGAGCGGATGCCGCCATCCACGAAAATCTCGAAATCTACGCATGGCGTCCAAGCTTTCAATGTGCCCAAGCACCGCTCGTACATCCCCGCAGAAGCTTGTGTGCACAGCGAGTCGGGCGGCCCCGGCCGCGACGGCCCGATCGATCAGATCGAGGGAGGTCCAAGTCATGAGGTGAACGTCGAGCGGCGTCTCAGTGATTCCACGCATGGCCGCCACAAAATCCAGCTCAAGCGCACGCATGGTGGCGCCGTAGGCGTGCATCCGCCGGTCGAGCAGGCCATGGCGAACCGGATCGCGGAGAACGCGGAAGCCAAGTGGCTAATTGCGAAGACCTGCGTGCAGCTTCTTTTGCCGGGAGAAGCAGTCTTTCTCGATAGCGGTACGACTGTTCAGCAGATCGCGCACGCGCTCGCCGGCTCTGGATTGCGTCTGACGGTGTTGACCGATTCGCCGTCCATCGCGGAGGCGGTAGCCGATTTGCCGGGAGTGAGTCATCTGCTCATCGGCGGCCAACTGCGACGTATCAGCGGCTGCCTCATCGGTCCGTTGACCACTGAGAACCTGAAGCACTTTACGATCAGCACGGCATTTATCGGGGCAAGCGGCGTTACGGAAACGGGAGTTACGGTGTCGGACCTTTCCGAGGCGCAGCTGAAGGCCGCCGTGGTCGCAAAAGCTCAACGCGTCATTCTGCCAATTGATCACACAAAGATCGGTGTTTCGGATTTTGCGCGCGTCTGCGACCTCTCCGATCTCGACATGATCGTCACCGACGAAGTGACGGAACGTTTGGAGAAGCTTTGTCGCTCCTCCCAGGTTGCGCTCGTGGCAGCCCAAGCGAACGGCTCGCGACGCGCTTGAACGATCTACACTCTGCTTTCCCTTACAGCATTGAAATTGGGCCGATAAGGCCTTTCCGCAGATGGACGCAGATGAAGACCAAACGCCTCGAGTCGCGCCCCCTCTGAGCCGAGCTGCTTTGCCAGAGATCATTTAACATGCTGGGGAAATTCAGCCGGGACGGATCATCTCGAACCGGTCGTCCGTGCGGCAATACCAGTGCGGGCTGGCCATTCGGCCTATCGGATGAAGAAGCTCGCTTCGGATTCGCAAGGTCTCAGGATCGATCAATTCGTCGCGCACATGGAGGCGTATGACCAGTCCGATGATGAGTCGATTGTCCCCGATCTGCAACGTTCCCCATTCCTTGCATTCCAAACTGGCTGGCGATTCCGCGATGCACGGCGGTCGGACGACGGACGACGCTCGTGCCGACAGTCCCGCGGCCTCCAACTCGTTGGTGCCGTACGGCACGGATGCCGCCGTGCGGTTCATCGGCTCAGCAACACTTTCATCCACAAGATTGACCACGAACTCGTGTGTGAGCCGGATGTTGCGAGCGGTGTCCTTCGGCGTACCATCGTCGCGGTCGCCCGGGCAAATGCCTACGATGGGTGGCCTGGCTCCAAGTGCGTTAAAAAAGCTGAAGGGCGCTGCGTTGATGACGCCTTCGGGAGTGACGGTCGTCACCCAAGCGATGGGTCGGGGAACAACCAGCGAGGTCAACAGAGCGTACGAGCGGGCGGCATGCTTGCCTTCAAGATCAAGTTCCATAGAGGAAGGTAAGGTAAGCTACAGCTCGCCACAGATCCCACAGATTTTGAATGTCTTGAGATCGACGGCTTGCTTACACGCGCCGCCGCATCGCCTGTCGCTTTTTCGGCGCGCAGAGCGCCTCTACGGCGCTTTTGGTTAACCGCGCCGCTCCTTGATGGAGGCAAGAATATCTGCGACGGCCTCGTCCCTGGGCTTCGCGCCGACATTCCCCTTGCCATGCAGCCGGAGACTTACAGCGCCGGCGTCGAGGTCACGCTTCCCGATGACGAGCATTGTGTGAACCTTTTGCTGCTCGGCTCGCTGGATTTTTCCGTTGATCTTGTCGGTCGAGAGGTCGAGTTCGGCGCGGACCTCGTGTGCGCGGAGCTCGGCGTGAACTCTCTTCGCATATTCCACGAGCGCCTCTTCGTCGCCGATCGTCATGATGCGTACCTGCTCGGGCGCCAGCCATAGCGGGAAGTTGCCCGCGTAGTGTTCGATGAGGAATCCGATGAAGCGCTCATGGGTGCCGAGCGGAGCGCGGTGGATGCAGAGCGGAGTTTTCTCAGTATTATCGCGGTCTTTGTAAACGAGACCGAAGCGTTTCGGCACAGCGAAATCCACCTGATTGGTTGCGATAGTGAATTCCCGTCCGATAGCGCTCCAGACCTGCACGTCGATCTTTGGCCCGTAGAACGCCGCTTCATTAGGCACTTCGACATAGTTGATTCCCGATTTGTTGAGAACGTCGCGGACCATGGCCTCGGTCTTGATCCAAAGCTCCTCCTCACCAACGAATTTCTGGCCGAGCTGTTCCGGGTCGTGAGTCGAAAAGCGCATGAGGTATTTTTCGATGCCAAAGATTTGAAAATACTTTAGATACATCTCGTTTACCGCATTGAATTCCTGCCCGAACTGCTCCTCGGTACAGTAGATGTGCGCATCGTTCATCTGCATCGAGCGGACGCGCATCAGGCCGAAAAGTTCCCCGCTTTGTTCGTAGCGGTAGCAATTGCCGTATTCGGCGAGCCGCAGTGGCAGTTCGCGATAGCTGCGGGGAAGGGCGTCGAAGAGCTTGTGATGATGCGGGCAATTCATCGCCTTGAGGTAATAGCGAGAGCCCAGGTTTCCGAGAGCTTGCTCGATCGCATGAATGCGATCATTGAAGTCCTCGAGACGATCCAAGCTGGAAAGAACTTTTCCTGTAAGTTCGAACGTGCGCTTTTCCTCCTTAACTTGCTGGAGCTCTAGCGTAAGCTTATTCCTTCGCTCCTTTTCTTCTTCCTCCAGCAGCTCCATCGGAGGGAACATGGATTCGGCGTAGTAGGGAAGATGTCCGCTGCGCTCGTACATGCTCTTGCGAGCGATGTGGGGCGTGCGAACGCGCTGATAGCCTGCGGCGAATTCGGTTTCCTTCGCGAGTTTTTCGAGTTCCTCGATCAACACCGCACCCTTGGGCAGCCAGAGCGGGAGGCCGGGACCGACGTCATCATCGAAGCAGAACAACTCCATCTCGCGACCGAGTTTGCGATGGTCGCGTCTCTTTGCCTCCTCCAGCATCTTGAAGTAGGCGTCCATCTCGGTCTTATTCTTGAAAGCCGTGCCATAGATGCGCTGAAGCTGGGGGTTCCGTTCGTCGCCCTTATAATACGCACTGGCGACGTGAGTCAGCTTGAAAGCGCCGATGCGTCCGGTATGCGAAACATGCGGGCCTGCACAGAGATCGGTAAAGTCGCCATTGCGATACAGAGTAATCAACTCGCCGTCGGGAATGTTTTGAACGATATCGAGCTTGAACCTCGACGGCTCGGCCCTTTCCGAAAGAGCTGCAAGCTGGCCTTTTCGAGCGAGCTCCACCGCCTGCTCCCTGGAGACTTCGACGCGCTCGAAGCGATGGTTCGCCTTGACCTCTTTTTTCATCTCCTCCTCGATGCGTGCAAAGTCCTCCGGCGTGATTCGGTGCGGCAGGTCAAGGTCGTAGTAAAAACCGTTCTCGACAGGCGGGCCGGCGGCAAACTGGGCCTCTGGCCAAATGCGCAGAATCGCCGTGGCCAGCACGTGGGCGCAGGAATGACGAAGCGTTTCGATTTCGGTCATAGAGAAAGAATGTCAACCACGGAGGGCGCCGAGAACACGGAGAACAGTCAAAGAGGAATGCCCTCTTCGGGAACAAGCAGCGGAATGCCGTCGCTGATGGGATAAATCACTTTCCCGTCCTCGCGCACGAGACCCGCAAGCAGTGGCGCCCTAACAACAATACCATTCATAGTGTGGAGCTCGCCCAACGAAATCCTTCGATTCACTTCTGCAAGCTGCTCGGAGCTCAGCGACGTGAGAGCTTGATGAGTTTGCGGACAGCAAATGAGTTCCAGTAAGGACGCATCCATCGAACGATAACGTTCCGATTCCGCCGCAGGCGCGCAAGAAAAATGGTGGCGTGAAATGGCGGGCCTGATATAGGCGTCAAAATTGTGAAGACTCAGAATTGGCTTTTTGCCGTGGTTTTTTTGGTTTTCTCCAGCGGGATTTCGCTGGGCGTTGAAGCAGTGCGCGTCGGAACCGGATTTACGGAGCCCGTGTTTCTCACCTACGCTCCAACGAACCCAGAAAGGCTCTTTGTGGTGGAAAAAGGGGGAGCGATCAAGATCTTCGATCCAAGCTCCGGCCTTAGCGTCCCCTTCCTGCAAGTCGCCGACATCAGCACGGCGGACGAAAGCGGTCTTCTCGGGCTGGCGTTCCACCCCGACTATGCCAGCAACGGAAAATTCTATGTCGATGTCATCAATACCGCGGGGGATACCGAGATCCGGGAGTATAGCGTCTCAACGAGACCGGAGTTGGCAGATCCCGTCAGCAAGCGAGTCATACTGACAATTGACCAACCTGGTTTCACAAACCACAAGGCGGGTTGGATCGCCTTTGGGCCGGACAAGCATCTTTACATTGCGACCGGCGATGGCGGCGGCGCATTGGATCCAGGTAACAATGCCCAAAAGCCCAGCTCGTTGCTCGGCAAGCTTCTGAGAATTAGTGTGAATCCTTCGGGAACCGGTCCCGCCTACACCATTCCCGAGGACAATCCCTTCGTGTCCACGAGTGGGTTCGCCCCAGAAATCTGGGCCTACGGACTTAGAAATCCATACAGGAACAGTTTCGACCGACAGACGGGTGACCTCTTCATTTCCGACGTCGGCCAGCATGCGCGGGAAGAGGTCAATTTTGAACCGGCAAATTTCGCAGGTGGCGCAAACTATGGCTGGAGCAGGCGGGAAGGACGGATAGCAACCCCTGACCACGGGGGAGACCTTCCGGGCGCGACCGATCCGATCTATGACTACAGTCATGGCTTCGACAGCCTTCAAGGAATTGTTGTGATCGGAGGCTATGTTTATAGGGGAACGCTTGTCCCTGAACTTCAGGGGCAATATGTATTTGGTGACTACTACCTGGGCCGAGTCTGGTCGTTCGAATATGACGGCTCGCCCGTCACAAGCACCGATGTCATTGACTGGACGGCTGCTCTCGAGCCAGATCAGGGGATGCTCATCAGCATGACATCATTTGGCGAGGACGCGAACGGAGAACTCTACATCCTGAACGAACAGGGCGACATCTTCCAAATCGTTCCTGAGCCTGGCGCGATCAACCTGATCGGCGCCGGAACGCTTGCAATCGCTGTTTTCGTTCTACGGAAGGCGCGAGCGTCCGACGGCGGCTTAGCCTAATACTTCGGCACGCTGGAATCGACGCGATCGGCCCACGCGCTGATTCCTCCCTCGACATTAAACAACTTGGCGAACCCGGCCTTCTGGAGCTGCCGCAGGGCCTTGGCGCTGCGCATGCCGCTCTTGCAGTGGAT
>DATDAL010000052.1:0-2082 GCA_036525415.1 Terrimicrobiaceae bacterium | reverse complement strand
TTGAGGCATTGGAGGAAGAACCAAGCGGGGAGCCCTGCAAAGCCATGGAAGGGCTGATAAAGGAGGGAGAGGACTATGTGAAAGCAGGAGGTGACAGGGAGGTGCGGGATGCGGGACTCATTGGAGCAGCGCAGCGAGTCGAGCACTATGAAATCGCTGGTTATGGCACGGCACGCACGCTTGCCTCGCGGTTGGGCGAAAGGGAAGCAGCCGACAAACTCCAAGATACGCTCGAGGAGGAAGAGGAAGCTGATATGAAGCTTACTGATATAGCGGAGAATGAGGTCAATCGGGAGGCTGCTGCGTCGCCACGGGCACAACGTTGAACCGAAAAACGGTTGAGTGTAGCCACCCGCGCATCTGCCGGGCGCAAAGGGCCTCGACCTTCACATTTAGCCAAACCGATCCTTCACCAGGAGCGATTTCCACAGCCAACTCGAAAAACGCATAATGAACGAGGAGCAAACTTCATCATCCCAGTCGAAACCATCCGTATCACCGCTTCTGTCCGGTAGCGGCGGGCCAGAAACGGCGAAGGACGTCGCAAAAACCCAACTAGTATAACGTAACAGATGAACGAGCTACGGATGGATTCGGTTGGCAGGTGTCGAGTAAGTCCATCGGATAGGGGTAGCGGTTTTGTTGTAGTGCCGGATGTAACGAAGGATTTTTCTGCGGAGATCGTCCACGGAGGAGAAAATGCCCCGGGCGATCACCTGCCTTTGGATCTTGGCGAACCAGATCTCGACTTGGTTGAGCCAAGAAGAATAGGTGGGTGTAAAATGAATGCGGACTTGGGGATGCTGGGCCAGGAAATCGTCGACCAGCGTGGTTTTATGGGCCGAGAGATTGTCCGCGATGACGTGGATCTCGCGTGCGCGAGGCTGGGAGGCCACGACTTGGGCCAGAAAGTCAACGAACTCGGCGCTGGTATGGCGTGGAGCGGTCTTGCCAAGGACTTCCCCGCTTCTGGTATCAAGGGCCGCGTAAAGAGAAAGGGTGCCGTGCCGGTAATACTCAAAGCCGTGGGCCTCGGCTCTGCCCGGAGAAAGAGGCAGGACAGGATCCAGGCGGTCCAAGGCCTGGATAGCCGTCTTTTCGTCGACGCAGAAGACGGCAGCATGATCAGGAGGGTTCAGGTAAAGGCCGATAATGTCGGCGGCCTTCTTCTCGAAGTCGGGATCCTCGCTGAGCATGTAACGGCGCAACCGGTGAGGCTGCAGGCCGTGCCGCGCCCACACCCGTGCCACCGTCATGTGATGGGTGCCCAGCGCCGCGGCCAACCGGCGACTGCTCCAGTGGGTGGTTCCGTCCTGCGGGCCACGGCGCGTCCATTCCAAAATGCGCGCCTCCAGCTTGGCGGCATCGGGCCGCACCTTGCGACCTTGATGACGGGCCACGAGTCCCGCCAGACGACTGGCCAGAAAACGCTCTCTCCAGCGCTGAACATAGGAGGAACTGCATTGCAGCATCCCGGCGACCGCACGCACCCCAAGCCCCGAACCCAACGCCAGAATGACTTGGGCCCGCCGGGCATCCTCGGCCCGAATCGTTCGGGACCTAACCCGTCGGGTCAGTTCTCTGCGTTCGGGCGGACTAATCACAATCTTTCTGTTCTTCACTCATTGACGATGACAGATCGCGTATCTCATATCAATGTTACGTTGTACTAGTCCGGGGAGTTGAATCCGAAGTCGCAAGACATCTTCCCGGGCCATTTCGTCCATCGTCGTCCCCGCGGCGATATGGGCTTTCGAATCCCAGGACGTCACTTCGCCTGGATTCTGGACTGTTATCATAACGACAAAAAAAGCGCTTACTTCGACGCAACTAATTTCCCCGCGCGCCTGAATGAGATCAAGATAGGAGTTGACATGCTGCGAAACGACCTCCTCGCATTGTTTCGCCCAAGAGGCGTCCTTATGAGCGGAGGATCCATCGTCGTTGAGCCCTATAACGAGAAACGAAATAGGTTGATCGAGCTTGTTGGCAAGTGCGCTGAGTTTGGCGGCGGCGGCAAGGCCGAGACTCACCTTGCGCGCCGTTTGACGACGTAGCCATATTGGACGGGCCATGCCGGTT
>DATDAL010000051.1:0-40967 GCA_036525415.1 Terrimicrobiaceae bacterium | reverse complement strand
GACCAAAGCATCGTAGCGGATGTCATTGCGGCCCGGCTTGAGCATCGAGCGGCAGGCGAGATTGCCGTGAGAATCCTGGAACTCATTCGAGGGAAGACTGGGTTCAAATGATCGCTTCTCAACAGTGACAAGATGAGCGTCGTCGAGACGTGGCCTGAGCATGAACACCACCGGAGTCGGTGCGGTGGCTTCGTACGTCAAGTGGCATCCCACACGGATGGTAAGATCAAGAAATGTGGATATCATGCCCATCTTCTATAGCAAGAAAGGCGAAATGTGGTTCTCAAAGCGAGTCAACCCGCCAAGCAGATTCTGCGATGACCCCATCTTGCTAAAAGCGGCCCCATTACTGTAGCGGAGCGTCGCTGCGCCACACAATTTCTCCCATCCCCAGAGCAAACGGAATGAAGTTCGCAAGAGTCGGAACAATGTCCCTTGCATAGTCTAACGAAGCAAGAAAGATGCTTCCCGTCTTTCCGAAATCCTTTCCTGCCCTACCGTAATAGCGGCTGATGATCGTTTTGTCGCTTATGCTGTAGTGGAAGTCGAGGCCACCAATAACATCGTTGCCAGCACCGAGGAACAGCATCATTGGCCCAGAGCTGACTCCGAATCCTTGGTCATCAGAATTTCCTACGGTTACGGAATAGCCTCTTCTATTCATAAAATCTGCGACTTTTTCCATGTCGGACCGCAGGCGTCTCCAAAGCTCAGTGTATTTCTCCAGAGTAGCTTGATCGGCGGACGTCTCCTCTGCTCGCTCCTGGCCTTGATTCTCCTCAAAAATAGCCAATTCTCGCTCAAGGACTTCCAAAGCTCTATCGATATTCATTGCAAACACTTTAGTATCTTACAAGGTAGGGACGCCTTCAAGGGTGGGATTGCTCGGCAACGGCGCCAATAGAGGGTCGGCCGGATCACCCACGGCGCTCCCCTTCCCCTTTTCTTTCACTGGCTAAATTCCGGGCCAACGATCGCCGGGCCCTATGGTGGAGGCGAAGGAACACCTGCGACGTGCCATCAAGCTTGACAAAGACATTCGTGGATTGGCGCTCGATGATGAAGATCTGAAGCCCTTGTGGGGATTGGATCGGCGGTTTGAAATAGTCGGCAAGGCTTTCAAGTTCCGGACTGTCCCCTCTTCACAAGGAATTCCTCAACTTGGTCGAGGTTTGCGAAACGGCGAAATTCCCCCGAGCAATCAGGCGTTTCATAAACCAGCAAGCAGCCGTAGTCAGCAGCCCACACGTCAGTGGATGGCGATCTTCGCAGACAACAGCCAAGGAACTTTGCTTTGTTGCCCAGCTCATTCTCTCTGATCTCCTCGGGGGTTGCCATATTGGAACGCTCGCCCCGCTCTAGGTTTCTACAAGATTTTCTACACGCCACCCTCAAAACGAGCGCGTATCTTGTCGGTAAGGACAGAGCCGCAAGAACGATCCTCGTTTTGGCGGGGAAACGGCTTCACGCTATCGAAAAGCTCCTGACGAGGTCACGCCACCACCAGCCACTGAGCGCTAGAAGCCAGCATAACCTCCCTGCCGGATCGTCCGTGACGATTTCGCTCTGTCTCGGCGCCCATGCGAGATAAGTCCCCAAAAGTTCCGCACCCGCCGGTCCCGTACGCGCCGAATGAAATCGCTTTGAGCAATGCGGGCTAGATGAGCGACAGGATGGCATTTGCAGCCTCTTCAGGGTCGACCGCGTGCATACAGCGAAAATCCAGCGGGCATTCGCGGAGAAAACACGGGCTGCATTCGACCTGATGACGAAGCACGGTGCTCTTCGGAGAGCGCGGACCAGTTAGTCGCGGTTCCGTTGAGCCGAAAACCGCCACAAGGGGAATTCCAAGACCGTCCGCGAGGTGCATGGTTCCCGTGTCATTGGTGAGGAGCACGCGCAACCTGCGGATTTGCCCGATCAGTTCATTGAGCGAAGTCTTGCCCGTGAGGTCCTCAGCTTTCCCCTCGAAGCCCTGCAGGATTTCTGAAGCGAGGTCGCGATCGTGATCCGTTCCTAGAATAACCCACGAACATGCGACCCTCTGAGAGACGAGTTCCATAGTCTTTCGGAAACGCTCGGTAGGCCAGCGCTTGGCGGGCCCGTACTCCGCTCCCGGACAGACGCCAAGCACGATATCGGCTTGCGCTGGCGACGGCGTAGCGGGGAGCGGAGGAGGTTCTACGGCGCCGCAACGTTCAGCGATATGCCAATATCGATCAGCCTGATGTTTGGGTCGGGCCGCCTTCTTCTTCTTGGGCTCGTCGATGATTTGAGTGAGGAGCATCGAGCGAAGGTTTCCACGAAAGCCCACCCTTCGGGGAATGCCTGCGAGCCATGCCTCTGCCGCGCTGCGGAACGAGTTCGGAAAGAGCACCGCGGCATCGAAGCGCCCGCGGATCCTCTTAGCGATTGAAAGAACCGAGTCCGTCGGCGCGAAGGAGACAACCTCGTCGACCTCAGGAATCGACTTCCAGAAAGCTCCGAGCTTGGCGGGAGTAAGCACAGCAAGCCGGGCGTCGGGGCGGCCGTGCTTGAATGCACGCACGGCGCGCTGGCTCATGACGGCGTCGCCGAGCCAGTTCGGGGAGCGAACAAGGAAACGAAAGGGGTAGAGCATCGAGGAGTCGGTTCCCGGCGGCAAGTAGATCCCGCGCTTTTGTTTGGCGATGAGGAGGTTTGGCCATGGTGTTTTCCAACGGTTGTGGACCCAGAACCAATCCGCAGGTGACTGGAGGATCTGCCGCTCAAGAACCGCATTAATATCCGCAGTAAGTTGCTCTGGGTTGCTTCGATCATAGGGGATCTCTTCCTCAAAGACGACGCGCCAACGGGCGAAGCCGGAAGTAAAGATGGCAGCCGGAACGACGGCGGAATTGGTGCGGATCGCCAGAGCGGCTGCAAGAGGAGAGGTCGAACACAGGCGGTTAAAAAAGGGCATCCAGATTCCTGCGTTGCCTGCACTTTGATCCACCAGCACTGCCGTGGATCCCGGCTTGCGCAACAGGGCGATGGCGGCTTGAAACCCTTTCCTCCGATCAAAAGTTTCCACCCCCTTGCGGCGGTCGCGATTGATGAGTTCGTCCAAATATGGGTTGTGCAGAGCCTGATAGATGGTCCCAAAACGCGTCTCGGGACGCTGGAAGGCACCCTGCGCGTAAAGCTCCCAGCTGCCCATGTGGCTTATGGCGAGAACCACACCCCGACCGCGCAAAATATTTCTCTCGATGACTTCGCTGTTCTCCCACGGCGCGATGCTAAGGATCGCTTTCTGCGGAAGCGCGGCAACCTTGAACGCGCAGATGACGTTGGCGCCGAGCGTCGTGAAATGACGGAATGTCAGTCGCCGGATTTCTGACGAGGACATTTCGCGTGCGAAGACCGCTGAAAGATTTTCCCTTGCGAGCTTGCGGTAGCGGGACAGGATCGCCCACAAAAAGGCGCCAATGACTTGGCCGAGGACAAAGCACACGGCAAGAGGGAGCAGGCGGATCACGGTGATCGCGCTCAGTGCTAGCCAGTAAATTAGGCGATCCAAAGTAAACTATTCTAGCAACGCAGGTTCCGAATCGAAAGGAATTTCAAACCCTTCCGCTACGTACGCCATGCCATTCGTTTCGATGTATTGATGGACGGCTTTAATCTGCGGCGCACTGAGCCCGAAATCCTGCTTGAGCTTACTGAGGACTACGGCCATCTCCGATTCATTTCCATCCCTTGACTCGGCCAACTCCAATTCCAACTGCGGCGGACGCGGGATGTGCACGGCATCAAGATTCGATGCATTGGCGCTCTCCGTGATCGTAAACGTCAGCGACTCGACGGTTTTGGAGCCTTTCATCTTGTTTTCCACGAAACGAAACGAAAATGCCTGTCTTCTCGTTAATTTCAGTGACGGCCGGCAGTCGATCAGGAATCCCGTATCGCAGGGTGATCAGCGATCAGGCGAAGCGATTTTTCAAGCAGGGTCTTTCCGGGCTCGCTACGATGCCACGTCGAGGCGCCGGAGGGATGCGGAAGTGGGATCATGTCTTGGATGCCACCGTAGCGACGAATCGTCCAACTCTTGCCGATGACGCTCGAGAGGGAATCGAATGTGAGGAATTGCGAAATTGCGAGCCTGCCGACCGGAAGGATTAGGCTCGGCTGAAGGATTTCGAACTCGCGTTGCAGCCAGTGGGAGCATGCCTGAATCTCTGTCTCGTCAGGCACGCGGTCTCCTCCCCTCGGGTTCTTGCCAGGGAAGCACCTGCAGACGGCCGCGAAGTAGATTCGGTTTCGTGCCGTCTCTTCGTCCCATCCGAGTGCAGACTCGATCCAGCGAAAAAGGGTCTTACCTGCCGTCCAGGCGAAGGGGCGTCCCAGTTGCGGCTCTTTGATGCCAGGTGCCTGGCCGATCAGGAGGACGCGGCTGGCGATCGGCCTTCCGGTGACTACAGGTTTGTGCATGGCGGGGCATCTTTCGCAGCCGGCAAGAGCGCGAAGATGAGCGCTCAAGGCGCTCACGACCAACCGAAGAGCACCGACGCCATCCGATACGCCATGTAACCAATAGCCAACGCCACCACCAAAGCTATGGCCAGCACGATCGCGAGCAGCAGAATGAGGAAAAGCCAATCGAAAGCCGTGGATACGTGAGCGCTGGTCGAGTGGCGCTTCAAGAGGCGATAGTTTTGCTGGTTCGACTTGAACCAAGCGGAAAACAGGTCTCCAATGCCAGGAAGCGCTCCGAGTATGGAATTGATAAGGATATTGAACGCCATCCGAACAAGCACCACGCGGGGAACGCCCGCGCGGAGGGCATGAACGAGGATCAGCGAAGAAACCGCCGCCGTGGACGTGTCGCCAAGACCGGGAATCAGTCCGATAAGAGGGTCAAGCCCGACGCGGTACTTTGTTCCGGGAATTGGGATCAGATCGTCGAGAATATAGGCAAGAAGGCGTGCAAACTCGTCCTTCCGATCCGAGGCAGGCGGAAGGACTTCCACCTGAATTTCAGGAACCTTCTCTTTCACTAGGCAATTGATCGCATGTCAAAGCTGCCTGCAAGCGACTTTGTTCCTTTTCCGCGACTGAGTACTTCGCTAAAGCTGCTCGTGGTGAAAAGGATTTGTTTCTTGCTGAGTGCGGTAGTTCTTGCGGCGTGTTCGACGACGCCCACCCCTCCTCCGCAGGCACGCTACCTCACGGACGCCTACGCCACGCTGTACCTGGGAAGCGGCGGCTCAATCGTGACCAAGCAGACTCAGGCTGCCAAGCCACAGGAGGAAGGTTTCTGGCGCGGAAGCGACGCGTCGGGCGCGCCATCGATCGTCATCGACCTCGGGAGTCAAAAAGCATTCTTCTACAAGGCCGGGCAGATGGTCGGGATGTCCCCGATTTCAAGCGGGCGCGAGGGCTATCGAACCCCGACGGGGCGCTTTAGCATCATTCAAAAGGATCAGGATCACCTTTCCACTCTTTACGGTGATTATGTGGATTCGTCTGGAAACGTTGTCGTGAGAAATGTGGGCGTCATGGAAGATCCTAGACCGCCAGGAACGTCCTTTCGCGGCGCACCCATGCCGTATTTCATGAGGATCTACGGCGGCGTCGGCATGCATGCCGGCTACCTTCCGGGGGTTCCCGATTCCCATGGTTGCATCCGTTTGCCGCTGCGCATGGCACGAGTGTTTTACGCGAACGCACCCTCCGGCACGCCTGTGACTGTGACCCACTAGCCGTTTGCCGGCTTGAGTAGGCCTTCAGTGTTAAACTCGTCGCATGTTATGCCTCTGTCGTATAAGCCATCTCGTAGGAAAAGAGCTCTTCGGGCTCGAAAAACCTCTTAAGCTCAATTTCGGCATTCTCGATGGAATCCGATGCGTGCACGATATTTACCATCACATCCACGCCGAGATCGCCGCGGACGGTTCCCTTGTCGGCCTTTCTCGAGTCGGTGGGACCAATGATCGTTCGCACCCGGTTCACCGCATCTTTGCCGGTCAAAGCGAGGGCGATAACCGGGGTGGACTGCATGAAGACCTCGAGCTGGGGGAAGAAGCTCTTATCGAGCAGATGGGAGTAGTGCTCTTTCAGTAGTTCGGGTGACGCGCCGAACATTTTGCAACCGCGGATTTGAAATCCGTTATCTTCGAAACGTTTGATTACTTCGCCAACTTTTCGTCCGGCCACGCAATCAGGCTTCAACAGGATGAGGGAGGTTTCCATAGGTTGACCAGTGTAATATCCTCTTAGAATGCGGGAAGCAGAATCTGCACCCCAATTTTCTCAACGGTCCCCTATAGGGCGTACCTCCAAACCGCGATGGTATGGCATGAAGAACCCGCGAAGATGAACAAGTGCCAGATAAAGTGCGTATAGGTCCTGTTTTTCGCGGCGTAGAACAGGATGCCTACTGAATAAGCGACGCCGCCAGCGACAAGCCAGAGAAGGCCCTGCCACCCGACGTTCTCGATGAGGGGGTGGATCCAGAGAATGCCTAGCCAACCCATACATAGATAGGTCAGGTTCGACAAGCGCTGGTACTGGATCCCGCCCGCGAGTTTGAACGCTATACCTATCGCGGCGATGGTCCATTGAATGATCGCAAGCGTTACTCCGCCCGCCTCAACGAGCGGACCGAGCGCGAAGGGTGTGTACGTGCCTGCAATCAGCACGAAGATTGCGGAGTGATCGAGAACGCGAACGACGCGCTTTGCCCTCCCGGGGGCCAAGGCATGGTAGAGCGTTGAGGTCGAATAGACCACCAGAAGAGACCCCAGAAAGATTGCGGCACTCGCAGTCGCCCGCGGTTGTGCAGTGCTCAGCGCCGTCGCCATAACGAAGGGAGAAACGCCGAGGAAAGCGACGAGTCCGGCCGCCGCCGAAACCGTGTTTGCCACCTCTTCGCCCCGCGTGTACCGGTATTCTCGGCGAGCCTCCATGAGGGGCTGCTCAGGACACGACGCGGTTTTGCGTCGCCAAGATGCGCCCCAGCGCGATGTGACAAACCGCTTCAGCGGTGGCAAGGCTGACGATGTTCACTTGAAGGTCGCGAAGGATTCCATCCTGGAGACCATAAATGAGCCCGTGCACTGCGAGTTCGCGACCGCGCGTCCAGGCATCGCGAACAAGGGTGGAACGGCAGAGATTGCGGACCTGGAGGATCACATTAATCTCGCAGAGCTTTTCGACGCGCCGGACCGGATCGCTTATCGCTTCGATCTGATCGCGATACGTCTCGAAAGCCTCGGAAATCGGCGAAAGCCAGTTATTGACGAGTCCCACGGCGCCTCCTCCGAGGGCTGCCTGAACGCCACCGCAGCCGTAGTGACCGCAAACAATGATGTGGACGACCTTGAGGACATCGACAGCATATTGGACGGTCGCGAGGCAATTGAAATCGGTCAGCGAGATGATGTTTGCGACGTTGCGGTGGACGAAGACCTCGCCTGGCTGCAAGCCGATGATCTCGTTGGCCGGCACTCGACTGTCCGAGCATCCGATCCACAAAAACTTTGGAATCTGTTGCTCGGCGAGCCTTTCGAAGAACCGGGGTTGCTTTTCGCGCATTTTGCGCGCCCAATCCCGATTGTGTTCAAACAGCGGTCGAAGATCTACCCGGAGGTCCCTGGACATCGTCATGCGACACTAGGCACCACGCGGGATGCAGGCAAGGACGGTTATTTTGCCTGCAGCTCCTCGCGGGGAAAAGGGGCACGGGAAGCGAGACGTTCGATGCGGCGGATCTTGCGGAGCACGGTCTGGTTTGGGCGCACTGGCGACCATTTCAGAGGGTTGGGAAGGATGGCAGCCAGAGCGATCATCTGGCTGCGTGAGAGCTGATCGGGAGTCTCGCCGAAGTACTCGTGCGCCGCGGCGCCGATCCCGAATATGCCCGGACCGAACTCAATATGATTGAGATAGAGCTCCAGGATGCGCCGCTTGCTCATGAAAAGCTCCATCCATACCGTGTAGTAGGCTTCCAGGGCTTTTCGGAGATAGGAACGTCCCTGCCAGAGAAACAAGGAGCGCGCACATTGCATGGTGATGGTTGAAACTCCGCGCGCCTCGCCGTCTTTCGCTTCAGCGATGGCCTCACGAATGCGTGGAACGTCGAATCCGCGATGTTCGAAAAATGCCTGATCCTCCGAAGCCCAGATGAAATGAATCAGATCCTCAGGAACGTTTTCGAGCGCCGCCCAGCGAGAGCGAGCCTGCTTCAAGGTCCCGCCTTTAAGTCGCGCCTCGATCTGGCGTTGGACGCGCATTGGAACGAAGGGCGGGTTCCAGAAAACCGCCAGCGCGACCTGTGCCGGTGGAATCAACAGGACCACGAGGACTGCAATAAGCAGCAACCTCGCGACACGCAGGAAACTAATTCTCTTGGAAGCCACCGGCCAGCATTCTCGCGAAGAGTTCTCGCTTGAAAAGGCCGGAAATTACCTCTGGCCGGCAGCTACGTTTTCGGGAAAATTCTCCCTCCCGCTTACGCTCCGGGGATTAAGTTGGCTGCTAGCGGCAGCGACCGTAGCCGTTGCCACCTCCAAACACGAAGCCGACCTGAAACGCCGGTCTCTGATAGTAAACGGGCGCCGGTGCGTAACGCACGGGTTGGTAGTAACGAGGTTCGTAATATCGCGCCCTCTGGTAGTAGCCGTGGTCATTCCAGCCCCTACCGTAGTAATCGTGATGGTGATGTTTGCGGCTTTTCTTGCAATCGCCAGCTTCCGCCGGAGTCGCGAACAAAGCCAACGCCCCAGCGACCGCCGCCACCGAAAGGGTAAGTGAATGTGCCTTCATACAATCATCAAGACGCGCCGTCTGGGCGATTATTCAATAAAAACTGGCGGCTCGCGGGATCTTGTCAGGATGCTTGGTGAAATTCAGCGTTCCTTCACCCGAACGGCCGCTGCAAAAACCCCCTACGCTATTGCTTCTAGCAAACGGCCCTTCAAGTCAGCGATTGCAACACGCTCCTGCCTCATGCTATCGCGGTCTCGCAGGGTCACGGTATCTTTTTTCTGGGGACCATTTTCCCCGATGGTGTCGAAATCCACGGTGATCCCGTAGGGGGTGCCGGCCTCGTCCTGGCGGCGATACCGGCGGCCGATCGCGCCGACTTCATCGTAAAAGACGGCCATGAACGGGCGCAATGCGCTCGCAATCTCTCTGGCCTTGGCGACAAGTTCGGGCTTGTTTTTCAACAACGGAAAGATGCCGCACTTCACCGGCGCCATGCGAGGATGAAAGCGCAGGACGGTTCGCGATTCACTCTTTCCGTTCTCGCCCACGACATTCTCCTCGTCGAACGCCTCGCAGAGAAGAGCCAGAGTAGTGCGGTCTACACCAGCGCTCGGCTCGACGACATGCGGCACGAATTTTTGTTTGGTTTCCTCGTCAAAATACTCAAGAGGCTTGCCGCTATGCTCGATGTGGCGTGAGAGGTCGTAGTCGGTCCGGTACGCGATGCCCTCGAGTTCGCTCACCCCGAACGGAAATTCGTACTCAAGATCGTAGGTCTTCTTCGAGTAGAACGCTCGCTCGTCATCCGGGATGTCGTGTACATGAATTTTCGAGCGGGGAATTCCAATGTCCTCGTAAAACCTGAGGCGCTCTTCAAGCCAGTAATCCGTAAGGCGCAAACCATCCTCCTGCCGGCAGAAGTATTCGATTTCCATTTGCTCGAACTCACGGGAACGAAAGGTATAGTTTCTAGGGTTGATCTCATTACGGAACGCCTTCCCGATCTGCGCGATGCCGAAAGGAAGCTTCTGCCGGGAAGTTTCCAGCACATTTTTGAATTGGACGAACATGGCCTGCGCCGTTTCCGGGCGAAGGTAAACGAGGTTCTCGTCGCTTTCGATCGGGCCGGCAAAGCTCTTGAGCATCAGATTGAAAGCGCGCGGCTCGGTAAGAAGTGATCCGTTTTCGGGATTGAAGCGAGTCGCGTCGCGAACCTCTTCAACGCGCTCGCCAATCAATTCCAAACTCTCCCATTGGTTGATTACCGCATCGATGCCTCCTTGGGCGTAGAATTGTCGTGCTAGCTTCCTCGCCCTCTCCGGATTTTCTCCCTTTCGGACTAGGACGGCGAATGTCTTTTCAGATTTCCAGCCAGTCCCTCCTGAGCAGGCGCCCGAGAACCAATAAGCGTGACCTGATTGCGGTGGTATTTGATCTGCACGGAAGCGCTTTTTCGTCAGCAAGCAGTCAACCATGGGGTCGCTGAAGGTGTCTTCGTGACCGCTAGCCTTCCACACAGCGCGATTCATGATGATCGAGCCGTCCATGCCGACCATGTCATCGCGCTCGCGCACATTGCGCCGCCACCAGAAGTCCTTCAGGTTGCGTTTGAGTTCAACGCCCAGCGGACCGTAATCCCAAAATCCATTAAGGCCCCCGTAAATTTCGGAGGACTGGAAAATGAAGCCCCTGCGCTTGCAGAGGCTGACGATCTTTTCCATGCGTTGGGCGGCGGAATCTTTCGACATAAACACGCAAGCTAACCATAGAGAAGAAGAGGAGCACAGCGCGAACTTCTAGGGAGCACACGCCTCTCGTGTGTGGTGTGCGGCGTCTCGCCGGACACGCGTTGAGAAGGACGAGTTGGATGCACTGCGCCTTCGGCGGGACGCCGAAGAATGCACGCGAGGACGCGTGCGCTCCCCATTGCTATGCCGCCGTCGCAGCTTTGCGAACCCGCGGTTGCAGACTGGCGAGGATCTTCTCCACCGCAGCTTCGGCGGTGATTCCGTGCTTCTTGCGCAGAATGGGAACGCTGCCGTGCTCGATAAACTGGTCCGGCCAGCCGACCCGTACGACTGGAGTGGTGATGCGTTGTTCCGCAAGATGCTCCATGACGGCACAGCCGAAACCATTGTGGAGGACATGGTCCTCCATCGTACAAATGACTTCGCACCCCCGCGCAAAGAATTCGATTGTGGCGGTGTCCAGGGGTTTGATCCAACGGGCATTGATCACCGCGGTCGAAATCCCCTGCTCTTCCAACGTCGCGGCGGCTTCCAGTGCAAGTTCGACCATTGGACCCAAGGCGATGATCGCGGCGCGAGAACCGTGATGGAGCACTTCAGCCTTGCCGATTTCGAGGAGGCTTGGCCGCTTCTTCGGTTCTGCACCTGTTCCAATGCCGCGTGGATAGCGGACGGCAATCGGGCCAGAGTGGTAATTGGCCATCGTCCAAAGCATGTCGCAAAATTCATCCTCGTCTTTGGGCTGCATGTGGACGATCCCGGGAACCGGCCGAAGGTAGCCGATGTCGAAGAGACCGTGATGAGTCGGGCCGTCGTCGCCGGAAAGTCCCGCGCGATCCATGCACAAGGCGACGTTGAGGTTTTGCAACGCGATGTCGTGGACGATCATGTCATAGGCGCGTTGCAGAAAGGTGGAGTAAATGGCCAGGAAAGGTTTCATGCCCCCTACAGCAAGACCGCAGGCAAAGAGGGCAGCATGCTCTTCGGCGATGCCGACATCGTAGCACCGGTCCGGATGGCGCTTTGAGAACTTGACGAGCCCCGTTCCGCTGGGCATGGCTGCAGTAATCGCCACGATCTTGTTGTTGTGATCGGCAAAGTCGGCCAGTGTTTTGCCAAATAGTTCGGAATACGTGGGTTTCGTGGACGGAACTGTTTCCCCAGTGGGAAGATGGAACTTACCGAGGCCATGAAATTTGTCCGGCTTTTCCAAGGCCGGGGCATATCCTTTTCCTTTCTTCGTGAGGATGTGCAGGATCACCGGTTCGTTCTGCGTCTTGAGAAAATCGAAGGTGCGAATCAAAAGCGGAATGTCGTGTCCATCGATCGGCCCGTAATAGCGCAAACCGAGATCCTCGAAGACCACACTTGGAGCAAGGAGGTTCTTGACACCGGCTTCGACCTTATGGGCGAAGTGGCGGGCCTGCTTGCCTGCGAGCCACTCGACGAATTGCCCGGCTTTCTCATGCAAGTGCGCGAAAGCAGGGTTGGCAACGATGCGATTAAGGTATTCGGCGACAGCACCGACATTCTTGGCAATCGACCATTCGTTGTCGTTGAGGACGAGGATCAAACGCCTTGTTGTCGCGGCGAGGTTGTTTAGGGCTTCGAAGCTCACACCGCAGGTGAAAGCAGCATCCCCAGCCACGCAAACCACATGTTCTTCGCCTCCCAGCATGTCGCGGGCCGCCGCCATTCCAAGCGCAGCCGAAAGCGCCGTGCCGGCATGCCCCGCACCATAGCAATCGTGCTCGCTCTCCGTACGGAGCAGAAAGCCATTCAAACCTTGGTATTGCCTGATCGTCGAGAAGCGCTCACGCCTGCCGGTCAGAAGCTTATGGACGTAACCCTGGTGACTGACATCGAACACAAACTTGTCCTTCGGTGTCTTGAAAACCCTGTGGAGCGCGATTGTCAGCTCAACAACTCCCAAGTTGGGACCGAGGTGCCCCCCGGTTTGCGACAGGACACTAATCAGTTCCGCGCGAACCTCTTCGGCAAGTATAGACAGGTCCTTTTCTTCAATTGCCTTCACATCCGCAGGGGAGTGAATGGTCGAAAGAAGCGATTTATGGCTCATCGGCAGCTAAAGGAAACTCCTCCAACTTGGTCTCGCCGGAGGCATTTTTCGCGATAATCTGAATTTTTTTCGCGGCGGCGTCTAGTTTTTCCTGGCACAAGTTGGCAAGTTTCACGCCCTCTTCGTAACTCGTAATCAGCTTTTCCAGTGGCAACTGGCCGCTTTCCATTTCCCGGACCAAGGCTTCCAGCCTCTCCATCGCTTGTTCAATGGAGAGAGGCTCAACAGGGACCGTCTTGTTTTCGCTCATGGGTTGCTGGCTCTTGGTTGGTTCCACCGCGGATGATCGGAAAAAATGATGCATTGGCCGTCGATAGGCAGCGCCGCGAAAGCGGGGAGAGGGAACCCACGGACTTGCGGAGGACGGGTAATCAGTGTGGCCCATTCCTTGTACACGCCTTTGTAGATGCCTGAAAACAGAGGCTGGTCACCGGTCAGCGGCGTCAGATAGAGACCGCGGATGGGTTGCACGGTGTGCCGGTAGTCGTGCATCAAGTTGAAGCTACGTATCGACTCGGGGAGCAAGAGCGAACTACGCTGGGCATACCAGGCGGTCGCCCACGGCATATCCGAGCAGATCATCTCATCTTCCTTGAACCAATCACGCATGATCGCAATATAGGGGGGGACATAGGGAGGCCAGTTGATTGGACTCTTCTGTCCTGCCAGCAAGGTCAAAAGCATCGGGATGGCGCAGACGAAGAAGAGTGCGCAAATGAAGATGGTGCGCAGCAGCGCGCTTCTGAGATCGAGTCGATTCCAAAGAACAAAAAGAAAAGCCATCCCGTAGCCTATGAATAGCGGGATGAAAAGGACGTGAAATTGATTCTCGGACACGATCCCGGAGGGGTGGTACAGGGACATGCCAAGAACGGCAAACGTCCACATTAAAAGAACACACCATTTGAAAGACTGAGTTCTCTGGTTCCGAAACGGATGGAATAATGCCAGGAAGAACGCGGCTGCCACGAAATTCATTCCAAGATAGCCAAAGATCATCTCAACTTGCTGCGACAGGCGTACACGCGCCTTGCCTTGCAAGCTGGTACCGGAAGCTTCGGTATTGATCTCGCTGCCGCGGAGGAAGGATTGCTCCGGGTCGGCATTAAAGAATGCTCCGTAAGAAGCTATTCCAAAAGGATTTCCACATACTTGATAGTTTCTGACCAGCCAAGGGGCGACAACGAAAAGATACGCCGCCAGCGCGGCGGCCGCTGCAACGCCCCTGCGCGGAAAATACAAGCAAACAAAGATCAACCAGCCGAAAAATATCCAGACGGCCAGACCGTGGGCCAGCGTCATCAAACCCAGACACGCACCGGCGCCGATAAGCCACCCAATTGACAAGCCCAATGCCGGCTTGGACTCCATCGCAAGGAGCGTGGCGAGTGTGGCGAGGGACAGGAGGAAAAGCGCCAGCATCTGAGGCAACCCAGAGAGCGAAAATTGCCACATGAGGTCAGTAAGCAGGACCGCCGCGCAGCCCAGAAGCGCCAGCCGACCGTCAAACAGTCTAGCAAGCACAAAATACCAGACTGCAACGGAAAGAAGAAAAAACAGCATCGAAACCGCGGCAACAATTCGGTCACCCCTGTACACGATCTCTGTGAGATCCATCTTCCAGTTGCCTTGGATCAGCCGCAAACCGAGCGAGCTGACCCAAGGGTGGAGCGGAGACTGGAAAAAATCGGGAAACAGGCTCACATCGACCTGGTCCTTTTTTGTCTGCTTTTGGACGATACTCAAGGCGAGCGGCCGGACATAATCCGTGGTGAAGCCCTTTCCTTCGGCAAGATGCCTTGCGATCTGCGCCTGATCCATCGCACCTGCCGTCGAGAGGCCACGAAATTGCACGAAGAGATAAAGAAGCGACAGCGCAACGATAAGGGAAGCGAACATCGCCGCCTTGATCAAGGCGCCAAATCTTCCTTGGTCAAGGGAATGGACGGCTGATTGAACCCGGACGTCGCTAATAACCATTTAAGTGAGGGTGTGCTTGGTGATATTTAGCTCTTTGAGACGGCGGTGCAGCGTGCGCCGGCTGATTCCAAGAATCCTGGCAGCTTCGGTGCGATTTCCCCCACTCTCGTCGAGAGCGCGGAAAATAAGGTTTCGTTCCGTTTGGTGCAAATTTAATCCTTGGGGTTCCTGGTTCTGGGGATCCAAACCGTGGACCGGCTGACGCAGGCTGGCAGGCAAGTCACGCACGCCGATCTTTGGCGTGCTGCACATCACTACCGCATGCTCGATGGCGGCGCGCAGCTCCCGTACGTTGCCCGGCCAGTTGTATTCGAGGATGCAGGCCATGGCTTCGGGCGCAAGCGCCCGAAGCGGCTTTGCATTCTCCTTGGCCGATTCTTTGAGGAACGCCTGCACGAGGAGCGGCAGATCTTCCTTGCGCGTTCGGAGCGGCGGCATCGTAAGCGGCACGACGTTCAAACGGAAATAGAGGTCGTCCCTGAACTTCCCTTCGGCGACAAGCGCGGCAAGGTCCCTGTTCGTCGCCGCGATGAGGCGAACATCGGCGTGCAGCGTCTCATTCCCGCCCACCCGCTCGAAGGTGCGCTCGCCAAGCACACGCAGTATCTTGACCTGCGTGTTCTGGTCGATTTCACCGATCTCGTCCAAAAACAGGGTCCCTCTCGCCGCTCTTTCGAAACGCCCAATCCGACGCTCAAAGGCCCCGGTAAATGCACCACGCTCATGTCCAAATAGTTCGCTTTCAAGAAGTTGCTGTGAAAACGCCTTGCAATGCACCGCGATAAACTTCTTCGCGGCCCGTGTGCTGAGTGCGTGAATGGCTTGTGCAGCGAGCTCTTTTCCGGTTCCCGTCTCTCCTTGAATCAGCACCGTGGCCCGCGAGGGAGCGACTTGCTTGATCGCCTCAAAGACCTCGACCATGACAGGCGAGTGCCCGATCATGCTCTCCAAGCCCGCGCGGCGGCTGACTTGCTGGCGAAGTTCAACATTTTCAAGCCGTGTGTCGCGCTCGCGCAAAGCGCGCTGAATGAGCATCTCGAGCCGATCGATGTTCACCGGCTTGGTCACAAAATCGTACGCACCCCGCTTCATCGCTTCAACAGCCGTATCCACAGAGCCGTAGGCCGTCATCATGATGCAAATGGGCGGCTTCGGAAGTTTCAGCGCCTTTTCCATCAAATCCATCCCGTCCTCCGCCCCCAGGCGCAGATCGGTGATTAGAACATCGGCGGGATCGGTCTCCAACGCCGCAAAAGCTCCCGCAATATCGCCTGCCACGTAAACCTCGTAATGATCCTCCAAAGCATCGCGCAGTCCATCGCGAGTGTTCTTTTCGTCATCGACGATCAGGAGGGTTTTTGAGAGCGCCATTTTGGCACAATCGATAGCTTTGGATGCCGAAAAATCAAGTGTGATCTTACCCTTAGCCCTCCATTGCGGCGATTTTTGTCTTTGACTGCGCCAGGAAGGCTCGCAACGCAAGATTTTCCGAGTTCCGCATTCCCGGATCATCCGAGAAAACGGAGGCCGCGAGATCGGCAGCTTCTCTCATGACTTCCGCGTCGCGGATCAGGTCGCCGAGTTTCAACGGCGGCAGCCCAGACTGGGCGGTGCCCAGCAGATCGCCGGGACCGCGCAGACGAAAGTCGGTCTCTGCAATTTCAAAACCGTCGTCGGTTTTCTCAAGGACGGCGAGCTTTTCCCGAGGGGTCTCCTCTATCTTTGGAGCGTGCAGCAGGATGCAGTACGATTTGTGCACTCCGCGTCCGATGCGTCCGCGCAACTGATGAAGCTGAGCAAGGCCGAAGCGTTCCGCGTTTTCGACGACCATGATATTGGCGTTTGGCACGTCCACGCCGACTTCGATGACGGTCGTGGTGATAAGCGCCGCTAGATGGCCGGCATGGAATTTCTTGACCGTTTCTTCCTTTTCTTCTGGTTGCATCCGACCGTGAAGAAGCCCGATGGCATGCGGCGCCAGGAGCGACTGCCATTTTTCGAGTTCTGCTGTGGCCGCTTTGGCAGCGAGTTTGTCGGATTCTTCCACGAGGGGATAGACAACGTATGCCTGGCGTCCGCGGTCCAGTTGTTTCCGAATGAAGTTCACCACTTCCGGCAATTTTCCCTCTTCCCTCACAGCGGTTTGAACAGTGCCGCGGTTGGCGGGTTTTTCACGCAGGGTGGAAACTTCGAGGTCACCGTAGAGGGTCTGTGTAAGCGTGCGCGGGATTGGTGTCGCGGTCATGACCAGCACATCCGGGGCATCTCCGCGCGCGATGAGTCGCGCACGCTGCAAGACACCGAACTTGTGTTGTTCGTCAATTACGACCAAGCCCAGATCCTCAAACTCGCGCGATTCGTAGAGGAGCGCATGCGTTCCCACGATGATCTGGGGAGCATACACGTCCCGCGTGTGCTGTTCGGCGTCCCGCCGAACAGGGGCTTCCGGCGAGACGCCGGAAACTGCACGCGGGGACGCGTGCGCTTCCCGATCCAATTCGTGCGCGTCGCTATCCTTCGCGCCTGCGTTCGCAAAAAGCGGCAGCGGCCCGGTATCCTCGTTTCGTGATGCGGTTCGGAGCGCGACTCGGATTCCCAGCGGCTCAAGCAGTCTCTTGAAATTGAGGTAGTGCTGCTCAGCCAGAATCTGCGTGGGCGCCATCAGGGCGGCCTGAAAGCCCGCTTCGACGGTAAGGAGCATTGCCGCGAGGGCAACGAGCGTCTTGCCGGATCCCACATCGCCTTGCAGGAGACGGTTCATGCGGTGCGGTGCAGCGAGATCGCGACGGATGTCGGAAATGACCTGAGTCTGCGAGTCCGTCAGCGAATACGGCAGGACGCGGAGCAACCTTTGGAGCAGACGACCCTTCACCTCTTTTGCGGCGCCCGAAAGCTTTCGCCAATCAGTCCGCCTCGCATGAATCAGAAGCTGGATGGCAAAAAACTCTTCGCGAACCAATTGGCGTCGGGCGGCGGCGAGCTGTTCAAAAGTGATCGGAAAATGGATGTCGCGAAGAGCGTTGGCCCTCGATGCGGGCAGCAAATTGGGGAACGCTTCGAGATCGGCCTGGTCGAGCGCCTGAAAGATCAGGGCTCGCAGCAGCCGCGACGAAACGCCGTCTCCTGCCGGATGGACCGGAGCGATCCGATTCATATGGATAGAGATTTCCTCATCATCCTCCACGGTCTCGAACTCGGGGTGATCGATTACGATTTGCCGCCCTCGCATTTTTGGTCTCCCAAAGACGACCAGGCGCTGGCCAACGGCGATCATCTTTTGGATGTAGGGCATATTAAACCAGCGGCATGTCACAGGCTGACTCAGGATTCCGCAGGATTCGTTTTCAAGCGTCATTTCAAACATGCGCCGCCAGCCGCCAAACCGCTTGAGCGAAGTCTTGGTTGCCACACCAAAAAGGCACACGGGACGTTCCATCTCCGCATCGGGAAAGCGATCAAATCGTCTGCGATCCTCATACCGGCGCGGATAGTGCTCGACGAGGTCACGGAGCGTCGAAAGTCCCAGGCGGGTGAGAGGACCCAGTCGATTGCGCGGGATCCAATCCAAATCGGCAAGAGGCGTATCAGGCGCGAGCTTGGAAGACTTCATTCGCGCTTTGCCGGAAAGGCCGCTTCGCATTTCCGGAACGTATTCGAATTTCCGCGGAAGGCCCGTCTCAAGTCCCAGAAACTGCTGAACGAATGGCTACGATCTGTATTTGAGCGTCCACCCGACCGTTGAACTCATTCCGCTCAACGGTAAATGCAACATCCCACGGAGGCCGTGGCAACTTCTCCTCAGTGCCGCGGAAATAAATAGCCTGAAAAACCCGGCGTCCGGCACGGAAGTCAAGCCGGAGATGCTTTTCTTTGATAACGCGCGGCGCTGCGGCGGGCGCCACCATTCGCGCGGCGAAGACGGGCTGAGAGTTTCCCACTCCGCAAGGCTCGAGCCGTTCCTGGCTTTCTAGCAGCGAGAGCGAGACATCCTCCATAGGCAATTCCGCGTCGAGCCGCAGTTTGGGCGTCAGGATTTCGTCATCCACGCGTTCGCGGGTGGAGATTTCGAATGCACGGCGAAAGTCTTCAAATCTGTCTTCGTGCACGGTGACACCGGCAGCCATTTCGTGTCCGCCGAATTTCTCCAGATGGCAAGCGCATTGCTGCAATGCCCCGACCAGTGAAAGGCCTTCAATGCTGCGCCCGCTGCCCTTGCCAAGCCCGCCCTCGTCGAAACCCACCAGCAGCGTGGGCCGATGATGCCGTCGCATGATACGTGCGGCGACAATCCCAAGCACGCCGTGGTGCCATTCGCGTCTTCCGGCAACGATGCTGGTATGGTTTGAGGCGTCGTAATGTTGTTCCACCCATTGCTCGACCTCCGTGATCAGCATCTTCTCCACGCTTTGGCGAGCGCGATTCTGCCTGTCAAGGCTGTCGGCAAGGCGCCCGGCCTCACAGACGTCGTCGCACAAGAGCAACCGGAGCGACTCAAGTGCCGTGCCGAGCCGGCCTGAGGCGTTAATCCGCGGCGCGAGGCGAAAAGCCACGTCGTTTCCGCGAAGGGGTGGTCGTACATTGGCAACCGTCATCAATGCCGCCAGCCCTGGCCAGCGGGTCCGCGCCATTTGCTGGAGCCCGCGATGGACGAGGATACGGTTCTCACCCACGAGCGGCACGAGGTCGGCAAGCGTCGCGAGCGCCACGACGTCCAAATAGTCCTTGAGGTCGATCCTGGAATCAGGCGCCTGTTTCAACAAGGCATGGACAAGCTTAAAGGCCACTCCGGCGCTGCAAAGATACTGAAACTTGTCGCCGGCCTTCGGATTCACCAAGGCCGTGCAGAGAGGTCGTTCGCTGGAGATTTCATGGTGATCGAGAATGATGACGTCAGCGCCGCGTTTCCGGATTTTCGCAACTTCGCGTGCGGAGTTCGTACCGCAGTCCACCGCTATAACAAGTTTGGGCGAGTATTCCTCAAAGCAGCGCTCGACTCCCGATGCGCTGAGTCCGTAACCCTCCGTGCGCAGCGGCAGAAAGCATTTCACGCGAGCGCCAACGGCCGTCAGAACACGCTGGAGAAGCGCCAGTGAAGCGACACCATCCACATCATAATCGCCATAAAGGACGATTTTTTCCCCCGTCTTGATTGCCTGGAGGATGCGGCCCACCGCTTGCTCGATCTCCGGAATGAGGAAGGGGTTTTGCAAGTGTCGGAGGCGCGGTTCCAGGAAATCCGTTGCGCCATCAAAGTCCTCGAGGCCATTTCGGATCAAAACCCGCGCAAGAAAGCTCGGCACGCACAATTCCCGACACAGACGCCCAACCGCGAAATCCCCACCCGAGTTGGGAAAAATCCATCGCCGTTGCATTCGCGATTTACTTAGAAACTGGTCGCCCAATTAGCAAATTTATCTTGTCGCAGATCGCCAAACCGGCAACTGGTCGCTCCCGGCTACAAATTAGTTCCTACTGCTAGTTCTTCGTTCCTGTGCGGATGGCTCCGCGCCTTGCAATCCTGCAGGCCTGTCAAGCTCATTCGAAAATACCGGTTTCCATGCCCCGCCGAATATTCAAGGCGAGCCCCTTGGCTTCGTTGAAGCTGGAATCGTGCGCAACAATAATGGTTACGAAGGTCTTCTTTTCATCAATTTTTCGGCAATGCACAGCGAGATTGTATTCCTCGTTTACAAGGGCGACATCGTCTGACCGCCTCATAATTTTCCCCTTCACCTCACTCGACACAGCGGCATACGCTCTCTTTAGAGAGTCCTCTTTGCTCAGATTCAACGGCAGTAAAGAATAGAAAAGAGACGGTGGCGCAGCCTCAGTGGTTGTGCCTTGCCAGAGAAGCAATACGATGATGGACACTAACAATTTCATCGGAATGGTGATTGCCGCGCGCATCGTTTCTCCTTCCAGATGGAATTTGAACAGCTCCGGACGCCCTCGTCAATGCGCAAATCTGACTGGGAGCTTTAGGCTTCCTAATTGACGAGCGCAGATTTTGCAGCCTCACTCGGGGCGATCCGGGCGTAGCAGTCCGATCATCTCGGCGGCAAGCCGAGGGCCCTCTCCGCGCTCTTCATGCTTGAAGTAAACGAAAGCGTCACCCCATTTGCTTTCGTTCGAACGCAGGAAATCCGCCCAGCGAGAAACGTCTGCTGTGGTGTAGTCTTGGCGGCGCAGGCGCAGGTAGCCGAAATTCGCCGTTGCCAGCGTGGGTGTGCAAAGCTTCTCGCCTTCCGCGATGCAAAGGGCCGCATTGCGCGCCCCGAGGCTTTCAAAAACCTCATCGTCGAACCACGAGCCGTGGCGAAACTCGAACGCTGCGCGAACGCCATCCGGCAGCTCCTGCAGAAACGGTCTCAGGACATGCATGTCTTTCTTAAACGACGGAGGCAATTGGAAAAGCAACGGACCCAGCTTGTTTTCCAAGCCCTGGATCACGCCGAAAAAGTACTTCAGAGTGTCCGCGCAATTCTGAAGCTTTGCGAAATGCGTGACGCGTTGCGGCGCCTTGAGCGTAAAGGCGAACTGCTCGGGCGTGAGCTCATACCAACTCTCAATCGTCTTGGCGCTTGGAATTCTGCGAAAGGTGTAGTTGATCTCCGTCGTCGGGAATCGCTCCGCGTAGAAAGACAGCATTTTGGCCGCGGGCAGTTTTTCGGGATAAAAGTTGCCCTTCCATTCCGAGTACTGAAAGCCCGAAGTGCCGATCCAGAACTTCATGTCCTCATCATAGCACGACCTGCGGGATTGCCTCCCCTTTTGATGGGATTGTCTAGCAGCCTGTCGGACTTCGAATAAAGCGAATTTGAAGCATGAAGAATCCGCGAGAAAATGAACTTGCCCTTTCAGACAGGCTGCTGGAACTCCGCTCCGCAGAGAGGAAACATGCACTTTGGGTCCTTTTTCGGCACCAAGTGCCTCGAACAAACCAACCATTACATTCGCGAGGCATCCCGCACGATGGAGCTTGGCGCACGGGTCGAGCGCCTTCTTCTCACCCCGGAGGGGGAACACCTGACCTCAGAGGAAGCCCGGGACGTGACTGGATTGCTCGGCACGATTGACCTCAAGAGCGGCGAGACCTTGTTCCGGCAAGGGGACCCCTGCACCGCCGTGTATCTGGTGATCTCGGGCGAGGTGCAAATTAGGATCGAAGCTTCGGATCAACCTCCACGCACTCTCGTGACCCTTGGACCGGGAGCGATTCTTGGTGAAATGGGTCCTTTGACCGACGAACCGCGTGGCGCCACCTCCATCGCGCTTAAGGATACCCAGCTCGCTCAGTTGCCAATTAGCGCCCTCAAGACCGGGCTCGAACGCGGCGATCGATGGGCAACAAAGTTTGTGATGGCAACCGCGAGAGTGCTCGCCCAGCGGCTTGCGGCGTTGAATAAGGAAGCCATTTCGGTGATGGCCCAACTCGAGAAGTCCAAGTCCAAAGCTCCCGCCGAAGACGAACTGGAGCGGCCTTCGGCGCCGCTTGCTTACGGAGTGGACGTTTTGACGAGCCTTGAGTTCCGATCCGATCATTGCTTCCCCTGTGTGGTAATAATAAACGGCCCTGCGGATCGCACCGCTGCCAGGAGGTTGTCCTTCTCTCCCGGCTGTCCGCGAAGCTTCACGAGCCAATCGCGCTGAGTCTCCGCGAGTCCCGCGGCGCGTCGTCTGTGGCAAAGGCGTGCTGGTAGAAATCCAGCATGACCTGGACAGTCAGGTCGTCACGAATCGGCCAGAGTGTAATCAAGAGATTTTGCGCGCCCGCTTGGATGAAGCCGCGGCGTAAGCCGAGCACGCCCTCCCCGGAGTTTCGCCCGAGCCGGTATCGCACGCCGAAAGGGTTACAATCCGGGTGCCGTTCAGCTTTAGCGTTGAGGCTTCTTCAGCGGTTAGCACTCCGTCATTTGCAGCGGGAGGCTTCTCGCCTTTTGCCCAGAGGTTCAGAGTCGTTTGCGCCCCGCAGAGGGCAAGCCCACTGCGGCGCATCGGGTTGCTTAACTCTTCCTTCGGAGAAGGAACTTCGTCTTCGGCAAGGAAAAAACCCGTGTGTCGCAATATGCAGCGCACGGGGGGAGCGGACCTGCCGGAGAGAGCTCTCGAGTGCGTCGTTGCCGACAAAGGTTTTCACATCCCACCGCGAGTGTGCGGCGCGTTCTCGAAGCGCTGTGGCCTCGCGCGACGCGCCATCCAGTGGCGGTAGAGGAAGTTCGCGGTAAGCCTCCCGCTCGATGGCGCGCATCAGGTCGCGAGTTTGAGGCTGAGAAGAATCGGGGCGTGCCGGAGCGGGTGAACCCCCGAACTCGGGCGCGGCGCATATGACCAGGGTTTTGGCCGAGCCCGGAGCCTGCTCGACGATGATATCCCGGCCGCTGGCAACGTAGCTGATGGTGACTTTCTCAGCCAGGAAGTGGTCATCTTGCGTGAGCAGGGTGGCGAAGGAGACAAAGTTAAGCGCGCCATCGGGGCTGATGATCACCCTCTTGTATGGCCGCTGAAGCGCGCGCTCAACCGGCAGCCAAAGCCGATCGTGGAGTTCGCGTAAGTCTCTGTGAAGCGTGGTCCGGTCGGTGGCGCCTCGCGCCGACTTTGTGTAGCTGTCGATTCGCTTTTCCAACTCAGCCGCAGGACCGAGCGGTATCCAGACGGGATCGCCCGCGGCTGTGAGCAGGATGGCTCCGTAGCGATCTTCAGTCCGGATTCCATCGAGGTAGTGCGGATAGCGGATTATCTCGACAGGCAGCGTATCCGGTGCGAGAGCAGACGCGACCTGGCTGATGGTCGTCGACACAGCCAGCCCACCAGCGCTGAGTCCGGCGCGTGCAAGGTCGTGTGCGATTTCCTGAAACTCTTCTCTGGTGCTGGCAGCACGCTCCAGCAGCGGGCGCAGCGACGGATCCTGAGACGCATCAGCTTCCTGGCGCTCGGCGAGCAGAGAATCGAGGACAGCGCCCTTAAAGCGAAGCACGGCGGTGGCGAGATCGCTCGTGGGAACCTGCGGGAGCGAAGCGAAGAGGGAAAACGGGCTCACCGTCGCCCGAAATGCAAGCCGGTGCTGCTCGTCGGAGAAAGAAAAAATCCGCTGGAGGTGATGCGTTTGGGCGAACATCGCCTTTCGCGCCAGGACCAGGGCCCTGTCATACTGGCGCTGGTCCAATGTAGCGCGTCCGAGGCGCTCGAGGCTTTGAAGCGTCAACGGGTGCTTCGGGCCGAGCACCCGCTGACGGATTCGGAGGCTGCGCTCCTGCATTTGCAGCGCCTGCTCGCGATCGTCCGCGTTGCCGGTTTCTCGAAGCTTTTCGGCGTAGTCGCTAAGTTCTCGAGCCTCCTGGGCGTTAAACGGGCCGGAGCGAAAGAGTTGTCTCCCGACCGGCTCAACTTTCTTTGCCCCTTCGCGGCTCGAAGGAAGATTTCGAAGCCGCATCCCAAGGAGGTTGACCGTTTCACCGATCGTTTCGCCGATTGAATCGCCTAGCGCCTCCGCAAAGAGACGCGCATCCTCCGCGTCGGGATGGTGAGTGCCGAGCGCTGTTTGGAAAATCTTGTGCGCGCCCTCATTGAGGGTCTTGGCTTCGGAGGCGTTGCCATTGCGGGCCTCAATTTTCGCCAACTCATATAGGGTGTACCCGGTCTCGAGAGCTTCAGCGGGCAGCTGCTGTTCCCGAATCGCCAGGGCTTCGCGTAGCGATTCTTCAGCCTTCACGAGGTTGTCCGTCTTCGACAGCAGCCGGCCCAAGCCATGGAGAGTGGCTGCGGTTTCCGCGCTGCGCGAGTCTGCCTTCTCCCTCACAACGAGAGCGTCGCGATACAACTTTTCCGCCTCGGCAAACGCACCCAGCTCGTCGGCCGTCACTATTCCATCGTTCTCGGCGGGGGGCACTTCACCTTTGGCCCAGGCTTCCAGGGTGCGTTGCGCTCCGGACAGGGCTAATCCGCTGCGGTGCATCGGGTTCTTTAAAATCACAGGGCTCCTTCGATCCTTCGACATTTCGCCGATGAAATTCATTCGACCAGTCCCAAGCTCCTGATCCCCGCCACGTGGCTCGTCCTTAGTCTCAGGCAGGAAGAAACCGTGCGTGGCCAGATGCAAGATGCGCGGAGAGTTTATTTCCTGCAGTTGGGCTTCCGTGGCGTCAGCACGTAGGAATAGCTGGACCGGCTTTCCCGCCAGCTACGGGGACTCTATGCGAGGATACAAGAGCAAACCAGCCCGGAGGCTTCCCCTTTCGCGAGTCGTATCGTTTTCGTCTCCTACGTTGGCCCCGGAATTGGTGATGTTTGTGTGACTCCGCTGGGCGGCAATCAGCCCAGGGTTCTTTTGCATTCTACCGCATTAACCGATCTCATCCAGGGCCTGTCATTGAAGCGGGTTCCGCCCCCGCTTGAGGCCACTGCGCTGGGCTTGCTCTTGCCTGTCGCCTGGTCACTTCGATTTTGCCGCCGTGCGTCCTTTGTTTTCATACTCTGGATCACAGTTGCCGCTGGGATTCTTGTTTGCGGATGGGTGTTATCAGTGGCGCGAGGCTTACGCAGAGTCATTGATGAGTTGCGTAGTCCATGAACCAGGGAAGAACGGCCGAGGACGAAAACTTCGAGGTGAACTCAACCCCCTTGCGAGCCGGCGAAGTAGCGCAAGGCCCTTATGCTTGGGAGAAAGAAATACGCTCCGCCTTGTACGGTAACGAATTGCTCTAGTCCCGAAACCCGGCGCCGCAGGCCGCCTTCCTGCGGAATGTTGAAATCACTGGTAACCGGGCAGCCTCGTATCGGAGCACGGTTGCCGAGCAAGGGATCGCTTTCCCCGGTCAAGCCGGAGAACTTCGTGCTTGCAATCCACGCTCCTTGCAAAAACTCGAATTGACGCAAGATGTTTGCATTAAGACAAACGAAATGCAATCCGTGCTCCTGATCATCTGGTTCTCCAAGCGCGAGCGCTCGGGCGGCTGTGAGACGAGATCCGTATTCACGGCCGCGCCGGATAATGCGATGGTACCGAACGGATGACATGAGGTCATGCCGGAACCCCTTGGGACCAAAACCGAGCATCGTTATGATTTTCCCGAGCAGTCCGCTCGGTCTCCCAGGATAATCAGTATTGCGCGGATTCACTCGCCGCACGTGCGCGCCGAAAGGGCACTGGACGCCTGAGGGATCTCCATCAAACGTGAAGTGATTCTTCGGATTCTTCTTTAAATCTATGCCGGGAATTTCCTTTTGCTGAAGCGGCACCAAGGGGTCGCCCTGTTTCGTACGGCCGACCATCGACGCAGCGAGCTTTTCGGCCTCCGTGAGATCGCCACCGGCTTGCGCGCCGACGAATTGCCAAAAGCCCTGTACGTCCTGCTGCAGGTCGCGCATCACAAGGTATGTTCCATTCCGCCCGACGTCTCTTTTCTCAGGCGCATCCTCAGCGGGAAGCAGTCCGGCACTCGCGGTATCAGCATCGACCAACGGCCGATCGGTGTACTTGCCGTATTCATTGCGATACCCGAGGAGAAATTCGCCGAGCGCAGCGACATTGCCGTAGTCGAGTTGACCAGTCAGCATATCGCGCTCTTGCCCCCAATCGATTTCTGGTTGGCTTATACCATCGGCAAAACCGAACGGTTCGGTCTCGTCAAGATCTGAGGTTTCAAGGCGGCGCACCTCCGCAAAGGCCTCATTCCATCCGTTTCCGGTAGAGCTTTGCACGAAGCCCTCGAGAAGTCCCTTTTTTGCAAAGAACATCACCACGAGATGCGGCGTCTTTTCTCTTGCCCCAGGATCGTCCTGCTTCGCATCGTACGGATAACCTCCCCACTCCCACTCCGACGGCGCGTTATTTTCCACGTCTCCAAGACGTCGCGAGCGGCTTGGCTCCGCCATTCCCGATACAAACTCATGAGAAAAGTTATTGATTATGGAGTCGGATACGCCAAGCGCATGGAGACCGGGCGCAGTGAAAGCAACCTGCATCGCGGTGCGGGGCAACGGAATCGGCTTCACGGCAGTTGTGACTGGCGCGGATCGCAACCAGGATCGCGCGGCCTCAACATCCTTTACTCTCAAAAGAAAGTAGGAAGCTTCCTTCATCCACCCATAGCCGAAACGCACCAATCCTTGCACGTCGCTGTAGTTGACCTCGCTGCTCATTAGAGAAGGGCCACCCATTCACGGGCTTCTTTATCGCTCATCAAGGACGATTCCAGACCCCGCCGGATGCGGATGTTTCGCTCCAGATCCACCGCCGTTAAACTGGGATAGGCCTTGTACCAAGCCTGCGTCGGTATCGTGTGATGGCGCTCTAATTCCTTATGTTTCGGTTCGTCCGCGCATCCATCGAAAATGAGCCAATTGGTTCTGCGGTAGCCAACGAAGTTGCTGAAGACGACATTGAGGCCGAACCCGACCTTGTTGATGAAATCGTCCATATAGCCTTCGAAGCTTCCATCATAGTCGCTGAAAAACGCCATACGCTTCCTGTCGTCGAGAAACACCCAGCGGGCGAAGTGAATCGTCCGTATGCGAGCGAATCGACCGCGTTTGTAAACATGCCGCGCAAAGTAGTCCACCAGTCGAAGAACGAAGATCGCGGTCCAGAGTCGCACGCTGCCGGGTTTAATGCTTCCCATTATGCTGAACTGGTTGGTCACGTCGTGATCTTCAAATTTCGCCAGTCCGTCTGAATAGGCCTGATCCACTCGTACGCTGAGTTCGGGATCCGTTTTCTCGAGACGGCGAATGCGAGAGAGGAAGACCAACCCGACCGGGATGAGGATGGGCGAGGCCAGGAGAGTCAGCAACGGAGGTACAATCAAACGCAGCAAGTTATCGATTCGCCATTTCAGCGGGGTCGGACTTTCCTTGGAAAGGGTGAGGCGCCCGGCGGACTTTTCGGCATCTACGAAGCGCCACAAAGCCGCGTGGATCTCACTCGGCGATAAGCCTGCGAGGACAGCTGCATTGTTCTGCACGTAATTCTCGAGCGCTTCGTGCAGTGCTGCCTCTTCCCGAACACGGCGGACCGTTCGCCCCAGCCAATTCGTGTAAGCGGCGGCGGGGAAACGGCTATTTCTCTTCATCCAGTCGAAGAGATCGGTTTCGGGTGACAATCCCTTGCAACACGAAAAAATTGCACGCAGTCCGGGAGATGCTCGCCTCGCCACATCTTCGAGGAAGATATCTGCATCGCCATCGACGTTGCCGAGGAAAGCGAGATAGAGCGGGTAGTCGCGACGGGGCAAACCATACGCAAGAACGTCATCGGGCGAATTGTCTTTAAGGATGACAAATCTTGCGACGTGCACCGTGTCGAATTGCCCAAACGGAATTAGCGCGTTACTTGGGTTTACGTGCCCGGGTGCATCGTTCATCGATTCAAGCAAACGCCTAAGCTCCGCCTCGCGCTCAGGATTGATTGTCCCAAGGACCATGAAGTCTGACTGCGGAGTCATGGTGTCCTATCAGGCTGTCGGACTTGCAAGTCCGAGTGGAATTGCTCCTCGAGATCCATCTTGAAAAGGGGGCTAGCCGCCTGACATCTTGCTAAAATCGGTACTTCGTGCCGCAATAGGACCCAGAATCCATTCTCCGCGAAGCGGAGTTCCAGCAGCCTGTCTGAAAGGGCAGGTTCATTTTGTCGAGGATCCTTCATGTTTCAAAATTCGCGCTTCATTCCAAGTCCGACAGGCTGCTAGTCGAAGCGTTCGTCCCCGGTCGGTTCGTAGTGGGACGCGACATTCATTCTCTGCCGCAGTCGGGAAAGTTCCCAATACATTCGGCGCCGGGCGCGGCTCTGATTGCCCAGCGGGCGATGCTCGGCAATGCAATGCCACGGATTATAAGTAAGGCGCTTGGCGAATTCCATTTGAGCCGCGGAATTGAACCGCTGCTTTGGGAGGCGCAGCGTAGCGACTGAGACCCGAGGCGAGAGCTTCTCGGGCCAGAGAACGGCGTTGTTCTCGATCGGCATGAGGTGTGGGTCGGTTTGCAGCTGTACGCGAAAATCCAACTCGACGTCGCCTTTGGAAAGCGCTGCCACCATCGCGTTACGCAGATAGTCATCGGGCGGCCGAAAAGGAAGCCTCGGCACCGGAGTCCGCTTATTCGATTTCGGCCACACCGAGTATTGCATGGCTTGGCCTTCGCCGAGCAGGTATGGAACGCAACTAAAATAAGGCGCCTCAAAGGGACTACTCTGTGTCTTGATCCACAGGGACTGCATGATGAGGTCCAGCACGTGCGGACGACGGAAGTTGAGAAAGTAAAAGATTTGCGCGTTCTTAACACTCTCAATCTGGAGCTGTGCGTTTGCCTTAGTATCCGGAGTCACGAACGTGGGTGTGGAAACCCCGAAGATGTCTTGCGTAAACTTCTCATCATCCAACAGCTTTGGCCCGGGCACTCCCATCAGTTTGATGCTAATGCTCATGAAGCCCACATCCTCGATGTCCGGTGTAATGTAAGGTCCGGGCCCGGAAAAACGCACCCAGGCGCGGTATGTCTTTGGTTCCGCGAACACACCGTGCCGGAATCTTGCAGGGAGGTCATCGTGAACGATAAACTCCCCGCGCACGAGACCATGAGTCTTCGTGTTTCCGCCGCGCTCAAACGCCCCGGGCTTCCAAAGCAGTTTCATCTGTTCGGTAAAGCTCGAAACGATTGAGTCGAGGTGCTTCTCTTCGTCTGGCATCAGCTTTTCCTGTGCGATCTTCAAGCCATCGTTCTGGCGCTTCAGGTTGATCAACGCCGTGGTCGCCCTGGCGATCAGGTCGCGAAGCGTGGCATCGAACGAAGGGCGGATGAAGGGATCAAAGCGACGCTCGAATTGCAGCAAGAAGGTGAAGAGATCGTTCAGACGGTCCAGGAACACGGAACCAGTGTTGGCTCGCGGTGCCGAGCGACTGGGGTTTGAACTCAAGGCTGAAAGTGCATTTTAGGTTTCTCCGCCTAGCAGGCTGTCGGACTTGCAACTCCGAGTGGAATTTCTCCTCGAGATCCCATCTTGGAAAGGGGCTGGCCGCCTGACATCCTGCTAAAGTCGGCACTTCGTGCCGCAAAAGGACCCAAAATCGATGTTTTTTCCTCCGCGAAGCGGAGTTCCAGCAGCCTGTCTGAAAGGGCAGCTTCATTTTGTCGAGGATTCTTCATGTTTCAAATCGCGCTTTTTTGAAGTCCGACAGGCTGCTAGCTTCCCGACTTCGGAAACTCCAAAGCGAAGCCAATGGTGCGTTTCTTGCCCCAATAGACGATGCCTAGATAGAAGCCCGGTTCGATCTCCCGAATCTCGTCACGGATCTTTTTTGCGATCAAGGAAGTTTGCGAGTAATCGAGCACGATGCATTCCTTGCCGTCGAACCAGCTCTTGTCTTTGTAAACATTCGCCTCAATTGCCTGGTGACCGAGGAGAAGGACCTTGTTTTTCAGAACGCCGCGCTCCGGATTCTTTGGATCGTCCTCGAAGACCTTACCCTTCCAGATCTTGATCCGAACGATGTCAGCGATGATGTTCGTAATGGCAGTTCCCGGGAGGACGAGCGCCGTGCCCTTTGCTTCGCCGTTCGGAATCGGGCCGGCCGGCTTCTGACGGAATAAATCGTCAAGTTCTGCTTGCTTCAGTTTTTTGAGTTCGGCGATGGTCATGGCTGTGCGCTTTGCGTAGGTGGCTGAAACTCGTTCCGGCGGGCGTGGTCACATGGTTTTTAGGAACTCGATGAGCGCAAGTTTGTCCTCGTCGGGAAGGGTGTCGCCGAAATAATGGCCCTTGTCTTCGATGAAGTCGGGGCACTTATTAGCGGCAAGCAATTCAGGAACGAGTTTGACGAGTTCTGCTGTGGAGGCTCCTGGAGAGAGGTTCAACGCGTGAATTTTTGCCAGCGCTTTGGCGATCTTTACCTTCAGCACAACCAGTTGCTTAAAGTCCGGTTCAAGGTTCGCCAGAAGATTGATCGGCGTCCCTTTCGGAATAGGTCCGATCCGCACCCACCCGTCGGCATCCGCTAGCGCGCGGAGCGGCAGCGGCACGAATTCCTTGCGGAGGCTGAGCGCGCATTCATCTTGAGTCCGCCAGATGGATTCCTTACCCGGCCGTTTTTCGGGCCACAGAAGTTTCTTGACGGCATCGTCGAAGGCTTTCAGGCGTCCTTCCACAGAGGGATCGCCCGTGAACTCGCCTAGAGCGTTGTTATTGAAGAACGGTGCCGAAGTCCAGATGCTGACAAGGGATGGAACGCGGTAGTAGCCAGAGCCGCCCCCTTTCGACTTGAATTTGATCCGATTGTTTTCGTCGAACGGATTGTACCACTCCTGTTCCTCAACTTTTGGCAGCTCTTTATAGGTTTGGGACGAGAAATTGTCCCAGATATGGCTGGCTTGGGCGTTTGTTGCGAATGCTCGCGACGAATTCGTTTCGATCTTTGAGACCGGGTAGCGCCGATCTGTTGAAAGGAAATTGTCCTCGAGGAAGTTCGGCCTGACGACGTCTTGGCGGAACCACGCTCGGCCTTCGCCGGAGTGTGGATCGATGTTGGGGGGCGGTTGTTTGCTCGAATGGCACCCCGCGCAGTTTTCTGCGAAGACGATCTTGCCACGCGTCATTACCGCCTCGTCTTTAGTGATATGGTCGCCTCCGCCAGGAGCGTCGTTAAGGTGAAACGGTCGAAGCCTTCGGAAGAAGGCCGCGATGTCACCAAGCCGTTCCTCCGTAGCGCGCCAGAAGACGGAATTCTTTTGTGCGTATGCGACCTCGAAAGGCTTCTGCGGCACCAGTCCGATCAGGCGGTTATGGAGCGTGAGCCAATACTCGGAGAACATGCCAATGTTCACATAAACGCGTATTGTCGCACCTGGCACTCCCACTGAATCCGCACCATCCTTGAGGATGTGGGGAACGGGCATCGAAGCCTTTTCACCGGGCAACGCGAGCGTCCCTCCGGCCATTTTCTCGGTCGCTGCAATCCTTTCCCGCTCGGCGAGTAGGAAGATTGCATTGATCGCGTTCGGATTATTGATGTGGTCGGTCGCGATGCGCGAGGTATCTGAAGTGCCGCGCGGCTGCGCCTGGATCATCTCATAAAACAGCCCCCCTTTCTGCACGTTGCAGGCGAAGACCCGTCCCTCGCTGATATATTGATTGCCGATGGCAGAAGCAAGATTCTCCCACTTCGGATTTTCGGGGTCCGCTGGCGGATTGATGGGATTGGGCGCAATGTGACACGAGCCACACGAAACCCCGACGCGATACGGGCGAACGAGCTTGTTGTCGTTGTAGTACTTCGGGTCGTTCATAAAGCGCTCGGCGTCCCATCTCTTGCGAGCCGCTTCGTCGAAATCAGGATTCGCAAAGAGGCGGAAACCAAGCACGCCCGTTGGCTTTCCGTAGACCTTCTCATCAATGCCTTCCGGTTCGGGTTCAGTCTGCTGGTCGAGCCAGAGACCGTATTCGTCGGGTTTGGTTGGCTCCTTGAAACCGGGCTGGTTGACGAGCCCGAGAGTCTTGAAGCGTTCTCCCCGCGGGTATTTGCGATTATCGAACGTCTTGAGGAGATCCATGAGCCCGTAGCTGTTCCGCGCTACACTGTCCCAGAAATGCTGATTGCCAGCGGTCCAAAGATTCCACGTATTGCGCCCCCGGATCTCTTCCTCAGTCAATTCCCCGACGATAGCCCCCTGATCCATCGGCTTGAAGACATCGGCTGTGATCTTCGGAAAATCCGCCGTGGTCTTGCCAGCAGCTTTCGCTTCGTCAACGACGGGCTTGCTCCAGGAACTTACCGTGAAAAGGAAAAAAAACGCCAGACCGCACGATCCCAAGAAAAAATTTTGAAAATGCTTCATGCCACCGGGTGTTGGTTACAGCTCCCCTCGGACACTTACCCTAGGAAAGGGCTATCAAGCGCGTCTCCAGAAAGCAAGTGTTTTCGCATTGCGGCGACCAAAGCTTTCTCCGCAAGATCATACTAAGCTAAACAGTGTGCAATCGAACAAGGCGAACGTACTGACGAGCATTAGACCCATTGCTAACGATCTTTAGTGTTAAGAAGCTTAAGCATTCCGCTCCCATTTTCTGCCGATTCGAGACCGCGTAGTCGGATCGCCCGGTCGCGGGGCCTCGCGCAACAACTCCACTGTGAGTGAGTCGTTGGCTTCGCCGCACGTCAAAAAGGCTCTTCGAATCTGCTCGTGAACGACATCCCCGCGTAACAACAACTCGCTGATTCGCTCCAGGCGCTGAAGATCCGCTTGCTAGGCGCTCCGCGCAAGAGAAAGCGGGCCGATGTTAATACGACATTGACTATCGTGATTTCGTCGCCGATAATTCGCGTCTTGTTTATGGAAAAGGCATTGGGTCATGTTGTGCCAGAGCGGCTTGCCTCATTGGGAGTCCCCTGCGAGAAGGAGGGGGCCGTTGAGGCTGTACTTGGCGCTAGGGCACCCGCTGTCGCGCCTCTACTGAACACCCGTCACCCAATTGCTCGTTGAAACGGGCCGAATTGCTTATGAGCTCCGACTCCAAATCCGGTAAACCGCTTGCCGCCAACGAAGCCATCAAGAGCGGCTCGAACTTTTTGCGCGGCACCATTGCCGAAGAATTGACCGACACGTCCACGGGCTCGATTTCTGAAAACAACAGCCAGCTCACTAAATTCCACGGGCTCTATTTGCAAGACGATCGCGATCAGCGTATTGCCCTAAAAAAGGCCGGAAAAGAGAAGGCCTTTGGCTTCATGCTTCGCGTGCGCTTGCCGGGCGGCAGGGCGACTCCGCAGCAATGGCTCGTTTTGGACAAACTCTCCGAAGAGCTTGCCTCTCCGTCCCTGCGTCTCACGACGCGGCAGACATTTCAGTTTCACGGAATACTCAAAGGGAACGTGAAACCGCTGGTTCAGGGAATGCACAAGGTGCTGCTGGATTCCATTGCGGCGTGCGGCGACGTGAATCGCAACGTGATGGCTGCGCCGAATCCCGAGCGCGATCCGATCCTTCGGCGGGTTTACGACGATGCGCGGGCTTGGAGCGAATTCGCGCTGCCCAACACTCGTGCCTACCATGAGATTTGGCTGGACGAGGAACTCGTTGCCGGAGGCGAAATCGAACCAATGTACGGGCCGACCTATCTGCCTCGCAAATTCAAGACAGCCTTCGCGGTCCCTCCCTCGAATGATGTGGACATCTTTTCGCAGGATCTTGGCTTCATCGCCATTGTCGAGAACGATGAATTGACGGGCTACAACGTCACGGCGGGCGGTGGGCTTGGTATGAACCATGGCAACGTCGAAACGTTCCCCAGACTCGCAGATGTCCTTGGATTTATCCCGGCCGACAAGGTCAACGCCATCGGAAGAGCAGTTATTGTCACGCAGCGGGATTATGGGGATCGCACAAATCGACGGCATGCCCGCCTCAAGTATACAATCGAGGATCGAGGAGTGGACTGGTTTAAGTCCGAGGTCGAACGCCTTTCGGGTGTTACTTTCCAGCCCGCTCGCCCCTTCTATTTTTCGACCATCGAGGATCCTCTGGGGTGGCATGAATGCGCCGATGGCACCTGGTTCTACGGGCTGCATATCCTCAGCGGACGTGTCAAGGATATCCCCGGCTGGCCTATGAAGACCGCTTTGCGGGAGATCGCAGAGGTTCACACGGGCGATTTCCGGCTCACACCCTCGCAGAACTTGAGCATCTCAGGTGTGACATTCGCGCAAAAACGCGTGATCGATGGCATCTTGGCCAGGCACGGTCTCACTCGGGAGAACAAGCGCTCGGGATTGCGCCTGAACGCCCTTTCCTGCGTGGCGCTTCCGACGTGTGGCTTGGCTCTCACGGAGAGCGAGCGGGTGCTGCCCGACATTCTCGGCAAGTTCGAAGCCGTGCTGGAAGAGGCTGGCCTGACGGAGGACGCGATTAGCCTTCGCATTACTGGTTGCCCCAACGGGTGCGCTCGGCCGTTTCTCGCGGAGATCGGCTTGGTGGGCAGGGCTCCCAATAAATACGCCCTTTATCTTGGCGCCAGCTACAATGGCACGCGGCTCGGCCGCCTCGTTTCGCCCAGCATCACAATCGACGATGCCTTGAAGCTTCTCACGCCCGTGATCAAGCGATACGCTCTCGAGCGAGACGGCGCCGAAGGCTTTGGGGATTTCTGTGACCGTGTAATCCTTCCGGAGGACGCCACGATTCATAGCGTCGGCAACCCAAATGATGTACTCTCTCTCACGCCCGCACTGAAATGACTCCCGATAAAGTTGCCAAATGGAACGCGGAGCTTCGGAATGCCTCGCCCCTCGAAATCACTCGCTGGGCCGTTTCGCAGGCGGATGGACGCGCGATCGTCTCCACGAATTTCCGTCCTTACGAAGCTGTGATCTTGCACCTGACCGTACAGGTGCAACCGGACATTGCGGTGCTTTGGGTCGATCACGGATATAATCGCCCGGCTACCTACCGCCACGCCGAGGAACTTCGCGGCTTGCTGAATCTGAAGATCCACACCTATTTCCCGCGAATCAGCGCCGCGCACCGTGACGCGATCCATGGACCGATTCCTTCGGTTCAAGACGAGGAAGGACTCAAAGAGTTCAGCGCCCTGATGAAACTCGAGCCGTTTCAGCGAGGCATGAAAGAGCTGGCACCGAAAGTGTGGATCACCGCGCTGCGCAAGGTGCAAAACCCAAATCGAGCGGGACTCGACATTGTTTCGCTCGACCCCAACTTCGGCACCCTGAAAGTCAGTCCCGTTTTTTACCTCAGCGACGCTGACTTGGAGCAGTATCTTGAAGAGCACAATCTCCCGAACGAGTGGGATTACTTCGACCCCGCCAAGGCCGACGAAAAGCGCGAATGCGGTTTGCACGCCACCTGGGGCGCGGGGGCCGTAAGGAGTTGAACCTTTGGATCTCGACGCCGTAAACAGCAGGCTCGAAGATCCTTGGCTCGTTCGATGAGCAGCTATTATCTCGATCATCTCCAGTATCTCGAAACTGAAGCCATCCACGTGATGCGCGAAGTGGCGGCCGAGTTTGAACGGCCCGCACTGCTTTTCTCCGGAGGCAAGGATTCGATATGCCTGCTTCGCCTCGCTGAGAAAGCTTTCCGCCCGGCGGAACTTCCGATGCCGCTTCTCAACATCGATACCGGCCACCATTTCCCGGAATTGAACGAGTTTCGCGACCGCCGCGCGCGGGAGCTCGGGGCAAAACTGATCGTGCGCACGGTGGACGAAGCTCTCGAGAAGGGCATTGCCGTGCTGTCTCCTGGGCAAATCAGCCGCAACCACTTGCAGATTCCCACACTCCTCGCGGCCATCGATGAGTTCCGCTTCGATTGCTGCATCGGCGGAGCGCGGCGAGATGAGGAAAAGGCGCGTGCCAAGGAGAGGTTCTTCAGCTTTCGTGACTCCTTCGGTCAGTGGGATCCGAAAAACCAGCGGCCGGAAATTTGGAATCTCTATAACGCCAAGATCAACCCTGGCGAAAACATGCGCGTTTTTCCGCTTAGCAATTGGACCGAAATGGATGTGTGGGAGTATGTCCGCAAGGAGAAACTCGAAGTCCCAAAGATCTATTTCAGCCACGAGCGTCGCTGTGTGCGCCGTAACGGCCAGTGGCTGCCCGCCAACGACCTCGTACCCCCCCAGCCCAGCGAGAAGGTTGAGGAACTCGTCGTTCGCGTGCGGACAATAGGCGATATCATCAGCACCGGCTTGGTCGTGTCGCCCGCCGACAACGTGGATGACATCATCGCCGAAATCGCGGTCGCCCGGGTGACCGAACGCGGCTCCCGCGCGGATGACAAGGCGTCCGAGGCCGCGATGGAAGACCGCAAGAAGGCAGGGTACTTTTAAGAATTACCTCGCATGACCGTTCCGCTTCACTACTCTGTCGATCTTCTCCGCTTTAACACTTGCGGCTCTGTCGATGACGGAAAATCGACGCTCATTGGCAGGCTGCTCTATGACTCCAAATCGTTGATGGAGGACCAGATCGAAGCGCTCGAGCGCTCGGCGGACATTACGGGCGGCGGCCAGATCAATCTTGCTAATCTCACCGATGGTCTTCGCGCCGAGCGCGAGCAAGGCATTACGATCGATGTTGCCTACAGATACTTCGCAACTCCGCATCGCAGATTCATCATCGCGGACACTCCAGGGCATGTTCAATACACGCGAAACATGGTTACGGGCGCCTCCTCGGCAAATCTCTCGGTAATCCTCGTGGATGCCCGGCTCGGTGTCATCGAACAAAGCCGCCGCCACGCATGCATCGCTTCGCTGCTCCGCATCCCGCACCTCGTTGTCGCTGTCAACAAGATGGACTTGGTGGACTGGAGCGAAGAGCGCTTCGTCGAAATCCGCAATCAGTTCGAGGAGTTCCTTCCGCGTCTCGACGTAAAGGATGTCAAGTTCATCCCCGTCAGCGCCCTAAATGGCGACAACGTTGTTCATGCCTCACCTCATACCCCGTGGTACCCAGGCCCGACACTGCTCGGGCACCTGGAAAGCGTCCACATCGGCAGCGACTGGAACCTGAGTAATTTTCGGCTGCCCGTGCAATGGGTGAATCGTCCGAATAATCCTCAACATCCCGGACTGCACGACTTCCGCGGTTTCAGCGGTCAGATCGCAGGCGGCATCATTCGCACAGGTCAGCCCGTTATGGTGCTGCCCGGCGGCTTCAGCAGCACAGTGGAAAAAATTTGGACACTCGAAGGACCGCTAAAGGAAGCCTTCAGCCCGCAATCCGTCACGCTTGTGCTCGCGCACGATATTGATGTCAGCCGCGGCGACGTCATCGTGGACCCTAACGACCTTCCCGGCGCCGGTTGCGAGTTGCACGCGAAAGTCTGCTGGATGCATCCTCGCCCGCTCCAGCGCGGAAAGAAGTATTTTCTCAAGCATACGACGCAGACTGTTCAGGCGGTAGTTACGACGATTGAGCATCGCATCAATGTCTCGACGTTCGAGACGGAACCCGAGACGCCCGAATTGGCGATGAACGACATCGGAGAGATCCGGCTGCGAACATCGAAGCCGCTCATTTTCGATGGTTACACGACCAACCGTTTGACTGGCTCCTTTATTCTTATTGAGCAAGGCACGAACGCGACTGTCGGGGCCGGGATGCTCTTCCCGCCTACCGAGCTCGCTAAGCCGGAATACAAGGATTTCGCGATTTGAAGCTAGACCGATGCTGCCTTGGTGCGTCTTCGCGGTCGCAATGAGTCGCCGCGCCAACTCGCCTCTATAGCGGAAATTCTTGTGTAATTGCTCTCTGAGACGATGCGCTCCTGTAGTATTGTGGCGATTTTGTAACAGGATTTTTCCTTCCGAAAGGACGATAAGGGAAGGCCATAATGACTGCCAGGCCTATGACTCCGCCGACGAATACGCGAATAGAAAAACTATTCGCGAGCTCGTTTGCGCCTTTCTCAATGAGCATGCGGCGGTCGATGCCGTGTGAATCAGCGTGCGTTGTTACGCGATACCGCAGGAGCCTTTTTCTGACATTGCTGGCCCTGATTGGCCTTGGATGTCATGGGAGTGCAGCACCAAGAAAGCTGGATGGTATCGTACTTGTCATTGCTGATGGCACATCACTCGAGCTGATCACGGCGGCAAGGAGCTACGCAGTCGGTGCCGTCGGGCGGCTTGCTCTGGAGAATTTTGCGCATACCGCCTTCGTTCGCACCCACTCGGCTTCTGACACGGTAACGGATTCCGGTGCATCGGCCACGGCGATAGCGAGAGGTATCAAGGCAGACAATCGCGTTATCGGAATGACCGACCCCGGGGCATCATCGGGCCCGCCGAGCATCCTCGACATCGCCAAGCGAGCCGGATGGTCCACAGCCGTAGTCACGGACGATTCCGTCACGGGAGCGACACCCGCTGCCTTCCTTCTCGAGCACGCCAACCGCGATCAGCATGAGATCATCGCTGCAAAGTTGCTGGACCAATTGGGCGGACGAGCAGACATCGTTCTTGGCGGCGGATCAAAATGGTTCTTCGACCGCGTTAAGGATCCCGAGGTGGTCTACAAAGGCGGCGAACGAATCGTTGTGCAAAAAACTCACCAGAACCTCTCCGCACTTCCCGCGGCGGTGTTCGACGAATGGGAGAGCTTTCGCGCATACAACCCGCAGGACAACGATCCGATCCCGGTGCTTGGCCTCTTCTTCCCCGACAAATTCTCCTACTACGCGGATGGAAAGAGAGCACTGCGGCTTACGGACCTGGTTGATAGAGCCGTCAGCCTCCTTCGCGCAAGGGGGAAGCCATTCTTCCTGATGGTTGAGGCCGCTTTGCCAGACAAGGCCTGTCATGAGAATAATGCTAAACGTGCGATCGTCGAGGTTCTCGAACTCGACGCGACGTTGGCTTGGCTTCGCGAGAACCTTGGTCCAAATACGCTCATCCTTGTAACCACCGACCACAACACCGGAGGGTTTTCCTTTAATGGTCCAATCGTTCCGCTGAGGCTTCGCGAGGAGGCCTTGCTCGGCAGAAATCCCCTTACAGGAGTGAATTACTTCACCTGGGCTAGCGGACCGGGAGCTGATCGGGAGACCTCAGCCACACGAACGCGAATCGTAACCGAACCCGGCAAGCCGATGCGGTCAGTCGAAGAGACCATCCAGGAGACGGATGTCGATTGCACTCAGCCCGCTCTCATCAAGGCTAACTCTTCTTACCACACCGCAGGCGATGTCTGGTTGCTTGGCGAAGGCCCGGGAAGCGAGAAAGTGCGCGGCTTTCTCGACAACACAGAGATTTTTGGTTTGATGGCAAAGGAGATCGAGGAATCGCTGAAATAAGCTTCAAATACCGAAACTCAGTTTTCTCAAACGAAGCCGACGAATTGCAGCACCATGATGAGCGGATCTGGCGTGGTCCGCCGATGCCAAAGCCCGCCATCATTTGCGAAGCCTGCGATAGTCCACGGCCTGCCACCTAGGGAGCACGGCATATGCCCCTCCGAACGTGAGAAGCGCCGCCTTGCTGAAAAAATCCGAGGACCGAAGGTAGCCACCCGATTCACGTTGGGTGAGTTCTGAATGTTTTGCCTCTGACGGACCGCAGGGCCGTCCGTAGCAGTTTGTCGAAAGGGCGGTTCGACCGTGTCGACGGGTTCAAATTTTTCATCGGACTTTCTTTGCGAGTCCGACAAACTGCTATTGATGAGCTTCGATCCCAACCAGCCCTACAACGATCTTCCGTTGCTTCCCCCTGCCCGCGAGTTGGAAACCAAGCGTGTTTTGAAGAAGTGCGTGGCGGCCAATAGGGCACTGGCGGAACTTAAGGGAGCGGGTGACCTGATCCCGAATCAGGCCATTCTGATCAACGCCATCCCCCTCCAGGAAGCCAAGTTAAGCTCCGAGATAGAGAACATCGTTACAACGCAGGATGCCCTGTTCCAGGCCGCTCTGGATGAAAGTCGAAACACCGATTACGCGACCAAGGAAGTCCTGCGCTACCGGACTGCTCTGCAGCGCGGAAGCGAAGCCCTGCAAAACGCTCCGCTGCGGTTGGGACTTCTCGAAGACCTCTGCGGCATTCTGCGCGATGAAAAGGTGAAATTCCGCTCTGACGATAGTGTTTACATCGGGAATCTCTCCTCGCGCACGATCACCTATACGCCCCCGACGGGTGGACCTGTGATGCAGGAAAAACTTCGCAACCTCGAAGAATTTCTCCTCGCCGAGGATGACCTCGATCCGCTCGTGCGCATGGCGGTGACGCACTATCAGTTTGAAGCCATCCACCCCTTCACGGACGGCAACGGGCGCACCGGCCGCATTCTTAATATCCTATTCCTTCTTCACTCGGGTCTGCTCCGCATTCCGGTGCTTTACCTCAGCCGCCACCTCATCCAGCAAAAGGTGGAATATTACCGCCTGCTTCGTAGCGTTACCGAACAGGCCGATTGGGAGGAATGGCTGATCTTTTTGCTGACGGGGGTCGAAGAAACCGCCGAGTGGACGACCGGCCGAATCGTGGCCATCCGCGATCTCTTTGATGAGACGCTCGCTCGTTGCCGCGCCAAGCTGCCGTCCAAGGTTTACTCCAAGGAACTCGTCGAACTCATCTTTACCCAGCCCTATTGCAAGATCCAGCTTCTGGTCGAGGCCGGGATTGCCAAACGCCAGACAGCCTCCGAATACCTTCAGGAACTTGAAAAAATCGGGATTCTCATCGCCGAAAAGCAGGGCCGCGAGGTTCTTTACAAGTACCCGGCGCTCCTCAAGGTGCTTACGGCGTGATGTGTCGCCGACATCGACCCGTCTCACAAATATGTCGAAATATGTAAATGCTTTCGACATGTCGCCAATTCATGTCGATGCCATCGACAGATCGGACAGAAAGCGTCGAAATCGGATGCGGCTTTCGACAGGTAGCTTTATTGGTCTCCGAAGCCTTGCGTTCGCAGGCGTTGCCCTCGAAGAAATGCTCG
>DATDAL010000050.1:0-26205 GCA_036525415.1 Terrimicrobiaceae bacterium | reverse complement strand
CTCCAATTGTGACATGTCGGTGATCCACCCATCGCCGATGGCCTCCGTGATGGCCTTTGCCAGGGCCGGATTCGCCAGCAACAACCAGCGTCGCGGTGTGACGCCGTTGGTCTTGTTGTTGAAGCGCTCCGGGAACATTGTGGCGAAGTCTGGCACGAGGCGCTGTTTGATCAGTTCTGAATGCAACGCGGCGACGCCGTTGGTGCTGTGCGACCCGACAATGGCCAGATGCGCCATGCGAACCTGCCGAGGCGCGCGCTCCTCGATGAGGCTGGCGCGCGATACGCGAGCTTCGTCCCCAGGGAACCGGGCCCGGACCTCGTCGAGGAAGCGCCGGTTGATTTCGTAGATGATTTCGAGCTGCCGGGGCAGGAGGCCTTCGAACCACTCCACAGGCCATTGCTCGAGCGCCTCGGGCAGCAGCGTGTGGTTGGTGTAAGCGAGCGTTCGCTGCGTGAGACTCCAGGCCTCGTCCCACCCCAACTTGCCCTCGTCCAACAACAGCCGCATCAGCTCGGGCACCGCCATCGTTGGATGGGTGTCGTTAAGCTGGATCGCCGCTTTGTCCGGGAGCGCGGGCCAATCATTGCCGGCTGCGCGGAAACGGCGAACGAGATCTGCCAGCGAGCACGCTACGAGAAAATACTCCTGAAGAAAACGCAGGCCTTTTCCGGCGATGGTCGTGTCGTCGGGATACAACACCCGGGTGACGGTTTCGGCGGTAAGGGTTTCGGCCAGTGCCCCAACGAAATCTCCAGTGCTGAATTGGGCAAAATCGAAGTAGTCGGGCGTGCTGGCCGCCCAAAGCCGAAGGGTGTTGATGGTCTTGCCGCCATAGCCGACCACCGGCCGATCGTAAGGGATGCCAATGAGAGTCGACGGACGCCCCTCTACGACGCGCAACGCCCCTTCGCGGATCTCAAAGGAACAGTTGAGCTTGACCTCAACGGCTTCATTGAATCGGACGACCTCCCATGGATCGGGCCGAGCAAGCCAGTGGTCAGGTTGCTCGTGTTGCCAGCCGTCGCGAATGGTCTGGCGGAAGATGCCGTACTCATAGCGCAATCCGTAACCCATGCCGGGCAGGGCGTGCGTCGCCATGGAATCGAGGAAACAGGCGGCCAGCCGCCCGAGTCCACCATTGCCCAGCCCAGCGTCCGGTTCCTGTTCGATGACTTCCAGCGGGTCGAGCTTGTGCAGTTCCTCAAAATGCTCCAAGGCCGGCTCGAGCCTAAGTACACGATTCCATAAATACACACACGTATTATCAGGCGGCGAGCATGAGTGGAGTCGAAAGATTGTTGAGGAGCAAGGACAGGTCGCGCCGGGAGAACTCCCAACGAAAAGGTTTGGCAATCTTTTCGTAGTGACCTTCGAAAGCCGCAAGGCGTTGTGAAAGCGCCAATAGAGAAGGGAAGTCGTTTGGAGTTAAAACTTTGCGTTGGAGAATGGAAAAATAGATTTCGATCTGATTGAGCCAACTGGCGTGGACGGGACCATGCACCAGCACCAATTGCCGGTGGCGGGCGCAAAGGCGCGCCACGCTTTTTTGCCCTCGATGCGAGGAGCCGTTATCGACGATCCAGAAAACTCTTTGCGCTTGGCGGTAAGGCGATTGCTCCATGACTTGATCCACGAGGCGATCAAAGGAGGCGATCCCGCTGCGCGCCTCGCAGCGTCCGAAGACTTTCGCCCGATGCACATCCAGCGCAGATGTTCTCTGGGTTTCAAGTGACTTTTTTGTTCGACTTATTGACATGGGAGTAGGGCGGTTAGGCGGACTGGAGTTTCAGAACCCAGGAGCCGTGTTCGAGTTGATTGCGAGCGTGGAGTTCGGCGTCATAGGACGTGCCGGTCTGCCACATTTTCCAGAGGATTTTCAGCCACCGCTGGCCGAGGCATCGCAAGGCGCATGCGTGACTTTTCCCACGCTCTCGGAGTTGGTCGTAATAGGTGGCGGCCCACGGGCAGCTCTGCCGACTCAGGTTGGCCCACAGATGCACGGCATGGCGCATGGGTTTGTTACACTGGCGCCGCAGATAGACTTTGTGGATTTGGCCGGACTGGTAGCTGACCGGCGCGGTCCCCGCCAGGCATTGGAGAGCGGTGGGATTATCAAAGCGCGAGCGATCCGAGCCGATCTCACCCAGCAGCCGCGGCGCGATCTTGGGGCCGGCGCCGGGCAGTGAGCCAAAGAGGTCGTGATCGGGGTGCTGGGCAAAGAGCTTCTCGATCTCGGCTCGGTAGGCGTCGATCTGGCTCTGGAGGATGCGCAGCATCCGGGTCCGCGCCAGAGCCAACCGGCTCTTGGTCCGGGTAAGCACTTCGCCGGAGACGAACTCACCCGCACGCGCGAAGATTTCCATGCGCTTTTGATAAGTCTGCGGCCGAGCCAGCTTGTGGCTGTGCAGGAACTTCTCCCATTTGCGTTTGCCCGCCGCGCTCAGGGCCTGCGGTGTCGGGAAGGCTTCGACGAAGGCCCAGGCGCTCGAGAGCGTCCAGTCGTCAAAGGCTTCCAAGGCCGCCGGGTAGTATTCGTGCAGGGCGCTCTGGAGCTGGTTAATGAGCGCGGTGCGCTCCTCGATCAGCGCGACTTCGTCGCGACAGAGCAGCCGCAGCTCGGCCACCAGCGGATCTTCTTTTGCCAGAGCCTTCCAGCCGTGACCATCGACGCGCAGAGCGTCGGCGAGACTCCATGCATCGACGCGGTCGGTCTTATTGCCACTGGGCACCTTGCGCTCGCGGTAGCCTTTGGCGCTTGCCGGAGAGACGGGATAGACCGTGACGCCGCTCTCGAGCAGATGCTCGACGACAACGCCCTGGCTGGTCTCCACGCAAGCGGCCACGCCGGCGCCGAGCGCAGCGACCTGGTCGCGCCAGCGCTTCCAGCCTTCAGCCGAGTGCTCGATCTTAAAGTCGGCTACGACTTGGCCATGGCGATCCACGATGACGACATCGTGATGATCCTTTGCCCAATCGAAGCCGGCATAATGGGTGATTTCATTCCATGGTTTCATTTTTGGATTCCTGCGTTGTTGCAATGGCCGTGGCGCAGGCGGCCTGTCTCTAGTCGAGCTGATACAAGAATCCTCGTGGGATGAAGTTCTCTCAGACATTTGGACAGGCGCTCGAAAACCGGCCGGTGATCTGCGCTGAACCCTCACAGGGTGAGCGAGACAGGACCGTAGCGGTCTCGGCGCTTTGCGCCCCGAGCTATTGTCGCTCGCAGGCAAATTGTTGACAATTAGCGCCGCGTCTGCGGCAAAGTTATTCACAATCGGCGCCAGCTGTGAGGAAGGCTTTTTGGGAGCCTTCCTGCGCCGCTTATGAATAACTTTGGAAACGGTATCAGCCAGATAAGTCCACGCCCCGCGCCGGCGGTATTCGTGTTCGACTTTCATCGGCGAGTGCGCGACGGGCGGATAAGTCTCATGGATGCGATCCCTGGCCTGGATGCTGGTCTTCTCATCGGCCGAAAGGACGAACTCATCATCGGCAAGGACGCATCCCTGCCAGGTTCTTTGGTAGAGATCAAGAATGCGTCCGGCTTTCTCTTCAAAGAACGGGTCTCGAGGAAAAAGCCAGCAACGATGTTGCCAGGGGCCAATGGCATCTTCATGGAGCCAGCGCCATACCGTGGTTTTGCCGATGCGCGCGACCAGTCCGCTCTCGATGGCATGGGCAGCCAACTCCGAGGCGCTCCAACGCGCCAATGGCACACCGGAACTTTCGGGCCGCTCGCAGGCCAGCGCTTTGACGCTCACGACCACATCAGGGGGAAAAAACCCGGGGACGTCCCGGGCGGCTGGCATCTTCCAGACCCGGCAGGCGTTCTTCAAAGAAACGTTTTCTCCATAAACTGACGATCTCGCGGCGGGTATCGAGCCTGCGGGCAATCTCATCGTTGGCGAGTCCCTGCGCGGCCAGCAGGATCATGCGGGCGCGGAGGACTTGAAAATACGGCAACGTATATTTCGCCGCGCGCGCAGCCAGGATGCTGCGTTCCTGCGGCGAAAGATGGATTTGGAATGGGCTTTGTCTCGGCATTCTGGTTGCGTAACAGCCAAACAGAAGACAGCGTTTCGCGTCCACAAAAATACGTGTGTGTATTTATGGAATTAGATACCTAGGCAATGGAGTTTTTCGGCGGTTGAACGTGGCCCGAATAGCCCCAACGAGCGTTGGTCCATCGAACTCGAACGTTCGGCTCAGAAACCACAGGTCATAGAAATCTTTCATCCGGCTGTTCGCCTCACCGAGCAGGACCATGGCTTCCAGCTTTTCTGCGACGACGGTGTATGTCGGATAACTTCGGAGCTGAGGCGCGGGGAAATCGAGCAGCGCTGGGAATTCCACGGCCTGGGGTCCTGGCGTCACGGCGTCTCCGAATCCGACATCTGATTGGATACGGACATTCCCCAGGCGTGCCTCGATGGTCACGCGGATACCGCCGTAAACCGCCTCCTCGCGGATGGGCTTGGCAGTCACAGAATCCACGAGAAACTCCAACTCGTCAGGCTCGACTGGAACCGTGCAGATTTCGCGGAAGATTGCTGCCACCTCACCGGCCTCTTCGGAACCCATCCCAAGCAAATCCAGATCGCGGGTGGGGCGGTGACTGATCTCGGTCCAGATACGAAAGAGCATCGCTCCCTTGAGGAGGAATCGATCCGCGTAACGCGACTGGCTGAGACGGTAGAGCAACCGCTCAATGCCATATCGCGTCAGAACCAGATCGAACGGCTCTCCGCGGTTCTGGCCTCGCGATCAGCAGCCGTCGCCGCACGGAGGCGGTGAGATTCTTCTTCACGGGTTTACTCATGTCAGGCTTTCCAGATAGGGGCGCATCACGTTCCCCACCCGGCAGATGCGGGCATAGCGCGTCAGGTCATCCATCGTGCAGCCTTTCTCCCTCCATGTTTCGCGCAGGGCTTCCAGCGCGACGTCCAGTCCGATTTTGTTACGGAATTTGAAACAATCGGCCACGGTCTTGGCAGGACAGTAAATTTTCACCGCTACTCCCTCGATCAGGTGTTCTTCTTGTCCGGCATGGAGGGCTTCTCCACTGGAACGCACGATCCGCAGCGGGATGTGATCCACCCGCGGCTCCCGCGCCTTACCGTCGAGAGCCAGCCAGACTTCGTGCGGTTGCTGCGTCGTCAGCCCGTGGAATCGGAGGGCCGAAAGCAGGCAGACAATTCCATTGGGGATGCGCTTGCCTGCCTCGGCCAGCGTATGGTTCTCGCCGACCTCTCCCTCCGTCAGCGTGTAAAGCCCCCGTCCGACACGGACGATAACTCCCTTTTTCACAAGCTGGCCAAGGGTCGCCCGCCAGATGCCATGAGATTCCAGGTCGCGACTACGCAGAACACTCGACTTCTTGAAAGCTTTCTGGATCGCATTTGGGATTGCTGTCGTCATTTCAAAGTGTCGGACATTATCCATATTTTCCGACATATCGCAACCCTGCGCCCATGGCGCGCAAGGCAAGTAATCCGCGCTTCATCGTTGGCAGCCTGGAAGGCGACGCTCGCGGCGCGGAAAGCAATGCCCGGGTCGCGCTCGTCGAGAGCCTCGGCATTCCCCCGGAGGCCTTTTCCAGAAGCTGGTGCGCCTCGTTCGGATCGATGACATTCAGAATCAACACGACCCCGCTCTCGTCCGTCTTAAAATACCACTGATCGATTTTGCCAGCGAGATAGAGACGTGCGGTGTCGCGCATTTCGAAAGGCAGGATCGGGCCCCTTGCGATCGGAGTCCCCTTAGCCGTCCAGCGACCAATCGCGAGAAGTTTGGTAGCCGGAACTCCGGGCGCGGCTGGGTGCCCGGTACCACTGCCAGCGTTAATCGTCGTGTCTGGCATCACGCGAGCATTATCTCAGCGACCTGCTCCGGGATATCGATTTGCAGCCAATGGCCAGCGGAGAGCAAATGAAGCGAAGGATGTTTCAGATGAGACCGGAAATCCTCAGCTACACCGCTGTTGAGATACGGGTCTTTGTCTCCCCAGATTAGCTTGACCGGGATATCGAGCGCCTCCATCTCATGAACGCGCCTGGTGTTTCTGGCGACTTCCTCGAAGAGTTGGGACGTCATTTGGGCGAACGCCGGGGCAGAACTGGGTTGTTGCCTGAAGTTATTGTCGATGATAGGGCCGAGAAAGGAGTGATAGTACGCCTTTTGGCTATCGGTCAGGTTTTCCTGAAATTTTGCTCGCTGAAAGTTGAGTATCCAGGCGAATTGCTCAGGGCTTCGTAGAATAGCTTGTGTAAGCGCTTTGAGACTGGTAGTCGCGAATAGCTCGATAAATTCCGGGTATCGGACTGTGGGTGCGTAACCGTATACTGCGTTGAGAATGCACAAGGAATCAACGCGTTCCGGGTGTTCGATCGCAAAATTGACAGCAGCAGGTCCAGAGGAGTCGTGCGCGACAGGAATGACCTTATCCAGACCCAGTGTTTCGACTACCGCCTGCAGATCGCCTAGTTGCTGTGCAAAACTGTAGGAAGCGCCGGCAGGCTTTTCAGAATTGCCAAAACCCAGGAAATCGAACGCGACGACCCGCCGTCCGCCTGCTACCAAATGGGGAATCAGATCATCGTAGATGTGCAAATTGTCGGGAAAGCCATGCATGAGCACGAACGCGGGACCGTCGCCCGCATAGTCGCGCGCGTAGACGCTTCCCTGTTCCCGCGGAATGTGATGCTCGGAAAACTTCGTGGAATGATGTGTCATATTTTATTCTATTCTATTTGTTGGAGTTCATCAGGTCTGCGCTGAGCCGACTGCTGAGTGACATGGTGACTTTTTTTGCTTCTTTCCCGCCGGAGGTAAGTTTTCGGATCACCACGTAGAACACAGGCGTAAAAATCAGCCCGAAAAACGTGACGCCAAGCATGCCGAAGAATACCGCCGTTCCAAGCGCCTGACGCATTTCTGCACCCGCTCCCTTCGCGATGACAAGCGGCACGACTCCCAAAATAAAGGCGAAACTTGTCATGAGGATCGGACGAAGTCGAAGCCGTGCAGATTCAATGGCTGCTTCGGTGATGCTTTTACCGGTGTCTTCAAGTTGTTTGGCAAATTCGACGATGAGAATTGCGTTTTTGCTGGCGAGACCGACGAGGACGATGAGACCGATCTGCGTGAAAATGTTGTTGTCCATCCCGCGCAACCAGACTCCAAAAATGGCGCTCAGGAGACACAGCGGAACAATGAGAATGATCGCGAGCGGGAGACTCCAGCTTTCGTATTGAGCCGACAGCGTCAGGAAGACTAAAAGCACGCAAAGCGGGAAGATGAAGATGATGGTGTTACCGGCCAGCTTTTCCTGAAACGTGAGGTCGGTCCACTCGTAGCCCATTCCGGCCGGCAGTTCTTTCGCCGCCAACTCTTGCGCGAGAGCGTTGGCCTGGCCCGAACTGACGCCGGGCTTTGCAACGCCGTTGATATCGGCAGCCGGATACATGTTGTAGCGGATGACCTTGTCCGGCCCGGTCGTCTCCGTGACATTGACCAATGTAGCGAGCGGAACCATGGCGCCGGCGGCGTTTCGCGTCTTGAGTTTGCTGATGTCCTCAATGTGGCTGCGGAAGTTTTTGTCAGCCTGCGCGGTGACCTGGTAGGTTCTCCCGAAACGATTGAAGTCATTAACGTAGAGTGATCCGAGATAGGTCTGCAGCGCATCGTTCAGATCCGCCAGTTGCACGTTTATGCTCTTGGCTTTGAATCGATCCACTTCGACATGAATTTGCGGAACACGCGTGGTGAAGGTCGTGAATACAGCTGCCAGACCGGGAGTCTGGCTGCCATGCACCATCATGTTAAAGGCGGTGTTCCCGAGAACATTGAGACCGGCATCGGTGCGATCCTGGATCATCATCTTGAACCCGGCGACGGTCCCGAGTCCTCGCACGGGCGGAGGAGGGAGAACCAGGATTCGTGCATCACGCAGATCCCTAAATCGCTTATTCAGCTCCCCGATCAAAGCCCCGGCGGATTTTCGGGGATCCTTTCGGTCTTCGAATTTATCGAGACCGACAAAGATCGTGCCCGCATTGGGAAGATTAGCGTTCACCACAGGGTTGTAGCCGGGAAATTCGACGCAATTGCGAACACCAGGAATTGTGCGAGCAATTTCGCTCATTCGCTTCATCACGCTTTGCGTCCGCTCGAGGCTGGCGCCATCGGGCAATTGAGCGAAGGCAATAAGGTAACCAGAGTCTTGCGTGGGTATGAATCCGGTCGGCACCGCGCGAAAGCCGAACCAAGTCATGGCCAGCAATCCCGCATACAAGACAAGGGCTATCCCGGTGCGTCGCACCGTGCTTCCAACTACTCGCGTGTAACCGCTTGTCGTGCGATCAAAGCCTTTGTTGAACAACCGGAAAAACCAGCCCAGACCACTGTCAACGATACGCGCAAACCAATCCTTCTTTTCCTCGTGGTTCTTGAGAAGAAGTGCGCAAAGCGCGGGCGAAAGCGTCAGAGAGTTGAAGGCGCTGATGACGGTCGAAACGGCAATGGTTAGTGCGAATTGGCGGTAAAATTGTCCGGTAATTCCGCTGACAAAAGCGGTCGGCACGAACACAGCACACAGCACGAGTGCGACCGCAATCACGGGGCCACTGACTTCGGTCATGGCTTTCCTTGTCGCCGCGACGGGAGTGAGACCCAGCGCGATATTTCGTTCGACGTTTTCGACCACGACGATGGCGTCATCGACGACGATGCCGATCGCCAGCACCAAGCCAAAGAGTGAAAGGTTGTTGAGCGAAAATCCAAAAATCAACATCACCGCGAACGTGCCGATCAACGAAACCGGAACAGCAAGCAACGGGATGATCGCCGCACGCCAATTCTGCAGAAAGACGATCACGACGACCACGACCAGCAGCAACGCCTCGAAGAGCGTGTGCACCACGGCATCGATCGATTCCCGCGCGAACATCGTGGTGTCGTAGGCCACGCGGTAGTCCACGCCTTGTGGGAAGCTCTTTTTGAGTTCCTCCATTCTCGCGCGAACGCGATCCGAGGTCTCGATGGCGTTCGAGCCAGGAAGTTGGAAGATGACGAGCGCCGCGGCGGGCTTGCCGTCGAGCTTGGAAGCGACCGAATAATCTCGGGCGGCCAGTTCGACTCGCGCTACATCGCGCACGCGGGTTACCTGTCCTTTAGTCCCCTGTTTCACAACAATCTCGCCGAACTCCTCCTCGGACAAAAGGCGCCCTTGAGTGTCGATCGAAAGCTGAAATTCGCTCCCGGCCTCAGCCGGTTGTTGGCCGATCGTTCCGGCGGCAACTTGAAGACTTTGCTCGCGGATGGCGCGGACAACATCGCCGGCGATAAGGTTGAGCGAAGCGAGTTTCTCCGGATCCAGCCAGATGCGCATCGAGTAATCGCGCGCGCCGAAAACGGTGACGTCGCCGACGCCTGGAAGTCGCGCCAACTGATCCTTAACTTGCAGAAACGCGTAGTTGCCGAGGTAAAGCTCGTCACGGGAATCATCGGGCGATCGAAGATGAACCACCATTGTGAGATCGGGCGATTTCTTGGTGGTCGTGACGCCAAGCCTGCGCACTTCTTCCGGAAGCTTGGGCAAGGCGATCGCCACTCGATTTTGCACAAGCACCTGCGCCGTGTTGAGATCGGTCCCGAGTTCGAAGGTAAGCGTCAACGACATCACACCGTCGCTGGTCGAAGTGCTCGACATGTAAAGCATCCGTTCGACCCCGTTGACTTCCTGTTCGATGGGTGTCGCGACCGTCTCCGCGATGACTTTCGGATTCGCGCCCGGATAGATCGCTCGCACTACGACTGTGGGCGGCGTGATCTCGGGATACTGCGCGATCGGAAGCCGAAGCATCGCAATGCCGCCGACCAGCACGATGACGATGGAAATAACGGCCGCGAAAATCGGCCTGCTGATGAAGAACTGCGAAAAATTCACGGTGCTTTCTCCTCTGGTTGCTGATCCACAACAATGCCGGGCCGCACGCGGATTTGGCCTTCTATGATGACATTTTCATTTGGCTTCAGACCAGAAGTAACGATGCGTAGCCCGTCGCTCATTCCTCCCACCGTGATCGGGCGGAACTCCACCTTCTTCCCGGCGTTAACGACGAAGACATATTTTTGTGACTGGTCGGCGGCAATCGCGTGATCGGGAACGAGGATCGCCTGGTGGCGAGCACTTCCGGGAACACGGAGGCGGGCGAAGAACCCGGGGCTGAGACTATGATCCTTGTTAGGAAATACCCCGCGGGCGCTCATGGTTCCCGTCGTTGGATCGACGCGGTTATCCAGAAAATCGACGAGTCCTTTTCGCGGAAAATTCACCTCGTCGGTTAATTCCATCTCCACTGGAATTTGCTTATTCCGGGCGCTGTCGCGAAGTCCTTCCTGACTCAGGCGGATGTATTTCAAAATTGCCCGTTCATCCACGTCTCCATAGAGATAAAGTGGATCAAGCGAGACGACCGTTGTAAGCAAGCTGGCTCCGGCGCCTCCCGAGCCATTGCTAACAAGGTTTCCCTCGGTGATAAATGCTCGTCCGACTCTGCCATCAATCGGTGAACGGATTTCAGTGAACTCCAGGTTAAGCTTCGCGAGTTCCGCAACCGCCTTCGCTGATCGCGCCGCTGCCAAAGAGGCACTGTAGGACTTGGCCTTCGAATCGTAGTCGGCTTCGGCGATCACCTTGTTCGCCATCAGCTTTATCGCGCGATCCGCGTCATTTTTCGCCAGAGCGGCCTGATTGACCAGGCGTTCATAATCGGCTTCTGCCCGATCATATTCCGCCTGATAGGGACGGCGATCGATCGTGATCAGAAGGTCGCCTTTTTTGACTTCTTTGCCTTCCTTGAAATAGACTTTGTCGAGATATCCGCTCACGCGAGCTCGAACCTCAACCGTCTCCGGGGATTCGAGCCGACCGATATATTCGTCCCACTCCACAATCTCTTTCACAGTCGGCGGAGCGACCGAAACTGTCGGTGGAGGTGATGCCACTGGCGGGAGTGGCTTTTTGCAGCCTGATACAAGCATAACACTCAAAGCTGCTAATATGCCGAAGCGCAAAGCGCCTCGGCCCTTGGATGATGCGATGTCCATAGACCCTCTCGTTGTGCGGCTACGAGAGAACGCCTGTCCGGAGTGGCTTCTCGCGAAAGCGATTCGCAGCGAGCGTTCCGAGAAAGATGAAAATGATCAACAGGCTCAGTTGCGCGATTTTGAACGGCCCTTCCGTCTGAGTCGGAGCCAGCAATTTGAGCGCAGGTATTTTCGTAAACGACTGCACCACACCCACGAAGACGTTCAGATACAGCGCCATTGTCGCTGTAATCACATACGTCCTGCGCCAGCCGCCTTTGAGATGGCGCCCATGGAGCGCATAGAGCGCGATCGCCAGCACCGTTAGTGACACGATGCCCACGCCTTGGGACGGCATGAAATGTTTCACCGGAAACAAGAAACCCGTGATGCTAGTCAGCACTGTGGTGCTGAGAAAGGCCGTATTCCAATCGCGAAGGAGTTTCGCGTTAACCAAGCCGTAGAGGACAACGAAGCCAGCGATAATTCCGACAAGACTGATAAGAACGTGAACAAGCGTAAATGCGGTCAGGATCATAAAATGTAACGGTTAGCTCAAGGAGTTTGGCTGCCGTATTTTTCCGGTGACTCCGGCAGCACCCGTAATAAGGACTTTTTTCAAGATATATTGGGCTTGGGGGTGCGCCTATTTTTAAAGGTTAGCGTAATCCACCGCCGATGATCAGGGATTCTCCAGTAATCCAAGAGGAATCGTCCGAGGCGAGAAAGACAACCGCCATGGCAATGTCCTGCGGTTGACCGATGCGGCCAAGCGGCGTCATCGCTTCGACCTGCTTGCGGAAATCTCCGCCGATCATCCCGGCGTCCAGCGTTCCCTCGGTTTCGACCAGGCTTGGATTGATGGAATTCACCCGGATCTTGCGCGGCCCTAGTTCTTTGGAATGCACCTTGGTCATGGAATCGATCGCGCCTTTCGTGCCCGAATATACCGACGAGCCGGGAGGAGCGAACGTGCTCACGACGGAACTCATGTGAATGATGCTGCCACCTTCGGGGCCGAAGTATTTCAGCGCCTCTTGCGTCGCCAGCAACAGGCCGAGGACATTGATGTCATACTGCTTGTGGAAATGTTCTTCCGTGATTTTTCCGAGCGGCAAATGCTCATAGATTCCAGCGTTGTTCACGAGAATATCGACCTGCCCAAAAGCACTCTTCGTCTCTGCGAAGAGCCGCTCAATATCTGCCCTCTTCGCCACATTCCCCTGCACGGCGATGGCTCTGCCGCCTTCCGCGGTAATGGCGGCTACCACCTTATCCGCCTCTTTCTTGCTGGAGGAATAATTGACGACGACTGAAGCGCCTTCTGCGGCGAGATGTTTGGCGATAGATGCTCCGATTCCCTTCGAAGCGCCGGTAACGACCGCCACCTTATTAACGAGTTTTTGTGACATAGTTTTTGGTGAATTAGATTGAATACAGATATGTTCCGCAGTGAGGCGCGAAGCGCGTTCTCCTTTACTGCGCCCGGCCGCGCTCCTCGTGGCATACCGCCTCGATATTATGTCCATCCGGGTCCAGGACGAAGCCGCCGTAGTATCCGGCATGATATTCGGGACAAAGCGCAGGAGCGCCATTGTCCCGGCCACCCGAGGCCATCGCCGCCTTGTAGAATTCATCGGCCTGCGACCGGTCAGTGGCCACGAATGCCACGTGAATGGCGACGGTTCTGGTTGTTTCCTTCCTAAGAATGAAGTCGCACTTGGAGGCGGCACTAAATCCGGCAATCGCTAACTCGCCGGTCGAATCGGAGAAGTCTTCGAACGCGAGTGTGTATCCCAATGGCGCGAGCGCCGCCTTATAAAAAGCTTTGCTCGCCTCGACATCGCTAACCGGAAGGACGAAGTGATCTATCATGGTCTCAATTGGACACCGACGAGTGGGACGCAACCCTTAAGACTTGATGAACTCCAGGAAATCCTCGCTCAGTTTATCCTTCTCGGTGAACGCCAGGCCGTGCGCACCGCCCGGATAGACTTTGAGTTTCGCACCCTTCACGATTTTAACGGTGCGCAGCGAGGAAATCGTGATCGGCACAATCTGATCATCATCGCCGTGGATGAGCAGCGTCGGCACGTCGAACTTCTTAAGGTCCTCCGTGAAATCCGTCTCGGAAAAGGCCTTGATGCAGTCGTAGAGGCATTTGTGGCCGCCCATCATCGCCTGAAGCCAGAAGGAATCTGCCGCTGCTTCGGAGACTTTGGCCGTCGGACGGTTAAATCCGAAGAACGGACCACGCGACAAGTCGCGATAAAGCTTCGACCGGTCGGCGAGCGACGCTGCGCGCAAGCCGTCGAATACGTCGATGGGCGCTCCTACAGGATTACTTTCCGACTTCAGCATCAAGGGAGGCACCGCTCCCACCAACACCGCTTTCGACACCCGCTTGGTGCCGTGTCGACCGATGTAACGCGCCACTTCGCCGCCGCCGGTGGAGTGGCCGATCATCACCGCGCTTTTCAAATCGAGGTGCTCGAATAGTTCCGCGAGGTCGTCCGCGTAAGTATCCATGTTGTTCCCGTTCCAAGGCTGGCTGGAGCGTCCGTGCCCGCGGCGATCATGGGCGATGCAGCGGAAGCCGTGGGAAGCGAGAAAGAGCATCTGCGACTCCCAGGCATCGGATGTCAGTGGCCAGCCGTGGCTGAATGTGACGACCGGGCCGGTGCCCCAGTCTTTGTAGTAAATCTGCGTACCGTCTTTGGTGGTAATTGTGCTCATGGTTTTGGTGTGTTTGTTTTGCGTTGTTGAAGCTGAGTGCCTTGTTGGGTTGATCTCGGCTGAAAGGATTCCCAGCGGCAGGCTCGCGGCGGCGACGACGCCAGCGGTCGAGAGAAGGAATTGGCGTCGGGAAATCGTAGAGAGAGGAGCGCCAGGGCCTGGTGCTTGTGATTCCATGGCCGGATCAGGAGATTGCCGTCGCGACGGGCATTGTTTGTGGCACGACTGGAACGGAGCTCTCCGCCAGCGTCGGATAGTCCGTGTAGCCATGGTCTCCGCCGCCATAGAAAGTCGGGCGGTCGTATTTGTTGAGAGAGGATTTGCCTTTGATTCGCTCATACAGATCAGGATTCGCGATATAGAAGCGGCCAAAGGCCACCGCATCCGCATTACCTTTTTCGATAGCCTCGGCGGCGCTTTCCGGGGTGTAACCGCCCGCGGAAATCATCGGTCCATCGAAAGCACTGCGAAAAATCTCGGCGTTGTAGGCAAATTTCTCAGTCGGATCTTCGGCCAGACTGACTCCCGAAGCTCTGGCTTCAATGAGATGCAAGTAAGCCAGGCCGCGCTTGCCGAGTTCCCCGATGACAAACTTGTAGAGCGTGATCGGGTCGGAATCGACCATATCGCCGAAGGTGCCATAGGGCGACAGACGCACGCCCAGCCGGTCTTTGCCGATCGCGTCCACTATCGAATCGACTACTTCGAGCAATAGCCGAGCCCGATTTTCCAACGATCCACCGTATCCGTCTGTCCGTTTGTTGCTTCCATCGTGGAGGAACTGATCCAACAGGTAGCCATTCGCTCCGTGAATCTCGACGGCATCAAATCCAGCTTCCCTCGAATTGAGAGCGGCCTGCCGGAAGGATTCGACGATGCCCGGGATCTCATCCGTCTCAAGTGCTCTCGGCGTCTCGAAGGGAACCAACTGGAAGTCCGGAGTAAATGCTTGCCCGAAGGCTGAAATGATCGCCGTGGGTGCCACTGGAACCGAGCGGTCCGGCATGTATGCCGAATGCGACATCCGTCCGTTGTGCACGATCTGCTGCACGATACGGCCGCCGCGTGCGTGAACGGCATTCGTTACAAGTTTCCATCCCGCGATCTGCTCCGCGGAAAAGATGCCAGGCACATTGGGATATCCGACACCTTGCTGACTAACGCAGGTCGCTTCTGTGATGATCATAGCCGCTGCGACGCGCTGCCCATAATAGGTCGCGTTCATCGCCGTGGGAACACCGCCGGCACCGGCGCGCATTCGCGTCAATGGAGCCATAACGATCCGATGCGGCAGTTCAAGCGCGCCGAGGCGCAATGGAGTGAAGAGAGATTTGAGGTTCATTGTTTTTGTGGTTTGAAGGCGGGTTCGGAGGCAGCCACCGGTTTGTTGTTAGTGGTTAGCTGAAAGAAACTTCTCCCATATCGATGGCGACCAGGAGAGGCTCCGGCACGGCGACATGGTCGCCCTCATAGGCATAAATGCGTCGGGTGGTCGGCACGACGATCCCATTCACCGTCCGGTAATTCGTTGCGTAGTTGGCGCCCGGTGCGCCTCCTAAAATATCGACGGTGTAGTCATGCCGCCGGAGCAATCCATCTGGACCAAAATAGGAGATTTGTTCCCGCGTATGACTCGCGATGCCTGACGGGAAGATCACTTTCAATCGCCGCCACGTTTCATCGTTTTCCTTCCACGGGGAAAGTTCCTCCACCTCGAAGCCCGGATACGTATAAAGAAATGGAGTCGTCAGGTAAGTCCACAACGCTTCGCCGCTGAAATAGGCGACATGGACGTCGTCCCAGGGAGTCTCGCGGACATGACCACCAAAGGAGCGCATCGGATGCTCCACGACGGATGCGTTTGGATTTCCGTCTTTTTCGATCGAGATACGATCCGGTTTGAAGAACGTTGTTCTTCCTTCCCTCGGGATCCGCATCTTCAACTCTTCTACTTTGAGAGCGGCTTCGATTTCGACTTCCTTGAGCACGTCGGGACGGCCCTTCACATACCAAATGCCTCCCGTGATGGATGCATTCAGTTTCACGATGTGGAGATCATTCCATCGTTCGAGACCGCCATGGGCGGCAACAGCTATTTCTAGAAGTGTTGGCATAAGAATGTGAGTTGGTGGAGTGATTCCTCGCCTTTCCGCACAGCGTGTTGTGGTGGACCTCCATCAGCCGTGAGTGTGCAGCGCCACCAAGCCCGGCGGCTTGATGTGAGTGCTCCTCATTCGCTGGGAATAGATGAGCGCGACCAAAGCGAAGCTGGTTAGGCCGATGGAGCATCCCAAGACAGCGGCAAATCCGAGCGCCGGGTAGGCAACTCCCCCCAGTGAGGATCCGAATGCCAGTCCCAGGAAAAGACAGGACGAGTTCAGGGCCAAAGCGATGCCCCGGAAATCAGGTTCCAATTCGACAATTCGGCGCTGTTGCGACGGCCACACGATATCGACCATGACCGGCCAAATCGACAGAACCACAAACAGCACGCCGACGGAAATCGGCAGGACAAGAAGCACGGTGAACCCCCCGGTCAGGACCAGCATCGCGATCGTCAATAGTCTTTCTGCCGAATAGGAGGTGGCGGCTTGCCTGACGATGAGATTTCCGGCCAGGCCCGCGATCCCGTAGATCGCAAGCGCAGTGGTAATCAGCTTCGGTCCTGCGCCGTAGTGGTCGCGCAGGATTGGGGCGATCATGGTGTAGGTGACAAAGACTCCCGCCGTCAGGAAGAAGATCACGGAGAGGCCGCTGATCGTGGCGGGCCGGCGGATGAGGGCGAGCAATTGGGTGCGACTGAGTGGAATGCCGCTCGAATCCTCACGGACATAAACGGCGATCAACCCGGCCGAGAGAACCGTTAGGACGCCGATCAGCAGGAAAAGCCAGCGCACTCCCACCGCGTTGCTCATCCAGGTCGATGCCGGCACCCCGAGCACCGAGGCCACAGACATCCCCATCACCACCGTCGCCAGAGCCCGCCCTTGCAACGCGGGCGGGACGATCGTCGATCCCAGAGCCAAAACGACGGGACTCGTGAGCGCCGCCCCGAGCCCCATGACAAACCGCGCGGCAAACAGGATCGGCTGATTCGGAGACAGGGCGAGACCGATCGAACCTGCCGCCATCACAGACAGCCCGATCAGGATCTGTCGGCGACGCGGCCAATGACCGACTAACATCTGCAAGATCGGAGCAAACAATCCGAGGACCGCAGAGAACGTCGCCACAAGAAGCGCCGTCGAAGTTCGGGATAACCCCCAAAGCCGTTCCACGGACTCAAAAGCCCCTACGACGCAAAGGGAACTCGTGCCCAGCATGAAGAAGGCAAATCCCAATAACGTCAGTGTTAGTGATGTCGTTTTATCGAACATGGAAACAAGTGGGTGGCTTTTTTTGGCCGATATTTCATCCAGCAGGGCTGGATGAGATCTCCGTACGAGGAGCCGCAGCCTTGCGACGCCTCCTGCACCGTCGGAGTTCAACGAAGCTCAGTGAGACAGCAGCAGATGCGACTCGTGGCCGGCTTTGTCCTCGTAGACGAAATATCCGATTGTTCCGCCGTGTGGGTTAGTGCGGACGACGAACTTCCTCTTGCAGGTGTGGCAGGTGTAATCCTGCAAGTAACTGCGGTCTTTATCCACAATAAAGATGGTAAACGCCCCGCAGTTTCCGCACGAGATAGCGACTCTCTCTCCCGGCTTGATCCCCTCAGCCTGTTTCTTGGTCTTGACCGAGAGGTAAGTTTCATGCCCACCGCGTCCGCCTTGCGCGGAGGCGCTGACGACAATGGTGAAGAACGCGGCAACAAGAGCCAGAGTGAAGTGTTTGATGGCGTTTGATTTCATAGGTTGTGGCTGGTTAGTGGTGTGGTTGATGGATATTAGTGCGGCGCCGGTTGACTCGAAGTTCAGATTGAAAATTTACGTTTTCGCAGCATTCGGAATGTTCAGCTTGGGAGTTTGATTGCCTTTGTCTGAGCGGACGATAGGAAAGGTCGCGCCGAACATCGGCTGGCCGCTTTTGGATTGTTCCCGAGTTGCCTCGTCCTGGATCACGTCCCAGTGCTCAATCAGAACTCCGTCCTTCATCCGGAGGATGTCCGCGACGATCCAGTTTACTGGCAGACCAAAACCCGAGAAGCGTCCGTGCATGATTACAAACTCTCCATCGGCCACAATCAGCCCCAACTCATACCTCAGCGTAGCGGGCGAGTTTTTGACGAGATTAAAGAGGCCATCTCGGCCGGGCGCGATATGAGCGCTGTGCTGGATATAGTGCGGAGACCAGAAACGCTCAGCGGTCTTGTAATCGCGCCTATTGAAGAGGGTGTCGAATGCCGCGATGGCGACCGCCTTGTTAGTCTGTTCCACAGCTTCGTTGGTTACGCTCACTGGAGTGGCTGGGTGAGTATGTGTCGTGTGCATTTGCGCTCGTGGATCGTTGGACTCTGACTTCGTGGTAGATCATGCGCCTTGCCGCGTTGGCGCGCTATTGATCAAAAGGTCCGACCTTTGCGCGACCGAAGGAGTGTGGGAATCCAGTCCTTTTGAAGGGGTTCCCGATGACCGATCAGGCCCGTCGTTGAGCGGGGCTTGTACCGCCTTTTCTCACACGCTCGACGCGAGGCGCTGGCAATAATTCTGGCAGTCCGCTTCCAGCGGACGAGACGCACCTTGTCTAGAGCGGGATCAGTCCACGCTGGCTGGCCACGGATACAGCTTCCGTCCGACTGAGCACATTTAGCTTCGTGAAGATGTTGCGCAGATGCCCTTTGACGGTCGTTTCGCTGATGAAAAGATTCGCTCCGATCTCCTTATTGCTCTTGCCTCGAGTGAGCAGCGTCAGGACATCCAGTTCCCGGCCGGTCAATGTTTCACCACTCATGGCGGCGGCCAGCTTGTCCACGAGCGCTTGCGGGATGCACCGCTCCCCGCGATTCACTTTGCGAATGCACTCCACCAAATCCTCGCGCCGGGCATCCTTTAACAAATAGCCTCTGGCACCAGCTTTGATCGCCCGATAGATCTCGTTGTCGGTATCGTACGTGGTGAGCATGATGAAACTGGCTGCGGCATCCTGCCGGCGAATTTCCTCGATCACGCCGACGCCATCGAGCTTGGGCATCCGCAGGTCGAGCAGCGTCACGGCCGGGCGATGCTTTCGCCACAACTCCACCGCCTCCCGTCCATCAGGCGCTTCGGCGACGACGACCATGTCGGGTTGCATCCCGATGATCGAAGACAGCCCCGCCAGAACCATCGTGTGGTCATCGGCGACAAGGACTCGAATCTTGTCGCCAGATGGACTTACCCCTTTCTCGTCGGACTTCATGGAAATAAATGCGTTCGCGTAGCGTGCTTTGGACGGGCGACTCATGACCTTTCTGAATCGGAGACAGGGGTGATAGGGAGAATCATTGAGACCACCGTGCCAGTGCCTTCGACGCTCTGGAAAGTCAAGCTACCGCCCATGCTTTCGGCTCTTTCCCTCATTCCCTGGAGGCCAAAGCCGTCATTTTTCCCGTCCGGATCGAACCCTCGGCCATTATCGCGCAGAATGAGGCGGAGCTCGCCGCTTTCAAAAGCCAACTCGACCTGAAATTCGCTGGCCTGTGCGTGGCGCAGGACATTGGTGAGCGCCTCCTGGCCGATGCGGAGAAGATCGGCTTCCCATTTCGCTGGCAACTCCTGCGGCTCGCCGAGCAAGTTGAATGTTGTCCGGACCGTCGTGTCGGCAGTCATGTTCTCTATTAAGTCCTTGAGTACCTCGCTCAGGCGCTTCTCTTCCAATGCCTGCGGTCGCAGGGCCTGCACGGAGCGCCGGGCCTCGCGCAAACTCTCACGGGCGATTTCCCCGGCGCGGTCGAGATGATCGGCTGCTTTCGCTTCTCGCTTCTGAGCGATGGCCTCCTCGGCGGCTTCCAATTGCACGATCACGCCTGTGAAACCTTGGGCCAGAGTATCGTGGATGTCGCGAGCCATGCGATTGCGCTCCTCCATCACGGCCGCCTGGCGGCGTTGCGCGGAGAGACCGGTCAATTTCAACGCCAGCATGGCTTGATTCGCCAAGGCTTGGGCCAGGTCCATTTCCTCGCTTCGGAACCTACGCTGTTGCGCGAAGCGAATCCCGATGAGTCCTTCCACCCCGCCGGAAACCTTCATCGGAACGACCAGAATCGCGATCACCCCCAGTGCCAGCACGTGAGCGTGCCATGGGAAGTTTCCGCATACCCGGATGTCTTCGACGAAGAAGGGCCGGCCCGTGCGGAAAACTTCCAGCCACGGCTCGATTTCGTCGATGCGGAGTGGGGGGCTGATCGCAGAAATGGTCGAGTCGGCCTTCGTTTTGAAGCGGCCTTCCTCCAGTGCAAATTTCAACCCCATCAGCCCAGTCTGTTCACTCCTCAGCCACACCGCGCTGCTGTGCGCATTCAATTGCTCCACCATCGTTCGCAAAACATGCTCCGCGATTCGATCCGCAGAGGATTCCCGCACCATCGCGTCCAGAGCGTGAGTGAGAGCCTCGGTCTGGCCACGGGCGAATTTCTCTGACGCGCGCAATGCTTCGGCAGCTCGCTTGCGCTCGATGGCGACCGCAGTCAGGTGGCTGATACGCCGAATCATCTGATGGTGGTCGGGCGTCGGGCTCCGTGGTTCGCGCCAGTAAATAGCGAACGTTCCCAATACTTTGCCATCCGAAGCAAAAACCGGTGTGGACCACCCGGCTCGCAGCCCGAATGGAAAAGCGAAGTCCCGGTATTTCACCCACCGTGGGTCCGTGGCGATGTCGGAGGAAATAACCTGTTCTTTATTGTGAGCAGCCGTCCCGCACGACCCCACCTCGGGGCCGATCTCGATACCGTCCAAGGCCGTAGCGAATGCGGCCGGGAATCGCGGACCTGCACCCCATCGAAGGCGTTTGCCGTCTTCATCCAATAGCAAAATTGCCGCCATTCCATCGTCCGAAAACTCATCCACGAGTCGGCAGGTGCGATCCAGTATCTCGGGCAGCGAGCTGCCTCCAGTACTCAATTCGAGAATCTGATTCTCTCCCGTGAGCAACGCCTCCGCTCGTTTCCGATCATCGATATCCGTATTCGCCCCATACCATTTGATCAGGCTTCCGGAGCTGTCGAAGAGCGGCTCCGCTTGAAATAGAAACCAGCGGTACACACCATCCAGCCGCCGCAACCTGGCCTCCAATCCACCGGCTTTACCAGCCACGCGAAGCCCCTCCCAAACGTCCAACAAACGCTGCAAATCATGCGGATGAATGGTCACCGTCCAGCCCCAACCCTGCGCCTCCTCAGCTGAAAGACCGGTGTAGTCGTGCCAGCGTTTGTTGAAAAATTCGCTCGAGCCATCGAGTCGATGACACCAAGCAAGCACGGGAATCGTGTCGAGGGTCAGCCGAAGATCATCCTGACCACGCCACGAGAGGTCCTTGGCGGGTTTCGGATGTTCGATGTCGGCGTTCGCTTGCATGGCCGCTCATACAATGCCCGGACTCGCGCTTTCCGCGAGGGTCGTTACGAAGTTTTGTACGAAAACCGAATTCGAAACGGGCAATGGAAACGGGACGGGGCTGTCAGCGGTGAAGGACACAAATATTCGCTTAAATACTCTATTAATTTAATAGGAATAACTTCGCACCATGAAATCCCGTCCAGCCATTTTCCAGTATCGCGCGGCTCTGGCGCGGTGCGTTCTGCATGAACAGGCGGAAGCGAGGCATTGCTGTTGTCGTTGAACCAATCCGGCTGGAGCGCCGTCGTCGCGCCGGTCGCCGATGAGCTTTTCCAAGGGAAAACCGCTCCCCGGCATTTTCTCAATTCGTTTTGCGATTCCACGGTCGCCAACCCGCGCTCAACGAACCGAGGCGCCGCTGGCCATTCTCGCGGAAGTGGCCGGGACGCATGTCTTTGGCGCGATTATTTCCATTGGCATCGTCATCAGCTTTCCCGTCTGCACGCTCGCAAGCGTAAATGCTGGAGCGCGAATCATTTACGCATTGGCTAAACACGGCCTCATCCACGAATCCACCGCCTCGGCGCATCATAAAAGTGCCACGCCGCAGGTCGCGGGCAAATGGGCGACGCTGGACCGAGGTTTCGCCCGTTTTCCTGGTCTTCACTGCCGGCATCTGTTGGATGCGCCCGCCTGAATCGCTTCGTGTTTACGCCGCCGGGGCTGGCTTTCGTTCCAGACCGAGAGCAGCAATGCGCGAATAAAGCGTGGTGGTTTTCATGCCCAGCACTTCAGCGGCACCGTTTGGGCCGGAGACTTTTCCTCCGGTCTGGGCGAGCGCGGCGATGATGGCGTTTCGCTCTCGCAATTTGAGTTCGTCACGAGTCATTACAGCGGCTGGTGCCGGGAAGTGGAGGCTGGTCGAGGCGAAATTTGGTGCGGGGAGCATGTCGAAACGGATGGGGCCGCCGTTGGCGACGATCACGGCACGCTCGATGGTGTTTTGCAATTCCCGGATATTCCCGGGCCAATCGTAAGCGGTAAGCTGTTGCAGAATCGGCTCGGTGAGTTTGGTTTGCGCGCGTTGACCGCCGCGCAAGTTCTTCACGGAGAGCCGTAGGAAATGCTCTGCCAACAGAGGAATATCTTCCCGGCGTTCCCGGAGCGGCGGAAGGTTGATCGGGAAAACGTTCAAGCGATAGAAAAGATCCTGCCGAAAACGCCCCGCCTTCACCTCTGCCGCCAGATCGCGGTTGGTAGCTGCCACGATTCGCACGTTGACCGGGCGCGATCGCGTATCGCCAATTCGTTCGATTTCGCGTTCCTGCAGGACACGGAGGAGCTTGGCCTGCATGGACAGCGGCACTTCGCCGATTTCATCGAGAAAAAGGGTGCCGCCGTGGGCGAGTTCGAAGCGGCCGGGCTTGTCGCGGAGCGCCCCTGTAAAAGCGCCGCGGACGTGGCCAAAAAATTCACTTTCAAAGAGCGATTCAGGAACGGCGCCACAGTTGACTTTGACCATCGGCTGATTGCATCTGGGACTATCGTCGTGAATGCCGCGAGCCACCACTTCCTTGCCGGTGCCGCTTTCTCCGGAGATCAGCACGGTGGCGTCCGTGCGCGAAACGAGGGAAATCTGTTGAAGCATTTGGCCGATGGCGGCGCTCCTGCCGACCAGCGTCGGATGCGGTTGGTTGGGAAAAATCGGCAAGTCGCCGGACTGGACCGCCTGGCGAACGGCCTGCACGAGGGCTTCCGGTTGATATGGCTTGGTCAGGAACTCCACCGCGCCGGCTTTGATGGCCCGGACGGAGAGCGGGATATCAGCGCGTCCGGTGAGAAAAATGATGGGAATTTGCAGGCCCGAGTCGTTCATCCTTTGCTGAAGGTCGAGCCCGCTGAAATCAGGCAGACCGATATCCAGCACCAGGCAGGATGCGTTGTCTCGAGAAAGGCTGGCGAGGAATTCATGCGCCGAGCCGTGCGCACGCGTGGCAAAACCCTCGGCTCTCAGCAGCCCTTCTACCGCTCGTCGAGCAGAAAAATCGTCTTCTACGATGCTAACGACCACAGAGCTAGGTTCCATGATTGATCCTGGTTGAGGTTGGTGTATCAGCGCTGGACGGCGAGCGCCCGACGCACGGCGCCGAGCAGCGCGTTTTCAGAAAATGGTTTGATGAGCAAATCCACCGCACCGAGGCGGATAAGGTCCGCCCGGGCCCATTCGTTTCCATGGGCTGTGATGAAAACGACTGGGACCAATCGATCGCTGGAAATCAGCTCCAGGTGCACCTCACGTCCGGTCATTTCGGGCATCCGCAAATCCAGAATTACACACTGGCATTCCCGGCTGGCGTTGGAATCGAGAAAAGCCCGGCCAGACGGAAAGGTCTCGACGGAGTATCCCGTAGACTTGAGCAGGCTCCGCAGGGATCGACGCATGGATTCGTCGTCGTCCACAATGGAGATCAGTAGGCCCTCGCTCATGATGGGCGGACACTACGGCAAGTGGGACCCGGCGGACATTATACGTTGGTATAGGCCGCCGAGGGCAACCTACAAGTGCCGCGGGTTTTCGGGCTGGAGCTTTCCGCCCATGCGCACCAGATCTGCCAGCGATGCCGCGCCCATCTTTCGCATGACCTGGCCGCGGTGCACCTTGACCGTGATTTCGGTGGTGCCGAGATCGGCGGCGATCTGTTTGTTGAGCTGCCCGGCGACGACTTTGTCCATCACTTCCCGCTCGCGCGGGGTAAGCCTCTCCCACCGTTCCCGGAGAGCGCGGAGTTCCATTTGTTGCTGCCGGATGGCGTAACTCCGATCCAATGCGTCGTGGATGGCATTCAACAAATCCTCGTCGCGGAACGGTTTGATGAGAAACTCGACGGCCCCCGCTTTTATTGCACGCACCGACATGGGCACATCACCGTGGCCGGTGATGAAAACGATCGGAAGAACCGGATAAAAAGTCCGCAGTTGTTGCTGTAATTCGAGGCCGTTGTGGTCGGGCAAGCGGACGTCGAGCACGAGGCAGCCCGGCGTATCCTGAATCCGCGTATCCGCCAAAAAGGCATTGGCTGATGGAAACGATTGCACCTTCCAGCCGGCGGAGCGAATCAGCGTTTCCAGGGCGCGACGCATGGACGGGTCATCGTCCACCACAAAAACCACGGGTGCAGGCTCGCGCATGATTAGGGTGCGTGGGTGGGCAGGGCGAAGCGGAATGTTGCTCCCGGCCCGGCATTGGGCTCCGCCCAGAGCCGCCCGCAATGGTTTTCAATGATCGAGCGGCAAATCGCCAGACCCATGCCCATTCCGGATGGCTTGGTGGTGTGGAAAGCATTGAAAATCTGTGTGACAGTGGCTGGATCCAGGCCTGTGCCGGAGTCCTCGACGGCGACCTCCACGATGTCGCCGAAGGTTCGACTTCGAATTGTCATATCCCGCGGCCCACTCTCGATCCCGGCCATGGCTTCGAGGCCATTGATTACCAAATTCAGGATTACTTGCTGGAGTTGCACGCGATCTCCCAGGACCCGCGGAAGCCGCGAATCGAGTTCCCAATGCAGGTTCACGTCGGCTTGCCGGAGTTCCCACTGCACCAGCGGGATGGTTTCGCGGACGAGTTCGTTGAGATCCGTCGGAACCGGCTCACTTTCGGCCTTGCTCACCAGGGAGCGAATCCGTTTCACGATGTCGCCGGCGCGATTACCGTCGGCTACAATCCATTGGAGGGCTTCGCGCGCTTCCTCGAGATTGGGGCGTGCGCCCGCCAGCCAGCGCAGACCGGCGCTGGCATTGGTCACAATACTGCCCAGGGGCTGATTTACCTCGTGGGCAATGGAAGCGGTTAATTCCCCGAGCGTAGCAACCCGTGTGACGTGCGCGATTTGAGCGCACATGCCGTGCATGGCGCCCTCGGCCTTTTTTTGCTCGGTTACATCTTTTACCGCCCCGACATATTCCACCAGGTCGCCGTGATCATCCAGCGTTGCGTGGGCCAGCACTTCAAGAAACTTGACCGAGCCATCCGGCATGAGCAGCCGGTATTCGAGGGAAAAATCTTTGCGCCCACGGACGGCCTCAATGGTGGTGCGCTTCACGATATCCACATCTTGCGGGTGAACGCGACTCTGGACGAATCGCAGAGTCGGGACGGTTGAAGCATCCAATTCATAAATCCGATACAACTCGCAAGACCAGAAAAGTTCGCCGGTTTTAAGGACCCAACTGAAGCTGCCGGTGAGACTCAGACGCTCGGATTCCGTCATATACGCACGCGTTTTCCGCAAATCAGCTTCCGCGCGGCGGCGCTCTGTATTCTCTTGTAACAATTTTGCGTTGTGGCGCTTGATGCGGCGCAAGCGCAGGTGGTAGAGCCCGGTAAAGGAAGCGCCAAGCGCGATAGCGACGGCCACCTGAAACCAACGACGCTGATAAAGAGCCGGCTCGATAAAGAAATCCCAGGCGGCACCGGTCTCGTTCCAGACACCGTCGTTATTGGAGGCGATCAGCCGAAACCGATAATGACCCGGGGGAAGGTTCGTGTAACTGGCCTGCCGTGTCGTCACCGGACCGCGCCAATCCCGGTCATACCCTTCAAGTAGGTAGCGAAAAGCGACTCGCTCGGGCGCCGTTAAACTCAGGGCCGTGTATTCGATCTCCAAATACCTCGTGTGGGGATTCAAACGGGCTCCGGGCGTCACCGCCACAGACTGTCCTTCGGCTCTGACCGCCTCGATTTTTACGGGCGGAAGCACCCGGTTTCGCGGCAGGTGCTGCGGATCGATCACGGCCAGACCCTGGCTCGTGGCGAACCAAAGCCGGCCATCCGCGCTGCGCGCCGCCGTGGGGAACGGTTCCCGCTGTCGCGGCAGCCCGGGCAACCCGTCCATCACGTCAAATG
>DATDAL010000049.1:0-5044 GCA_036525415.1 Terrimicrobiaceae bacterium | reverse complement strand
ACCCCGCACCGCTCGCCGCGGCAGGCGTTCGGGGGGAACTCTTGACCCCCAACTGAGGACGGACGATTCGGAACGATTGCGATACGAAGACGGAAGCTCAACATGGAGACTTCGACGTTGAGATAGTAACGTTCCACCCTTTGCGGCAAGCAACGGATCAAAACATGGACCAACATACCGAGTCCGGATGGGAGTACGATCCACCGCCCGCCGAGAAAAGTGTGAAATGAATTTCAGAAAACAGTTTGACTGCCTTCTCATGGAAGGTCTTCGTAGCCAAGAGCCAATGCCCCGATGCGTTGACGCAAAAGCTCGGCCACGTTGTGTTCGACCAAACACGGAAGCCGATAGTCGCAAAAACACCCCGCCAGTCTCTCAATGAGTCTCAGCTTCAAGTCCACTCCTCGCAAAAACACCGCCCCGCCGTCGCTGCTAAGGTGGCCCCCCGAAAAATCCGTCGTCACTTTCCGGCTTCCGTGGCCTTGAAACTTGAAAACCTCTTGCTTACACGTCTGCCATAGCGAAGTTCTTTTGGTTGATTGTTCCAACACGAACAACCTTAGCGGCTTAGGCCGTAAACTTCGCTACTTTTTTTGCCCGCGTGTGAGTTTTCCGGACTAGGGGCTCCACCGGAGACCTCGACACCCAGCTGGCAACGTTCCACCTTTGCGGTAACAGAGGAAGGGGACATCATTCTCGCTAGCAACTCGGCCTCATGCCCCTTAACGCGCAGCGCTCGGAGCAGCTTCGAACGGAATTTGGATAGTTGCTCCAGTCGAGGTACGTTCGTGATCCACAATATCAGCGACCGGCATCCGTGTTGTAATCACGCAAAGCCCCGTATTGAAGGCGGCGAGCTCGCGCAGAAGCGCCTGGAGGGAAGGCTCGCGTATCCGTCCCTCTTGTGGACCAGGCGGATTTTGGAGCGGCTCCAGGCCGTCCAGAATCAGTAGGGTCCGCTGACGCGCAACGAGCTTCGCCAATCGTTCGCCCTTCTCCCACGCCGTTCCAATCCCTGGATCTGGATCTCCAAACCAAGCAAGAGCGGCGTGAAGAAATTCATCTGCGGATGAAGTGTCGCCACTGCTGCCCTGCCTGTAGAAGGACCAGCCAAAAATGAGCTGCGGAGAACGGTACTGTTCAGCAGCCATCCCTCGAAGCCAATGGTTGACGAGCGTAGACTTCCCGAAACCAGCCGGGGCAACTATTGTAACGACATTTACATCCTCGTTTGCCCATGCAGCATCCAGACAAGCAATATCCTCCTCTCGAGCAAAAATATCTCTTTCTGTAACGGGCAATCTGGCTATTGAAATCTTCTCCGGTCCTAGTGTTGCTGGCGGAGTTACGCTAGCGGGCATTTGTCCCAAGCTCTGATACGTGATTGTCCGCCCTCCGTCGATAGCGTCCATTATGGTCGGCATCACCTTCAGAAGTTCGTCCGGGGTCTGAAAACGCCGCCTGGGATCTTTCACGAGGAGCACCTCAATGAGAACAACCACCGGCTGCGGCACACGCTCGAGTTGTTCGAGCGGTATCGGTGCGTGCTGATGCTGATACATCACCTCAGCAGCGGAGCCCCTGAACAGCCGATTGCCTGTCACCATCTCCCAGAGCGTCACGCCCAGCGAATACAGGTCCGAACGAATGTCTACGCCGACTCCTGCAAATTGCTCGGGACTGGCGAATTCCGGCGTCCCAGCAAAGCCACCGGGTATTGAAATCGCTGTCTGAGAACCTGCCTCATTGACAGCCTTGGCCAAGCCGAGGTCGATGATTTTCGCGGTCACAGCGCCTGCGTCGTCCAAGCTCACCATGATGTTGCTTGGTTTGATATCCCGGTGAACGAGCTTCTGCTTGTGCACTGCAGCCAAACCGGCGCCGACCTGCGTCACAATTTCCAGCGCCGTCTTTACCTCAAGCCGGCCTGAGCGTTTGATAAGGTTTTCGAGTGTTTGCCCCTCTACAAACTCCATCGCATAGAAGTAATTCTCGCCGGTTCTGCCCAGGTGAAAGACCGAGGCAACGTTTGGATGACGGAGGCTGGCCGCCGCGCGCGCTTCTCGCAAGAAACGACGCCGAGCCGATTCGTCACCAAGATATTTCTCGCTGATGACTTTCAATGTCACGGGGCAACGCAGATCGACGTCGAATGCTTTGTATGTGACGCCCATCGCGCCGCGACCCAACTCGACGGGAATCCCGTCCTCACCCTTCTCCAGTTCATAATGCTCAAATCGGAGCGCGGCGTCTTCCGGTGCCAGCTTGACCGTATCCTCAGAAGAAGACTCGCCGGACTCAACTCCCTCATTCAGAGCCAGACGGAGAATACACACAGGACAGCACTCTCTGGTCGCAGGGAATTGCGTGCCGCAAACTAAACATGTGCGTCTGTCGTCCACGTTCATGGACCTAACCGCCCTTCGGTTGCGATCAGGGCTTCGCAAAGAGCATGGATTTCCTCATCGACCTCTCCCGGGTCGCTAACCGTGCGGCCGACCTCCTCGCACAGAAGGCAGCTGTAATGTTTGCGCAGGCGGTGAATGAGTGTCTTGACCAACCTTTCGTCCGCCCGCAGGCGCGCAATCGCGCCATTTTCAAAGGCTTGCCGCTCGAGTACCACATTGAATGGCGTCGGGTGCTGTTGAAAATGCTCCGGTGTCGTAATTGAAGGCGTCTGCATTCTCTTGTGGGACGAATGATAGGCGGACGCCTTTTAATTTAAAAGGCTTCTTGACCGTTGAACGAGCCGAGAACGCGGTGGCGAACAGCGCCGGTAGGTAAGCGATTCTGGGAAAGGCAAGCTCTTCGGAGGCTGCGTTGGATGAAGCGAAATTCGTCCTCCCCGTGTCGCGGGTAGTGGAGCGCCCGGTTTTTCGCTACTCGCGGGCTTGGTTTCAGGTGGCCGGGCTTGAACTGCCCCGGTTCGGCTTGCACGGTTGGTCGCTGTTTTTCATTGGTCGCTGTGGGTTGAGGAGTAGTCCCGCCCGCCACGGAGGCAGCGGGTCGGGCTCCGGGCTGCGGCGCCAAACCCCCGAAAGACGCCGCCTCGGAAGGAGGTTTGTTCGCTATCCAGGTGTCAATCGCCTGAATTGCCTGCATCAAATTGTCCGCCTCATCGGCTGAAGCCATTGGAATCGCTTCCTCGATGGCCTGTCTTTTCAAACTGATTAAGTATCGTCCCCCTCGTTTGTGACCTCGTCAGTCAGGAGTGAGACCACTTCGTTGACAATCGGAATCTGAAGTCCAAGAAGGCCAAATTTGCCGACTTGAGTAAGTTCTCCAGTGCGGCTGGAATCCTGCTACCGACTCTGGGGCTAGGATCCTAGAGCTTCCAGAGCTCAGCGCGCACCTGCTCGCCACGAGCCCGACCTGCCACTACCTGGAGTACGTCGACTGGGCCGACGCGATCCTCGAGGAGCCGCTGCAGATCCAGGATGGCCTCGCACGCGTTCCGGACCGTCCGGGCATCGGACTCACGTGGAGATCGGAAGCCGTGAAGGCCCTGTCGCTGGACCGCTGATCAGCCAGCGCAGGGCACGGTCTCAATGGGGCGTCTTACGCGCCGACGCGGATTCTCCTGCGTGTCTATTTTCCCTTTCGTCAAAAGACCCCTACTTGTGTAACTCCGCAGCCAACGAAATGCGGGCGGCTCAGATCTCCTGCTGGAAGTCGAGCCAGCGGCCGCCCGCCGCATGGGAACTGAGCGCCGCCTCTACGAACGCGATGCCGCGCGCGCCCTCCTCGACCATCGGCGCCCACAGCGCCAGCGGATCGGACGCCGCGCCGGCCTGCCGCGCTGTCAGGATGTCCGCATAGTCGCGGTAGAGCGTAGCAAACGCCTCGAAAAATCCCTCTATCGCACCGGCCGCGATGCGCGTCGCGTGCTTGGCGGCGGATGACAAGCCGCTCTGGCCACGCACGAGAGTGCGCGATGTCTCGCCTTGCAAGGCGAATTTCAGCTGGTCGGGATGGTTGGCTCCCAGGCGATATACCCCTTCTCACCATAGACTCGAAACCGCAGGCCTACCTGCTCGCCGGCTGCCACCGCCGATACCCACATGGCCCCGCACGCGCCGTTGTCGAAGCGCAACAGAATGTGCGCGTTGTCTTCGAGGCGCCGGCCCGGGACCATGGTCTGCAGGTTAGCGGCAAGCGCCGCCGCGCGCCGGCCCGTTACGAACTCGCCAAGGTGGAAGCAATGGGTTCCGAGATCGCCTACAATGAAGGAGGCGCCTGCTTGCTCTGGATCGGTGCGCCAGGCCGCCTGCTTGCTTTCGGCTTCGCTGGGGCCGGATAGCCAGCCGAGCGCGAACTCGACCTGCACGACGCGCACGGCGCCGAGTTCGCCGGCCTCGATTAACGCCCGCGCCTCCCGCACCATCGGGTAGCCGGTGTAATTATACGTGACGCCTAGCCAGCGGGCGGGATCGAGCCGCAGGCCGCGGCCCGATTCGATCGCCCGCTGCGGATCGCCGCTGAGCGCTCCGGCGACCAGTTCATAGCGGTCGTCGAGCCGCGCAGCAATCCGGTGCGTCTCGCCGATAAAAGGCGCCGCGTCCGCCGCCGACCATGCCCAGGCGCAGGCGATCAGGGGGAGAGTCTGTCATGTCAGCTCGACTGATAAGAAATGCGTTTGGCTCTCCGGGCGTTGCCCCGGAGTTTTGAAGCCGGAAGAGTGACAAAAGGGAGCCCGGTAGTCAAACACGGGCCGGGAGGCTCAATAGGGCCCTAAGGTAACGAAGCCCCAAATTTCGGCAAAGTAGCGCGAGGGAGCTGCGCCGCCTGCTCAAGCGGCAGACGCTCTTGCATGTTCAGGATGAATGTCCCGTACGGATTGAGCTCATTTTGAGGGTGGCGTGTAGAAAATCTTGTAGAAACCTAGAGCGGGGCGAGCGTTTCAATATGGCAACCCCGGACGAGATCAGAGAGAATGAACTGGGCAACAAAGCAAAGATCCTTGGCTGTTGTCTGCGAAGATCGCCATCCACTGACGTGTGGGCCGCTGACTACGGCTGCTTGCTGGTTTATGAAACGCCTGATT
>DATDAL010000048.1:0-3137 GCA_036525415.1 Terrimicrobiaceae bacterium | reverse complement strand
GCCCGGCTAATGAACTCGCGGTGGATGCACGACGATTGGTAATCCGCCCGGCAGTGGGGACAGGTGTTGTCGGGAGTCGCGAACGATCCGATAACGAACTGGCCGGGTTTGACCGAGGCGACCGCACTGCCGACCTCCTCGACAATGCCGCAATACTCGTGCCCCATCGGGGTCGGCTCGGGGAACGAGCTAATGCCGCGGTAGGGCCACAGGTCGGACCCGCACACGCAGGTGGCTGAGATCGTGATGATGGCATCCGTCGGCTTCAAGATCTCCGGCGCGTCGCGCTCCTCGAAACGCACGTCGCGCGGACCGTAAAGAACAGTTCCTTTCATAGTTTAGGGTGCTGAGTTCACTTGCGATATTGGTCATCGCTGACCTTTTCCATCCAGTCTACGACCTTGCCGTCGAGCGCTTCCTGAATGGCGATATGCGTCATGGCCGTGGTTGGCGCGGCGCCATGCCAATGCTTCTCGCCAGGCGAAAACGATACCACATCGCCGGGATGGATCTCCTCAACCGGGCCGTCCTCGCGCTGCACCCGACCGCTACCGGCTGTGACAATGAGAGTCTGGCCGAGCGGATGGGTATGCCACGCGGTGCGGGCACCGGGCTCAAAGGTGACGCTGGCGCCGGACGTGCGTGCCGGAGCGTTTGGCTGGAACAAAGGATCGATCCGCACCGTGCCGGTGAACCAGTCGGCCGGTCCTTTGATGGAGGGTTGTGAACCTACTCGTTTGATTTCCATTTTAGTCTCGTGTGATTGGTGTGAGGTGGCGGCGCCTTGGGCACGAAGGATCGCCGGGATGGCCAGCGAGACGCCTGTCGTTTTCAGAAAGGTGCGGCGGGAAAGGGCCATGATTTGCGAATGGTGAACTTCGGAAGATGGAGCTACCTGTGATGAGTTTATTCCCGTGCGACTTCACTGTCGCACGGGTTCTTGCTCCATCTATCGTGATCTTGCGTGAAAGTGTTCGGCGGTCGCGCAGGCGGCGGATGAAGCCGCTACTTGGAACGACTGTTAAAGACGTTTTTGACGACGGGAGCTGCCGAGAAGGCGTTGGGCCAACCGGCATAGAAAGCGATTGTGCGATCACTTCCGAAGCTTGCGCGCGCGTCAGGCCTTTATCCATCGCCCGATTGAGGTGAAATGGGATCTGTGCGACCTGACCAAGCTGCGATCCCGAGGCGCAAGGGGCGTAGCCACAGGTCATTAAACAGCAGCTCCCCAGTGTAATGCACGAGTCCCGGAGAGGCCCGACATTTGTTTGGATTTGCACGGCGATCTCTCAGGCTGAGCCGACGACCTTTCCAGAGTTCATTGCTGATGATCCTGAGTCGTGCTGGCTGGCTTGAGATTGTGCAGTGCGCCGAAATTGTGGTTGGGTAGTTTATGCGAACTGATCGCTTCGTCGTTCGTAGACAACGGGCCCACCGACCGTAAAAACGACCGCGATGTTCGGTAGCCGCGCCGCGATTTCGACCTGGTCCCTCCGCGTCGCGTCCGGCGCCACAGGGAGGACGTTAACCAGGCATCCCGGCGCCCTCTTCACGGGTTCCCGCTTGCGACACGTGGCTGCAACCTGATTTCTCTCGGCGAGTGGTGCCTTTGCCATCTCTGCTCTGATCGCGCAGCCGGCGTTCTTGATGAGGCAAACTTTTGTGGACATATGATTTCTTGATTCTTCTTTTGAGATTGAGCTATTGAGACTCGACAAGAGCATCGGCCATCGACGAAGTCGCTGCTCTCGGGATCCTGCGGCGCCTGTCGCGATCTTGCGAAAAAACGGTGCGCTCTTTTGCTCTTCTTGTGGCGCTGCGGAACTGGGAGTCTAGACGGGGTGACAGGACCCAGCGAAAATGACCAAACTGGCGATTGCCATCCGGTGATTCTGCAAATCAACCGACCTCACGCCAACGCTGCTGATCGACTACCCGTTGTCCTCGCGAGAGCATCAGCTATCGACCATGTGGCTGCTCTCGGGATCATGCGGCCCCGTCGTATTTCTGCGAAAAACCGGTTCGCTCTTCTACCTTTAGAGGGCGCTGCGGAACTGTGTCGGCGGCATGCCTACCGTCCGCCGAAAGACCTGAGCAAAATGGCTCGGACTCGTGTAGCCGACTTCGAGTGCGATTTCGATGAGGGTGCGAGAGGTTTCGCGGATCAGTTGTTGCGCTTGCAGCATGCGCTCTCGGGTCACGAATTGCAGAGGCGTCATCCCGGTGGCCTGCTTGAACACGCGCGAAAAATGGAAAGGGCTCAGCTCCACCAACTCAGCCAGAGTCTCGATGGAGATGCTTTCCGAGAGGTGCGCACGCACATGGTCCTCGATCTTACGGAGCCGCGTGATCGGCAAGCCGCCCCGGTAGTCAGGCCTCTGCGCTGCGACGGTTGTATATTTTTCGGCGACGTAAATCGCCAGAAGCTCCGCAAAGGCGGCGATACACTTTGTATGGCCCGCGGTTCCGGCCGATAATAGCTCGGCACAGGCGACACTCAAATGAGCGAGCGTTTCGTCGCGACCAAAAAACTCGATCACCTCCACCGCGGCAGCCTGGTCTTGACGAACTCTTTGGAGCGCTGCGGTGAACTGATCTACCGCAATATGAATGTGGACGACCTCCAATTCTGCTCCCAAAGGCGAGTTCCACCGCAATTCGTAAGGCGTCTTCGACCCGGTGACGAAAAGGTCTCCACGGCGCACGCGGTGGGGCAGCCATTCCCTGCCAATCTCACGCTCCTGGAAGTCTGCGGAACCCGAGACATTACACGCGATCAACGGCTCCGCCGTGGCGGGCACCAGAAACCCATCCACCACGCGGCGAAAGCGGTAGCGTCGCACGAAAAGCCCCTGCCATTTGAGCGCTGCGCTGTCCGCGATCACCTCACCTCCAATATACTGGGGAAATACCTCGGCCGTGGTGCGTTCAGGGTCTTCATGAATGCCTACAGGTCGATCCGTCCAAGATTCAAGTCCATAGTAAACTGGAATTATGGAGTTCGTCCTCTTCCGCGGGTCTTTCGCCGGATTGGACCGTCAGGCAGAGGCGTATGGGCGTGCATTTTTTTGACGAATCTATCGGCCCAAATCGCTGGCATCAGCCCCAAAGCGGCACCGAGCGACAGCAAGACGCTC
>DATDAL010000047.1:0-13709 GCA_036525415.1 Terrimicrobiaceae bacterium | reverse complement strand
TTTCATCCCGCCGCTCGCGCAAAGACCGTTCTTCGAGTTGCTCTCTGCCATTGAGGATTCGATATCACGGAACAGAATCGCGCAGGTTGCGCTTCAGGGCTACACGCCTCCGGATGAAGCCGAAAGCTGGATCTCTGTGGGCTTGGCCGCCGATCCTGGTGTGCTCGAAGTGAACCTTCCTGCGTGTTCAAACTGGCACGAATACGCCAGTTGGCTTGAAACGGTGACATCCAGTTGTGAGGAGGCAGGTTTGCGATCCTGGAAGGAATCGTCCTGGGACTATCCCCAAGGCACTGGTGGCGGGAACCATCTCCTTTGGGGCGGTCCAAGACTAGAGGCCAACCCGTTCTTCACGCGACCTGGCTGGCTCGCCGCAATTCTTCGGTTCTGGCAGCACCATCCTTCACTGGCCTATCTCTTCACAGGCTGCTACGTCGGTGCCTCCTCGCAAGCACCGCGCCCGGACGAATCGGCGCGCGATCTCTACGACATCGATATGGCCTATACATTCCTGGAATCTCTTCCGCCGGGCGACCACCGTGAACTGATCAACGAAACGCTCCGCCATCTTCATACCGACGTTACCGGCAATTCGCACCGTAGCGAAATGAGCTTTGACAAGTTTTGGAATACGTCCTGGCCGGCTGGCGCTCTCGGACTCATTGAATTCCGCGCCATCGAATCGCTGCCTCGCGCCGACTGGATGAGTAGTGTAGCCCTGCTTTGGACTTGCCTGGCAGCCCATTTGCTTGAGGCCAAAGTTCCCCGGACTCTCAAGCGCTATGGAACGAAATTGCACGACGAGTATTTGCTGCCCCAACGGCTTTGGTGCGATCTCGAAGCAGTTCTCGCCGAACTCGAGGAGGGCGGATTCAAGCTGCATCGCCGGATCTATCGTGACATCTGGAATTGGCGATTTCCCGTTGTTCTCGATTGGAAAAACAGTGGTGTTCGCCTTACGGTGCGCAAGGCGTTGGAGAACTGGCCTCTTCTCTGCGAGACTCCCATCGAGGGTGGCACAACGAGCCGGTTCGTGGACACCTCCATGCAACGGCTCGAGTTTTGCGGAGATTCGTCCTTCGATACACGCTACGAGATTTCCGTCAATGGCCGTCCGCTCGCTTTGCGCCAGGTGTCTGGCGACACATTCCTTTCTGGCCTCCGTTACCGCAGAACAAACCTCTATCCCTCGATGCACCCCGGCATCCCCACACAGCTTCCGCTTTTCCTCACCCTTGTCGATCGCCAATCGGGACACACCGCGGCGCAGTTCGAAATGGGCACGAATGAGATGGCGTTTCGCCCTATTGCAAAAGGTGGAACCGTCAGACGTTCGGAGCGCCCTTGTCGCGGCAGCCGAAAGAGCGATTTGACGTGCGATCTGCGGCTGGACTAATACCTTTTGCACCGATCACTCGCCTCTCCGCACTCTCTCCAGGCTGAGCGGCCGCGTTACCGTCGAGTGCTCTCTGTCTTTGATTTCATGCTACAAGATTGGATGATTCCCGCCGACCTCGCTCCCGGAGACATGAAAAGTCTTGAACGCGACTGGTCAGGGATCGAACTCCACTGCATCGAGTCCTCCGAGGACCCCGGTTTTGACGTGGCGTTCGGTGCTCTTTGGGCCGAGTTCGGCGCGAACAACGAAGTCGAGCAGCCGGCGGTCCTTTCAAGGCGCCTTCAGTGGAGTGGTGATCAACTGGTCGAGGGCTGCGCCCTTCGCTACCGCCTGATGCTGCTCGAATCGCGTGGAAAGTTTGCCGCCGTTCGCGACCACACCGCGATCGTGCGAGAGCGAATCGAAGGTGCTCTTGTACACCTTTCTCACAATCTTGTCGCTCCGGAATGGCGGCGAACCGGACTTGCCGGATGGCTGCGCGCATTGCCGATACAGACCGCCCGCAATTGTCTTGCCGCCCAAAAGCGCGCGCCCGATTCACCGATCACACTCGTCGGTGAAATGAAATTTCTGGATCCCAACGACCCCTCGACCTTCGGTCGCTTGAGAGCGTATGAAAAGGCGGGCTATCTAATGATCGACCCACGGAAAGTTGGCTACCTGCAACCCGACTTTCGACTCCCGGACGAAATCGATTTTAGCGGCGGCCCGAAGCCCCTTTCTCTTGCGCTCGTCATTCGCCGTTTGGGTCGGGAGAAGGAGCGGACGATCTCCGGAGCAGAAACCCTCAACATCGCTGAGTCGCTTTATCGAATGTATGGGGCGACCTTCCGGCAGCGCGATATGGCCCCGCTCCTTGCGAGCCTCCAGAGGTATCCGTCGCCTGACGAGGCCATCGAACTGCTGCCGCCTACGACTGACCTCCGTCGTTAAAGTTCCTAGAGCAAATGCGGAAATCAGGAAATCGCAAAAGCCGGCATCCCCGAGTTGGCGCCGGGGTCGCTGACCCCGGATTCCGATTGCGGCTCTATCATGATCCCGGATTTGCCGCGCCCATCGGCGATCATGTGATGCCAATGCGAAAGTTTGCCCTTGTCGCGGAGGAACTGCGTCGAAAACCCGGCTTCGAAATTTGCTCTCCACCGGCCATCTCTGAAAGCGATCTGCTCCGCGTCCACACCCCCGAATACGTCTCAGCAGTCAAGACTGGATTACCTCGCGACCTAGCCGAGTCCCAGAAGTTTCCGTGGTCGCGCGCGTTGTTCGCCAGCGTGCTCCTTACGAGCGGCGGCGTTCTTGCCGCCGCCAGGAGTGCTTTGGGCGAAGGCGTTTCGGGCGCGCTGGCCAGCGGCTTTCATCACGCCTTCGCAGATCATGGCGAAGGATTCTGCACATTCAACGGGCTGATTATCGCCTTGGAAGCGCTCCGGAATGAGGGCCGCATCCAATCCGCAGCGATTCTCGACTTGGATTTGCACTACGGCAACGGAACCGCCTCCCTGGTTGCATCCCGCCCCTGGATTAAGGCGCTTTCGATATACGGCAACGATTATGCGAACAACACTCCGTATCGGGATGTGAGCGTGCGCCGCCACATAGATGGCAAAAACCACATCTCGGCGCCGATTTCACCCTCGGTAAACGACGGCGAGCAGCTCCAAAACCTTCTCGACCAGTATCTCCCCTGGCTGCTTGACGGGTCCCGCCCGGATCTTCTGCTCTTTCAAGCCGGCGCGGATCCCCTGCGAGACGACCCCTATTCACCCCTCGATCTGAATCACCGCGATCTCTTCTTGCGGGACAGAAAAGTGTTCGCGTTTGCAAAGGACAACGCTCTTCCAGCGGCTTGGGTACTCGCCGGCGGCTACGCCCCCGACCTGCAAAAGGTTGTGGACGCCCACCTCAACACCGCAATGGCATCCCTAAAAACCTATAGCTTCTCGTAAACGCCTTTGTCCCGCTTCTGAAAAACGGAAAATCCCGCCTGCTTCGCATCTGTTACGCTGAGAGGCCCGGTATATTTTGGGGTGTTCGCTCCCGAAACCAGCTTGCGCACTGCCTTCTTGCAAAGAGGACATCGAACAAGGGGCGGGCGGCCAATGGGCCGCCGCAATTCGAAACGTCCTCCGCAGACCCGGCAATCGCCGTCCGTCGCCTCGTATTCATAGATCGGCACGGCAGCAATTTTCCGCGTGGTGCGGAAAATTACCAGCTTGACTTTGTCACCCCGGGAATCATGCCGGCAGAGGCAAGCTCGCGGAAGGTGATGCGGGAAATCTTGAACCGACGCATGAACGCACGGCGGCGTCCGGTTACTTGGCAGCGATTGACGAGCCTGGTGGGGCTTGCGTCGCGAGGTAACTGGGCCAGCGAGGAATAGTCCTTCTTTGCCTTTAGCTCCGCACGAAGCTCAGCATATTTTGCCACCGTATTGCGTTTGCGCTTGTCGCGCTCGTGCCATGATTTCTTTGCCATAGAGAGGAGTGGACCTTACAGGTATACAGGTCCAAGGCAAGCGGATTATGCAGCTGGCTGTTGCTGGGTCAGGCAGTGAAAGGCGCCGAGGCCCCAGATGAGTTCACGGCAATCAATGGGGACGATTTTCCGGCCGGAGAAAGCTTCCTTCAAGACCGAGGCCGCCCAAGCGTCGTTGGAGTCGCCGTACGCAGGCAGGAGCACCACCGAGTTGCCGACATAGAAATTTGCATAGCTGGCCGGGAGGCGCTGGCCTTCGCGTGTGATGCGGGAAGGCATCGGGAGTTTCAAAACGCGCAAGGGTGAGCCATTGGAGAGCTGCATCGTACGGAGTCGCTGGAAGTTCAACTCGAGGGGTTCGTAGTTGGGATCGTCCTCATCCTCCTCGACAACGGTCACGACTGTGTTTGGGCTGACAAATCGCGTAATGTCGTCCACATGCCCGTCGGTATCATCGCCCTCGATCCCATCACCAAGCCAGAGAACCTGTGTGACGCCCAAGGATTCGCAGAGATTGGCTTCGATTTGTTCCCGGGAAAGGTCCGGGTTGCGGTTAGGATTCAGCAGGCACGATTCGGTCGTAAGCAGTGTGCCTTGGCCATTCACATCGATTGATCCCCCTTCGAGGACAAACTCTCCGAAATCAAAAACCGGCACGCCAATTTTTTTCGCAATGAGGGTGGCCGCTGCGTCGTCTTCCTCGAATGGTGAAAGCTTGTAGCCCCAGGCATTGAAACCAAAATTGACCGCGGCAAGTCTGGGTTTCTCCCTGCGCTTGAGAAAGATCGGCCCGTGGTCACGGCACCACGGCTCGTTAGTCGGCACATGGAAGAACTCGACCCGATCCAAGGGGTCCTTGCCAAGAAGCGCTCGCACCGTCGCCTCCTGCTCAGCACCACTGACGTTGATCCGCACAATCTCGGACTTCACGAGGGCCTTCACCATTTCGACGAAGACCGGAACGACTCGATGGTAGGCGGATGGAAAGCTTGCTCCGCCCGGATGAGGCCACGAGATCCAAGTGGCCTCGTGACGCTCCCACTCGGCGGGCATCGAGTAGCCTTCTTTGGCGGGGGTGGATTTAGACATGATGGCCAAAGCATCCGGGCGACCGGCGCAAAATAACAAGTCGTTTTTTGCGCCGCCGGCAGCCAGTCAGCCGGGAAAGCTGCGTTTCAAAGATTTATTCATGCAATCCGGGTTTCGATTTTCAAGTCCTAGAGCCCGCAAAGATCGCCGATTGTGCGGACTGGAAATTTTCTTCGCCGACATTACGTTTGCGATTCCGACTCATGCCCAGCGTTTATATCAAGACCTACGGCTGCCAGATGAACGAGCGCGATTCCGAGCAGGTCGCTCGCTCGCTTCTGATGCGCGGATACCGGCTTGTGCCGGACGAGACGGAGGCCGATGTGATCCTGTTGAACACATGCAGCGTGCGTGACATGGCCGAGCAAAAGGCAATTGGAAAGATGGGCATGCTCCAGCGACTTCGTGAAAAGCGTCCGCATCTCGTGCTCGGCTACCTGGGTTGCATGGCGCAGAGCCGCGGCGAAGAACTTCTGAAGTCCTCGCACGTGGATCTGGTTGCCGGAACTCAAAAATTCCATCGCGTGGCGGACTACGTTGATGAGCTCCTACGACGCAAATCCGAGGCACGCATGGACGACGAGCGACTGCCGATTGTGGACGTGAGGGAAGAGAAGGGCTCCCAGTCGGCAATTCGTGACCACGTCATATCGCCAACACAGGCTACGGCGTTCGTCTCCATTATGCAGGGATGTAACATGCACTGCGCATTTTGCATTGTGCCCAAGACGCGTGGTGCGGAGAGAAGCCGCCCAGTTGGAGAAATCGCCGACGAAGTTCGAGGCCTCGCCGCGAGGGGCGTAAAGGAGGTCACGCTCCTCGGCCAGATCGTCAATCTGTATGGACGCCACGAATTCGAAAAACGCGACGGCCTCAGCCCATTTGTCCAGCTGATTGAAGGTGTCTGTGCGGTCGATGGCATCGCTCGAGTGCGCTTTACCTCCCCACACCCAATCGGTTTCCGCGACGATCTTCTTTGCGCCTTCGCTCGCCTGGATAAACTCGTCGAGCACGTCCATCTCCCCCTGCAAAGCGGTTCGGACCGCATTCTTAAAATGATGCGGCGCGCTTATACATCCGAGACCTACCTCCGTCTTGTCGAGAGGTTGCGCCTGGCGCGTCCCGGAATCGCCATTACGACCGACATCATCGTTGGTTTTCCGGGAGAGACGGACGAAGATTACGCCGAGACTCGCGCGCTGGCGGACACTGTGAGCTTCGACAATGCCTTCGTCTTTCGATATTCGCCACGCCGCGATACGCCGGCTGCGGCGATGGAGAAGCAAGTGCCGGAGGAGGTGAAGGAATTCCGCAACCAGGACCTCCTGTCAGTGATTAATCGCCACGCGCGAACGAAGCTTGACGCACATGTCGGACAGCGAGTCGAGATTCTTTGCGAGGGCCCGAGCAAGAACAACCCAAACCGCCTTACCGGCCGCACACGCACGAACAAGATCGTTGTGTTTGAGGGCGCTCCGCGCCATATCGGCCAGATTTTTGATGTCCGTATAGCCTCCGCTTCACCGTCGACGCTCTATGGCGATCCGCTGTTGCTGGAGTCTTGATCGTCCGCCGTGAGTTATTTCCTTTGATGAAAGCGTGCGACAAGTTTGTGGAGCTTTCCGCGACGGAATTTGATCTGCGGCGCACTTTGGAAAGTGGACAAGTCTTTCACGCGATGCCCGAAGGAGAAGGCTGGCAGATTTTAGTTGATCGCACGCCTCTCTATGCCGAGCAGCGTGGCAGTATGCTGCGCGTGCCCGCCAGCCTTGAGGACCTGGCCCGAAAATATTTCGCCCTCGATCACCCTCTGGAAGCGATATACGCGGCTTTTCCTTCCGACCCTTTCAGCCGCGCGGCCCTCGCAACATGCCGGGGCATCCGCATTCTCAGGCAGCCGCGATGGGAGTGTCTGGCGACGTTTATCACCTCGCCGATGAAGCAAATCGCCCATATCCGGCAAATGTCTTTTCAGCTGCGTGCGCTCTTTGGTGAGAAGATTCCCGGTTCGCCTGTCAACGCGTATCCCACAGCGCACCGCCTCGCTGAGACAACTGAGGAAGAACTGCGAAAATGCCGGCTGGGCTTTCGGGCTAAGAGCCTCCTGCGCGCTGCGAACGCCATAGCCTCCGGACAAATCGATCTCGGCTCGCTGGCGGACAAGCCGATTTCTGAAGCACGCGAGCAGCTTTGCCTGCTTCCTGGCGTTGGGCGCAAGGTGGCGAATTGTGTCTTGCTTTTTGCCTACGAGCGGCTTGACGCCGTTCCAGTGGACGTGTGGATTGCGCGGATCCTGCGTGCGATGCATAAGAGGGGCTCCTCGCTTCTCGAGCTCGAGCGATTCTCCAACCGCCGGTTTGGCTCCTACGCTGGGTACATTCAGCAATACTTGTTTCATCACGCGAGGATGAGCAAGACGTTGCCCGCATGAGCACGATGACGCTGCCCACGTGGCGCGAACAACACCGCCGGAAAACCGTCGGAGCGTTGATCGCGTCCGTTATCCTTCACTTCCTCATCATCTTGCTCGTCGCGCTGGCTCTCACCTTTCGACCTCCGGTCCTGGTTCCGCAAGCCGAAGAGACACCTGTGGAATTGACGATCGTCGCGCCTCCGGAGTCGCGGCCGAAGCAGAAAACCTCTTACGTCGAAACCAGTGAATCTCAGCGCGCAGATACGCCTCCCGAAGAGGGAACCTTCGAATCCGACAAGGACACGCGAGCCGCGTCCCCCTTGCCGGCAACTGGCGACGCTCCGCTCCCCAGCCAGGATGGCACGGAGAACCCGGCGCTAAGCTTTGAAAACAAAGAGTACACGGCGGGGCCGCAGCCGCGTCCATCGACCCCCGCCGCTCAGCCCCGCCAAGAAACAGCTCCCGAGCCAGCCGCCGAACCGAAGGCGCAGCCAAAGTTCACACTGAAACCGAACACGCAACTTGCCCTCCTCGACCCACCGAAGCCCCAAAGCACTCCCCGGCCGCAATCGGTAAAGGCCGTCCAGCAGCAGAAGCAACAGCCTCAGGCACCGGAACCTCCCGGATATCAGCCGCAAACTCGCATCACTCGTATCCGGGGCAACATCTCCAACCGAGGACGCTCCGCCGTGAGCGCCACTGCGACCCCCCTCGGGCGTTACAAGAAGATGCTTTCCGATGCCATCGGCTCACGGTGGTACTATTACGTAAGCGATCAAATGGGTCTGCTCAACGTCGGTACGGTGGAAATCCGGTTCGTGGTCCGGGAAAGCGGAAAGGTCGAGCGGGTGCAGGTCTTGCGCAACAGCTCGAACGAGAGCTTTGCGGCTTGCAGTGTCAGGGCCATCATGGAAGCTGAGATTCCCCAAATTCCAAAAGAACTCGTACCCATGCTAGAAAGCGGCCGCATCGAAATCGAATACTCGTTCACCATACTCTCAAACTAATGAACTTATTCTCCGCCTCGATCATTCAGGCTGCCGTCGACTTTTTTGCCAGAGGAGGCTTTTTCATGGCGATCCTGCTCGTCGTTTCCGTCCTGGCCGGAACCGTGATTATTCTGCGCAGCGCAGCGCTTCGGGAGAGGTCAATTCTACCCCAGCCGCTTGCTGACGAGATCGAGCGACTTCAGCCGGGAGACGATCTTGACAAGCTCGAACGGCTTATTTCGCGACATCCCTCCGCTCTGGCCCGCGTTCTGGGCACCTTGTTGCAACATCTCACCTGGTCCAGGGCCGAAGCGGTCGAAGCCGTTCAGACTCGCGCCCGCCATGAAGTCGCGCGGCTCGAAAGCGGTTTGGTGATTCTCGAGATTACTACCGGAATAGCTCCCCTCCTTGGTTTGCTCGGCACGTTGTCGGGTCTGGTAGGAATTTTCGCGGCTGTCGGCACCGATCCCGTCGCCGTCGCGCGAGGGATTGCGGAAGCCCTCAACACTACCATCGTGGGGCTCGCCGTTGCCGTGCCCAGCCTCATCACGTTCAACTATTTTCAGCGACGCATCGAGATAATGGCCGTCGAGATGGAATCGCTGGTCGCAGATCTGATAGTAAAATGCTACCCGCCGGGAGCAAGGCCGACGGTGGAAGCAATTTCATGAGGTTTTATACCCGCAAGCGGCGAGCTCCATCGATCATTATTGTCTCCTTGATCGACATTCTCGCCATTCTGCTCATCTTTTTCATCGTCACCACGACATTCCAGAAGAACCAGCCCCAGCTGCAAATCAATCTTCCCGAGTCTAAGACTGCGGAACAGGCTCCAGCCGAGAATAACCAGCCTCTGGTTTTGCGCATCAAGAGCGCCGAGCAGATCACGCTGGACGAAAAGCCCGTTGCGCTCGAAGCCCTCACCGGTGCGCTCAAGATCTTGCGCCAACAGGCTCCGGCTCGTCCGATCGCGATGCAGGCTGACCGGGAGGCACCCTTTGGCGTCGTTGTCAAGGCTCTGGACGCGCTAAGAGACGCCGGCGTCAAGAATATCCCGGCCTTTACGCAGCCTGAAGGGGAGAAATAGGATTGTGTTGAAAGTTGAAGAAGCGTCAGCTCGCTCCGTATTGTATTTAGTTGCGTCATGATTCTGGAAATTGTCCAATATGGCCATCCCGCCTTGCGAGCCAAGGGAAGGCGTCTCGAGAAAATCGACGCCCGGATCAGGGCTCTTGCACAGGATATGCTGGAGACGATGTACGACGCGGATGGCGTGGGTCTCGCCGCCCAGCAGGTCGGCATGCCCGTTCAGCTTTGCGTGATCGACGTGACAGAAGTGAAGGATCGGCCAAGCGTTCTTCGCATCGCTGGAAATCCTGTCGAAATCGAGGCCCACATGCCCCTCGTCCTGATCAATCCTGAAGTGGAAGCCTTCGGAAAACCTCAGACTGGCGTTGAAGGCTGCTTGAGCTTTCCGGGCGTTCAGGCCGACGTCACCCGTCCGAGTGGCGTTCGGGTAAGAGCTCTAACGCTGGATGGACACACCTTAGAGTTCGAGGCCGGTGGCCTGCTTGCGCGCGCCGTTCAGCACGAGCATGATCACCTGCAGGGAATCCTCTTTATCGACCGCCTAAGTGTTCCAGAACGGAGGAGAATCGAATCCGAGGTTCGTGGTGAGCCAAATCGCGCGTCCACTTGAACGATGATGCGCCACGCCAAGAGGCATCGGCTGGCGTCACTTCTGTGCCAACGGCGGGATGCTAAACGTCGCGAATAGATAGAAGCAGCTGGCCCCCCTGAATGAGCAGCGCGACGCCCGTTTCTTATCTCTCGGTCATCATACCTGCCCGCGATGAAGATGGCTCAGTCGCCTCCACGATTCAGCGTCTCGATCTCGAACTAAATGCTCACGTGATTCCGCACGAGATCATCGTTGTTGATGACGGAAGCTCCGATCGCACTTGGGAGATTCTTCAGAGAGAAGGAACGAAAATTGCCGCGCTTCGGGCAATCCGAAACCCAGCACCCCACGGTTTTGGTCGCGCGATCGTTCGAGGATTGGACGCTATGAAAGGTGACGCGGCGGTCATTATGATGGCTGACGAATCCGACGACAGTCGCGACGTGGTGCGATATTGGCACAAGCTCCAGGAGGGCTATGACTGCGTTTTCGGAAGCCGGTTCATGCGCGGAGGAAGAGTCATTGACTATCCGACCTCAAAATTAATCCTGAATCGTCTCGCAAACGGCTTTATCCGCGGCCTTTTCCGCCATCGTTTGAACGACACCACGAACGCCTTCAAAGCCTATCGGAAAACGGTCATTGACGGAGTCCGCCCTATTCTTTCCCCTCATTTTAACATCACGGTGGAACTGCCGCTGAAGGCCATCGTGCGAGGTTATAGCTGGGCGGTCATACCGGTTACGTGGCGCAATAGACGCCATGGGGTTGCCAAGCTGGCGATCAAAGAAATGGGCAGTCGTTACCTGTTGATCTGTCTCTATGTCTGGCTGGAAAAACACTTCTCTTGCGGCGATTACCGCAAGCTCACGGAGGATGACGAGCCGCTCTGACATTGTGCTGGCCAAAGGAGGAGAATTGGCAGATCGCAGGCGCAGGCTGAACTTGTGGCCGGTACTCTTGTTCCTTTTCGTTTGGTCGATCCTTTATCTCCCTCACCTCCGGACTAACCCACCCTGGTACGGCGACGAAACGGTCGCCCTTGCAGCCGGTCTCGATTTGACGCGTGGGATCGCGGCCCATCGCGCAGTCTTGAACACTTTCTGGCATCCTTACGCTCCCTATCAACCGGGCTATGAACTCTTGATCGGCTCGATGGCTCGCTTGTTCAACGGGGACATCCTCGGCGGACGAATCGTCAATGCCCTTCTTGCGCTTTGCATTGCGCTCGTCATCTACTTTTACGGACGCTGCGGACTCGGCGTTTTTCCCTCTCTGTTCGCAGCCTTATTATTCCTTTCGTATGAACAATCTGTGATCCATTTCCGTTGGATTTTCACCCATAACTTAATCGCCCTCGGGTTTGCCATCACCTTCCTTGCCCTAAGCAGACCGGCCGGCCGGCGAAATGATGTCGTTGCCGGGCTGGGACTCGCGCTCTCAGCAGCTGCGCTTCCGCTTTTCGTTTACGGATGCGTTCCAGCGGCGCTGATTCGATTGAAACGCCCGGCATCCTGGCTGTGGCTTTTCGGTCCCGCCCTGATTGTTGTGGGTTCCTCGCTGTTGCTCGGATGGCTGATGACCCAGCCGAATCAGGTGCTTTGGTCGGATCTGACGGCAACCTTCCGATTCTACACGCACTCGAGTCGAGAGAGCAGTGCGTCAGTCGCCCAGATCGTGTTGAACATTCTGCGCTTCTTCACACAAGACATTTGGCACGCGATTGGAGCGCTAATGCTCGTCCTTTGCCTGTGTCGAAGATTCTATGCCATCGGTCTGAGCGGTCTGGTCATCGCATTTTTGCTGGTGCAAAACCGGCAGAACCTCACGATATTCTATTATCAGGCAGTCGTCTTTCTTCCGCTCATGATGCTAGCGTACGGTGCGGTTCTCCATCGACTCTTCCTGTTTCTCCGCCGGCGTGGTGTGCAACTGACGATCGTGAGAGCATCGCAAGTGACCCTATTGTTTGTGCCGCTTGCCGCTGCCCTCAGTCTTGCTCCTCACGCTCTCGCGGGAAACCTCAAACCACGAATTCACTATTGGACGACACAGTCTTCGGATGAGGTTGAACAGGCCGCCCGCTGGTTGAACGAACGCACAAGCCGCGAGGATCTTGTGATCTGCCACGCCAATATCTCCTGGCTGCTCCATGCCCGAACCGCGGACTTTCAGCAAGCCACGACCTGGGCCGGCCTGCCAACCTGGCCCTTTGATTCCCCGTTGCCGAGAGCACAGTTCCGCTACCAAGCCGATCTCGATAGCGCAAAGTTCGCGGTCGTCGGCGACATCGACAAGCGATGGACCTTCTTGCAGCCCAACGTTGAGAAGATCGTAGAAAAGATGGTAGCGGAAAAGTGGCCGGTTGTTTGGTTCGGGCTAAACTATCTCATTCTTGCAAATCCGGCTTTACCTGGCGCAAATTCTGTGCCGCATCCTTGAAAACCATTCTCGTCACCGGTTCGTCAGGCCTGATCGGCTCCGAAGCTTGCGTGCATTTCGCCGGCAAAGGGTGGCAGGTCCATGGTCTTGATAACAACCAGCGGGAAGTTTTTTTTGGCCCGCAGGGCACGACGCGATGGAATCAGGAGCGCTTGCTCCGCGAAATCGGCGGATTCGTTCATCACGAGCTCGATATCCGCGACCGCGGCGCGGTGCAGCACCTCATTGAGCGGGTCCGGCCAGCAGGCATCGTACATTGCGCAGCCCAGCCATCTCACGAGCGAGCCAGCGAGATCCCGTTCGACGATTTTGACACGAACGCCACCGGCACACTCAACCTGCTAGAGGCCGCGCGCCGCTACTGCCCGAAGTCCCCTTTCGTCCATATGTCTTCGAACAAGGTCTATGGAGACAGGCCTAACAGCCTCCAGCTCATCGAAACCGCTGTTCGCTGGGACTATGCCGATCCCGCGTATCGCAATGGCATCCCGGAGAGTTTTCCAATCGATCAGAGCACTCATTCTCTTTTCGGCGCCTCCAAGCTCGCTGCGGATATCCTGGTTCAGGAATATGGACGCAATTTCGGGTTGCCCACTTGTTGCTTGCGATGCGGTTGTCTCACCGGACCAAATCAATCTGGCGTGGAATTGCACGGCTTCTTGAGCTACCTGGTCAAATGCAATCTTGAGGAAAGGGAATACAGGATTCGTGGTTATAGGGGAAAGCAGGTCCGCGACAACATTCACTCCGAAGACGTGGCGCGATTCATCTGGGAGTTCTTCGAGAGTCCGCGCTGCGGCGAGGTTTACAATCTCGGCGGAGGCAAGGAGAATTCCTGTTCAATTCTCGAGGCGTTCAGAATCGTTGAGGCCCTTTCGGGCCATAAGCAGAAGTATGTCGTTCTCGAAGATGCCCGGGCAGGCGACCATATTTGCTACTATAGCGACCTGCGGAAAATCAAAATGCATTATCCGGCCTGGAACATCAGGATTTCGCTCGAGGACACAATTCGAGAGATCATTTCGGGCTGGCAGCGCCGGAATATTCTATCCGAAGCCCAGCGATAGTCGCGACGCGATCCTCTAGCAGCTTGTCGGACTTATGGCGAAGGCCGATTTTGCTCGAAAGGGTTTCCTTGCAGCGGGGTGGCCCATTTCGACAAGCTGCTAAAATTGCTCCGTGACGCGGAGCAAGATTGCTGAGCAGAGTCAAAGAGGATAA
>DATDAL010000046.1:0-45069 GCA_036525415.1 Terrimicrobiaceae bacterium | reverse complement strand
GAAATAAGCATCAAGCATCTGGATGGCGGCGAACTTTTCGAGCACGGCGCGTGGGGTAAGTCCCGGGGCGTATTGGCGCAGACGATGGTGCAGGGTGACGTGCAGGCAATAAGCCAGGAAGGCGACGAAGATGTGGGCTTCGATACGGTTTTCGAGTTGATGGAAGATGGGGCGGATGGCTAGGTCGCCCTTGAGATTTTTGAAGGCCTCTTCAATTTGGGTCAACAGGGTGTAAAGGCGCCAGAGCAGAGCGGGGTCTTTTTCGCAAAGGTTGCTGCGCAGCAAATAACGGCCTTCGCGACGGCGGGTATCGCGGAGCTTTTTGCGGTTGAGGGCGAAGCAAAAGCGGGCGGATTCTTTAGATTTCGAGTCGGCTTCGGGCAATTCGAAATCAATCAACCTCCAAGCGGCGCGATAGTGGCCACGGGCTTCGCCCAGCTTGAGCAGGAGATCCTTAGCAGAAAGCTTCATGGCTTGAAGTTGTTTAAGGCGTTTCCAAAGCTTTTTAAGTTGCCGACGACGTATGGCGCGTTCTTTGCAGACACGGTCCCGGCTCTGGGCCAGCACGTAGAGCTCCCCCTCCTGAGCCAGCAGTTTAACCTCGACTCCTTGGCGCACCGTTTCCCAAGCCCGTTGGGCGAGGTCCTTTTCCAAATGTCCCAAGCGCCCCTTGGGAGTTCCCACCAGATAGTAGACCGGCGGCTGGCTCTTTCGCATCTCAGAGAGGACCTCCTCGGTGGGAATCCCACGATCCATTATCCAGATGCGTTGGGCTTTGCCGTATTGGTCTTCGATCTTCTTGAGAAAATCGCCCAGGGTGGTCTTATCCGCCGTGTTGCCGGGAAGAACCTCGTATGCCAGAGGAAAACCCTCCGGGGTAACGATCAGGGCAATGACCACCTGTACGCAGTCCGCACGTTTATCGCGCGAGTAACCGAAGCGGCGCTTGCCATCTTGCTCCTCGGGCGGATCACTCTCAAAATACGTGCTCGTCAAATCATAGAGGAGCACATCGAACTTTGCCCCGAAAAGATCCTGCCAGCGGGCACTTAAATGATCGAAGAGCGCCTGCTTATGTGCGAGCAGCAAGTCCAGGCAGCGATAAAGGGTGTCCTTGGCTCCTAAGCTATCGTCCTCGCCCAGTAGATCGCCCATCGCACTATGGGCATACCAATGCCGATGCAAATGCCACTCGCTGCCAGGGGCAATGAGTCGGTTGGCACTCAGTAGCTGGAGAACATGTTCCCAGTCGGTGCCCTCCCGGCTGACGCCCAAGCGTTCTTGCCAAAACTCCCGCAAGCCTAACTCTTCCCACAACTGGCTAAAGAGCCAGCACGCTCCCCATTGACGCGGACGCTTGAGCACGAACTCTGAAAGCCGCACTTGAACGCCTTCGGCGACTCCAGCGGGAACTTCCCGATCCGAGGCAAACAACGCCAGCTTCTCTTGCCGCCCGTGATCTTCGTCGAAAACCTCAATCGATCGTATCCATGCCTCGCGTTGGCTATCGTTAATTTCACCCAGATAGAGTACCGGACGCTGCACCACCCGCCCCCCAGCGCACCGCCGGTTCTCCATGATGCTCCAGTAGCGATGCTCCTTGCCGTCTTTGATCCGCCGATTGCACTTCAAATACATGACGGCTCCTCATGGTAGTCACAAAAAGAACCTTGTGAAGAGAGTAGGTCTCCCCTACACGCACTCTTGAGACCCGACACCTGTATTTATGCGCTTCCGCGGGCCAAGACCCCTCAAAAAATGATGAAAATCGCCGCCAGTAGCGAAAGTCGGGTTAGAAACGCCGCGGCCTTGAGAATGGTCGGTCCATGTCCAGCGGCGCCATAATCCTCTCTTCTAAAACCCGGAGCGCGGCTCGCCAATGCAGTCTTTTGGAAGTGGCCTGTCAGACCTGAAATTGGTCGCCTTATTCGGGAACCTTATCCGATCCCTCAGCGCGAGATCTTCTTCTCCAGAATCTTTCTGGCTCGATAAACTCGGGTCTCCACAGCCTTCGCACTCACGCCGAGAAGCTCCGCGCACTCCTGCTGCGAACGGCCTTCAACGGCGAATAGCAGCAGCGTAGTACGTAGATTGTGCGGAAGTTCCTCGATTGCCTTCTGCAAATTCGCCAACCTCTCGCGTGATTCGACATCAGCGGCAGGACCACGGTCTGCCGCTGGCACCTCGCGATGCACTTCACCAGCATTGAGGGGTTCGGTGAAATAGGACTGCCTGCGCTGTTTGCTCCGGGCATAATCGCGACAAAGATTCATCGCGATCGAGTAGAGCCAGGTCACGAATTTCGCTCGCGGCTTAAAGCGCCGAATCCCGAAGTAAAGTCGCACGAAAGTCTCTTGCAGAAGGTCACGCGCGGTTTCCTCGTCACCGGTGTAGCGGCAGATGAAGCGGAAGAGCGGCTCCTGGTATTTGCGGATCAACTCATTGAGCGCACTCTCATCGCCGGCCTGCAAGGCACGCACCAAAATCAAATCGAGGTCTGGCTGTGAGATGCCCATTCGCCGCTCGCCTTCCTCGGGTCACCTCAGTTCCGGAGCGTCGCGAAGGGCATGAGCGGTGAGCTGGATCAATCGGTCGTATTGCTCCGGCGCGAGTACGGGTCGCATGTTGAAGACGTGCTCGAGCACGGCCTGTTGCAGCTCGCCCTGTGCACGATGAATTTTCTGCACGGCGGCTTCAACGCGCTCAGAATCGCCTTTGTCCGCCAGCAGCGCTTCGGCCAGCTCCCGATTTGCCTCACCAATCGACGCGACAAGTTCATCCCTGCGCTGAGCGAACTTAGCTTCGATCGGTTCGAGCTCGCTCTCTTGCTTGGCGCTGAGACCCAACTGGCTGTGAATCCAGTAATGATAATTCACCGGTCCCGCGGTCGACCGTCGCAAGAAGTCTGAAAAGAAAAAAGTGCACGCAGCGACAGCTGCGAATAGAACCACAAAAAGCAGAAGACGACTTCGGGTCTTCACGGTTACTGATACAGGCTGGTCAAACGAAGCGTCGGCGAGTGCTCGGAAAAGACATGCAAGTTCAGCGCACGGGAAACAGGCTGCACCGCGTTTGCGTTCGGATCGACCCACGCGATGCCGGCGCCTAATGCCACAGCGGCGACTACGGAAGCAGAAGCGAAGTGCACGCGCCAGACGCAGGCCGCCAACGAGTCGAAGAAGGAATCAGGCACAGGCCTCTCACGGCGGAGCCGAATCTCTCTCCAGACGTCGTCCTCCAAGTTGTGTGGAGGCAGAGGAATCGGACGTGATGCGTACTCTTTCAGCAGCTCATCGAGTTTGCTCATCTTTGCCTACTTTAACGCATGAGACATGAAAATCCCTCGCGATTCCTGGTTTCTTAGCGAAAACCTTGCTGCGTGAAACCCCGCGCCTGCGCACAGCCTTTGGGCCGGCTTCCCCGATGCCAGACCAAGCGTGTGGAGGGCTCTTTCCCGTTCAATCCTCGTGGTGCTGATGCTCCTCGGTGCGCAGCTCGGGTGCCGGTTCGAAGCGGAACTCTTTGTGCCGGATGTGACCGCCCGCGTAGGCGATATAGCCGCCGACGCCGAGCGCGACAGTAGCCAGCACCAATGTCGTGATAGCCAGCGGCAGCGCGGCTTTAGGCTGCTTCCACTCCGCACCGATTGATACAAGCGCGAGCGCTCCCACGGCGTAAAAGACGTAAATGAGTTGCTCGGCACGGCGCATGTGCTCTTCGAGCCATTCTTCACCCTCGCGGTCGGACATGCCTTTCACCCGGTCATAACCCTGCTGACCGTAGTGAAACACCGGCCACGCGGACGCGGCGGCTATGACGATAAGGGCGAAGGCGCCGGCGCGCGCCTCACGGCTCTGCAGCACTAAGCCGATCATCAGGGCCACTAACCCCATTGCCAGCCCATAGACCGGCAGAGGATTAATGAGCACGTGGATGTATTCTGGCTGCTCCAGCCCTTTGAGAACGCCTTCAAGCATCGCGGGAGACTCGCTGCTATTTCTTCACAATCTCGACATTTTCGATCATGTTGAAGCCATCACGCGAGACGAGCTTGCCTTTGACGGTGATTGTCTTGGCCGCCAGGGGAGCCAACTCAGAGTTGATCGGCTTGTGCTCACCGATTAGCAGATATGTCTTGCCGTCATCGGCCTTGAGGCCGACCGGCAAGCCCAGGTTGATGCATTTCTTCGCGCAGTCAACGTGCTTGGGGTCGGTCCCGCTGTACGCGTTGTGGTCGATGTAGCAAACCATATCGACGACCTCGCCGCTCACGGAGACTTCTCTACCAGACGCTTCGCCCGCTTGGCCTTCGTGTGCTTCGCCCTCGTGGGCGAGCGCCGGAAACATTGCGAAGGCAGTCGCGGCGGCGAGCGAAATAAGGGTGTTCAGCTCCTTCATGTCAGTTAGTGGGTTTAGGCATTAGCGTTTAAGCACTTTAACGGAGCGCTGCCGGAAATCCCTCGAAAAATTTAAGCGAACCGCTAAATCCGTGGGAAGAAAGGGTCCGACCGTCACGGGCGTCGCCGCCTGGCGCCCCTTTGACTTGGATCTTCCCGAAGTCAAAGCCCAGCACCTTTAGCTTTCGGCTTAATCATTAAGAAAGAGCCTACAACGCCGAAGGAAAGTAACTGAGAACAAGCGCCGCGAGCCCGAGAAAGAGAAAGAATCCAACGACATCGGTGACAGTTGTGAGCATTATTGCGGAAGCAAGAGCCGGGTCGATGCGAAGCGCCTTGAGTCCGAAGGGGATCAAGACGCCGGCGACGCCCGCGGCAACCATGTTCAACACCATTGCGGCGAAGGTGATTGCGCCAAGGATAAAGTCATTCCTCCACAACCAGGAAATTCCCCCCACGACAAGGCCAATGGCGAGACCGTTAAAGAGTCCTACCAATGTTTCCTTGATCAGGATCGAGCGCTGGTGCGTGTCTGGAATTTCCCCGAGCGCAAGGGAACGAACGATTATCGTCAGCGTTTGCGTACCTGCATTTCCGCCCTGGCCGGCGATGATAGGCAGAAAGATGGCAAGGACCGCGTACTTTGCGATTGTAGCTTCGAACAATGAAACGACCCAACCCGCCAGAAATGCGGTTGCGAGATTCACGTAGAGCCAAGGGAGGCGATTGCGAACGGAATGCATCCATGGCGTTTCGGTGGTTTCTTCGCCGGAGAGTCCAACCATGCGCTGCATGTCCTCGGTAGCCTCCTCTTCCACGATATCGAGAACGTCGTCAGCCGTGACGACGCCGCGGAGCCTTTGAAAATCATCGACTACGGGGATTGCGCTGAATCCGTAAGCACGAAACAAGCGTGCGATCTCCTCCTGGTCGGCGTGCACCGAAACAGCCCGAACCTCGGGAACCATAATGTCACGAATCTTCAGATTTGATGGGCGAAAGAGCAGATCCCGCACTCGGAGGACGCCGCGAAGTCTTCTTTCGGAGTCAGTCACATAGATGTAGAAAATGCCGTTGGGTAGATCCTCCTCCTCGCGGCGGAGCATTTCAAGAGCCTCGGCTATCCTAAGGTCCTCCGAGACGGAAATAACCTCGGTCTGCATGATGCCGCCCGCGCTATCCTCCGGATATCTCAGGAGATCGTTGATCTGCCGGGCATCTTCGGCGGACATGCCGCTCATAATCTCGCGCAGTCGCGCGCTTGATATGTGACCAAGCACGTCCGCGGCATCATCGCTGAACATTTCACCGACGATGCCCGAAAGGTTGGAAACCTGCATGGACTCGAAAAGGCGCACCTGCAGGTCTTGAGACAGCTCGGAAATGACCTCCGCAGCCAACGTATCCGGGAGCTTGCGCAAGACATCCCGAGCGCGTGCCAAAGGAAGATCACGTATCTCCTCGGCGATGTCCCTCGGATGACGGTTCAGTAGCTCAAGGGGACGCACTGGTTCTTCTGGGCCCTGTCCATGGGAAGGCGCGTCACTTGCCATGCGTGCAAAATAGAAAAGATTCTGCGAGTGACAATGGAATCCGGAGCGCGCAAGCGGCTTCGCGCCTTTGCAGGTCCGGAAACCTGGCGCGATCCTGCTCAAGGGCAGGCGGCGCCGCAGGTTTGCTTGGAAACCCCAAGGCCCGCTGTCCCTTCGGCTAAACCAGAGCCGAGCTTCTCGCTCGAAACCCTATTTTTGCAGGAATCTCGAGGCAAGGCGGGCGACGTCGGCCATGTCCACGTCGCCATCTCCGTCGGAATCGAGAAATTGTGTGAGGATGGGGTTTGTTTGGCCTTGCGCTGTTGCGCTCGTCGCGGCTGCTCCCGAAGCTCCTGGGGCCGGGCGCCCGGACTGCAACAGGCTGATCACTGCGGGAAGCACAATGGGAAGGAGAGCGAAAATGGCGTTCGCATCGAGGCCGGTCTTTTGCTGAGCACGTCCGACCATTTGATCCACGCGATCGGCCCCCAAAACCTGCCGCAACTGATTGGGCGAATTGGCACTCTGCCTGATGTCTTGCAGAAAGGAGTCGACGCCCTGTGTGCCGCCGACTGCCTGCTGTTCTCGAAGCGCGGGCTTCAAGAATCCACCGATAAGGCCGGCGAGTTGACTGGCATTTGAGGACGAAGAAGCGCCTCCACCGCTGAGGGCGGACATCAAGTTTTCAAGATCACCCTGTTGCGTTGCACGGGAAGGGTCGTTCAAAGAGGCTAAGACTGTGTCGAAGAGACTCATCGCTTAAGTTTGGATAGGAGTTTATCTGGGATTCAATAGTAGTAGCGGTAACCGCCTCGATGATAATAGCGATTGCCCGGCCGGTAATAGTATCGCCTTCCCCCGTAATAATACGCCGGCCTGCCACGATAAAGAAATACGGGGTTATCGCGGTAATAGTAGCCTGCGGGCGCCCCGTAAATGCCGACGTTCAAGGAGGGTCCGAGAACTGGCGGAGGTCCAACCACGACTTCGCTTCCAAGCGGATAAACGCACCCCGTCATCGCGAAGACATCCAAGCCGCAAACACCTGCTGCCAAAATCGCGACGAATTTGGATTTAACAAGTGCGAGGGGATTCACCTCGTTTAGAATAGCGTCCGCGCGGGTCGCTTGTCAAACTCAGGTTTGGGCACAGAGCCTTGGCGATTCTTTTTGCAAATTGCTTTATGAACTCCTGGCAACTTACAGTAATGGGCTCGTTGCATGACAATTGACGCAGAAACCTTCGCCGACCTCGACACCTCACGCGGACCCATGCGGTTGCACTTGTTCATCCCGCAAGGGAAGGCACGCCATCCTGGCGTGATATTCTATTCCGAAATTTTCCAAGTCACCGGGCCGATTCGCCGAATGGCTGCTGCCTTGAGCGGACACGGCTATCTCGTCGCAGTGCCTGAGGTCTATCATGAGTTTGAGCCGCCCGGAACCGTGCTGGCCTATGACCAGGCGGGCTCTGATAGGGGCAATGAGCTCAAATACACGAAGGAACTTGCATCCTACGATGAGGACACCGACGCCGCTGTGAAATTTCTCCTTGATCACGAGCGCTGCACGAGCCGGATTGGAAGCCACGGCGTGTGCCTGGGTGGGCATCTTGCAGTACGGGCCGGTTTTCATCCCGAGGTCAGCGCGGTGGCGGCCTTTTATCCGACCGATATACACTCCGGCTCACTTGGCGCGGGCAGAAAGGACGACACCCTGCAGAGGCTTCGAGGAAGCAAGACACCGATCCTTTTCGTTTGGGGAAGGCAGGACCCGCACGTTCCGCTCGAGGGCCGGCTGAAAATAGCCCAGCGGTTGAATGAAGCCGAGGCCGATTTCGAATGGCACGAGTTCAATGCCGCCCACGCGTTTCTGCGCGACGAAGGTCCGCGATATAATCCGGCGTTCGCGCATGTTTGCACGAGTCTGCTTCTACGATTTTTCAGCGAGAAGCTCGCCACCTAGCTGCGGCATATTTTCTCCAGGAAGGCGAGGAATATCGATGTCGATTGAAAAAGCGCGGCGCGCGCGCCATTACTAAGCGTCCCAAACCATGTCCACCACCATGCCGCTATCCACTTTGCAAACAGCACCCGGAGCAGCCATCGAAGATCGAATCGAGGACCTCTTGGAGCGAATGACGTTGGAGGAGAAGATCAGTCTCTGTCATGCAGGCTCCAAGTTCGCGGTCTCCGCAATTTCTCGCCTGGGAATCCCGGAGTTCTGGATGTCAGACGGGCCGCACGGCGTCAGGCATGAAATCTGTCGTGACAGCTGGGATCCTGTAGACACCGAAGAAGACCGTTCGACATATTTGCCCACGGGGACGGCCTTGGCAGCGACGTGGAATCCCGGTCTGGCTCGCAAGTTTGGTGAAGTGCTTGGTGCCGAGGCGCGGCACCGCGGCAAGGACATGATCTTGGGACCGGGGATCAACATCGTTCGCACGCCGATCTGTGGTCGGAACTTCGAATATTACGGTGAAGATCCCCTTCATATCGCGAAGATGGTGGTTCCGGCTATCCAAGGAATTCAGAGCCAGCAGGTCGCCGCCTGCGTGAAACACTTTGCTGCCAATAGCCAGGAACTCAATCGTCAGGGAGTTGACGCGCAAATGGACGAGCGGACCCTGCGCGAGATTTATCTCCCCGGCTTCGAAGCGGCGGTTGTCCGTGGGCAATGCCTGGCGGTCATGGGTGCCTACAATCGATTTCGCGGCCAGTATTGCTCGCACAACGAATATCTTGTGAAGGATATTCTCAAAGCGGAATGGAACTTCGAGGGCTGCTTTGTTTCGGATTGGGCAGCAGTCGAGGACACTACTGAAGCTGCGCGGTTCGGACTCGATATCGAGATGGGCACGGGCAAGCCGTATGACGAATATTACCTGGCCCGCCCGTTCCGGGAGGCGATTCAGCGTGGGGAACTGGATGAGGCGTTGTTGGACGACAAAGTGCGTCGCAACCTGCGCGTCATGTTCAGAATCGGAATGTTCGACGCGAATCGGTACTCAGGCGAGCGCAATACGGCGAAACATCACCAGGCCGCGCTCGAAATCGCCCGCGAAGCGATCGTTCTGCTCAAGAACGAACGGGGAGTTTTGCCCCTGGATAAGGACCGATTGTCGCGTGTGGTCGTGATAGGCGACAACGCGGTCGCGCGCCACGCGCAGGGCGGGCATAGCTCTGGGGTCAAAGCCCTTTATGAAGTCACTCCTCTCGAGGGTTTGCGAAACAGGCTCGGGAGCGCGGTTGCGATCGATTATTTTCAGGGATATCCGGCCTATGACAGCGGTTTTGAATGCATCGATCCAGAGTTTCTCGGGATAGCCGACGAGGGAGCCGGTACCCATGGCTGGAAGGCGACGTACTGGGGACAGCGCGACTGCCAGGGAGAAGGCTTGTCCAAAGCGGATGTGGCGATCGATTTCGATTGGACGGATTCCACGCCGTTTCCTGGCGGGGCGCCGGGTCAGTATTCGGTGAACTGGGAGGCTAGCTTGGTTCCTCCCCAGTCGGGCGCCTATGATTTTTTCCTGATGGGGGCCTGTCACGCTTGTTTCTTGATCGACGGAATCGCCGTAATTCATCGCTTCGACGGGGGACTCGAAACGGTTGTCAAATCCATCGAGTTGGAGGGGGGACGGGCCTATGAACTTCGAGTTGAACTGCGGCCCGCTCATTCGCCCGTAAGGATCAAGATGGGCTGGATCCCGCCATGGAGCCGGCGACAGCAGGAAGACGAGGGACAGCTCATCGAGGCGGTGAAGTCGGCTGATGCCGTTCTCTTCTTTGGCGGATTGAGTCACCAATACGATCTCGAAGGCACCGATCGCCGGGATATGGCGCTTCACGAGGGTCAGAACGAGCTCATCGCGCGCAGCGCCCGTTTAAATCCGAGAACCGCAGTCGTGCTTGTAAGCGGTTCGCCGGTAGAGATGCCATGGGTGGATGATGTTCCGGCGATTGTTCAAATGTGGTACGCGGGAATGGAGGGGGGCAATGCGATTGCGGACGTTTTGATCGGGAACACAAATCCGTCTGGAAAGTTGCCGATGACCTTTCCGAAGGCGCTCGACGATTCCCCCGCCCACGCCTTAGGCGACTATGCCGCTGAGGCTTGCCGCTACGAGGAGGGTATCTTCGTTGGTTACCGCTGGTTCGACGCAAGAGCGATCGAGCCACTCTTTGCTTTCGGCCATGGTCTCAGCTACACGGAATTTGAACTCTCCCGGCTTTCCGTCGAGACGACCGGCGAGAATGTCCGCGCCTCGCTTACGGTGACGAACACCGGCAATCGAGCCGGTTCAGAAGTCGTCCAAGTTTACGTCAGTCAGCCGATTTGCTCCGTCGAGCGCCCGCCTCGCGAGCTGAAGGATTTTGCAAAAATCCACCTTGAGCCGGGCATGGCAAGGAGTCTGAAATTCGATCTTCCCCGCGCGGCGTTCGCATTTTGGAGCGATTCGAAGAACCAGTGGGTTGTCGAACCTGGAGAATTTCTCATCGAGGCCGGCGTTTCATCCCGTCGAATCATCCTCAAAGAGACCGTTCATTTGAAGTAATCGGTCCGCTAGCCGGACGATCCTATCTCAGTTCGGCGCTATGGAATTCTGTCCAGTCGTCCAAGTTGTTCAGATTGACGGCATCGCGAGGAGCGTTCTCGTCGTCTGCGAGCCCCGCCGCACCGAGGACTGAGCGGCGTGTCCCATCGTCGTGATTGTAGCCACTGAGGGATGCGTTCAGTGTTTCGATGGAGGCCTTGTCGATTTTCGCGCCAGGCTGCTCGCGAACCCATTGCTCGAACTGCGGGTAGGTTGGATGCTTCTCGGAAATGAAGGAAACAACCGCGTCGCGGTTAAGATTGAGGCCGTCGATTACCATCTGGTCAAAGCCGTGCCCTACTGCAGGGTAGCCCGTCGCGAGCTTGCCGCAGGCGTCAAGTGAGACTTTGAGCCAAAGACGAGGGAGGTGCAAGACGCCGAGCGGTCCGGCGATTCCAGAACTTAGAAGGGGAACAATTTTTGACATAATAATTCCAATAGAACTCAGACCGGACCGCGGGTCAATGGGGGGCAAGGACGTCGGATGAGTGCGCGAAATGACAGGTCGAAGGACCTCGGGTTCAAGGCTTACTGCATCTCGAGCGTCGATCGCCGGTTTCAAGCATCGCTCTTTCAGCCGCCGTCGATCCAGCCCTTCTCCTTCAAGAAGCGAACGAGACGCGGATCGTCGCTTGAAAAAGCGGGGAGCCATGGCCTCAAGACTTGCCGCCGCCACCAGAGACGGCCAACGTTCCCGGGTTCGGCGAAAGAGTACCGGTACAGTGTGGCGCGAACATAGCGAGGCGGCTTATCTGGAAATGGATTGCCCGCGAAGAGGCTCAGGGTGCCAGGGTCATTGTGAAGCAGCTTCCAAACGAGATGGAGCGTCCAAGGATAGTCTTGCGGGGCACCCATTGACGCGAACCACATCTGCCAATCGAGCCGGGGTTGGTAGGGGGCGATTTGCATGGGCATTCGCTTCGGATCCACTGGAAGAGCACTGTAGGGGTAGGGTTTCCAGATTGCCTGATTACTATCCGGAGTGTCGGCGTCAGTCCCCTCGAAGACTACATTGAAACGCTCGCGCCCTACGCTTCCGAAGGCGCCGTAAGTGTTTACCAGATTGAGCGGATCGAACGAGGTGTTCATGATTTGCCGCGGTGAGAGCATGTTTGCCATCGGCTGAATGCTGAGAAAACCCACCAGCGCCGCGACCGCCCATCCGGCAGCCTCCATCCCCGGGCTCGGCGCCGCCTCGATCGCCGCACGGCTGGCCCTTCGAACCAGCCGCCGAGGCAGGATTCTTTCCCAGGCAGCGTCATCAAAGCAAGCCAGGGCAGGCACAATGGTCAACCAGTTCAAAAAAGAGAGGTTTCCACCCGCGATGAGCGCGAGTTGGAACAACACGACGACTCCGCCGGCTATGCGACGAGCGAGACAGGGCCAAAAGACAAACCACGGCGCGATTAGCTCGGCGACGTGATTGAAGACGACACCCGCCTTGAGAACCGCTTTGGGCAGAAAATGAAACCAGCGGCTGAGCGGATTTGGAAGTGGCTGCGTTTCGAAGTGGTAGTTCAACGCTGTGAGATCACGCCAAACCGGGTCGCCGCGGATTTTGATGAGCCCTGCACCAAGCATGATTCGGAAGATGAGCCAGCGAAATAGCCAGAGCACCACGAACGGCGGCGCGCGACGCGGAAATGGCCGTCCGTCAACCAGCGGGCACAGAAAAATCGCCAGAAACCCTGTTTCGGTGAGTTGGATCTCCCACCCGTAGCCATACCAATCTTGACCGACGTGGACTATCGAAAGGTAAAGCGCCCACAATACTGCCATGACAACGGCATTTGCATAACCGGCGGTGACAACACACGAGAGAGCCAAACCGATCCACGCGACCAAAACGAGGGCGGCATCCGAGTGGCAAATCCAGAAGAGCGAGGGCAGAGCGGCAAATGCCGAAGCGCTCGAGCCGAAGTAATCGCGAACTCGCTCGAGAAAAGCGCCAGCGGGTGTCAGCCCATGTTCGCCGACCAATGGAATGAGCTGCTTCGCCGCCGCTAAGAACGCCACAGCATATAGCGCCCCCAAAAGCCGGAGAATAATAAAACGCGTGAGCCAATAGCTTTCTGTCAACCGCTTTGCTGGTCCATCGACTCGCGTCATGAAAGGCCCCGGCCCCGCCGAGTGAGTCAGATACGTTGATGAAGAGGCGCCGCGTCGTCAATAGCCCGCTCGGCCGACCACACGCCGACCGGACTTGCGGACTGTCTTACGACCTTGAGGAAGGGCTCCGGAGCACTTCGATCGGCGCCGCCGAAAAGAGTTCGACGCCCTTACTCGGCCTTCTTAATTCGGCGCGAGGAAGCGCTTCGACGTGCCACTGCGGGTTTGGGAGCAAACGACCGCCCGCCCTCCCGAAGAGCTTTGAGATCTTTGGAAAGAGCGAGGAGCGCTTTAGGCACGCCCCTATACTGCTTGCCCGTCTTCTTCACCTGACCCTGCTGCACGAGATGCTGAAGCTTCTCGTAAGCGCGCAGTCTGAGCATTTCTTCCCCGCCGCTGGCTGCGTTGCGAGCTCGAAGACCAGCGTGTACGACGCCAAAAAGCGCTTTGAACTCGTAGAATTTCGAGTCGGAAAGCACCGCGACCAATTCTTCGGTGACGTTGTCCGGGCCGCGGCGCGAAAAGGAGCTGAACTTTGAACCCATGCATATTCATACCACAGATTCCCATAAAATTCCTTACGGAGTCTCCTCCCCCTCCAGACCGAGCGTTAGCAGATCAAGAGATCGAAGATCCCTCCTTTCAAAGGCACTTGCATTCTGACACAGTTATGCCATCTTAATTCTAGGCAAGGTTAACTCCGCTGGTTTCGCTGAATAAGTGAAATTGGTTCTCTAAAAAAGAGAAGAAACAGTGTGAGCCGACCTTGCTCTTTTTTTGCTCAGAGGCCGCGCCGGGCCGAGTTTATATGCCGCTGGCTGGTGGTTTGAAAACCATTGGAATTCTCCATACTCGGCGAGGAGCGTTGAATCCTCGAAAACGTACCTCGGAAGGTTCGGGTGAGCCTCCGCAGCGTTCTAGGAAGCTGACCATTTCCGGACGCTGAAAAATCTCGTCCGAAACGGCGAGGTCGCCTCCCTGAGAGCAGGACACCATGCGCGCCGCCAGGTTGATTGTGCTCCCGAAATAATCGAGCCGGTCGTTTGCGTTGACCGCAAGGCAAGCTCCGGCATGGAGGCTGGCTTTCAGCGTGAGGCGAGCGGCTCCAGATTGATTGGAGCGAGCCAGTTGGAGATCGTGATTCATATCGTGAACGGCTTCCAAAGCTTCGTCAATCCGGCTAAAGCATGCCATCACAGCGTCGCCAATCGTCTTGACGACCGTGCCGTGATGGCAGCGAACGGCCGCAGTCACGACGGCAAAATGATCCCGCACCAAGGCGTACGCGGGAGCGTCACCGATCCCGCTATACATCGCGGTCGAACCGCGGAGATCTGTGAACAGAATCACCTGCGATCCGACGGTGATCTCTTCGTGCGGAGAGATCACCTCGCTCGAAAAGAGGTCGCGAAACTCCTGCCAGTTTGTCACTCGAGCCGCCGTCAGGATGTCGTCGCTCCATTCGATCTGATCAAGACTGAGCAAGACCGGGAACGAATTCGGATTATTAACGCGAGCGGTGGCTGCTCCGGAGTCGTCGCGCTCGTAATCAATCTGGAGGCCTGACGCGCTCATACAGATAGAGGCCGGCCGATCCACACCGAGTTCGTCGGGATCGAGGGTGACGGATCCCTTTACTTGCGGAGAACGCAGGCGTACCGGACGGGTCAGCTGGGGCAGCTTCCAAGGTCGTTCCTGGCCGGGCTCCAGACATATCTGGCTGATTATGTGCGGCTTGCCGCCAGGGCCGGCAAGACAGTAGGTCTGTTCGTCGCGCTTGCGAATGGCGGGATTGACCGCAAACTTGAGCTCGACGGACTTATCGAACTGCGCGTCAAACTCGATTTGACACACCTCGCAATGCGATGTTCTCTCGATCCCGTTCAGCGATTCGAAATGCTGCCGCGATGAACGGCAGTTCGGACACAAAATCTCCCAGCGGAAGTCCAAAAGACCGGCGCGAGTGGCATGCAGGAACAGGGACAAAACTTCCCACGAATCAGCGTGCCACTGCCTCGCAACTGCCAGGGGACGAATGTGCGTCAGTTCGACGTCAGGAGCCGCTCGCAGCATCTTTTTCAAGCGATCGATGTGCTCGGCGGGCAACCCGGTCGTGCGCAGTTTGCCAACTCCGGCCTGCAGCGCTGCTTCGTCCACGGGCTGGACGGTCAGGTTTGGAAGGGCAGCCAGCTTATGCCCGCGCAGAAAAGCTTCCAATTGTTCGATAATTCCCCGCATGTCGCGCTTCGTTTTTGGGAAGAGCACGTTTTCCGCTAGCAATTTTCCAATCACGTTCCGCGGAAGAATTTGGGAAATGACCTTTATGCGGGTTCCGCCTGCTTGTCGGAAAAGTTCGATTCCACCGCTGGCCTCGCAAAGCGGTCCGTTTTCAAAGACGCGCCGGACGCGGTAGAACTCGGGCTCGAGCCACTCGAAGGGAAATTCCTGCCAGGCGACTTCGAGACCGGCGACGCGCGCCCGAGCGCGAATTGTGCTGCCGCCTTCGGGGTTTGGCGTGAACTCATAGTTCACCGGCGGCAGTCCAAGTGCGCGGTTCAGCCACTCTGTATTGCTTAGGGCCGGCCAGATCTTCTCGGGGGAAAAGGGCAGGTCATACTGGCTTTCAAATTGAATCACTCCCTCCATGGTGCTTTGGCAATCGACGGAATCAAGCTCCGCGCAGAGGGTTCAGCTTGTCAAAACTCATCATTGCGGCAACTTCATTTGGGGATGATCGCGGAGGCTCTACCCATCGTCCTCGCTCGCCTCTGTGGTAAATTCGACACTTGAAAAGCGAGTCATTTTGGGCGATCGAGGCTGGTAAGCTCACACTCAGTCGTATGAAATCCGTCGAGTTCAACCTCCCCAAAAACGAAATCGAAACGGAAGCAGAAATGCATGCCGATGAGACTCGGCGCGCCGTTTCGTCAGCTTCCAAGGGCCAGCAACCAATGCGGAAGAAACAACCCTCCCACCGTAAAGGTCGCCGCCAAAAGGGAACCGAAATGTAGGCAACCCAAGTCAACGAAATACTAAGAAGGTAGCGCAGAGTTAGGAGTAAAGGCCGGTCGCTTGCTACGAAAGGCGGACCGGAAGACGTTGTGCACCCCAAGCGCCCGGTCTTTCCTCGAAGTGTCCTGCAATCTCGTGACCGCAGAAGGCGCAGTCATTGCCGATGAGATTCCATTCACCGAGTTCATACCAGTCACGCTCGATCAGGAGATTGCCGCATTGTGGACACCACGTGCTGCCGCCGGTGGAATCATGCACGTTGCCTGTGTAAACGTAATGCAGCCCTTTTGACATCGCGATTTCTCTCGCCCGAGTCAATGTTCTCGCGGGAGTGCGTGGTTTGTCGAGCATCTTGAAATCAGGATGAAAGGCGGTAAAGTGCCACGGCACGCTCGGCCCGAGATTTTCAGCAAACCAGTCGGCCGCCCGGTGGATCTCTGCATCACTGTCGTTCTCGTCGGGAATGAGAAGCGTCGTCACTTCAAACCAGACATCGGTTTCGCGGAGAAACTTGAGCGTGTCGAGGACCGGGGAAAGGCTCGCGAAGCAAAGCTTATGGTAGAATTGCTCTGAGAACGCTTTGAGGTCCACGTTCGCTGCATCCATGTGGCGGTAGAATTCGGGTCGTGCATCGGCGGTAATGTAGCCGGCGGTGACCGCCACTGCCTTCATGCCGAGTTCGTGACACGCTTGTGCCACGTCGATCGCATATTCGGCGAAAATGACCGGATCGTTGTACGTGAATGCGACGGACCGGCAGCCAAGCCGGTGTGCCGCATGCGCAATCTGCTCCGGCGATGCCGCGTCGGCGAGTTTATCCCATTCACGGGCCTTGCTGATGTCCCAATTCTGGCAAAAGCGACATCCGAGATTGCAGCCCGCTGTGCCGAACGACAAGACGCTGCTGCCTGGCAAAAAATGGTTGAGTGGTTTTTTCTCGATGGGATCGACACAGAAACCGCTGCTGCGCCCGTAAGTCGTGAGAACCATCGCATCGCCCACGCGCCTCCGTACAAAACAGAACCCACGCTGACGGTCATTGAGCTTGCAAAAGCGCGGGCACAGCCGGCATTCGACACGTCCGTCCGCAAGCATCGTCCACCAGCGGCCGGGGTAATCGGATTGGGTCAGTGGCTCAGCCATGACTTCTCGAGTTTGTCGCTCCGAATACAATATAGCTGAGCATCGCGGAACGCCAAACGACCGTTGGTTCAGCCTGAAACTCGGAAGAACTTTGCCACGCGAAAAAAAAGTCCACGCGGCAGGCAATCGCTACGCGAATCACTCCTTGAACGGAACAAGCAATGCCAAACGGGACAAAAGCTCGTAGAAGCCGAGCCGCCAAGACAATGGTCCAAAAAGGCGATTGCCGGACATCGGATTGTGATGAGTAGCGTCGCGTCAGAAGTTATAAAAACAGTGGGTGGGATCGTGCGTAGTGTGTTTCCTCAGTCGCAGAACATAGCAATCGATCAATCGAATCCGACTGTTGAGCAAGCTCCCACAGAGGCTGCACTATGCGGTTCGATGCTTGGTCTCGCATCTGGCGTAAAGGCCGTGACTGAAAAGGATGCTACAGGAAAATCCGAGGTGGAAAAGCGCCCATTTGCCGCTGCGCTCACAATATTGGCATATGTCGTGGGTGGAGTCCTCGCCGTTCTTATCCTCCGAAAGATGCGTTTGGCGGCGCAGAGGGCCTCAAGCTAAAGCCTGGCTGCGTGGGGCTAGAGGAGCGTCGCTTACCGAAGCCTGCCTGAGGGCTGGTCAGTGTGGGCGTGTGCAAACCACAAAAAGCTGCGGCACTACTTCGCGCTCCAAGGCCTCAAAAGCCTCCTTATCCCGAAAAAGTTGGTGACCGTGATAAGCAGACCCCGAAGTAAGGCCTGCAACTCGCCCACGCGATGGTTTATAACCGTGAAAGCAACTCGGCCTTCTTGGATTTGAACTCCTCCTCGGAAAGGATACCCTTCTGATGCAGGTCACTGAGGCGTTCAAGCGCGTTCAGAATGTCGTCGTGAGATTGGGAGCCGACAGAGCCTTGGCCGAGCGCGGGCTGTGGCTCTGGAGCCTCGTAGAATGGAGGAGGGGGTTTGCCGACGGTCCTATCCGATCCCGGACTTACCAATGGCAGAGTGTCAACGCTGAAGGCTCCGCGCTGACTACTGAACGTTAGAGAGCCGGAGTAGCCTCCCTGCTGTTGCTGCACGCCCCCAATGTGGTGGTCCAGGGTATCATACAGTCTGATCCTCTCGTTCTGCAAAATTGCGAGCCGCCGGCTTTGCGGAAAGTAGGCATAGCGAACATCGTTTTGCCCACCGGTGGCGCTTGGAGTGCCCAACTCAGCGGGCCACCAGGCATTGCCCGCAATAAGCCGGCCACCCCCACTCTGTGGAGGCGGTTGAACGAAGACTCGTTGGGAGTTGAGCAGCGATGAAAGCTCCGAACACAACCCGCTCACGGTCGCTTTCAGGCCATAGTTGAACATGTCGCTGACCATGGTCATTCCGCCGCTCATCCACTGGCCGCTGCCGCCCAATTCAGGATGAGAAAACTGGGCCAGCGTGCCGCCTCCCGCTGACACTGCAAAGAGAAGAGTCCTGACGGCGTCGACGCTGACGCCATAACGCTGCGCCAAGTCTTGTGTCGCCTGGTCGCCCTCTGGGGTAAGTTGCTGTCTGAATGCCATATTGTGATGCTTTTTTCCGATTCGTGCGCCTCCGGCGCCACGACAAGATACCTCTAGTGGCAAACTTTCGAGTTGAACCGAAGTTTGTGATTGAACGTGGAGTCGGGGACTCTCAGGCTGGGAAAATCAGGCGTCAATGCATTTTTCGCAGCGATCAAGGTGCCAAATCCCTTCCTGAAAACTTGCAGAATGGTCTCGCTCGGCAGGCGAGCGTATACATTGGCGATTTGTTCCTACGAAGATCAAACCGCACCTGAGCACTAAATCGGGAAATATCCCGAAAACCCTTCTCTGTCGCGGCAGTTTACAACACGTTCAACCGCGCAACCAGAGCTCTTTAAGTTTGAGTGATTCGCCGCGAGCTCTGCGGCGAGTTTATCGACATCGTAGTTTCCTGGTAGACGGCAAACCTTCCACTTCCACTGAATACTTGATAATGAGTCCCTATGCCCGACTGCGCCGAACGCTTTCCACAGAATCCGATTCTCGCGCCGCAGGACATCGCGCCTAGCCTGGCCGACTTGCAGATCCAATGTCTACTCAACCCTGGCTGTTTCCGCTTCGATCACAAAATATGGCTGTTGCTTCGCGTCGCGGAGCAGCCCCTGCAACCGGCGGGCAAAACGATCGTACCAATCTTCGATTCCGACGGGGGAATAGAACTGCTAGAGTTTGATCATAACGATCCGAAATTGGATCACTCTGATCCGCGCGTATGTAGATATGATGGCGTGGACTACCTGACCACGATCTCGCACTTGCGGCCCGTCTGCAGCGAGGACGGCATTCATTTTCATGAGCAGGACGCCATCCCTCCCGTCGTCGCCGAAGGCGAGCTTGAGAGCTACGGCATTGAAGATTGTCGCGTTGTGCAAATCGGCGAAGACTACTATCTAAGCTATACCGCAGTATCTGCGAACGGGGTCGGCGTGGGATTGCGCAGCACGCGGAACTGGCGCCACTTCAGTCGACATGGCCTGATCTTTCCTCCGCACAACAAAGACTGCGCGATTTTTGCTGAAACCTTGAACGGCATGTTCCTCGCGCTGCATCGCCCGAGCAGCCCAGAGATTGGCGGAAACTTCATTTGGCTCGCCGAGTCGCCGGACCTAAGGCACTGGGGCCGCCATCGCTGCCTTGCGCGAACTCGTCCAGGCATGTGGGATAGCACGCGCGTGGGCGCGGGCGCGGCTCCCATCCGCACCACACAGGGATGGCTGGAAATTTACCACGGCGCCAATGCCCAAAATCGCTACTGCCTCGGCGCGCTGCTGCTCGACCTCGAGGAACCGTGGCGCGTGCTGGCGCGCTCACGGGAGCCTATCATGGAGCCGATCGCGACGTACGAACGCGAAGGTTTCTTTGGTAATGTCATCTTCAGCAACGGGCATTTAACAGACGGCGATGAACTCACGCTCTACTACGGCGCGTCCGATAGCGTGATTTGCGGAGCTCGCTTTTCCATCCGGGAAATTCTCGCTTCGCTGTGAACGTGAGAAGCTCATCAGCGTCTACCGACGCACCTTCTAAGAAACTAATGTTTTGGACATGAACATAAATGAAAATCGAGTGGCTGCGTCGTTGTTGACGGATAAGGAGCGGGTATTGTTGCTGCGGCTGCTCTCGTTGGCACAGGGCGGCCGGCCCAGCCCGAAGGGAGCCGGATGGCACTTGCGTTGCCTGGAGCCGATCATCGCCTACCGACCCACATGGTTGAATGTTTTCGCATCCAGAAGGACCGTGGGCCAACTACTTAGCATGACCTCTTGCTGAACCCTTCAGACGCTAATCCCGTGGCCAAGCTTCGAGGAATTTTTGACAGCTCTTATGATGCGGATGCCGTACGGGCGACGTTGGAAAGGCCCCGCTGGGGACGCCATTCGTCCGTCGCGGAGGCGGTGCGGGCGCAGCCAACGGTACAATGCCTGTTGCAAGTTTTCGGCACGTCGAACTGATCTCGAAGGTCCGCATAGGTGTATGCGAGGAGGTCCTTTGAGAAGATTCCCCGTGTCTGAGAGCACCAGTGCACGCTTCCGAACTCGTCCACGTAGAGATAGCGAGAGCCCGACCGACACTTGAAGGGCGCTTCGCCGGACACAATCATCTTTCCCCGGTAACCGTGGGCCTCGTTCGCACGGTGGCCAATGCGGCGTTTTGCTTCATCGTACGCAATCAGCTCCTCGGAGGACAGTCGCAACTGGCCGTTTTCGTCATGAAGCAGCAGGATGCGTGGCGTGAAACCGTGAGCCTTCGCGAAGTCCACGACTGCGAGAACCTCTTTTGGCGGAGCACTCCCGATGACACCACTCATAACGACCTGGAACTTTGCCCTTTTCGCAAGGAGCTCCAGCTTCTTTCGCAAAGGCAGTAAGGTCTTCACGGTGACTTCGTTCGGCTCGACTCCGTCCACACTGATCTGCATGTCCGTTAGTTCGGCCCTATTGAGCGCATCTATGAGTTCAGGCGTCAGACGCATGCCGTTCGTGATTAGCATGCGCCGCTTGAAACCCAGTCTCCTCATCTCCGCCACGATGTCCGGTAGGCGCGGGTGCATCGTGGGCTCACCCCCAGTCAGGCAGACCGCCCACGCACGCAATTCGGCGAGTTTTGCGAGGCGCACGGCGAGTTCGTCGTACGGTACAGGGTCGGACGTCCTGTCGTACTCTTTGCAGTAACCGCAAGTCAGGTTGCAGCGTCGCGTCACTACCATCTGGGCGAGCCAAGGGCCGTAACGCAGCCACTGGAAAATGTTCAAGCGTGCCATGTGTGAAAATACTTCTCGGCCATGCGTTGCTGGGCTGTTTTATCTGTCTGGAAGAAGATCTGACTGACTTCCTACCAGGTGTCTGATACCCCGGCAAGTTTCATCGGAATGACAAAGCCTGCCGCTTTCACTCCAAGGCTTGGCTGAGCGCCTCTGCCGTCTGCCGGGTCTGCTCGTAGCCGACGCGGGTGTAGCGAACCCATACCTTATTATTTCACTCCGAGCGCAACTCTGACAAACCCCTCCCAGAATGTGCAGAAAGGCGACGAAGGGTTGCTCACGATGGAGAACTCACGGTTGTGTCCCTTTCCCGGAATCACGCTGTTGACATGCAGCTTAGGAGCCGGCGCTTCCCGCCTTTTCTTCCGGCGGAGGGAGGGCCAAACCTTCCCCGAGAGCCGCTGACGGGGAACTCGAGCTTGGAAGCACCTTTCTGATAAGCTTGGAGAGTCCGCTTTCCGCAGCGTCCTGGTCTGCGGTAGCCTGGCGGACGGCTTGCTCCCACGCTTGAGCAAAGCCAGGCGCCTGTTCGCGCATTCTGGCAACGGCTGTTTCGAGGATTTGCAGCTGGCGGGCTTCGGCGCGCCCCGGTCTTTGCTGAAGCGCAGCGATGTTCACTCGTAGGTTCTCGTTTTGTTCTTTGAGCGCAGCGAGGTCCTTCTCGAGGCGATCGTTTCCTGTGGCTGTGATCTTAAGGTGGGTGTTGAGGTGCTTTTGGAGCTGGTCGAGATCCTCCTTCAACCGCTTGATTTCGCGGCCCGAATGGGCCTTGGAGGAGAAGGCGTTCTTCAGAATGAAGCCGGCGATTAGCAATCCGAGAGCAAGCCCCCAAGTGAAGGGATGCGAGAGGATCGGCAGTAATGTATCCACGCTTTCACGTTAGAGCGGACAGCGGGCATGGCAAACGAAAAGCCTTTTGTCCCGAAACACTTCGCCGCGCGACCCTCGCACCTGCTCCTGCAACCAAGCACTCAGGGAAATTTTCGCTTCATCTGGGATCTGCCACCCGCCCGAGGAAAATGCACGCCCCGCTCGGGCGATGCTGGATCGCGAACAGGAACGGCCGGTCCACGCGAACTTCCAGGGGATTTGGCTCTTCTTCGAAGGAGGCCGTGGCTCGCATCATTACCACGGCGGTTGCGGCTGCGGCTTCGGTGCCCTTTTCATCGACCTCGACGAAAGTCTTGTGGAAGACATCGGAGATGTAGAGATAGTCGTTTGGCCGTCTCGGTGCGATCCCATTGAAATTGGCGCTTCCTCGGGGAACATCGAATGCGCTCTCCATCCCGAGAAGTTCCAGGGCTTTTCGAAGAGCGAAGAGCGGGGGTTCGATCTTGAACTTCGGCAAATAGAGCACGATGTCCCGGCTCTCAAGATGAGCGCAGTCCATCAGCAGGGAGGGAGTCAGGTTGCTTTCCAGTTTGGGAAGCCCTGCCGCGGTATCCGGTAGAAGAACAAGAAACTGAAGGTCCCCGCCGCTGTACGGAACCGCCACTGCGGTGAATCCGTCGTGTTTGGCATAGCCGAAGGAATCCTGACGCATCATCGTAGGCACCTCCGCGGTTTCTCCTCCAGCCAGGTGGAATGGTCTCGACTGCGTCGCGCTCTCATCGAATTGCGTGGTCCACGGTGCCTTCAGATAGATCGCGTTCGCAAGGACGAGGCGCGTCTCTTTGTCGAGCGCATTGTCCGGGATGAGGTTGCGGATTCGCTCGCGGGTTTGCTTCTCCACCCAGGCATTAATGTGTTTTGCAGCGTTGAGCGGACCCTTTATAAAGTCCAAGGTCTCGATCGGAGCCCCGAACACGTCTCTGAGCAGGGCAACGTAGGCGGGCCGAAAATCGTAGCCTTGTTGTCCGAACAGTCGATTCGCCACCGTGAGTGTAATCGGTTCGCTGGGTCCGCCGTGTTTCTTCGACTCCGCAGCGAGCTTGGCGGTGCGCTTTGTCATGTCTGCCAGCGCTTTTTCCAATGCGGCAAAAGAAGAGGAAAGGTTCGAATCGCTAGGATAGTGCAGCACCTTCGCCATTTGCTCGCGAGTATTGTCCTCGGCCCCCGCGAAGGTCATGGCCAGAGCGATTTGAATCGAGTAAGGGGACAGGGCGGTGTTCTCTTGCGGTTTCGCCGCGTGAGCCAGGAGATCGATGCCAATGCGATTGATCGCCGGGGCTACCGTCTTGGACAAGTCCGCAGCTGTTATCGGAGAAGCAGCCAGAAGCAGGGCCGCGGGAATGCTCTTGGTCATACGAAATTGTAATGTTCGATGGCGGGGGACATCATTTGCACGGCGCTACATTTGGCACGAAGTCCGCGTCGAGCGAATGCGTGGCCCATTCATCCTGAAAGGATACACGGTCGCTTAGATTTCTCCACGCATAAGCTTTTCAATCGTTTGCGACCAAGACGCATCAAGTTCAGGAAGCGGCCACGCGAAGGTTCTCCCGTCAGCAGAAATCTTTAGCGAGCGAGACTCTGTAACGGTACCGAGACGCAGGGCCGGGACGCCTCGCCAGTCGAGCAGCGCAAGGACGGCAGCGGCGTTGATCTTCTTCACGGAGAGGATGATGCGTGATTGGGTCTCGTTGAAGAGCAAGACATCCGGGCGCAAGCCTGTCTCCCCGAATTCCACCTCGGCGCCAAAGCCTTGCTGTCCACTCAGACACGCCTCTGCCAGAGCGACTGCAAGCCCGCCTTCGGAACAATCGTGGGCGCTTTGAGCAAGACCGATTCGGATGATGGCACGGACCGCGTCGTGTGCGCGCTTTTCTTTTTCAAAGTCAAGGCGTGGCGGAGCCCCTTCTTTGCGTCCATGGACGATCTTAAGAAAATGCGAGGCGCCAAGTTCGCTGCCCAAGCCGCCGATGAGAAGGATCACGTCGCCTGATTGCTTGAAGAACTGCGTAGTGATGTGCTTTGGATCGTCAATGATGCCGACCATGCCAACAGTGGGGGTCGGATCGATCGTACCGGCAGGGCTTTCGTTGTAGAGGCTGACGTTTCCGCCGGTGACCGGCGTGTTGAACGCGCGACACGCTTCCGCCATGCCCTCCACGGCTTCGCGAAGCTGTAGAAAATTCTCCGGCTTGTGAGGGTTTCCAAAATTGAGGTTGTCGGTGATCGCGAGGGGAACGGCTCCCGAACAGGCGAGATTCCGCGCGGCCTCGGCGACGGCTATCTTTGCGCCTTCGCGAGGGTCCTGGCGGCAATAGATTCCATTGCAGTCCGCTGAGGCGGCAAGGATCTTACCGGCTTCGCGTACGAGGAAGACGGCGGCGTCGGAACCGGGTAGGACGGTGGCGCCAAGACGCACCATGTGGTCGTATTGCCGCCAGACCCAGCGCTTGGATGCGATACTCGGATGGGCAAGCAGTTGAGTCAGAGAGGTTGTGACCTCCACTTCCGGCAGGGACGAGATATTAAGTGGCACCGGAGCGCGCCGCTCAGCTGCTTCCCGATGATAGATCGGCGCCTCATCCGCAAGCGCGCGCGCCGGTATCTCAACCACAGTGCTTCCGTTGTCCTTGACTCGCATGAAGCCGTCGTCGTTTACCTCGCCGACTTGTGCATAGGGCAGGTCCCACTTTTCAAAGATCTCTTTGACGCGCGCTTCCTGGCCTTTCTTAACAATCACAAGCATGCGCTCCTGCGATTCGCTAAGCAGAATCTCGTAAGGCGTCATGCCGCTCTCCCGCTTTGGGACAAGAGAGAGATCGATTTCCACGCCGGTTCCGCCGCGGCTTGCGGTTTCACAGGTCGAGCAGGTAAGGCCCGCCGCGCCCATGTCTTGGATCCCCGCCACGCATCCGCTGGCCAGCAGTTCGAGACAGGCCTCGAGAAGCAGCTTTTCACGGAAAGGGTCTCCAACCTGCACGGCGGGACGGTCTTCCCTGGATTCCTCGGTCAGGTCGCGAGAGGCGAAGGCGGCTCCGGCAAGTCCATCACGTCCTGTTTCCGCTCCAACGTAAAAAACGGAGTTGCCAATGCCTGTGGCGGCTCCCCGGGCGATCTGCTCGTGGCGCAGAATGCCGAGACAAAAGACATTAACGAGCGGATTGCCCGCGTAGGACTCGTCGCAATAGACTTCGCCGCCGATCGTAGGGATCCCGATGCAATTTCCGTAGTGAGCGATCCCGGAGACCACGCCCGAGAAAAGCCTGCGATTCGTGGCATCGGTGAGGGGCCCAAACCGCAGGGAATTCAGGTTGAATACCGGCCGAGCCCCCATCGTAAAGATGTCGCGGATGATTCCGCCAACCCCGGTGGCCGCACCTTGAAACGGTTCGATTGCGCTGGGATGGTTGTGACTCTCCATTTTGAACGCCACAGCCCAGCCGTCGCCTATGTCGATCACGCCGGCGTTCTCCTCTCCGGCTTTCACCAGCACGCGATCGCCTGCCGTAGGAAGTTTTCGCAGCTCGGGTTTCGAGTTTTTATACGAGCAGTGCTCGCTCCACATCACAGAAAAGACGCCTAGCTCAGTGAAATTCGGCTCGCGTCCAAGAATGCTCGTGATGCGCTCATACTCCTCGGGCGTAAGCCCGTGCTTGTCGATGAGCTCGGGTGTGATGACGGGATCTGCCATGGGATTTTAACATCAATTACGCTACTCTTCGGAGCGGCGAGGCGGGCCACTCGAGGATGCTTTGGAAAATGAGGAGTCCATCAGTGCTGCCCAGCAACGGGTCACAAGCGCGTTCCGGGTGGGGCATTAGGCCGAAGACATTGCGGCCTTCATTGCAGATTCCTGCAATGTTGTCGCTCGATCCGTTGGGGTTTGCGGAGTCCGTCGTGCGACCCCGCGCGTCGCAGTAGCGAAGCAAGACGCGGCCCTCGAGTTCGAGCCGATGAAGGACGACGTCTTCCGCAAAATAGCAACCCTCGCCATGAGCAATGGGAAGGCGGAGGACGGCACCTGTCCATGTGGCATTAGTGAACGGACTATTGTGGCGTTCGACACGGATGTGGATGTGTTCACAGATGAAGTGCAATTCGCGATTTCGAACCAGCGCGCCTGGCAGAAGGCCCGATTCGCACAGGATCTGAAAACCGTTGCAGATGCCGATGACGATTCCGCCGGAGGTGGCGAAGCTCTTTACAGCGCGCATGACCGGTGAGAATCGCGCGATAGCGCCGCAGCGCAGGTAATCGCCATACGAGAAACCTCCGGGCAGCACGACGGCGTCAAACCCGGCCAGCGAGGAGTCCTTGTGCCAGACGTATTCAGCGGAGGCGCCTTCGATCGCGTTGATTGCGTGAATGCAGTCCTGGTCGCAGTTCGACCCAGGAAATCGGATGACCGCGAATTTCATACCAGTTGCCAGCGTTCGGGCTTCATCACAGTCAGGGGAGTATCTCGAGCCGGTAATCTTCGATCACTGGATTCGACAAGAGATCCCGGGCTATTTCATGCAGCCTGCTTTCATCGGCGGCGCCCGAGAGTTCAATTTCAATGCTTTTTCCGATCCGGACACGGCCAATGCTGTCGAGTCCGAGATGTTTAATTGCTTCGGCGGTGGCGGCGCCTTGCGGGTCGAGCACTGAGGGCTTGGGCATCACGGTGACAATGGCTTTCACGCGGAAAGGATTTCGTGTCCGCACGCCGCACACAAGAGGATTATGATTTTCTCCGTGCGAGGTGCAGCGCACATGCCGCCGCACTGGTCGCCAGGCACACGAGCGAAAAGACTTCACCATTACGCGTGTAGAACGTTTTTTTGGGATCCTTAGGGACCTCCAGTTGGGCAAAGAGCACCCCTTCGATAAAGGTGTTCCCTTTGCCATCCTGTAACCGGCTCACGATCCGTCCGAACCGGTCAATCACGCAACTCACGCCCGTGTTGGCGGCGCGGACCATCGGTAGTTTGCTTTCCGCGCAGCGGAAAAGCGAGTGAATTGTATGCTGTTGGGAGCCCGCGCTCCTGAGAAACCAGCCGTCATTGGTCATTGTGACGAAAACCTGAGCGCCGCGTAGGGCGAACTGCCGTGTGAGATCGCCCAAGGTATCCTCGAAACAGATGAGCGGACCGATCTTCACCGGCTTCTTCGACATTTCCAAGACGACCGGTTCCTTGCCGAAATCAAAATCGTCCGGCACCAAATCGCCCACGATCCAGGCGAACAACGGAAAGGAATCTCGCAGCGGGACGTATTCGCCGAAGGGGACCAGATGAATCTTATTGTAGATTTGGGCGTCCTTTGCCTTCTCGGTAAGCAGTACGGCCGAATTATAGTCGCCGGACGGGTCGAGATGCACAGTTCCCAGCAAAAAGTCGCCGTTGTGTTTTTCCGCGAGCCCGCGAACGACCTCCCAGCTGTGCGGATCGGAAAAAAGCGGGAGCGGTGTTGCGGCCTCGGGCCAGATGAGAAGGTCGGGGTTCACTGCGAGTGCCGTTTCCGTCAAGCGCATGTGGAGGTCGAGAATGCGTGCCTCATGTCCGAGATCGCGCTTCTCGATAACGGGGACGTTCGCCTGCACAGCGGCGATGCTCAGTGGTTCGGCAGGGGGTGGGGGCCGAAAGAGTTGTCGGACGCCATAGGCAAAGACGAGGGCGACGAGGGCCACGGTGATGTTGAAATCATAGTGCGGTCTGAGCTTGTCGCGTCCGATTTCGACTTCCAGACGCTTCAGTGTGATTACGATCATCGTGTTCACCATGACCACGAGGAAGGACAAACCGCCCACGCCGGTGATGTCACAAATTTGGATGAGCGCTACGTTTTGGTGAAGAGAGATTCCGAGGGCGTTCCAGCCGAATCCGGTAAAGACGACACCCCGCAGCCATTCGAGTGCCGTCCAGGCGGCCGCGGCAAGGGCGGCGATGCGCAGGTTGTTCCAGGATTTCAACCAGATGGGTCTCTCTTGCGACGGAGACTGCCGCGGTTTGGCCACGGTGCCCGCGAAGAGAGCCCAGAGTGCGGCATAGGCGCCGAGAAAAAGACAAAGCGCGATCCAGCCCGCGACTGTGACCGTGATCAACCAATGCAGGCTGCCAAGCATGTAAACGAGTCCGGTGGCGTAGCCGAGCAGCAACAAGCGCAAGGCGTCGCATTTTTTCCGTGGTTCGGAAAACCACAGGGCGTAAATCAGTGGCGTTAGAGCTAGCCAGGATAGACCGCCAAGACCAGCAGGAGCGTAGCACAGCGCAAGGAGTGCACCGCTCAGAATCGCGCAAAGCCACGGCCAGAAAGGTCTCATCGCGGCGGAGAGAAACACGTCAAGCTACTGCGAGCCAAGCCCTCAATCGGGTTTCAACGTTTCCACGGCTACCGACGTGTCAACGGTGACATGGCACGGACTCTGCGCTTGCGCGCCTTCCGGCGCTTCCTCGAGGAAGATCACGGCGGTCGTCTGCTGATCTTTTGTTCGCAAAGACTGCACGGTCCCGGAGAATTTTCTCCCGGTCGAACTCGTGAAGGTCACAACGGCCCTGGCCCCGTCGAGGATGTTCCGCGCCGCGTGCGCGCTGAAGGTGGCGAGGACGACTCGATCCGAAACGAGGCGAGCGTTCTTTGTAGAGGGCACCTGCGCCGTGTATCTCATCCAAGTCAGTCCGGCGCCCAGTGTGGCGAGCAGAAGAATGCCGATCACTACGCTTTTGCCCTGCCGCTTTTTTTCCGTGCTTTCCATCGCAACGGCTGGAAAGTTATCGCTCCGATGAGCGAAGGGAAAGAAAACGGGAATCTCGCGCGGTCGATTGGGCTCTTTGCGCTGGTTGTTTACGGCGTCGGCGACATGATCGGGGCCGGGATCTACGGCACTATCGGCGTGGCTGCGGGAAAGATGGGTAACGCTGTGTGGCTTGCGTTCCTCGTTTCGATGCTGGCTGCGTTACTCACCGGCCTCTCATACGCCTCCCTGGCGTCACGGTATCCGAGAGCCGCTGGCGCCGCCTTTGTCACACAGCGGGCGTTCGGTTGGCGGTTCCTCTCCTATGTTGTCGGGTTGGCGGTTGCCTGCTCGGGGATGACTTCGATGGCCGCTGGCAGTCGCGTGTTTGCGGCGACGTTGCAGCCAATCGTCGGTTCGCCACCGCTCTGGTGCATTTTTCTCGCGTTCATCGGCGCGCTGACACTGATCAATCTGCGGGGAATTCGAGAGTGTGTTTGGACGAACATGTTTTGCACCACGATCGAACTCGGCGGCCTGCTTTTCGTGATCGCGGTCAGCCTGCCGTATTTCGGGCAGGTCGATTATTTTGAAACGCCGCCGGCCGCCGGAGGACTCACTTTGCCTCTCGTGATGTCCGGGGCGGTGCTGACCTTCTACGCCTTTGTGGGTTTCGAAGACCTGCTGAATCTTGCCGAAGAAGTAAAGAATCCGCAGCGGACGATGCCTTGGGGAATCGTGCTGGCCGTTGTGTGTGTGACGGTCGTCTATGTGCTCGTGAGTTTCGCCGTGGTCTCCGTCGTGTCGTACACCGACCTTGCCAATTCGCAGAAGGGAGCTCCTCTTGCGCAAATCACAAAGGTCGCTGCGCCGTGGCTGCCGCACCAGATCTACACGGGAATCACACTCTTCGCCGTCGCGAATACCGCGCTGATGAATTTCATCATGGGCTCGCGTCTCGTGTATGGCATGGCCAGGCAGGGGTTGCTGCCGGTCTCGCTGGGTGCGGTTCATGCTACCCGCCACACTCCGCATATCGCCATTCTTGCGCTGGCTGCGATCGTTTCGCTTCTCGCGTTCTCTGGAGACATCTCGGAACTTGCCTCCGCCACGAGCCTCTTGTTGCTCCTCGTCTTCGGGCTAATGAATACGGCGTTGGTCGTCCTCAAGTTGCGGAAAGGAGAAGCAGAAGGGCGGTTCGAGATTCCGATTCTGGTGCCCGTTTTAGGTTGCTTTGTCTGCGTCGCCTTGATCGCGTCGCGCTTGGGCAGCGCCGCGGCGGGCACTCGCGCGCCGCTCATTGCGGCGATGCTTCTTGGCATGATCGCAGCGCTCTACTTCGTAGTCCGGCCGAAGGATCCCGTTCCCGTGGCCGATTAAGCGATCGCCCCGCATTTCCCTTTGAATTTCCGTTTCCCTTGCCACTAGGTTGCCTGTATCTGAACACTATCATGCGATTTTCTCTGGTCCTGGCGGGTGCGTTGTTTGCGTTCTGCGCGAACCTAAAGTTGCTTGCGCAGGCGCCGCCGCCTGCTCCAAAGAATCTGGTTAACAACGGGGGGTTTGAGACGTCCTCCCGGCGCGAGAATCTTTGGCAGGGGGTGGACAATGCGGGCTATCTCACGGTTGAGCGCGGTCAGGTATCGGTTTTGACGTTGAGTGGAGCCATCGAGAATACCTGGATGCCGGTTTCCGTAGCCGTGGCGGATATGAGCGCCGATGGGCTGCCGGATCTTGTCACGATGGATGTCCTGGGCTACCTGCGCATTTTCTTTAACGGCGGGAGTAAAGAGGAGCCGAAGTTCACTCGCGGGGAGCTCGCAGGGATTTTTCTTACACGCACAGCGCAAAAAGATCCCACGATCGGGCGGGAATATCCCAACGCACGGTTGGCGCCCCGAATTTTCTTAACGGACACGATGAAAGCGGGGAAGAAGGATCTGATCGTTGGAAACTACCTCGGCGAGGTTCTGCTTGTGCCCAATTCCGGGTCCGCGCAGAATCCCGATTTCAGACAGCCGCCGAATATTTCCCAGCTGGTTATTCCGACCATGAAGGATCCGACCAAGCGCTGGGGAAATGTATTTGCGCCCTGTTCATGGGATTGGAACAAGGACGGGAAAGAGGACTTGCTCTTGGGCGAAGGTTCCTATTCGGCGAACAACATCCATCTGCTCATCAATCAGGGTTCGGGCGCCCGCCCAGTCTTTGATGAGAACAATCGTTACGTCCTCGCTTATGGTGATGGGCTGGAACAGCTCACTCCAGCCGTGGTGGATTATAACAGCGATGGCGCGCCGGATCTCCTGGTAGCCGAGCGGTCAGGAAAAATCGCGGTGTATTTGAATTCCGGCGAGGAGCCGAAGCAGGGGGCGCCTCCTCCTGAGATTCCTTTCACTTCGTTCGTCGCGGGCACGGCGGGAAGTCCGCTGAGCTTCGGAGGAATTTGCACTGTCTCGACTGGCGACATGAACGGGGACGGGCTTTTTGACCTCGTCGTCGGAAAGACGAACGGACGCATTGCGATGGCGTTGAACACGGGTACAAAAACCGAGCCGAAATTCGCCGCTCCTCTCGAGCTGAAGGGTACGGCGGGGACGCCGCCGTTTGAGCTGCCCTTAGGGTGGGACATAGATTTCGGGGTGACCCGCGGCAATTTTCTCGGCTTCATGAGCATCGTCAAAGGTGCGCAGGACACGGGTGCGCAGCCGACCGAAGGGCAGTCTTGCCTGAAGGTGGGTTATTTTCCCTCGCAGAACAAGATCATGCCCTCGCCGTCGGTCTATACCCCGGCCTTTCCCGGCTTTGGCATCAAAGATCCCGTCTTCGGCTGGTCGCCTCAGGATATCCTTACCTATGGGCCGGCGCGTTATTTCATGCTGCGGCTCTGGGATAAATTTCGCCTCAAGGCGAACACAAGCTACGTTCTTAGCTTCAAGATCAAGGGCCGTATTGGAGACGGCCAAGCTTTTGTTGGCTGGAGTGGCTTCAAGAAACTCAGTGATGAGAAGGTTGTGCAGGGGGAACGTGGATCCGCCGACGTGAAAAAGAATGAGGTGGACGAACAGGTCTTTGAGAGCGTCAAGTTCGCCCCCGGTCCGATTTGGACTGAGGTGCGCAAGGAATTTCGAGTAGCCCTGAAGGATAAGAATTTGCAGGATCTCAAGGAGATGACTCACGCGCTTCTTGAAATCAGCTTTTCCATTCCGCCGGGTGGCGAGGCCTACCTCGACGACGTCAAGATCGTCGAGCAGCCGTAGGAGACGTGACGGGAAAGGTTGGAACGGCGTTCGTGATGGGCGCCGGATTGGGAAAAAGGCTGCGCCCCTTGACGCTCGTTCGGCCGAAGCCGTTGATCCCGATCTTTGGCAAGCCTCTAATCACTTTCGCGCTTGATCATTTGTGCGCCGCCGGCGTCGAGTCCTTCGTCGTCAATACCCACCATCTCGCCGAGCAATTCGACGATCTCTTTTCGGGGGAAACCTATTGCGGACGAAGTGTGAAGCTGGTTCGCGAGCCCGATCTCCTCGAAACGGGCGGCGGCATTAAGAATGCCGAGCCGTGGATAGGAAAAGAGCCGTTCATCGTGTATAGCGGCGACCTCCTCACCGACTTCGACCTAGAAAGCCTGATCGATGAGCATTTTCGCCGGGGAAACGATGTGACCCTCGCGCTTCGCAACACGGGACTCGCGGCGGGCTTGACGCTGAGCGCCGACGGGCGGGTGACAAGCATCGGGGCCGGCCAGCCAGGCGGATATGATTTTGCAAACGTGTCGGTCTGGAATCCCGGGATTTTTCAAAGAATTCCGCCCGGAAAAGCGATTTCCTTTATTCCGATCCTTGCCGACTGGATCGGAAAGAATGGCAGGATCGGCGGCGTAGTGCTCAACGAGCGTGAGTGGTTCAACATCGGGTCGCGCGCCGAGTACCTTGCGGTTCATCGGGCCATCAGCGCGCGATGGTGGAAGCCGGATTATCTGAGATCGGACAATTGGCCCGCCAAAGTGGCGGAAAGTGCCACGGTCGCAGCCACGGCGCGTTTTTCGGGCTTTTACGTTGTTGGTGCGGGCTGCGTCGTGGAAGGCGAAGCGGCCATCGAGGACTCGATCCTTTGGGGGAATTCAACGATTACGAGTCAGAGCATTCTCCGGGGTTGCGTCGTTGCTGGAAGTCTGGTGATATCGGGCCTGCACGAAAACGTTGATCTCACTGAGGTTGTATGAGCTTGCAAAGATTGCTCCTCCAGACACAGGAAAGATTTCCCAGCTATCATCATTCTGAAGTCGAGATCGCTCCCTTGGAAAAAGGAGGGTCAGAGCGAAAGTACTATCGGATCTGCGCGGGAGGGGAGCATCGCGTCATTCTGGTGAAATATTCCAGCCAGAAGGAGGAAAATCGCCACTACGTCGAGATCGCGAAGTTCCTCTCAGCTTCAAAGGTTAATGTTCCGGCGATCTACTTCCACGATGCCTCCGAGGGGCTGATATGGATGGAGGATCTCGGTGACGAAGACTTATGGTCCTGGCGCGAGGCGCCGTGGGAGCGGCGGCGCGCGCTCTACGAGTCCGCGCTCTTTGAAGTCAGCAAATTGCATATCGCCGCCACCCGGAGCCTCGAGGGCTTCGGTTTACGGCTTGAGCGAGAGTTTAGCGAGCAACTCTATCTTTGGGAGCAGCAGTATTTTTTCGACAACTGCTTGCGCGCGCACTTCGGTCTCAATGAGACGGCCGTGCGGCGCTACGCAGAGTTGCCCGTGATGCACGGCATCGCCGGGCGCCTCGCTTCGCTGCCGCGGGTGCTTGTCCACCGCGACTTTCAATCGCAAAACGTTCTCATCCACGATGACGTCGCATGGTTGATAGATTTTCAAGGCATGCGTCCGGGCCTGCCGCATTACGACGTTGCGTCGCTTCTGTACGACCCCTATGTCGAACTGACCGGCGGAGAGCGTGGCCTGCTCCTTGATTTTTACAAATCCGTTGCCCGCCGATCCGGAATGGAAATCTCTTCCGACTTCGACGAGATCTTCAACTTTTGTGCTCTCCAGCGCCTCATGCAGGCGCTTGGGGCATACGGTTTTCTTGGCCTTCAAAAGGGACGCCCCGATTTCCTTGCGCACATACCGGCCGCGCGGCGCTCGCTCCGAGAAGTGGCGGCCCGTATTGATGGATTAGATGAGTTCGTTGCCCTCCTCGATTTGTTACCATGAAAATAAGCGACCCCGGAACTGTCATTGTCGAAAACATCTCCCCCCAACTCGATGGCGGTCGGTACCCGATAAAGCGGGCTGTCGGCCAGGATCTCGCCGTGGAGGCGGATATCTTTAAAGAAGGACACGATGTGGTGTCCGCCATGCTCAAATGGCGGCGCGTCGGGGAATCCACCTGGCTGGAGACTCCCATGGAGCCCATCGTAAACGATCGCTGGCGCGGCGTCTTCGTCGTCACCCTGCCGGGCCCGTGGGAATACACGATCGAAGCTTGGGGCGACACGTTCAAGTCCTGGCAGGAAGAAATCCATAAAAAATTCGGGGGAGGCATTCTTGACCTTCGGAGCGAGTCTCTCGAAGGCGCTACGTTTGTGAAGGAAGCCGCGTCTCGCGCGGCGGGAACCCCAGACGCTGACTTGCTTAATGAGTTCGCCGTAAAGTTGAAGTCTGCCCGAGCCGAGGATACCAACGCGATCGCATCGTCTCCCGAGCTGACGGGTTTGATGACAGTCTGGACAGACCGCTCGCTCTCCACTGATTACCATCCGTTCTTACCGCTTTGGGTCGATGCCGATCTCGCAGTATTCGCCGCCTGGTACGAATTCTTTCCGCGTTCGGCCGAAGGTAAGCCCGATAACGGGTCAACTTTTCGCGATTGCCTTCCCAGGATTGATGATGCCAAGGCAATGGGCTTTGACGTCATATATTTTCCGCCGATCCATCCCATCGGGGAGACGGCCCGTAAGGGTCGCAACAACTCGGTCACATGTGAGCCGGGCGAGCCGGGTGTTCCCTATGCGATCGGCAACAATCGCCAGGGCGTTAACGGCGGCGGCCATAAGGATGTGGCGCCCGAGCTCGGAACGCTCGAGGATTTCGCGTGGCTGGTCGGCGAAATTAAGAAGCGGGGAATGGAGATCGCGCTCGACTTTGCCATCAACTGCTCGCCTGATCACCCCTACGTGCACGATCATCCTGAGTGGTTCTTCAAGCGCCCGGACGGAACGATCAAATACGCCGAGAATCCGCCAAAAAAATACCAGGATGTCTATCCGCTGAATTTTCACAATCCGAATTGGGAAGCCCTGTGGAGGGAACTCCATGACGTAATCGCTTTCTGGTGCAATCTGGGCGTGAGGATTTTTCGCGTGGATAATCCTCACACGAAACCGGTTTCCTTCTGGGAATGGCTCATTGCCGAGATCCATGAGAAGTATCCTGATGCCCAATTTCTGAGCGAGGCCTTCACGCGCCCCAAGATGATGGCGGTCCTTGCGAAGGCGGGATTCACCCAGAGCTATACCTATTTTACCTGGCGCAATACGAAGTGGGAACTTTCCGCCTATCTGACCGAGCTCACGCAAACGGAAATGAAAGATTATTTTCGCGCGAATTTCTTCGCGAACACGCCGGATATCTTGCCGCAGTTTCTTCAATTGGGAGGGCGCCCGCCGTTCCTCATCCGCGCGGTTCTCGCGGCGACGCTCTCGCCTGTCTATGGAATCTACAGCGGCTTTGAGCTCTGTGAAAGCACGCCGATTCCTGGCAAGGAGGAATATCTCGATTCGGAAAAATACCAGTTCAAGGGCCGCAACTGGGATGCACCAGGAAACATCAAGGAATACATTACCAAGCTCAACGCGATCCGTCGGGAAAACCGGGCTTTCCATGAATACGCAAATCTTCGCTTTCACCACGCGGAAAACGACAACATCCTCTTTTATAGTAAGACGACCGATGCACTGGACAGTCTCATCCTCTGCGCGGTGACAGTAGATCCTCACCATCCTCAAACTGCCTTTGTCTACGTTCCTTTGGAGGACTTTGGAATCGGTCAGCAGGAAACCTTCCAGGTGGAAGACCTTCTCACGGGAGAGCGCTTTCTTTGGACAGGTTCCCGAAATTTTGTCTCGCTCAACCCTCACACGCGCCCTGCTCACATCTTCCGAATCCGGTGCTGGGTGGGACGCGAGAGTGGTCAGGACGTTTATTTATAGGCGTTCTTTCGAGCGGTGTAGATGCTGGCTACTCCGCAGCAGAGAGGATGAGCGCGGCAATGGAAGAATCCGCTGTGTTCCACGAGTTCTTGCATTTTCCGGCCCCGGGGAAAGGATTCTATCGAGCTGCCGAGATATTCGTAGGCCTCCTTGTTTCCGGTGATCATGGCTGCGAAGCGGGGCAGCACCTTGTGCAGATAGAGACGGTAGAATCCTCGCAAAGGAGCAAATTCCGGCAGTGAAAAGTCCATAACCAAGAGCAGCCCGCCAGGGCGTAGCACGCGGGCCATTTCGCACAGCGCATTCTCCCAAGACGCCATGTTGCGCAGACCGAAAGCGACGGTCAGCGCATCGAACGTGCCGTCGCGGAATGGCAGCTTCAGCCCGTCCGCCTGTACAAGCAGGGGAAGGTCTTTTGTTCGCGCGATCTCCAGCATCGGAATACAAAAGTCTGCCCCGAGAACAAGGGCTCGGGGCGAAGCTCTGTGCAGGGCTTTGGCCAGATCCCCGCTGCCGGTGGCAAGGTCGAGGATGCGAGCGGGATTATCCGCTGCGACCATGCGCGCCGCCTTCGCGCGCCATAAGAAATCGAATCCTCCGCTTAGGAGATGATTCGCGAGATCATAGCGTTTGGCGATGGCTGCGAACGTGCGGCAGACAAAACCCGGATTCTGTTGTGGAAGGGTCGTTTCGATGCCGGGTGGTTAAGTCAGAGACTTCACCGCAGAGGACACAGAGCAGACGTGGTCTGTGTCCTCTGTGGTGAAAATTTTCATGTCTGAGAGGCGGAAATTCGAGCCGTGCTCACGAGAGGATTCGAACCTCCAAGGGTTGCCCCATGCGCTCCTGAGGCGCACGCGTCTGCCAGTTCCGCCACGTGAGCAGATTGAGCGCTTACAATCAACCTGCTGTCAGAGGCTGTAAATTGGAAAATACAAATTTCCACTGGCGTTGAAATCCTGCCCGTGCGAAGAAAAGCCTCTTTACCAATGAACAAAGCATCCTCCATTGTGCTCATTTTGGCCGCTGCGGTGGCTTTCCTTTCTTCGTGCAAGCCATCCCAACCCGCCGCGACGCCCGAGCCAACAGGGACGCCAAAGCCCGCCGCAACACCGGCTTCCACGCCTGCGGCGGCAACGCCCGCTCCGACGCCGGCAGCGGCAACACCGACGGAGTCGATACCCGCAGCGAGCCCGACGCCGGCCGAGCGCGAGGGATCCGCGAGTATCGAGCTGAAGGATCCCGTAGCGACAGTTGACGGCGATAAGATTTCCAGGGCCCAGCTCGATGAAGCTTTTGACAAAGCTGTGCAGATGACAGGAGTGAAGGCCGCAGACCTGACATCCGATCAAAAAATGGAAGGTTATCGTCAGATTCTCGATGACCTGATCACGGAGAAACTAGTGAATAAAGCCGCCGCGGGTGTGATCGTACCGCAGTCCGAGGTTGATGCTCAAATCGCAAAGATCAAGGCGCAGTTCCCTTCCGAAGAAGACTTCAGCAAGCAGCTCGCACAACTTGGACAGTCGCCTGAACAGCTTAGCGACATGATCAAGAAGATGCTCCAGCAAGAGCACTGGCTGGATAGTCAGATCGCCGGTAAGACGGAGGTGACTGATGAAGAAGCGCAGAAATTCTATGAGGCCAACAAGGCGGAATTTCAGCAACCCGAGACGGTGAAAGCCAGCCACATCCTCTTTCTGGTAAGCAAGGATGATTCCCCGGAGGTCGTAAACCAAAAGTTGGAGGCTGCGAAGACGGCCCAGGCGCGTGCCAAGAAGGGTGAAGACTTTGTGAAGCTCGCTAAGGAACTCTCCGAAGAGCCGGGCGCCAAGGAATCCGGCGGCGATCTCGGATTCTTTCCGAAGGATCGCATGGTTCCCGAGTTTGCCGAAGTGGCGTTCAGCCAGAAGGTCGGCGATATCAGCGACCCCGTGCGTACCCAGTTCGGTTGGCACATAATCAAGGTGACCGATAAGAAAGCCGGCGGCACTCTGCCCTACGCAGAAGTCAAGGCGCAGTTGATTGCTTACCTCAAGGGTAAGAAGCGAGAGGAAGCCGCTCAGGCGTTGCTTAAGTCGCTCCGCAATTCCGCGCAAATCGAAAGCACGCTCCCGTCGGCGACACCCGCAGCGTCCCCGAACGAGCCTGCCGGAAACTGATGGCCCGAACGGTCAGACAGAACGCCGGAGTCATTGGACTGGGCATCATCGGCAGCCGGGCCGCTGCGAATCTGCGCAAGGCGGGCTTTCAAACGTGGGTTTGGAATCGGACGCCACGTCCCGAGCCAAACTTTCTGTCATCCGCTTCGGAGGTCGCCGACTCGGCGAAAATCATTCAGATCTTCGTTTCCGATGGTCCGGCGTTGATTGAGACTATCGAAGCGATGGCTCCCGCCGTCGGTCCGGATCACATAATTCTCAACCACGCCACCATCGCTCCCAAGGAGACGCTTGAAGCCGCTCGCCTGATCCACGATCGACATGCCAAGTATCTTGACGCTCCATTTACCGGGAGCCGGGACGCCGCCGACGCCGCGCAGCTTGTCTTCTTCATTGGCGGCGAGACTGATGTCCTGGAAAGAGCCCGCCCCCAGCTGGAAGCCAACGCCAAGGCGATCATTCCTATTGGGGAGATTGGCCAAGGGGCCGCTATGAAGATCGCGACCAACTTGATCGCGGCCGTGGCGGTCGGCTCCCTCGCAGAGGCGCTCTCCTTGCTCGAATTAAGCGGAATCCCCCTTCACAAGCTTTGGGAGGCCCTGCAGCACCACGTTGCTCACTCTCCTCTCGCCGACTTGAAGGTGCCGGCGATGATCAGCGCAGACTTCGATCCGAGATTTTCGCTCAAACACATGTTCAAGGATGTTCAGATCGCCCTTTCGATGGCCGACGAACACGGCATAGAGTTGCCGGAGGCAGCGGCTTTCGCGGGTTCAGCCATGTCTGGCATCCAGAAAGGCTGGGGTGACCTCGACTTCTCGTGCGTCGCACAGCACTACGGATATCCCAATCAGGAGAATACGCTGCCTGAAGAGCTTTTCGCAGCTGCGAAGGCAAAGCCGGGAGAAAACGGAACGGGTGTTCCGCATCAGGAAAAAAAGAGGCGCTTTCTCTTTTTCGGGCGCCGGGATTGAAATGTCGTGCTTTTGGGAACGAGCCGTTTGAGCAAGCTTCGCGGGGAGGGGGGATTTTACTTCCTGGAACCGCGCACCCGCATTCGCGTCACCGGCGCGGACCGTCTTCGGTACCTCAATGGGCAGCTGAGCAACGATGTGCGCCGCCTGAAGCCGGGCGAAGCGATCGCCGCCTTGATTCTTACCGCGAAAGGCAAGCTCTGTGCGGATGTATTCCTGTGGATCGACGACGATGCGTTCGTTGTCGAGGCTGATGCCTCACTCGAGGAAAGCCTGCCCGCGCGTCTCGAGCGGTACGCGGTCTCGGACGATGTGGCCTTTGAGCTAATGCCCCGGGATCCTCTGCGCTGGCATGTCTTTGGATCGCTTTCCGCCGGAGCGGATGGCGTGCGCATCCGCAGGCTTGGTGTTGAAGGAGTCGATCTTCCCACGGCGCCGAAAAATCTTACGGAGGCCGCGGGAGATGAAATCGAATTGCTGCGCATTGAGCGCGGCATCCCGCGCTGGGGAAACGAACTCTCCGAGGACACTCTCCCTCAGGAAGCCGGCCTCGACCAGTTCGCAGTGGATTTCAGGAAGGGTTGCTACGTCGGCCAGGAAGTTGTTTCCCGCATCCATAGCGTCGGGCGCGTGAATCGCCGACTTTACGGGTTTGTCGGGGATTTCGATCCCTTGAGAGGCAGCACTGCAACTCTCGCCGCTTCAGGAGGACAAAAGGTGGGTCGCCTGACCAGCGCCGCATACCATCCCGAATTGCAAAAAACCATCGCCCTCGGCTACGTCCAAACCCAGAATGCGGAGGTATCTTTCTCGGTCGCGGATGAAACTGGTACTTGCCTTGGTATGGCGGAACGTTCTGAATTTCCTCTAGTTTCCTGATGAAAATTCTTCTCGCAGCAATCGGACTCTTTTTCGCGACTCTGGCTGGCGGCTTGGCCGCCACAGTCGGGCCGGAGGTCGCGGTGATGCAAATCAAGATTGGCAAGGAAAGGGCCCTGCAGCAGGTCGTCCTCGGCCTCTATGACGATGCGGCTCCCGCGACGGTGGCGAACTTCAAGGAACTCTGCCGCAAAAGATTTTTCAATGGCATGCGTTTCCACCGCGTGTTTCCGAGTAGCCTGGTGCAGACCGGCGACCCGTATAGCCGTCGCGGCCCCGCAGACCGATCGGGCACGGGCGGGCCTGGCTATACCGTCCCTGCGGAGCTCGGGCGCAATCATGTTCGCGGCGCGGTGGCCATGTCGCGTCTGCCCGACCTCGTCAATCCGGTCAAGGCCTCGAGCGGGAGCCAGTTTTATGTGTGTTTGACGCCGATGCCGAAGCTCGACGGCAAATACACGGTTTTTGGCGAGGTGCTGGAGGGTCTGGACGTGCTGGATTCCATCAGCAACCAACCCACGGACAGCAACGATTTTCCATTGGCAAAAATCGTGATAAAATCTATCACAATCCAGCCGCGTTTCGCCGAGACATCTAACCAGTAGCTCGGACGCGGCGCTGGCAAGATTGTAGACGGGTAGGTACCGAAGTGGCCAAACGGGGCGGACTGTAAATCCGCTGGCTTACGCCTTCACAGGTTCGAATCCTGTCCTGCCCATTGCCTTTAAACAAGCACCATGACAAGCTCCACGGCCTGTTTTTACCTCCAAAAGATAAATGCTGCTCATGCACCAGAAGGCACCAAAAAGCCCTAAAATGCATCCAGTGTTGGCACCATTTGGCACCAGCTCACAATAAAGCGAAACAAAATAAAGCCCCCAAATCACGGCGGGTGATTAACACCAGTTTGTTTGAGCAACAGTTAAACGTAACCCAATCTCGCCTCATGTTTCTTGACCTCTTTGAGCTTGGCCAGAAAGGCATTGTTTGAGGCGCCTATGGTGCTTCTCACTCGTGCTGCGATGGGCTTTCCCAACTGCCAGGCCAGCGAGCGTGACGCCTTTGCGGCTCACCACCTCTACCGGTCGCCGGAAGTACCGCTCAGTTTGCCAACGCGCAGGAAAGGGGCAAATCGAGCGATGCGTCATCTTTCCGCGTAGGAATAGAGCGGACGATTTGAGGAGTGATTTTCCGACTCGTGGTGGCTATGGTCTCGCCCGATGAAATGGGACACCACCATGACCGTTGTTGCTTTCCTCCAGGCACTGTTGACTCCTGCAATCGCCGTTCTGACCACAGTGATTGCGGTCGCGCAATATCGTCTCGCCGAGGCGAGATTCCGACACGAACTTTATGAGAGACGCTCGGCCGTCTACAAGGCAGCCATGACAATCATTGCTCGGGTAACCGAGAGGGGGCACACAGGTCTTGAAGACCTGCACACCTTTTTTAGAGATACTTCCGAGGTCGCCTTTCTATTTAAAGAGAGCAATGCAAAGCAGATACAAGCGTTCCTCGATGAGATCCACAACAAAGGTCACGAGCTTGCGTTCTTGCTCCCGCAACTTGAGTCTAAAGTATTGCTTGATGAAGACATCCAGAAAATCCGTCGGGAAGCTATGGAGATCCTTTCTTGGTTTGGCAAACAATTTGACGAATGCCGCCGTCTCTTTGCGAAGGACTTGTCGTTGGTCTAAAAGCCTTCCCTGTCCTTAGCACAATCATTGCCCAACAATCAGGATGGTCTACAGCGCTTCCTGGTGCAATTGCTGCCCGTTCGGACGAGCAAACGCGCCGAAGTGCTCAATGGCGGCAGCATCATACGCGGCGGTAGCATCCAAGCCGAAATTCACAATCGACCACCAAACTGACATGTGGGATGATTGATCATTGTGGAGTGGCTTTCAATTTCCCTGATCGGATTACTCTCGACGATAATCTTCACGTCAGCGGGTCTTTACTTGACTCATATTAGACACAAGCGGGCACTGAATCTTACATTCGTACGTGCGCCACTAGCCATCTTCCCAGATGTTGCTTTGACGAACGACAGCAAGAGCGACTTGATCGTAACATCAGTAAGCTACGTCTTTTGCACTCCTGGAAAATATCTTACGCTCGCACAGGAAACAGACTGGCCTGATCCCAATTCGCTCCCGTTATCTTCAGGCAAAGGAGTTCGCACACGTATAACATTCAAAAACCCATTTGATGCGAAATTCATCAGAAGTGGGGTTTACGACCGGCCAAACGATTGTTTCGTCCATAGCCTTTATTTGAGCGTCGAATGGGTTCGAAATGACGGCAAACCACATCATGCGTCTGTTCACGTTCGTGACGTGGGAATAGAATCAGATGGACGCATAAAGTACTGCACCAATATTCCGCAAGCTTTAAGCTACGACCTTTACAAAGTGCAGAAACGTCAGAAACAACGTGTAATCACGTGAATGCGTGTACAAAGCACTTCAGCAAAGCTTTCCACTTTCGCCACATGAGCATTGACCTAGGGTTCGCCCTCGGATAAAGCAACTTCCATGGAACCGACCCTCGCAACGCAGAAGAACTGAGCGAGCAGAATATCACGGTATCATCTTATCACAACATTCAGTGTGTCATTCGAGATACGTTAGCCAAAGAGACCAACCATGCCTAAAGGACGCAAACTCAAATTCCCGAGACCCAAAGACTACAGACCCGCCGAACCGGCTATCATTTGTCCCGCCGAAAGGGTCATCGGTCTATACAATCAGGATTCAGGCGATACCGCACAGCGAATAGCCAAGAAGGTTAGAAACTGGTTTATTGAGCAGGCAGTAAAAAATAGTTGGGCTGGCGTCCATTTTCTGAACGAGGTCCAATCAAATCATGGAGCAGGTTGTATCTTGTGGAGACCGCCCGAGAAAGTGGATGTGACGATTACGGTCACCAAAGAAATTCTTGTCCTTTCTCCCGAGAAAGAAAATGGCTAACCAAGCCATCCACTCGACAGCCTACACGCCAGCGCTTTGCACTGTCATGTTTCCTGCTTGCGCAGGAACCGGCTGTGAGTGACCTTGGATTGTTAGCAAGAAACATGGCTCGTCAGTTTATTGCAGTCGCCTTTATTTCCGGGTTTTCTTTTTGCGCCAGAAGCTACGCTCCACCAAGACCACAAAGGAGATATGGACGTTTCTCGCCAGAAGCGAGCGGGATCGGTGACTCAACCAGCGGCACTCCCATGCTAGGCTTAGGTTCATTTTCTACGCCCAGACGGTTTCCTCCGCCTAGGTTTACGTTCTGCATATGTAAAGCCTAGATCACTATCCAGAGCCTGACGTTGTTTCTTGAGTTGCTCTTGGTAGTCGTAATTCGTGGCGTATTCCGACTCTGCGAGATGTGGGGGGATTTTCATTGGTTAGCTAATCACGGTACAGTCCGGGCCATCAAATGAATTTCCAATTTGGATTGGTTTTTCTAACGATTTCACTTCGTGGGTCTCTAGATCAGCAATCAACTTATAGATCGTCTCCCAGCTTTTCGGAGTGTCAGCAACACTAAGCACACACTTCCATTCGCCCACAGAATCCATCTCTCTGAGCATCACAAAGACAAAACCGTTGTCGTGTTGAATGTGATAGGCCAAATGTCTTCCGCTCATCTCCAACGTGAAACTGTTCTCACGGTCTAGTCCCCGACGACCGAGAAAATCCACCTCCAGATCAAAGTTGTCTTGGAGATGTACGGAACACCGGCCACCCCATTCGGGCACACTCTCTGTCCAGATTGTTACGCCAAAGAAGGTTCTGATTGGAGGAGGTTTTTGTGACAATGAGGGTTGTCGATGCTACGGCTGTCTCTGCCTCCCGACAACCGAGGGGATTCTTGTCGCGAACTGACATGTCAAGTCCTGCCCAAGGCATTCGGGAAAGTCTTCGTTGACTTACGAAAGTCCATCCACTCAGATGGTGACGGCATATGGCTATAGATATTCTTCGATCGAACTACAGCGCGGCAAATGGATGAAAGGGCCATTGCAGTGTAGCCATTATAAACGGAGGTCTCGCCCCCAAAAACAAGGCAAACAAAGCAGGTGACGTTCGTCCGTGATATTGTGAACACTTATGACCTAAAGCGATTCATTGAGGACCTTGTGATTCCTGATCTCCACAAAATGATCGAGTGCCAGTTGCACTACTATGCATTCTCCGTCATCTGTCAGGCAATCGAGGTTCTTGGCAGTATTTACGATCAAAAGAGCCTTGACGATTATGGCGCATCAGAAACCCGCTTCGATAATGCAATCACAAATCTATTTCGGGACAAGCGGTATCGGGAGAAGCAAGAGCTGTTTTATTCGTTCCTTCGCGGTCCTTTGATTCATCAATTGAGACCCGGTGCCGGACTTTTCCTTGCTTCCGAACAGAAAGACCGGATCAAGCAAGACAATCACTTGGAAAAGCACGTTGACTCAGGAAGTGTGATTCTGGTTATTGAACGCTTTCTTGCCGATTTCATCGATGCATTCGAGAAGTTTAAGAGAGAGCTCAATCAAAGGAAGGACCTGGACAACAAGAAGGTTGAGCAACCCTTTATTTACGTAAGCACGCTATCGCCACCATATCCAACAAATTGGTGGGACAAAGATTCACAAAGCCTCGTTACCGTTACGCCCTCAATAACTGGCCGGTCGCTTTAAGGACCAGCCCGAAAGTATCACGGCGAGAGCGAAAAGGAAGAACCGAAGCGGCGCTGTGGGTGAGGATTCGGTTCTGAGCGAAGTTCTTGCTTTTCATGATCCGCGAAAGATAGTTGCCGGTACGATCACGGGTTCATGCCTTGATCGGGGGTGGGTTGTGGTTCACTTCGAGAATTCGGACGGCTGCTCGAAGGGTTCGCAGGAACCCGACAAGCAATTGACCTCACCGGAAGTAATGGCCCGGAGCAATTCGTCCGATTGAAGCTCCTCGGGCAAGGAGATCAGCCAGCTCTCTTGCCGGGTTCGAATGTGCAAGCCACGGCCGGGGATGATTTCCAGCAGGTCGATTTCCGTGATAGGTAACGCGCGATTTTCCACGCACAGCCATCCCGTAGGTTTTGCGCTTGAGGGTGGGTCGATGCGGGTCGCTCCTTGCAGCCAGATTAGATTCCGCGCCTGCGCG
>DATDAL010000045.1:0-15155 GCA_036525415.1 Terrimicrobiaceae bacterium | reverse complement strand
TTGCCCGAACACGCCGCCGGAAATACAACGATCATGGCAACCAAGGAAGCGGGCAGGGCGATGTGCGCATCAGTCGATTACCAGCTGCAGTATGATGACCACCTCCGAACATTGGGCAGCTCAAGCCGCTTTTTCAAGCTCGCCAATCAATCGGAAGGCGTGCGATCAAAGGGGAGGTTACGAAGGGGTCAGGACTTGAAAAGTGAATAGCGAAGGATATCTTCGTGTCGAAGCTCAATGCCACAGACTCCGGTCAAGCGTCCGGTATTGAATGGCTTCGAGGACATGCGGAGGCCGAATATCCTCGCTCCCGGCGAGATCGGCGATCGTGCGCGCGACTTTGAGAACGCGATCGTACGCCCTGGCGCTTAGATGGAGTTCTTCCATGGCGTGACGGAGGAGTTCCCTGCCCTCGGCATCGAGTTTGCAATGGGCCTTCAAGAGGCCGTGAGTCATCTGTGCGTTGGCCCGACACTTCGGTTTTTCAGCGAAGCGTTCGTGCTGACGTTTTCTGGCCTGCAGCACCCGTTCGCGAATCGCCTTTGAGCCCTCGGCGCGCTCGTCGCTGCTGAGTTCCTTGTATTCGACCGCGGGCGCTTCGACATGAATGTCGATCCGATCGAGCAGCGGTCCGGAGATTCGATTGCGGTAATTCTCAACCTGCTTAGGCGAGCAACGGCATTCGCGTTTTGGGTCGCCAAAGTATCCGCATGCACAAGGATTCATTGCCGCGACAAGCATAACGTTTGCGGGAAAAGTCACGCTGCCGGCAGCGCGGCTGACGGTTACCTTCCGATCTTCGAGCGGCTGCCGCAGAACCTCAAGGGTTGAGCGTTTGAATTCGGGAAGTTCATCGAGGAAGAGGACGCCGTTGTGCGCAAGACTTACCTCACCCGGGCTGGGATTCGTTGATCCCCCGATTAGACCCGCGTCGGAAATGGTATGGTGAGGTGCACGGAAGGGCCTGTGCGTGCAGAAGGAGTTGCCGTCATCGAGCATTCCGCAAATGCTGTGAATCTTCGTGGTCTCGATCGCTTCCTCGATAGTCATCGGCGGCATGATGGTTGCGATCCGCTTCGAGAGCATCGATTTTCCGCTGCCGGGCGGTCCGATGAGCAGCAGAGCATGGTTCCCCGAGACGGCCACTTCAATGGCGCGCTTAACGAGGTGTTGGCCCCTAACTTCAGAGAAATCCAGATCCTCCGCCCCGTTGCCGCTGAAAACGAAATCCTCTCGCACCGCCTCCAGTTCGCGCTGCTGTGCGAGGAACTCAAAGGTCTCGCGCAAGTTCGAGACCCCATAAACCTCGATCCCCTTTACCACCGCCGCTTCGCGCGCGTTTGGCCTCGGGAGGATCACCGCCTTCTTGCGCTGGCGGCGCGCCTCAATCGCAATGGGAAGCGCCCCTTTAATCGGACGCACCTCTCCGTTGAGCGCCAATTCTCCGGCCACCAGGCACCGCCTCAGCCGGGGCAACTCGGCGCCTTGCGCGACTGCGATCATCCCCACAGCAATCGGTAAATCAAAACTCGGGCCCTCCTTTTTCAGGTCGGCCGGAGCAAGGTTGACCGTCGTGCGGGAACGCGGCCAGCGCAGCCCACTGTTGGCGATCGCCGTGGTCACCCGATCGCGGCTTTCGCGCACAGAGGCATCCGGAAGCCCGACGACCACGACAACCGGCTCACCACTGCCCGCATTGACCTCCACCTCGACTTCGATGGCGTCAACGCCCTGGATCGCGGCGGAAAAGACTCGGGTGAGCATTGCCGAAGGCTACTGGACACGCCACGCAATGTCGAATCCGGCTTTTTGTCTTCTATGGGCTCATCATAATATCAATAAACAATGCCAGACCCTTTCTACGGTCGAACTGTATCCGGTTGAGCAATCCGAAGAACTCGTGGGCGAGTTTTAGCGCACGGAGACCATTTCATGGTCGCTATCGAAGCATGAATTGGCAATTTTCATGGCACCGAAAGCCTTCGAAGTATTCACTACGGCAATGGATATCGATGAGGATTTGCGTCGTATCGCACTGCAGGAAAAGCGCCTGCAATTCGACTACTTTGACCCGCCAACAGCCTGGCAGCTGGGAAAACGCTTGAAAGAAGTCTCAGAAGCGCGGCAGGCCCGCGTCGTCATTGACATTCAACTGCACACGTTGCCCCTATTTTATGTGGCACTGGAAGGCACAACGCCCGATAACCCCGAATGGGTCCGACGTAAGCGAAATATCGTCCGCCGATTTTTCAGGAGCTCCTATGCGATCGGTCTAATGGCGGGACAGAAAAAGATCAACTTGGAGGCCTTGGATCCGCGCGATTATGCGGCTCACGGCGGAAGCTTTCCCATTTTGCTGCCGCGGACGGGATGCGTCGGCACGATAACCGTTTCGGGTTTGCCGCAGCGCGAAGATCATCGCTTGGTGGTCGAGACAGTGGCTGAGTTCCTGGGGCGTGATATCTCTGATATTGTGCTTGCGCCCGCTTGAATCACGAAACCCTAAAAACATTGTCGCCGCGGCACCTCTCGGACACCGCGGCGACACCTGTTTCCTTCCCTGTCGATACCCCCATCGACCCTCGTTGGAAAGTCCCTAAATTGAAGCCAAGAATAGCTCAGCCTCTGCAGTCTGCAAGAAAAAATTTCATCATTTCCAAACATTCAGCGATTCTACGATATATCTTCCACAATATAAACGCATTACGTAGATACGTAAAATATGCCCTGCCTGTTCGCCTCAGCCTTAATTCCGCTGGAACGCTATTGGAAAGCACCGGAGAGACGGCAAGCGATAGGCCCACGCGCGAACTTTATGGTTGGTCTAGACGATGAGGAAAGAGTATCCTTCGCGGATGAGCAATCATATCTACAAGAAGATCGAACTTGTGGGCTCGTCCCCCGTAGGCATTGAAGACGCCGTGCAGAACGCCCTTTCCAAGGCTTCAAAGAGTCTGCGAAATCTTCGCTGGTTCGAACTCATGGAAACCCGCGGACATGTTGAGGACGGCAAGATTGGGCATTGGCAGGTGACAATCAAGGTCGGCTTCACGCTCGACGAGTAGGAAAGATCCTCATTGCCGACCATCTCGCCTGGATCGAAGGCGAGCTCGTCTTTCGATGTTAAGAAGCTGACGCCTCATCATCGATTTTCAAGGCCTACCAGAAAAGCGATGTCGCCGCGGCACCTCTCGGACACCGCGGCGACAACTACCTCCCCGCCCTGTCGAATTCCCTATCGACACCCTGGATACCCGAGCGGATGCATACTAGTCCGACTCGGAAGTCTTGCAAGGAGAAAAATTCAAGAACATGAGTAACCGAGTGATTTTGGGTGTTCAAAAAGAAATTTTCCTTAAGCTCAGCCTCGCCTAGAGTAGCGGGGAAATTCGGGTTTGAACGATCGGAGCAAGTTGGAACGGGAGTCCTGTATCCATTTTTCTTATGAGTAACACGCGTCATAGCAGCGAGCAGGATCGAGTGAGTCTCGCACTGAGTTCGGCGGAGATCGGAACGTGGGATTGGGATGTGCCTACGTCAGCGATTTGGTGGGATGAACGAATGCATGCCCTTTTCGGGCTTGCTCCAGGCGCATTCAAGGGGAGCTACGAGGACTTTCTTGGTTTGATCCATGAAGAGGATCGCGAGAGGATTCGCAGCGAATTCGGGAGCGCGATTGCAGCACGCACCGCACTGGACACGGAATTCCAGCTGGCTTGGCCCTCGGACCAAAGCGGGCATGTGGTTAGGGTCCGTTCAAGAGTACACTGCGACGAAAATGCGGAGCTCCTTCGGATCGTCGGCGTAGCTTGGGACATCACCGAGCGCCGCCAAACCGAGCTGGCTTTGGCCAAGGAGCGCAATCTGCTGACCACGTTGATGGAAAACCTGCCTCAACACATCTATTTTAAGGACCTCGACAGCCGCTTCATCGCGGTCAGTCGGGCTTGTGCCGAGTGGCACGGCTTCACGAATCCGGCTGACGCTATTGGAAAAAACGACCGGGACTTGTTTTCTAGCGAACATGCCGAGGCCGCCCTGGCGGACGAACGCGAAATTATTCGCACCGCCAAACCGATCGTGGATTACGAAGAAAAGGAAACGTGGCCGGATCGCGAAGACACCTGGGTTTCGACCACAAAGATGCCATTGCGCGACGCACAGGGCCACATCATCGGAACGTTCGGTATTTCCCGCGACATCACGGAGAAGAAACGTGCCGCCGAGAAGCTCGCCCGGCTTGCAGAAGAGCTTCGCGCGAAAAATGAATCTCTCGAACAGGACCTGGAAATGGCGCGCGAACTTCAGTGCGCCCTGATGCCGCAGCGCTTCCCGAATTTTCCTCATCACGCCACCGAGCAGGATAGCGCAGTTCGCTTCTATCCCTTTTTCAGGCCCTCGATGATCGTCAGCGGCGACTTTTTCGACGTGCTTGACATCTCGGACGACAAGGCGGGCTTGTTCATCTGCGACGTCATGGGGCACGGCGTACGCGCCGCGCTCATCGCTGCAATTGTGCGCTCGGTAGTCAACGAGCTGCGCGCGTTGTGGACAAAGCCCGGAGAACTTCTTGTCGCGATCAATCGCGCGATACTAGGGGCTCTTCAGAATACCGAGATTACGCTCTTTGCTTCGGCATTTTATGTGGTGGCCGATCTTGGCAAAGGCCAGCTGCGCTATGCCAACGCGGGTCACCCGCACCCGCTGCACCTCTCGCGCGCGGCGAATGGCTCAGCCGCGTGCGCCGCCCCTCTCATGGGAGCACGGCCGGGCCCGGCTCTCGGTCTGTTCGATGGAGCAAAGTATGAGACTCTGCGTTGCAAGCTCTCGTCACGCGACGTTGTGCTGCTCTTCACCGACGGCTTGTTCGAAGTCGAGGGGTCCGGCGGCCAGCTCTATGACTATCAGAAACTTTCGAGAGCCGTTAGCGATCGGACCGAGCTTCCTGCCATGGAACTCTGCCGCAGCCTCATCGCCGAAGTACAGCAATTCTCAGCCACCCAGGAATTTAATGATGATGTGTGCCTTGTCGCCATGGATATCGACCAGCTCAAGCCCCTCAGCGCGTAGAATCCCGGTCCATTTGCTGCCGCTGTCCTATTGCTTGCGTGCAGTAAAGATGCCGTAGCGCATGGTCCCGAAGGCATAGGCGAGCCAGATGCGGGAAATAGTGAGCGCGAAGATACGATTATTTGCGCGGCTATTGAATAGGAAACGAAGATAGCGGGGCCGATGAAAAAGGCTCCGCGCAAGGCGCGCGCCGCAAATTGTCCACGTCTTTCGGACCTTTGCGCTCACGTCTTCGAAGCTTTCAAGAACGAACTGCGCATCCGAAAACCATTTGCGATAGTCGGACTCCGTTCCCATGCTGGGGATCCTGCCTTCCCGGCAAATGGGCTCGAGGAGATGGCGCCGTTGCAGGGCGGTTGAATCTTCCGCAGAAAGCCACGCGCAGACGACCATGCGCCCCCCTCTCCTTAGGACGCGATGCGCCTGCGCGAAGAACATCTCCTTGTCCTGCATGTGCTCAGAGCTTTCGATGGAGAGAACAGCATCAAACGATCCGGTCGGGAGACGGTTGTTCAACCAATCGCACAAGAGATACTCAGGATTGTGCGCGCTTCCCCGCTCGGCGAGCGCGTGGCGATATTGTGCTGGCGAAATCGTAACCGCCGAAACCCTCGCGCCGCATTCGCGGGCAAGCATTCGTGCGGTGGCTCCGTATCCGCATCCAATGTCGCAAACACGTGTCCCCGCGGTGAGGTGACCTCGCTCAACCACAGCGGCCACGAGATTGAGTACCGCCTCCTCCGCCGTCTCATCGCCGCGCTCCCATAAGCCGTGATGCACGTGCTCTCCCCAAATTTCGCGATAAAAATTGTCCAGCTCGTCATAGTGGTCCGCGACATCATGAACCGAAACGGGACAGGACGAGCAGATCATGCGAATCCGGAGCGCGCCAGGAGAGCAGCTGCCGAAAACTCCGTTTTTCGAATTTACGCGCGAGCCGCGACCTCTTTCAGAACGGAATATCGTCGTCGGCCGGTTCGGATGGCGAAGGCCTCGTGGGCGCGGGCCGGGGAGCCCTCGAAGCGGGGGCCTCTCCTTCGAGATCTGCGCCAGCTCCCCCACCCTGACCGCCTGACCGGGAACCGAGGAGTTGCAGGCCTTCGCCAACAACCTTCAGCCGGTTGCGCTTTTGTCCGGATTGCTTGTCCTCCCAGGAATCGATGCGCAAGCGGCCTTCGATGAATATCGGGCGCCCTTTTTTGGCATACTCGCCAGCGATCTCGGCAAGGCGGCCCCAAAGTTCGACATCGACATAGGTAACTTCCTCGACTTTTTCGCCGCTTTGATTTGTGTAGTTCCGATTGATTGCAAGCCCAAGATCGGCAACCGCACTGCCCTTCGGAGTATATTTCACTTCGGGATCTCGGGTCACGTTCCCGATTAGCATCACTTTGTTGAGGCTGGCCATCTTTTGATTGGGTTATGCCGCCGCCTCGGCGGTCTTTTTCTTGGGAGGCATCTGAAGATAATTCTGGAGAGCAACGTCCTGGTCCAGCTTCAATTTCGCGCGCAGTCTTTCGATGAGGTGCGGCTCGACCTCAAAGATGAAGTTCACGAAATAGGCACTGCTGAGATGTTTGAGCTCGTAGGCGAGTTCGCGTTTCTCAAAGCGCTGAATCTGCTCGATTTCAGCGCCTTCAGCCGTGAAGGTCTTTTCGAGACGCTCGATGATTTCTTTGACGGATTCTTCCTTGCCACGGGTGGAGAGGGCAAGCAGGGCTTCATAGCGTTTTTTCATGGTTTTTTATTATAGAGGTTCATGGCGGCTTCGAGACCGTGAGCGCTGGCGTACTCGGCGGCGTCGGCGGCTCGGCTCACGCTGGCTTCCACCGCGGGAAGCTCCGAAGGCTCAAATTTTCCAAGTACGTGGTCCACAAGCGCGCCGGATGCCGAACCAATCCCAAAGCGCAGGCGCGGGACGGACTCGGTTGCCAGATGGATCAGGACAGACTCAAGACCGTTGTGGCCGCCCGCGCTGCCGGAAGGACGGAGGCGAAGCTCTCCAAGGGGAATGGCTGCGTCGTCCAGGACAGTAAGGACCTCGGAGGGGTCAATCCGGTGGTAATGCGCATAGTTTTCGACGGCCTCTCCACTGAGATTCATGAACGTCTGAGGCTTCATCAGCATGCGCCCACCGCACGGCGCAACCTCGGCATCCCACTTCGACTCAAAGCGAAATTCCACTGCGAACCGGCGGGCCAGTTCGTCGACAACCAAGAAGCCCGCGTTGTGGCGCGTACCCGAATACTGCCGGCCTGGGTTTCCGAGACCGACAATAAGGCGGAAGACGGTTGCATGCTCCACGCGCGGGGGCGGGCGGGACTATTTCTTAGTCTCCGCGGCTGCTTCAGACGCCTCCGGTTTCTTTTCCTTGATAACCTCGGGAGCAGCGGCTTCCTCGGCCGCGGCAGCCGGTTCCTCGGCAACGGTGGGTTCAGAGACCAGAAAGACAGTGAGGTCCTCGTCGGGGACAGCGACAACGCCGGTGGGAAGCTTGATGTCGCGAACGTGAAGGGATTCGCCGATGTTGAGCCCAGAAACATCCACCACGATGATCTCAGGAAGATTTTGCGGCAGACACCGGATCGGCAGAGAGCGCATGTTTTGCTGGAGCAAGCCGCCGAAGGTCTTGACTCCGATGGGCTCGCCCTCAGGCTCGAGAACGACCTCGGCATCGATCTCCTCGTTCATTGACACCGCGTGGAAATCAATGTGAACGATCTCGCCGCGCACGGGATGATGCTGGACTTCCTGAATGAGGGAGATCCGATTGGTGGTGCTGGTGCCGTCACGGATCTCCAACTCAACAAGGATGTTCTCACCGACGGCACGCGAGAGCAGGTTTTCAACGTCCTTCCTATCGACTTCGAGATTTGTGGCTGCGTCCTTGGCGCCGTAGATGACAGCGGGTATCGCGCCGCGGGCGCGAACTTTGCCCACCGCATTTCGTCCGGCTTCAACGCGAGGACGGGCAGAGAGTTTGACTTGATTGGCCATGGCTTTAGTTCTTCGGGTTCCTGATATCAAAAAGCGAGCTCACCGACTCATCATCGTGGATGCGCCGAATGCCCTCACCGAGCAATGCGGCCACCGAGAGCACCTTGACGCGCGAATCGACATCGGTCCGCACAGGAACGCTGTCGGTTGTGATCAGCTCCTTGATTTCAGAGCCTTTCAATCGCTCAACCGCTAAATCTGTCAAGACCGCGTGTGAAACGCCAGCATAAATATCGCGCGCGCCCTGGTCTCGAAGAATGCGCGCGGCCCCGACAAGCGTGCCTGCCGTCTCGGTCAAATCGTCAACCAGAATCACATTTTTGCCATCCACATCGCCGATCACCGTAACGGCCTCTATTTCCGTGGCGCTCAACCGGCGTTTGACAACGATGGCGAGGCCGCCCTTGAGAGCTTCCGCATAGGCGGAGGCCATTTTGACGCCGCCGACATCCGGAGAAACCACAACGAGATCCCCCAACCCAAGATTTCGCAGATGATTGATCATCACTGGAAGGGCATAAAGATGATCGACGGGAATATCGAAAAAACCCTGCAACTGTTGGGCATGGAGATCCATCGTCAGCACCCGTTGAACCCCTGCGGCCGCAAGGAGGTTGGCCACGAGTTTGGCAGTAATGGGAACCCGTGGCTGGTCTTTGCGGTCCTGGCGGGCATAGCCGAAGAAAGGGATCACCGCCGTGATCCGGGCCGAACTCGACCGCCGGGCGGCATCCACCAGAATCAACAACTCCATCAAATTCTGGTTGGTCGGCGGACAGGTGGGCTGAACGATGAAGACGTCGCGGCCGCGGATGTTCTCATTGATCTTTACAAAAGTTTCACCGTCGGGAAACGTACTCACTGTGGCATCGCAAAGGGGCACGCCGAGGTAAGAACAAATATCCGCCACCAAGCGCGGGTGAGCCGTGCCGGTGACGATCTTCAACTCGAGGGAGCTGCGAAGCATGGGTCTTTGGGAGCGCTCAACGCGACAGGCGCGCTTATTTGCGAAAATCTGAAGCTTGAGTGTTGTGAGCCCGGCGTCTAGTTCAAAGGCTCTGGGGTGGGCGGCGGATTCAGCGGGATTGTGGGCTCAAGTCTTTCCTGAGCAAGCCTTCGAAGGTAGGCGGTTTCCATGACCTTGCATTTCTCCTCAAGAGACTTGTCGATGGCGACAATCCTCCTGAAGAGAAATCTGTAGTATTCGCGCATCGCGGCGCGCTGTTCTTCGAGCGTCTTGGCTCGCCCGGCCTGCTCAAAGAGGCTGACCACCTTCGAATCCTTCTCCGCTTGAACGCGAACGTCCCGATAGCGGATGCTCAATTGGCGGGCTTTTTCCTGCGCGCTTTCAAAGGTAGCCGGCACGGCCGGGGGCCCAACCGGTCGTTCGTCGGGAATGATTGCGTTGGGCTGTGTGAAGGACTCGTCGGGCATTGCTTCATCCGGGCGCGCAGGAGCGATCTCCCTGCTATCGAGCGGCGCCCCGCCTTCCATCGGTATGACGTCAGCAGGAGGACTCGCGACCGGCGAAGGAGAAAGCTCGGCAGGGGCGCCCTCGGGTACAGGAACGAGACTTGGCGACGGCGAGGCAATCGGAGCGGGCGTAGGGGAGGCTTGTTCCTGTGCGAGCAGGGCCGTCGCAGGAACCAAAACAGCAATGAACAATCGAAGTGTGGACCGCATCAGGCGATGAAAGTAAGCAGCCCTTGACCGATTGCTCAAGCAGAAGAACATGGACGCAGCAGCGACTTTCGCCGATTTTTCCGACAATGAAGTCGAGACTGGTCCCCGATCCGCTCTGCGCGGCGTCTGTTGCTCCCGAAGAAGCGGCACGCGCGATGAGATCGAGCCCGGGTTTCGTGTTTCTGGAGTCCAGCCTGGCCGTCGCGAATTCCGTCTCGCTACTGGCCTGCGAACCCGACTTGCTTATCGAGGGTGGTCCTTCGGAATGGGGCAGGCTCGAGAGTGAGTTGGCTGCGCGGCAGAGACCTGGCGCTGATCTCGGTTTCCCTGACGGTGCAGCCATCGGATGGGTTGGGTTCGACGGACGCTTCAGGTTTGGCTTCTATGAAAATCTGGCCATTTTTTTGCACGGCCCGAGCATTTGGCATAATGCCCGCGAGCTTCCCGGACTCGTCGACGGACCTGAGTTTCCCAAAATCTCGTTTCGGGCGCGGCTCAAACGAGCGCAATTCGAGAACATGGTCCGTGCGGCGCACGAATACATCGCCGCGGGAGACATCTATCAGGTTTGCCTGTCGCATTCCTTCGAGGCGGAGTTTGCGGCGGATGCCTGGCCGTTTTACGAATCGCTGAGACACCACTCGCCGGCTCCCTGCGCCGCATTTCTCGATCTCGGAGGCACGCAGGTAGCTTCGGCCTCGCCCGAATGCTTTCTTCGGATCAGTGGCCGGCGTGTCGTAACCCGGCCCATCAAGGGCACCCGCCCAAGGAGAGCGGACCCGCAACGCGATCAACGCAGCGCCTACGACCTCATCACTTCCGCCAAGGAAATCGCCGAACTTGTGATGATCACCGACCTCGAACGCAATGACCTCGGACGGGTTTGTGATTACGGAAGCGTCACCGTTCCAGAGCTGCTGAAGCTGGAAAGCTACGAACAGGTGCATCACCTTGTCTCGACCATCACGGGCACTCTCCGCCCGGATGTCACGCATCCGGCGGCGCTCCGTGCCTGTTTCCCCGGCGGCTCGATCTCAGGCGCTCCGAAAAAGCGCGCCCTCGAAGTCATTTCCGAACTCGAGCCGCATCCGCGCGGCATCTACACCGGCGCTATCGGTTACTTTGGATATAACGGCGAAAGCCAGTTTTCGATTGCGATCCGAACAGCGGTCTTTGAAAGCGACAGCGTCTCGTTCCATGTTGGTGCGGGAATTGTTGCCGACTCGATTCCCGAAAGGGAATGGCAGGAGACACTCGACAAAGCGGCGGGGCTGGTTCTTTCGGCGGGTTTGCCGCCCCATGTTGAATGAACACCGGTGGGACTCGTGGGACTCGAGGCAAGGGATGGCTTCCCTTACGTATCACTATCAGTTGTGTGCGTCAAGTTCAGCAAAAGGGAGATCAGGTAAGAGCGGGAAAAGGTAAGGCTTATTTACAAAGTGACGCTCTGACTAGGCTTGCAGTCGCGGCTGGGGAGAACTCAAGAAACGGAAAACGTGCGCAAATTCCGTTTATTGAGTTCTCCCCTACTTTGAAACTTGGCACTTCCAATGCCTTTCTACCTATGTAAAGGGGAATGTGTCCGCATTTTCTGCGGGTACGAAATTAATGCCGGCGGCAGCATCTACGCAACGTATTCTGGTCAAGGCCCGATCGGGCGGTTCACCCATCACCTTCGAAGCTGAACCGCTCTTCGAGAGCATAGGGCGTGGCGATGCCTTTGGCGCGGTTCCCGGTAAGACATGGTACATGCTGAAACCCGCAATTGCGATAAGTCGAACATGGGATTTGTGCCATCCAGTAGTTCGGGACGGCTTTGGCGCTGCGGCGGGTAGACCAGAGTTCGCGGAGCCGGACTTTCCGAGGCATTTGCGAACGGTGGAAACAGTCAGTCCAACGATGCGGGAGTGTTTGCGGCGCTTCGACCTAATGGGACGGTATCCTTTTACCGAGGGGGCGAGGCATGACTGGTCCATTGACCGCAATCGTCGGAGACACAAATCCCCAGCACGTGTTCAATCCCATAAAGAAGGACATCGCGAAGGCGAAGAAGGCGGAGGAGGAACTGGGGCGGGGTTCGCCGCTGGGTTAGCCGGTTCCTCATAACACCCGCACGGGTCGAAAATGCGTCTTTTTGAGCGATTTCGGCCTTGCGTAGCCCGACGCTACTTTTCTGTTCCGTTGCTCCCCAAACACCCAATTCGCTCCGGTAATGTGAGCCGGCATTTGCTCTGTTGAGGAACCTCTTTGCGGGATGAGAACGATGATTGTTGGGCGGAGGCCCAGAGCAAGGCCCATCCAGACGATGGCCACAGAACCAAAGCTCATTTTTGCTTTGTGGCAGACCGATTCTGTTTATCATGCTCCGCAGCCAGGAGTTCGGGATTTGAATCGCTTATCCAAAAGCTGGAGGAAGACATCACCCACGGCGACCGACCGGCGCGACACCAGGTCGGCACTAGCCGCCTCGATTGGAGCAACTCGCCGTTGTTGTTCAAGCCGCCGGAAACAACCGGGTCAAATAATGACGAATTTCGCTAACGTAAAAAGCCAGCCACGTTTTCGAAGAAAGACAGTGACAAGTGACTTCGAATACAAGTAGCCCGAGCGGCCCGGCTCTAACACCCCGGAATCCGTATATCGCCGGGAGGGCGATGGCCGACGCGCGCGGCTTCTTCGGACGCGATGACGTCTTTCGACTCGTCGAGGCCGTGCTGTCCAGCGACCAGAACGCTATTGTACTCTTTGGCCAACGACGAATTGGCAAGACCTCAGTTCTCTTGCGCCTGCGTCACTTGCTTCCCTTTCCGCCGTTCCGTCCGGTCTACTTTGATTTGATGGATCGTGCTCGGAAACCATTGGGCACCGTACTCTACGAACTGGCTGCGACGATTGCTGCGGAATTCGACATGCCGCAACCGCGCGAAGCTGACTTCGCACCGACAGGTGAATCTTTTCGCGACCAATTCCTGCCTATCTTCCTCCAGAGCCTAGGAAACGACGTCCGCCCGATCATTCTTTTCGACGAATTCGACGTCCTCGATGTGGCTGCCGAGGAGAGGTTGCCGGAGGCCGCCGCGGCGCGGGCATTCTTTCCCTTCCTCCGCAGACTGATGGAGGATGAGCCGAGGCTCGCGTTTGTGTTCGTAGTTGGGCGAAAAGCTGAAGAGCTCTCGATTAACGTGAAGGCCACGTTCAAGACGGTGCGCTATCAACGAATCTCTGTTTTGGATATCGAAAGCGCTCGTCAGCTTATCGGTCTCGCCGAGAGTGATGGCACGCTGCACTTCACGGCGCCTGCGATCGATCATCTGCTGAGCCTCACGACTGGGCACCCATACTTTACACAATTAGTGTGTCAACTGCTGTTCGACCAGGCGTATGCCGAATCCCCTGCTACCACCCCGACGGTCGACGTTAATGACGTCGAAAGGGTCATACCGAAGGCCCTCGAGGCTGGTGAGAACATCTTTGAATGGATCTGGGATGGCCTTCCGCCAGCCGAACGCGTCATCTTCTCGGCGGTGGCCGAGGTCACCGGAGCGGACGATGTCATCAGCGAAGAGGAGCTGACCGGCGTCCTTCAACGTCATGGAATTCGAATTCTGATTCGCGAACTCGAGCTGGCCCCCAAGACACTGATCGAATGGGAAATGCTTCGCCGCGTTGACGGCGGCTATGGCTTCTTCATCGATCTCATGCGCCGCTGGGTCGCTCAGCGTAAGCCGCTCCCGAAGGTCAAGGACGAGTTGGATCGAATCAACCCCATCGCTGACCAGCAGTATCGCCTAGGGTACACGTTCTACCGCCTGGGTAACCTGGTTGAGTCGGTCACTCCATTGAAGGGAGCGCTACAAGCCAATCCAAACCATCTCAAAGCCCGACTCTTGCTGGGCGAGGTGCTGCGAGAACGAGGTTTGTTGGACGAATCCGTGAGGGAGCTCGAGGAGGCTTACCGCTACGACGAGGATGCCGCCAGATATCCGCTCGTCCGGGGACTGTTGGTCCAAGGAGAAGAAATGGAGAGGGCCGGGCGGGAGGACGACGCCGTCAGCGTCTACGAACGGGTCCTTGGGATCTCCCCTCGTGAGACGCTGGCTGCCGAACGGAGGCGGACTCTTGTCATTACCCAGGGAGATCGAGCTCTTACGACAGGTGACTATGACAGGGCGTTGGCTGCGTACCGAGAGGCTGGCGCCGATGAGAAGGTCGCCATCGTAGCGGCGGCTCAGCGGGCACTAATACTGGAGACGGTCCATTCGGAAATTGGCCAATTAGTGGAAAGAGAGGATTGGGACGGGGCCGCGGAGCAATATCGGCGTCTCATCGAGGCGGATCCGCAGAACGATTGGTCCGAAGAGCTGAAAGGCGTGGAGAAAGAAGCGAACCTGGCCCGCCGTTATGCAGAGGGACTCGGAGCCGAGCAACAGAACAAGCTTGTAGAGGCGCAGAGGGCATTCGCTGATGTGATCGGATTGCGTCCCGACTACAAAGACGCCGCGGATCGTCTCGCTTCACTGGTCCGAAATATCAGGGCTCAACAACAGCGGGAGAAGGAACGCCTGGAAGCTACACACAAGGAACGTCTGGAAGCTACACACAAGGAACGTCTGAAAGCCGAGCAGCGGGACAGGGAACGTCTGGAAGCTACACACAGGGAGAAGGAGCGTCTGGAAGTCGAGCAGCGGGAGAAGGAATCGCTAGACGCTGTGCTGTCCAGGTTAAAAAAACAGCTAGGGACTGCGTTGTCCAAACAAAAGGAGAAGGAACATCTCGAAGCTGAAGAGCGAGAGAAGGAGCGTTCGGAAGCCGAGCGGCAGGAGAAGGCACTTGCCGAAGCCGAACAGCAAGAGAGGGAGCATGTGGAGGCCAAAAGCCTTCCTTACCACGGACGCCAGTGGCCAAAAGATCGGGAGCAGCTTGAGCCTGACAAGCCAGGCCTCGCCCAGTTCCTCCTAGAACATTCCGATACGGCGATTGGGATGACGCTGTTGCTCACTTTGGGTATACTCTATGTACTCTTTATTACACTGAGCGCCTTGCGATGAGGATTCTAAACCCCTTTTTGTACGGCAAGCCAGTCCCGCCGTCAAAGTTTGTCGGGCGCAGCGATGCTGTGCGGACAATCTTCTCGCGGCTCTACAATCGAGAGAGTACGGCGATCGTCGGTGCGCCTCATATTGGCAAGTCCTCGATTCTCTCGTATGTGGCCGATTGCGAAATAAGGGCGGCGTGGCTGGGTGAGCGTGCAGCTAACTATGTCTTCGCCGAGATCGACTGCCATATGGTCCCTCGCCAATTCTCGCCCGCCGAATTCTGGAGCCACACATTGGCCGACGTGCCTCAGATTGTCAGCCACGACTCCGTGGCGCGAGAGTGGCAAGCTATGAAGTCGAGCCAATTTG
>DATDAL010000044.1:0-114586 GCA_036525415.1 Terrimicrobiaceae bacterium | reverse complement strand
TGAACTTGCGGCATCCTCTCCTATGTCATCTCGCGCCCCAAAAGTCAGCTCTTCATCGCCGCATGGCGACTCAGACTTTCGGCTCATCGTTTTTCCTCATCGCCCCTTCCCCTACAGGGACGAGTCAGGAGGTCTGAGGCTATGGTGAGCGGCTCAAACTCTTCCTGCATCGCCTGCTTTGCAGCTATTGCAGGAACTACATGCGTCAACTTCGCTTCCTGCGAAAGTGGGTGCGTCGAATGGGCACCCCGGACGCGCCGCCTCGGGAAACGGTACTCCCATCGGCGTCTGTCTCCTGCATCAAGAAGAACCTAGCGAGGGAGATTTCGCGGATCGAATGAGTTCTTACTTTGTTTTTGACGCCAAAGCGCTGTAGTCAGAACGGCGAAACCGAGTCCAAGAAATGCCGAAGTCGAAGCTTCTGGAACAGCTTGGACAAGATAGACGCCTTGGCTGCTTGCTTCGCTGCCAAGCGGATCGCCTTGTCCAACGATGAAGCCGTCTGAATTGCCGAGGAATGCGTTGGCCAAGTAATCCCAACCAGCGGAGTCTAGCGGGCTGTCGAGGTTGCTACCGATGTCAAAGAAGCCGCGTCCGGGCAGGTAGGCAAATGCACGATCTCCCAGAGAAGCCTCGCCATCGAAAAGCGCGTAGTAACCGAGTGCGAGACCTTCTTCGGTGAGGCGGATAACGCTGGAAAATGCAAACCCGTCGCTGGGACGCACTGAGAGTTCAAAGGGAACCGTCTCCCCGCTGGAAAGATCAAAGAGCCAGGCAGTCTGACCGTCCTGCGTCTCGTCGCCATTGTAGCGTGTAGAAGAGCCCGCAACAAAGCCCGACTCCGTTACGAATGCCGCTCCACTGCTTTGTATTCCTGAAGCGCTTGTGTGCACAGCATCCAAAAGACCAATCCGAGTCGTTGTGCCAGAGCTCGTCGCAACCCACGCAGCGTTTCCTCCGAAACTCGAGTCGGCCAGGTAGCGCGCGCTTTCACCGATCACCAGGCCGGATTCGGTGACATCTCTTGCGAAACTACGGTATGCTCCTGTCAGAGTTGTGAATTCCCGGGGACTGCTGGGATTTTGCTCGTCGTAGAGGCCAATTCTCGTCGTGCCCGAGGTATTGGCAATCCAGGCCGCCTGACCCAGGCCAACCGTCTCTCCATTATAAAGTGTCGAGCCGCCAATGGCGTAGCCGGAATCGGTGAGCCTGTCCATGTAACTATCTTGGTAGCCATCGTCGCGAGTAAATGCGTTTCCACCGCCCTGATCATAGAATCCAATTCGTATGGTAGCTCCAGAGCTTTCCGCTAACCAAGCGGCATTTCCCATCGAATTTCCTGTCCCCTTGTAGCGTGATGAATTACCAGCCACATGGCCGGAATTGGACAGAGAAGCGGGGTAGCCGTCTTGGTAGCCGTCGTTGCGGCTGAATTCGTTGCCACCAGCTTGATCGTAGAGGCCGATTCTTCTCGCTTGGCCGGTGGAATCCGCTACCCAAGTGGCCCAACCAAGGTCACTACCGGTTCCGTTGAAACGCTGCGAACGGCCTGTGGCATAACCGGATTCATTGACATAGTAGGGCTCTGCGTTCTGAAAGTCGTCGCTCCTCGTAAATTGGTTACCACCACTCTGGTCGTAGAGGCCAACGCGTGCGGTGGCCCCAGAGGGATTCGCCACCCAAGCAGCTGTCCCGTTTGGATCTGTCAAGCCGTTGTAGATCGAGGAAACTCCGAGCACGTAGCCGGATTCCGCAAAATCTGCAGCGGTAGAGCTGTACTGAGAGCCCGTGCTACTGGTAAAGCGATTGCCACCGTCCTGATCGTAGAGTCCGATCCGGGTGGTAGCTCCGGATGCTGTCGCGATCCATGCCACTCTCCCAACGCTGTCGCTTTTGCCATCGTAGCGATACGAGACGCCAGCGACATGTCCGGACTCGGTCACGAAGCTTGAGTAGCTGGCCTGGAAGCCGTCGCTCCGGGTAAATTGATTGCCTCCGTCTTGATCAAAATAGCCGACGCGTTTGGTGACGCCGGATGCGGTTGCGACCCAAGCGGCGTATCCTTTTTCATCCACAGCCTCTGAAGGAGGCGTTCCGCCGAGGTAGCGCGCAGACCAACCGGTTGTGACGCCGGCCTCATTGCTGCTCCATATACGGCTGCTTTGAGATCCCGTGCTTGCAGTAAATTCGTTCCCTCCGTTTTGGTCATAAAGTCCGACGCGCACGGTACCGCTAGCGGGGTTCGCGACCCAAGCGGCGTATCCCAAAGTGTTGGCCCCGCCATTGAACATTGTCGAATAGCCGGTAACGTATCCGGCGCTGTATCCGTCGTTATTGTAATTCTCAGGCTCACTATACTGCGAGCCCGTGCTGCTGGTAAATTGATTGCCTCCGTTCTGGTCATAAAAGCCAATACGCGTGGTCGCCCCTGATGTATCGGCGGCCCATACAGCTTGACCAGTGGGAGCGGGTCCCGGGCCGCCGTACATGGAGGAAATGCCGTAGAGATAGCCAGAGTCGCTAAGGCCGTATACATAGGTACTTTGTTGCCCGATCGGACTCGTGAACTCCTCGCCGTTCAGGCCGAGACGCGCTATGTAAGTAAATTCACTCTCAGCCCAAGTCGAAGAAAGTGCGAGAATCGTGGCAAAACCAAATAACCTAAACATCTTAAGCCTATTTTTGTGGTGCAACAACATACTTCATACAATGCGTGCAAATTTCAGTCCAAGGCAAGACAAATTAGCATTTCCGGAACGCTGGTCTCGCGGTCATTTACGTTATCTAACATTTAGCGTGCGCTTTGTGACGGCGCGAATCTGCGTGGGTAGGTTTGTGTAGGGTTACTCGGATCGGCCGTTAGGGCGAAGAGCATAGTGACTGGAACTCCGTCAGTTTCTCATCGAGTCGTTCCAGCATCCGTTCCAAGTGAGCCGCGATTGGTGCGTCGAGCTTTCCGGCAAATGAAACAGTATGCAGTCGTGTATCCAAGAGAAGCCACATGCTGTACGAGACGCCGGTGGACCTCTTCCTCCGCTTCCCGGCATGATCGGTACATCGCGTTGAAGCGAATGCCGCCCGGTTCAATCCATTCGTCTTCCAACTCCCAAAAGGTATTGTTCAGTTGGTATTCAGAGGCGCGAGCGGCGATAACCTGCTTTCGGGCGTCGAGCGGCACGGGCGTTCGCCAGTACACGTACAAATCGTGATCGGACAAGGAATCGGCCTTCTGCAATGCTGCCGATCCACACCATGCAACGGCTTCGACTCCGGCGATGTCAGCAAACGCGCTCGCGATCTCGCTCAAAAATGACATGCGATCCAGTAGGTCCTGATTCTTGCAGGCGGCGCCAAGAAGTCAGTGACGATCTTGATGACCGCCGTTTTTGCAGGCGCGATCGAGTCGCGCCGGCATTTTGCGGCGATTCCACAATGACGTTCCAAATTTTCTTGTAGGGAAGGCGTATGCCAACGGCGCACAGCCAAAGCATTTGTGTATTTTGCGGGTCAAGTTTCGAGCCGATCGATCGAGAAAAAGGCCACTATCTTCGAGAAATCGTCCACTGGCCAAGGAAGTGATCGCGACCGTGCAACGTTGTCCTCTCTCTGTGTCCCTTGCGCCCTCTGTGGTTAATTAAAAGTCCCAAATCGGCGAAAACGCCGGGAAAAGCTCCACAAGCTTTGCAGCAAGCGGGACTTTAGGGCATAATTCTGCCCTGTATGAAAAACCCAGTTGTCATCATCGGCGCGATCATCCTCTGTCTCATCGTTATTAGTGCGGCCTTTATTGGACTTGTTGCTCTCAATGGCGGAAAGCTGGACGCTTCAAGCAGGGCAGACGTCGAGTGATTCGTTCGTCCCTCGGCGGAGGTCGATCACGCGGGTAGAAGTGAATCCATCGGCAGAATTTCGCGCGATGGAGAAGTCGGCCTTGCGCGGTTGGCGTGAGAATGTGGCAGGCGAAATCGCGGCGCCAAGTTGCGGCCGGCGATCGCTGTCCTGCCGCCGGGAAGCTCGACTGTCGTTCGAGTCCGTTTTTCGCCGACGGTTCTAACGAAGGTTTTGTGGGCGTCCGCGCCGAGGATCGACGGGCGCCCGCGACGCTTCGCGGACTTTCTCCTGTTGGAGGCACTGCTATACAAACCAGCCTGTGGGCTTTTCGGGATTGTAGGAGCAGAACAATCCTGTGCGAATGGAGTTTGCGAGATGCCGGGCGAGAGAAGGATGGATAGCTTCCAGCTTCTTGATCGCGTCGCGAACGCGCCATGTGACGGCTGACCGAGCGCGTTCCGCGGAATCGCCCATTTTTCGCTCACGCCCGCCGAGTCCTGTTGCTTTCCTGAGTTCGTCGATCAGCTGTTCTTTTTCCTCTCGGATCAGGGTGTATCGGCCAGAGTCGTTGTCCCGTTCCGCTTCGGCAAGTCCCTCTTCGATTTCGCGGATGCGTTCCCGATAGGCTCGCCGCGCCTGTTCATCAAGGATGGATACGCCTCGACCAGCCGCTACGGGCTGTCCGCATAGCACTGCGCAATGGATTTCCTCGCAAGGATGGGCGAGCAACTGAGCGATGTCGAGGAATCCCCGTCGCTCCGTGACTTGAACGACTTGATGATCGAACGACACCGTCCAGAGCTCGCCTTCACGGCGAAAAATATTCCCAATTGGCCAGGAAACAGGTGTCGATGAGCGGAGAGCGGACGCCTTGGCGTCGAGGCCCGCCAGCTGCATGCCTTTTATGAAATGGTCCCTGTCCTCCTCGCGACGATAGGGATTGACGTGAACCAGCCAGCGCATCGCTTCACCGGGTTCCGGTTCCCGGCCGAACGTGATGCGTTGGACGAAGTTTTTGTGAAACTCACCGAGGTAAAACTTCGCCCTCTCCCGATTTCCCAGATAGGCATGCGAGGCTGCGAGATAGGCTCCGGAATCAACGATTGCCAGCCCCCCTTTGCTAGTGATGAGGACGGCTTCGTCGTAGCGCTTCAAAGCAAAAAGCGGCAGAGCAGCACAATAGAAATACCAACTCGGGCAGAGCGGACTGAGGTCGAGGGCGCGTTTGGCGAGCTGCTGGCCCAGCACAGGGTCGCCTTGGAAGGTAAAGCAAAGCGAAAGCTGTATTAGGGCAAAGGCATCATTTGGCGCCAGGTGCCAGGCGCGTTCGAGGCGCACGCCAGCCTTGTCGAAATCGCGCCGATACTGTTCGATCCGACCGAGGATGACCTGCACGATTTGGTCGTCGGGATCCAGCGCTTCGGCCTGCAGCGCGTGTTCGTAGGCCAGTTTCTCCTTTTCTTCCCACAAATTCCATGCCTGGCAGCTCCATTCATTGAAATGCGAGAGGGATAGGCCGCCATGCGCCCGCGCGTACTGCGGATCCGTTTCCAGCGCCAATTCGAAAAAGCCGCGGGCTTCGTTATCGGACTCAGCCGTTCCACGCTGGAGGCATTCCAATCCGCGCAGCCAGCACTCGTAGGCCTTTAGAGTCGCGGGCGGGTGCCTTTTCGCCGCGCTGAGCATCGACTGATCGATTCGGGCGGATAGAGCATTCGCGATTTTCGCCGCAATCTCGTCTTGCAGAGCGAACAAATCGTCTTCCCGCACGTCGTAGTGTTCACCCCACAGGTTTCGACCATCTTCCAATTGCACGAGTTGGACGCTGATGCGGATCGCCTTTTCCAATTTCCGTACGCTTCCCTTCAGCAGGTACTCGACGCCGAGGCAGCGTCCGATTGCTGCGTCGGCCAGACCGGCCGTATCCGCAGCAAACGTGGACTGCGCCGAGATAACCCCCAGCGTGGGAAATCGGGCAATCTCGGCGATCAGGTCCTGCACGAAGCCCACGGCCAACCAAGAGTCGGGCGGGGAGGGTGAGAGATTCTCAAAAGGCAATACGGCGATCGAGATGGTGTGTGCGGACACGGTTGCTGAGACGATGAATTGTAGCTCACCGGCCACCGTCTGGCGAATGCGATTGCTCCGGTGACCAAGCGACCCTCGCGTGTAGGGAGTCTACCGGGATTCTCCGATACAATGTCCGCTTCAGGTCGATCGAAGAATTTCGGAAGGGGGAAGGATTTGCAATTCTCGAGTTGAATGGAACCGCCTCAGAGGCTACGAATGCCTATGATGCCAGCAATTCGCTGCGCAATGACTACCGCATCCTGTTCGAGCAATGGGACCTCGTGTTCGCGATTGCCAGCGAGAACCGGCGCCGAGAACATCGTGTGGATCCCCTGGCATGGATCCTCTCCGAATGGCAGGCGCTATCGGCGATGCAGCCTTTCTCACCCTCTTGCGGATTGAGCGATGTGCAGCGTAAGCTTTCTCCCCCGCGACGACGGATTTGTCCTTGCGATGAATCGGGACGAGAGGCTCTCGCGGGTCTCGGCCGTTCCTCCCGAAGCTCATGGGCGTGAAGGACTGTCGATACTTTGTCCGCGCGAACTGACTGGCGGAACATGGATAGGGGCCAACAGTGCCGGAATGGTATTCTCGCTCATTAACTGGTATTCCCAACCGGACTGTGCGTTCGGCAATCCGGTGAGCCGGGGCGAAGTCGTTCGCGAGCTTCTCTGGGCACGTGACTCTCAAGGGGTCGTCTCGTTCTTGGGAGACCTGCCTCTCAACCGGATGAATCCTTTCCGTCTGGTCGTGGCCAGCCTTTCCGAGCGCTCGCTCACCGAATGGCGTTCCGGCGGCGGCGCTTTGGAGCGTTTCAAGCTGTCGTGGAAGCGTCACCATTGGTTTTCCTCTTCTCTTGACGAAGCCAAGGCGAATCAGACGAGACGGCGCGTATGTGCTCGCCTGAATAGCGAGTGCATTGATTTGCCTTCTCTGAGGAAACTGCACCGTAGCCATGCACCGAAGGCGGGCCCGTTTTCGATGTGCATGCATCGAGACGACGCCTGCACGGTCAGCTACACGGAGATCGATGTCCGCAGTTCAGCGGCGTCGATCTATTACGTTGCGGGTCCGCCATGCTCGCGGTCCCCGCGATTTAGGGCCTCGATCACCTTCGACATGGCCGGCAGCTTGCGTCAGGTTGCCTAATGCCTCTCACGCCAGCGAGCCGGAAAGTGATGCCGTTTCGCACTCCCGCACTCTCTTTGAAAGAAATTGCTGCTCGGAAGTGATTTCTGTCTGCTCTAGGGCCTGCCGGAAGTAGCTCGCGGCGGACCGTGGACGACCAAGCCGGGCTTCGAATTCTCCCAGCACGGCATAGAGCAGGTAATACGACTTCAGTTCCTTGCAATTGCGGATAGATTTAATGGCCGCGATGCCAGCCGCCGTGCCGCGAGTGTTTGCCACTGCCACGGCGCGATTGAGTGCGACCACCGGCGAATCATCCTGCTCAACGAGTCGGTCGTAAAGCGAAAGGATCTGCGGCCAGTCCGTGTCCTCAAAATTTCTTGCAACGCAGTGGCAAGCCGCGATGCCCGCCTGAAGGTGGTATTCACTGATCTCCAGACCGCTTGCCGATTGAGCGAGATGAAACATGCCGCGTGCGATCATCGGCTGATCCCATCGAGATCGGTCCTGCTCCTTGAGGCGGAGAATGTTTCCCTCCCCATCCGTTCGCGTCGACAAGCGAGCCGCATTCAGAAACATCAAGGCGAGCAGGGCATGACTCCGAGGCCGGTCGCCAGCGGCATGTCCCGCAAGCAATTCCGTCAGCCGGATTGCTTCACGGCAGAGTTCCTTCCGGATTAATCTTTGTCCAACGGACGCCTTGTAGCCTTCGTTGAAAAGGAGGTAGAGCGTCTGCAAGACTCCGTTGAGGCGCGCCGCGAGCTCTTCGCCGGCCGGAATCTCGAACGCGATACGGGCCGCACGTATTCGCTGCTTGGCCCGCGTCAACCTCTTCGCGATCGCCGCCTCGCTAGTCAGAAATGCGCTCGCGATTTCGGCGACACTGAATCCGCAGAGCGTTCTCAATGCAAGAGCCACCTGAGCTTCCCGCGGAATCTGCGGATGACAGCATACAAACATCATGCGCAAGCAGTCATCGTTGATTTCGTTGGAGACAGCGGAGTCACTGGGGGTGTGCTGCTCAAGAAAGCCGGCGATTTCTTTTTCCTTGTTCCGAAATCTCGTTTCCCGGCGCGCTTGATCCAGTGCCAGGTTTCGTGCCACACGCATGATCCAGGCGGCGGGATTTTCCGGAACGCCGTAGTAGGGCCATGTTTGCAGAGCCCTCACAAGAGCCTCCTGGACGACATCCTGCGCCAGCTCGAGGCGTTCGACGCCAAAAATCCTCGTCAGCGTCGCGACGATTTTTCCCCATTCGCGCCGGAAGAGATTTTCCACCACCTGTGGCATTTCCGCAGGTGGTGTCAGCACCTTATCGCTAGACTCAGACACTTGCGCCTTCGAGTTCGGCTTCGGCTTCCCGCGCGGCTTGCATGGCCGCACACTCCTCAGCCACGGGCCGGACTTCCACTGACGCTCCGTATGTGAGTCCGGGGCACTGCTTTGCGACAGCGACCGCTTCCTCGAGATCAGCCGCGGTGATGAGAAAATATCCGCCGATGGCCTCTTTCGATTCTGCAAAGGGTCCATCAGCAACGAGGCGTCCTTCGATTCCAGAGACAACTTTGCCTTCGTTCAGGAGCGGCAGCCCCCCTTTGACCGTGCCTGCGGCCTCAAGGCCGTCGTACCATGCCCTCCATTGAGTCATGACCCTTTGAATTTCTGCGGGGGAGAGCCCCTTGTGCCAGCTCGTGCCGCGAAACAGTAACAAGTAGTCGGATGTCGTTTTCATATGCGTGTTTTCTGATGGTTTTCGAAGATACGACGAACAGAAGGTAACATTTGGGACACTTCGCACGAATTTTTCTTGCTGGCGCCGGCCCTTGACTAACAAGATGATACCGCAGCCGCCAAAACTATGAATACTACTACTTCCGGAGATCACCCGGTGCCATACGATGATCCGCGCACCGCCCCCAGAAAGAAAATGTTCGTCACTGATGACGGCAGGAACGTCCTCTTCACCTTCATCTTGCTGGTCTTGTTGTTTGCTCTCTGGGGATTCTGCAACGGAATGATCGACGTGATGGACAAGCACTTTCAGGAAGAGCTTGGCCTGACCTTGGCCCAGTCAGCCTGGGTGCAGTTCGCGCATTACCTAGGCTATTTCCTAATGGCCCTCCCTGCCGGCTGGCTGGCAACCAAGCTGGGTTACAAAGGGGGAATTATCACAGGTCTCTTATTGGTTGCCGTGGGTGGATTTTGGTTTATCCCAGCGACGAATATCGCACAGTTTTGGGCATTCTTGCTTGGTGTCTGCATCATCGCCGCTGGACTGACCTTCCTCGAAACGATCGCCAATCCCTACACAACGGTTCTGGGACCGATCGAATATGGAGCGACCCGCATCAATCTCGCGCAGTCCTGCAACGGCATCGGACTGCTGCTCGGACCGATCGCCGGCGGCATGTTTTTCTATTCAAAGGACGCCGCGGGACAGAGCACGGGCGCAGAAATGCTCTGGATTCCTTACGCCGCTGTCGGTGTCCTCGTTATCATTCTCGCCGTCATATTCTTTTTTGCCGACGTTCCCGACATAAAGATGGAGGATGATTATCACCTCGATGACTCGACGCCGAACGTTTCGCATTCCATTTGGTCGCATGGGCACTTCGTGATGGCCGTCGTCGCCCAATTCCTCTATGTCGCCGCCCAGGCTGGGATTTTCAGCTTTTTCATCAACTATATGACTTCCCAGGTGCCCGCCGTTCCTGCCTCGTGGAAGACCGACACTGGGTTTTTCGCAGGCTGGTTTGAGGTTCATAAGAATGGCGTTCTCGGGTTTAGCGACCAAGCCGCCGCCAATCTGGCATCGCTGGGTTTTCTCTGCTTCCTCGTTGGCCGCTTCTCCGGCACTGCGATTCTGAAGAAATTCGCTGCCCACACCCTCCTCGGCGTATATGGCGCGCTCAATGTTGCACTCTGCTTGGTGATCTTCCTTAAGCTAGGCTGGATTTCAGTTGTCAGCGTCTTCCTAACCTATTTTTTCATGTCGATTATGTTTCCGACGATTTTTGCCCTGGGGATTTTCGGCCTCGGTGCGGGGGCGAAGAAGGCTTCCTCCTTCATCGTTATGGCCATCATGGGCGGCGCCATCGTGCCAAAGGTTATGGGGACCGTTGCCGACCATTACGATCTTTCCCGAGGATTCATCGTGCCGCTGGTCTGCTTCGTCGTCGTTGCCCTTTATGGCTTCCTATGGCCCCGGCTCAGTGGTCACGAAGCCATGCACGGTGTGTCCGCTACGGGCGGACACTAGACTATGGGCGCCGTATATTATTTGAATCACGAGAAACTCGCGGTGGATCCGCGTTTTGCCGCGATTGCGGGCGAGTTGGGCACTCAGACGCAGATAGACTCTCGCGCTTCGTTCAACCGCTACTGTCGTGAAGCATGCAGGCTTTGGAGCGAGCACTTTGGCGATGGATTGGGGAAAACGTCTGCGCATTTCACTGTTCTTCTGGATCGAATCGACAAGGGTAAAGGCGAAGTAATCAAGACGCCCTGGGGCGGTGTTGCCATCGAATTGCACGAACACCCTCGGGTCGAAAAGTACCTTGTGATCCGCAAAGGCGGATACTTGGCACTCGAGACGCACGAGCAAAAGGATGAGCGGCTGGGGGTGAGGGAAGGCGCTGGTCTCATCCTGTCGCGGCGTGCCGCCGATCAACCTCTCTCGGTCGAGGTGCTCGTGCCGGGCGGCGAGTACCATTTCGAGCCGGGTATGGAGCATTGCATCATCGGGACGGAGAATGTTCTCGTGTTCGAGCGCTCCGTTGATCCCAAGGGAATGGACAAGGACCTCGTGTTTATTTACGAGCCGGACGCCGCGCCATGAAGTGCGCGCAAGGCGCAACGTAGTCCCCTTATGAACACCGAATATTACACCTTTGGCGAAATTCTCTGGGACTGTCTGCCCTCGGGCCGGCATGCTGGCGGAGCACCTTTCAACGTGGCCGCCCACCTCGTGCAGCTGGGTGTCTCAGCGTCGCTGATCTCAGCGATCGGTCGGGATCCGCTCGGCGACGAGATTCTGAAAGTGGCCCAAGACAAGGGAGTCAACACGCAGTTTGTAACTCGTGCGCGTATGGGTCTTCCCACCGGAACTGTGCTGGTGACCGTGGATGCCAACGGCAATGCGACCTACGAGATCGTTCAGCCGGTGGCTTGGGACGAGATTGGGGTTTCCCCGGAAACCATCGAAGCTGTTACGCAGGCCCGCGGGCTGATCTTTGGCTCACTCGCAGGCCGGTCGGCTCACAACCGCGACCAGTTGAACCGACTGCTGGCTATCGAAGGCCCCATGAAATTCTTCGACGTGAATCTCCGTCCTCCCTTCGCCGAACCCGAGTTGATCGTGAACATCGCGAAGCGTGCCGATGTCATCAAACTCAATGATGATGAAGTTGGGAAGCTTGCTTCCTGGCTGCGTACCGGCCGAGCCATGCTTGACACCCCGCGGAGCCTGGATGCTCTTGACGAAGCCTGCACAGCCTTGGCGAAAGCAACGAATACTTCGCGGATCTGCGTGACGCGGGGTGCTGATGGCGCGGCACTGTGGGAGAGTGGCAATCTGGTGTGTGCTCCTGCTCCTCAAGTGGTCATCAAGGATACGGTGGGCGCAGGCGACTCGTTCATGGCCGGCCTGATGGTCGGGCTAACCAGCGGCACCGACACTCAAAAGGTTCTTGAAAATGCCTGTCGCGTGGGAGCCTTCGTCGCCTCGCACAACGGAGCGACGCCCCTGCTTCCGCCGGACGTTACCGAGGCATTCAAGAGCGGTTAGCCGCAGGGCGTCGATAAGGCATGAGCCAAGATTGTTGGGATTTTTTGTGCAAGTTCGGACGAACGGTTCGTAGATGATTTCGGGGGAGGGCTCACTAAGGTCGAGGGTATCGAGAGAATGTCAGCGTTAAGGCGAAATGTCCGTGCCACGGCAATGCGAATTCTCTTCTGGCCGTGCCTTGCAGGGTTTCCGATGGCCGTCAGTCTGCTGGCAAAAGGGAGCGCGAGCCAGATGCCTGCCGAGGATTTTCAGACAGAGTGCCGCGGAAAGTCAGTCAACATTAGCGGTACCGTCGGCGTAGGTGTCGAGTACCGGGATCTTGGCCTATTGGAATCTGGCGATCAGTCACGGCTAGATCCTGGACTCGCCGGCACATGGTATTGGGAGGCGGACCCCTTGTACGTCCCGGGCAATGACCTCCTCACGAAGTCAGCCAGCACGCTCACCATCGATCGCGAGGGCGGGTTCACTCTGTACGAGGCGGGAGTGTGCGCCTACCGGGGCCGGTTCGTGCAACAGGGAAACCGCCTGATCGGGTACTGCGATAACGGGCAGAGCTTTACCACTGAATTCGCCCTTGACGGACCGGACGGCCTTCGACTGGCGGGCAGGTTGTATGGAAGGCAGCAGCCCGCGCAACCTGTCAATAAGACAGGCAACCAAATTGTCGAGATACACTAAACGAGCTCCACTTCCCAAACTCTGCAGGGGTTGTCGTCCGGCGGCTAAAATTTGTGGATCCAGCGAAGATTGATCCTCACTCCCTCTGTGCGGTTTCGCGCTCTGACCTCCCAATAGGTGTTGAAGAAGACGACATCTTTTCTCGAAAAGGCATAGAGCGCGCCCGGCCCGATGCCAATCACACCCTCCCTGCTATTCGGAATGTCTACGCCATCAATGTTGGAATCAGTGATTTGTTGGAGCCAGTATCCATTGGCGCCGAGGTGCATTCTGCTCTGAATTATCTCGAACGAAGTGGCGAAGTTAAGGTGGATTGCTTGCCCCGGCTGGACATCGGTGTCCGGGTTTCTGGAGTTCCACAGATAGTGAAGCCGCCACGAGACGTTCCATCTGGGATGCAGGAACAGAGTGCCGGCCCAATAGGGGTTGAAGCTGTAGAGGTTGCTCGCTGCGTTGACTTGTTTGAGGGAGTCATAACTTCCCGTTGGGAAAACGGCGTCCAGTTCGAGTCGGTGTGCAAAGATCGGCCCGTGCTTTCCGATGATGGGATCCCACTGAATGAAGGGACCGAAGAACAGGTCGCCGAGAGAAAATGTTTTTGCTTGGAAGCCGATGAAATCGTCCGGGCTTATGTCGATCGCCACGACGGGAAGCGTGAGGCTCAGGCCCCATCGGCCTCCCCATGGCAAGATCTGCTGGTTTGACTGATAGAACACCTGGTTGAGCCAAATCCAGTTCTGCACGCGAGGGGTCTCAAACGTGCCGCGCGAGGTGGGCAGTGCAATCTGGTTTCCATCGCCGTTGAGCAAGCGAGTACTGTAGTAGTATTGGAAGTATTCCTCCAGATACACGCCTGGCCCGCCGGGCGGAGGCATTCCATCCAGGAAACTGGTCGCGCCCAAGTTGACTCCTGGAAGCTGTGCTTTGCCCGGGGTCATCGGAACGAATTCCACGAGCAATATAAGAAAAAGAAGAACTCGCTGAAGAGTGGCTCCCTGAGTGGGTTTGTCAGTTATCGGATTGGCTGAAGGGTGCCGCGAAGCCATGGGTGTCTCGTTAATCGATGCATGACAAACCATCTCAGAACCTTGCGAATGGTATACGCTACCTTCTGCGGCTCGATCCAATTGTGATGAGCAGGCCGCAATGCGACACCAACAAGGCTTTTCTGTCTGTAAGCGGGTGGCGAAGATGAAGCCCGGCTTGCCGGGTGCGCGAAACCGAGGGAGCAAGAAACCTTGGCCACAAATGGCGACGACGGAGAATCGAGGCGATTTCCCGGCGCCATTGGGAGCAGAACCCAGCGAAGCTACTTACTCTTCGCTCTTCCGTAATTTGGCAAGCACCGTAAAATCCTCGAGAGTTGTCGTGTCGCCCGTGACCGTGCCGCCTACTGCGACCTCCTTAAGCAGCCGGCGCATGATTTTTCCGCTGCGCGTCTTGGGAAGAGCATCGGCGAAGCGGATCTCATCGGGTCTTGCGATCGGTCCAATGAGATTGGCGACATGTTTGCGCAGATTTTCGCCGAGTTCGGTGGTTGCCGGGAAGCCTAGTCGCAAGGTCACGAAAGCTACGACACCTTGGCCCTTAATCTCATCTGGACGGCCGACGACCGCCGCTTCGGCGACGGCTTCATGCGCTACCAAGGCGCTCTCGACTTCGGCAGTGCCCAGACGGTGACCGGCGACGTTGAGCACGTCATCGATGCGGCCGACGATCCAGAAATAGCCATCCTTGTCGCGCCGAGCGCCATCCCCGGTAAAATAGCAACCTCTGATTTCGCTCCAGTATTGCTTCTTGTAGCGGGCGTTGTCGCCATAAATAGTCCGCAACATGGCGGGCCAGGGTTTTCGGATAACGAGCTTGCCGCCCTGATCCGGCCCAACCTCTTTGCCATCGTCATCGACGACCGCTGCGTCGATGCCGAAAAACGGGAGCGTGGCTGTTCCGGGCTTGAGGGGAGTTGAGCCGGGCAGGGGGGTAATCATCTGCATGCCGGTTTCGGTCTGCCACCAGGTATCAACAATCGGACAGCGTTCGCCACCAATATGTTTGTGATACCAGATCCACGCCTCTGGATTGATCGGTTCGCCGACCGTCCCTAGTAACCGGAGAGTGGAGAGGTCGTGCTTGGCGGGCCATTCGTCGCCCCATTTTATGAAAGCCCGGATGGCAGTGGGCGCTGTGTAGAGAACTGTGACGCCGTAGTGGGCGACGATGCTCCAGAAGCGGTCCGGTTGCGGCCAGTTCGGAGCACCCTCGTACATGAGAGTGGTTGCGCCATTGGCCAGCGGGCCGTAGACCACATAGCTATGGCCCGTAATCCAGCCGACGTCAGCGGTGCACCAGAAGGTGTCTTCCTCGCGGAGATCGAAGACGTATTTCGAGGTGATCGCGCAGCCGAGCAAGTAGCCACCGGTTGTGTGGAGAATGCCCTTGGGCTTCCCGGTTGAGCCGCTTGTGTAAAGGATAAAGAGCGGATGTTCGCTGTCGAAAGGCTCGGCCGGACAGTCCGAATTCACGTACTCGGCCTCCCGGTGCCACCAAACGTCGCGGCCTTCCCTAATGTGGATGTCGAGATGGGTCCTGCGAAAGACGATGACTCGCTCAACGGTTTGGTTGCCCTCGAGAGCCTGGTCCACATTCTGTTTGAGTGTGATAATCTGACCGCGTCGATATCCACCGTCTGCAGTGACCACGATGCTTGCCCCGCTATCGGCGAGGCGGTCCTTGATGCTTTCGCTGCTAAAGCCGCCGAAGACGACGCTGTGCACGGCGCCAATGCGGGCGCATGCGAGCATGGCAATGGCCGCCTCGGGAATGTGCGGCAAGTAAATGAGCACACGTGTGCTCTTCTTGCATCCGTTGCGCTTGAGAATATTCGCGAAAACGCAAACTTCGCGGTGAAGCTGCTGATAGGTCAATACGCGCCGTTCGCCGGGTTCGCCCTCCCAGATGATGGCGGCCTTGTTGCGGCGCGGCCCGGAGAGATGCCGGTCGAGACAGTTTTCGGCAACATTGAGCTTCGCGCCTACGAACCACTTTGCGAACGGAGGCCGCCAATCGAGAACCTTTGTCCACTTTTCTCGCCAGAGCAAATCGCCAGCCTGTTTCGCCCAGAACTTCTCGGGCGACTTGATCGACTCCGCGTACAGTTTCTTGTATTCAGCGAAGGAACGAATGCGCGCGCCTTTGACAAACTCTTTCGAAGGCTTGAAAACACGCTTCTCGACCAGGTGGGATTCGATATGGGTGCTCATCGCGGGCAGCTGAGGATGCTTCTGTACTCTGGAGCCAGATGTGGTTCAATGAGGAAACGCGGTCCGAAAATCTTACTCCGTCACGCCGCCAGCCTCTCAGGAGCCGGGACCTGAATAAAGCGGAAGCGATCATGGTATTTTCCTTCGTTGTGCCTGCGACAGCATTTGAGACAGGCGACGCGGCGCTTCATCGCATGCACACGCGCGAGTGTGGTGCCGCATTCCCGGCAGGCGTAGAAGTATCTTCGCTCGAATCGAATGCGCTTCAGCGGCAGATTGTGGCATCGGGATTCGTTTGGGATACCGAGATCGCGGCAAGCCTGACGCCACTCGGCGCCATGCGGAGCAATGTGCCGGCGTCCGGCGCGATACTGGGCCAGGAAGTGGGCGAGCTCATGACGCAAGGTTCGCTGAACTTCGGAGGGCGAGACTTCGATGAGTTTCGGATTCAGAGAGATTGTCTTTGTCCGCCAGCAGGCGAGTCCGGCGGTCGTCCTGAGCCGGGGGTTCCATTCGACTGTCACGGCGAGGTCCGGGCAACGAGCGGCACGCAAGAGCTGGCGGCAAAGCTTTTCGAGGAGGATGTCGCGTTTCAGACAGCCCCGGCGCGGCTTTTCACCGTTGGCCGCGGCATCAGGTAGGAGGCGCAGATGTCGAAGAACGGATCTTCCGAAGGTGAGCACGACAAGCTGAGATTGTTTCATCAGGCAGCGAGGGGTTGTGACTGGCGCTCGACAACCGTCGTAAGAGCACGCAGGCAATGTTCGATGTGAGAATCTGTTGTGTGGGTTCCAAGGGAAAAGCGGACGGTCGATGAAGCTAGTCTGGACTCGACGCCCATTGCCAGAAGAACATGCGAGGGCTGAACCGAGCCAACCATGCATGCTGATCCACTCGATGCGCAGACGCCTTCAAGATCGAGACCGATGAGCAAGGCCTCCCCATCTAGGCCAGGGAAACTGACGTTCAGAGTGTTTGCCAGTGCAAGGACAGGATGGCCGTTGCGTACCGCCTTTGGAAAGCTGCTTTGGATACCGTGCCAAAGCCGATCACGCAGCGCCGCCAGTCGCGTCTGCTCGTCGCAACGCTTGCATTCGGCAATCTCCGCCGCCGCTGTCGTTCCCGCTATCGCAGCCACGTTTTCCGTGCCGGGCCGGCGGGTGTGCTCGTGCGATCCTCCGTGAACAATGCGGGAGATGGCAATGCCCGAGCGAAGGTAAAGGGCACCGGCCCCCTGAGGGCCGCCGAACTTGTGAGCGGCGAGCGAAACCGCGGCCGCCCCGAGATCGTTTGGCCGGACCGGGAGTTTTCCAAAGCTCTGAATGGCGTCGGTGTGAAAGCAGACCCGGCGCTCTCGGCAAATTGCGGAAAGCTCTTCGATTGGCTGGATCGTGCCGGTTTCATTATTCGCATGCATCACCGAGACGAGAACAGTCTCCCGTCTCATCGCGGCCCTGAGGTCCTCGGGATCAACGCGTCCAAGCCGGTCAACCGGTAGAACGGTGAGGTCGAAACTTTCATGGTGCTTGAGATGCTCGAAAGCGTGAAGCACGGCATGGTGCTCTGAGGCGGCGGTTATCAGATGTCGTCCGCGCGGAGCATGAGCCCGCGCGATGCCAAGCACGGCGAGATTACAAGCCTCGGTGCCCCCGCTCGTAAAGATAACCTCGTGGGCTTTGACCCCAAGGAGGCCCGCTAGCCTCTCCCGCGAGTCATCCACTGCCGCGCGCGACTTCCGGCCCGCCGCGTGAATGCTCGACGCATTACCGAAGGCGTCACGCAGGAACGGCATCATGGCTTCGAGGGCCTCCGGTGCAAGCGGTGTCGTGGCGTTGTAATCTAGATAGACCATTCGAGCGCGGGTTCAGGCTGCCGTTTCGACTTATCTAGGATGCGGAGCTGCTTCTCCTCATAGAAAACCAGCGAATGAGGCGGAACGCTATGGGTGAGAAAGACGTTTGCACCAATTGTGCTGTGAGCCCCGATGACCGTTTCGGCGCCCATGATCGTCGTGCCCGCGTAAATCGTCACGTGGTCCTCTATCTTCGGATGCCGCCGGAGGCCCCTGAGGGCTTGTCCGCCAGACAACGAGCGGCCGATCAGCGCGACTCCCTGATACATCTTTACGTGGCTTCCAATGACGCTGGTCTCGCCCACGACCACCCCAGTTCCGTGATCGATGAAAAAGTACGGTCCGATTGCCGCGCCCGGATGGATGTCAATCCCGGTGCGGCCGTGCGCCCATTCGGTCATCATCCGTGGAATGATCGGCACTCCGGCCCGGTGGAGCCGATGCGCGATGCGCTGAATAGCGATCGCTTCAATAAAGGGATAGGAAAGAATGACTTCCTCCCGGTTAAACGCGGCGGGATCGCCTTCATAGGCGGCCTCGATGTCCGTGTGCAGGATCTCACGTACCTCGGGAAGGGTTTCGAAGAACTCGAGTAGCGACGGAGTTGCGTGGCTCCCGCGTCCCCTCGCGTCGCAAAGGTGCACGCTCTGGCGAACCTGCTCCTCCACACGCTCCATCACGCTCGACACGCGATGACGCGTCAGGACCGGAAGCGACTTCTTGTGAATGGCTTCTTCGTCGTGGAAACCTGGAAACAAGATTTGCAGCAGATCCTCACAAATCTCGCCGATCGCGCGTTTGGAGGGCAAATTGTGAACGTCCGTGGCGTTCATGCCCCCTACGCGGTCGTACGAAGCAAGTATATCCTCCACCACGTGGCTCAATGTCGATTCCATCCGAGAAGACGAAATATTATCCGCCAAAGCGCAATGTCGAGTTTCTCGCCGCGATATTCACCAAAAATCCTCCCCGTCGCTTGCTCAAATTGCGTGAGTCATTTTTTCGTGTATGCATGACGCATGAAAACCATCACATTGACGGACGAGGCCTATGAGAGATTGAAAGCCTGGAAGACAGGCAAGGATTCGTTTTCTCAGGTGGTGCTGCGCACCGTCGCAAAACGCGGAACTTTCGGTGACCTGGACGAATCCTTTAAGGCTCTTCCGCCACTCTCCGAGGCGCAGTCTCCAACACGGAGGGAGGCGAAGCCTTCAGGGAACGAGCGATGAACGTTGATCGTCTGGTTGACACCGATTTTCTGATCGATCGGTGGCGCAAAGGCGAATCATCCGATGCGGCAATCTACGCTCGCGCTCACGCCAACGATTCCCTTGCCATTCCCTGGATAGTAAAGGGCGAACTCCTTTACGTTGCCGGGATTGCCGGCCAGGATTCACCGCGGCTTTTGGAGCTTCTCGCCCGTTATCCCACGCATTGGCCCGACGAAGGGGTACTCCTTGCTTTCGCCCGGCTCAAAGTGCACATCGTACGGCGAAGCATTACCCTTCGCACGAATGATCTCTGGATCGCCGTTTCCGCGCTGCGCCTAGACGTCCCGCTTGTGACGCGAAATACCGGTGAGTTTGGCAAGGTGCCGGGCATCAAGCTCGATCCCTATTGAGTTGGCCCTTGTGCCAAGAGCCCGTGACGGGTTGCCACGATCGCCTTTAGGCCAAGAGCTCTAAATGCGCAGGTATCGCCAAGGAATTACGGAACTGGGAAGCGCCTTGTGAATCGAAGCACTTCCTCACGAATGGCGGCTATTTTCGCCTGGTCGGCATGGGCTTCAAGGGTGGCATGAATCAAATCGGCAATCTCCATCATTTCCTCTTCTTTCATTCCTCGCGTTGTCATGGCGGGCGTGCCTATCCGAATTCCGCCTGTCTTGGAAATTGGTTCGGTGTCGAAAGGGATCGCGTTCTTGTTGACCGTGATCGCCGCGTGATCAAGAGCAGTCTGGGCTTCCACCCCGGTGAGCCCTCGCTCGCGGAGGTCGACCAGCATCAGGTGGTTGTCAGTGCCTCCCGATACGATCCGGTAGCCAAGCATTGAGAGGCGCGCCGCAAGCGCCTTGGCATTGTTGACGATCTGCCGCGCATATTCCTTGAAGGAAGGTTGAAGGGCCTCATGGAGGCAGACGGCCTTTGCGGCGATGACGTGCATCAAGGGGCCTCCCTGGACTCCGGGAAAGGCTTGCGCGTCGAGACGTTTCGCGAATTCCTGTTTGCATATGACCAATCCTCCGCGAGGACCACGCAGGCTCTTGTGGGTGGTCGTTGTCACAAAATGGGCGTGGGGTACCGGAGTGGGATGAACGTCGCTCGCTACCAGTCCTGCGATATGAGCCATGTCCACGAACAGATACGCGCCTACGGAATCAGCGATTTCCCTCATGCGTGCGAAATCGATCGTGCGCGCGTAGGCCGACGCTCCGGCGGTGATCATTTTTGGCCTCACCTGCTGAGCCTGCTGTGCAAGTGCTTCGTAATCGATTTGCTCTGAGGCGCGATCCACGCCGTAATGATGAATCTCGTAGAGTTTTCCGGAAAAGTTCGCCTTATGGCCGTGGGTGAGGTGCCCGCCGTGGGCGAGGTCCATGGTCAAGATGGGGTCTCCGGGCTGAAGGACGGTGAAGTAAACGGCCATGTTCGCCTGGCTGCCACTGTGAGGTTGCACATTGACGTGTTCGGCGGAGAAAAGCTTTTTTGCTCTCTCGATGGCCAGCGTCTCGACCACGTCCATGTATTCGCATCCGCCATACCAGCGGCGGCCGGGGTAGCCCTCAGCGTACTTGTTGGTGAGGCAGGATCCCTGTGCCTCCATTACTGCCCGGCTCGTGAAGTTCTCGCTGGCAATCAACTCGATATTCTCGAATTGGCGTCGGCGTTCCTTCAGGATGGCATCCGCGATCTGGGGATCGACCGCTGGGAGACTGTGCGTTGTGCTTTCTTGGTTGACGAGAGAATCTGTGGTCATGTCTTGGTTTTCTATAAATTGCAGGAGCGCCGGAAGAGCGCTTTTGAGTATGTCGCGGCAGCGCTCATAGATTTCCCGTCCAAGTCCGATTGGGTCGGGGACGTCCGGTGAGCCGGGCTCGAATTCGCGCAAGAGATAGGTCTTCTCTTCGGCCTCTGGAAAAAAGAGTTCGATCATGCGCTTATGATCGCGTGTCATCACGAAGATATGCGTGGCCTGCCGGACGAGTTCTTCGGAGACGGGCTGGCTGCGAAAATTCGCCAAGTCAACACCGTCAATCGACAGCGCCCGAATCGCGTGACGGCTGGCAGGCATGCCGCGCCCTGCGCTGACCCCCGCCGATTGGACGCTGATGTCATCGCGTCCAGCTACGAGCTTCTTGAAAAGCCCCTCAGCCATCGGGCTTCGGCAGACGTTGCCGGTGCAAACGAAAAGGACGTTCTTCATTAAGAGTTCTTAAAAATGAGGGCGAGTGGCAGCCAAGTCAATTGTGCGAGCCGGAAGGGCCGAATGCTCTTCCCTGGCGAAGCGTCGAGACGAATCGGTGCGACAAGACGCTTGTGAAGAGATTTTGACGAGGCTATGTAGCATCCGCCTGATGAGCGATCTTCCTGAGGAATGGGTCTTTATAGAAACAGCATGGCGGTTTGCCTTCGTGCTGACGGGGTGTCGTGAGGGGACGTCCAGGGTGTTTAAGGAGTCTGTTGAGGAACTGCTCCGCCATCCCCATCCTGGCGATTTGGAAAGGACCAAGCGGTTGTTCTTTACGGTCGTGCGGCGCCGCAGCCTGAAATTTCCTGCGCGTTGCGAACTCGAAGGAACGGCGGCGAAACTTCACAAGCTTGCCGAGCCGGGGCGCAGCGCCTTGGCGTTGCTGTATCTTGACGCTCTTCCTGCGGGTGATATCCAGCGTGTATTGAGTATTAGCGAGCGTTTGCTCGCCGAGGCGATGGATAAGGCACGGTCCGAATTGCGGGAGAAGAAGACCGTCTCATGAACTCGAAGGCTGCTCGTCAGATCCTCCTTTGCCGTCGTCCAACGGGCGAAGACGATTCGGATCCTTCGATGAAGCGTGCCATCGCTTTTGCCGCAAAGGAGAGCTCCTTGGCGGCGGAACTCGAGGAGCAGACCACATTTGATCGCGCTTGCGCGCACGAATTAGTGACCGTACCGCTCGACGAAGATTCTCGCACGCAGATCGGCGAAGCGGCCCGCCTCTTCGTAACCAAGCATGGGGAGCGCGCGCAGGTCGGCAAGCATGCAGCATTTGCCGTAGGCATGGGCTTGCTGCTTCTTATCGCTCTGCTCGTTTGGATGTTCCTCGGCCGGGCTGGAACCTTCCCCGATGAAGCCGTGAAGATCGCAATGACTGGCGCCAAAGCGACGCCCAATCAATTCGATCCCGTCGAAGAGAAGGCCGAGGCTTTGCAGGACTGGTTTATGCTTAAGGGCTTCGATAACTTTCACGTGCCACCGGAGTTCGCAAAATTCGATGTCGTTGGCGTTCGTATTTTCACAGTGGATAGCGAGCCTGTTGCGCAAGCGGCTGTACCAGAGAATCTTATGTACTTCTATTGCTTTTCCTCACAGCCTCTGGGGATCGATGTTGTGCCCGAAGGATCCTGGCGCATTACGGAGTCCGACCGCTCGGTTCTGGCCATCCGCGAGGAGAAAGGCATCTGCTTTCTTGTAGCGTTCCGCGGCTCGAAAAAAGAGATGAAAGCTTTGCTGGAGAAAGCGGGCGCGCTACGCTGATTCGGCGTTTGCTCCAAGTCCGATAGGCGGTTTCATGAACTCGCGCTGGCGTATCGCCTGATCGCGGCGAGCCAGAACAGCCGTGTCGCGCTGGTGACAATCAAGGTGGCGAGGAGGAGTTGCAAAATCAGAGGCGCCGGGGCGTCCGCCGCCCGGATCAAGAGCCGCGTGGGAACGTTCGTCACCACGATGATCGGAATGATCCAGCTGAACACGAACTTGAAGAGACCTCGGAAGATGACGTCGGGATATCGACCAAGATTGAAGAGGCTATAATATCCATAAATCAAACCCTGCGAGCGAACGATCCAGAAACTCGTGGCCGCGAGAGAGAACAGGACGCTGTAGTGAATCATGACTCCCATCGCGATGGCGGCTACATAAAGCGCAATTTGACCGGGTGCGGGAACGACCGCCATCTTGACAAGGGACGCGACAACGAATGCGACGCCAATGAGCGCATTGACGAGATTGTCGAGTCCAAATTGCTTTGTGGATACGGCAAATTGCGTATCGATTGGCTGAAGCAAGAGAAAGTCGAGCCGCCCGGTGCGGATGAGTTCAGGGAGATTGGCCAGGTTCGAGTAAAAGAAAGCCTGAAAGATCTGGGCGATCAATTGATGAGTTCCCACAAGCAGGACGACCTCCCATTTCGTCCAGTCTCCGATCCGGTCCACATAGCCGAAGATCACTTCAATGAAAATGATCTGACCGATGAACCAAAGCAGCTCGACTCCCATCCAAAGCAGAAAATTTGCCTTGAAGGCCATTTCGCGGATCATCGAGTTGCGAATCATTATGGCATAGAGCTCACCATAGCGGCGCAACTTTGGAAGCAGGGCAGAGGCTAGTGGCTTATCGGACTTGAAGTCGAATTGCATTTTTACGAGAGCACTGTGGTGGGGAAAGTCTGCTTGCGGGCATTCTTTCTCACACGGGACGAGCGCCGGCGTGCTGAAGCAAGAAGCGCGCGATAACTCGGGAGGCGGGCGGCTTCGCGAGGGCGGCAAGGTTTGCGCGCCATGCCTTCCAAAGGGCGGCATCGTTCGCCATCGCACCCAGGATCATGTCATGAATCCGGCGTGGATTGCCGACCGCCAGAGCGCCGATGCCTGTCTGCTCGATGAGCGCGATGTTTCCTTCCTCTTGGCCCGGAACAACGTGACTGACGAGGAAGGGAATCTGCGCGGTGATCGCCTCCTGCACGGTCGCCCCGCCGGCTTTTCCAATAAAGATATGGTGCGAGGTCATCAGAGCGGGTATCTCATCGGTCCAGCCGATGAGAGAGCCATGCTTGGGCAGGCCGGCATCACGAAGCGTTTGGAATACTTTCTGCCTCCGGCCAGTAATCACGGTCACTTCGAGGTGGGGAATTTCGGCGATATGGCTAAGCACTTCGGCGGCAAATTCGGATACTCCGCTCGCGAAAAAGATGGCCTTCCACCTGTCTTTCGAGGGGGGAGGCGCGGGATGGAGGGACTCGAAGGCCTGGCCCACGGGGAAGCCTAGTACATGAACCTTCTCAGGCGGAACGCCGTCGTTGAGCAGGACGCGGGCCGTCTGTTCATCCGCGACGATCGAGCCATCGCAGGGGCAGCGGTACCAGGCCGAATTGATCATCGTGGAGTCGGTGATGACGGTGTAGAACGGTATCGTTAGGGGTGCGTGTCTCTTGCGAATCTTCGCGATGAGAAAAGAAAAGACTGGGTAGGTTGATGCAATGATGTCTGGATGAAACTCGTCGATGAGCGCTTTGACTGCGGCTGTCAGTTCTGTGAGCATCGGACCCATGCCTTCCACCACGCCGCGTTTACTGAGCAGCTCGAATACGACCTTCCACGCACGCGGATAGCGGTTGATCGCTGTCGCATAGCCTTGCTGCATAAGTTTGTTGATGACCGGGTTTGTGCGAGTGTAGGGATCGGCGACCAGGACTTCCGCGTCGCCGCGCCTTTCCGCCAAGAGGGCATCCCGGATATTGCGGGCGGCAGTGTTGTGGCCCTCACCCATGCTGGCAGTGAGAATGAGAATCCGAGGCATCACTTAAAGTTTGTCCAAGTCGAGCGAAAAAGTCCTCTGAGAATTTGAGTTTGCGTCCTCAAGGCGAATGAGGGCATTCGCCATCGCAAAATTCACGCGCCACCCGCTTCGTTAACGCGTGTATTGGGAGATCGGTGGTTTGGCTTTGGCGGTCCCGGGAAGGCTGGAGAAATTCCGGCGACCTGGGTCAGGAAATAGAGCATGATCAATGGGCAGTAAACAGTGACCCACCCCCAAGGTGAACCGACCGAAAAGATGAAGTACGCAACCCAAATGAGCCACTGGAAGAAAGAGTCCGGCTGACGTGAGTAACGCCAGAGCCCCACATCACACACCTTGCCCGAATTCTTCGGATCGGATCGGAAGCGGCTCGATTGAAAGTTCGCCGCAGCGTTTCCTCCGATCGCGACCAGCCAGAGAGCGAACCCGGCGATTTCCCAACCGGTGATTCCGGGAGTTGCATTCGAACACGCGATTGCAAACGGAGCCGAGAGCAGTGCGAGCAGTGCGGCCTGATACTGAGAAAATCCAAAGAACATGAGCCAGGGACGTTTTGGGAACTGCTTGCGCAACTCGACATACCGGCGCGTCTCTGCCGGATGATGCCGCATGGCCTCGATCAAAAGCGACGTGCCGAGCCACAGGCTCCATAGGGTGGCCATACCCGTGATGAGCCACTTCCTGACCGGATCGCCTGGTCCGATAAGTGCATACAGCCAGACGACAGCGGAAAATCCGTATGACCAGACGACCTCCAAATAGCTGGCGTTCTTGATACGACGCGCGATCGCCCAACCGGCCGCCATGATGATCATTGCCGCATTCATCCCGAAGCCGGCAAGAGTCCATGCATTCATCAGGATGAGACTCGCTTCGGTGCGCAAGCGCCGCCTTTTTTCTGCGCCCAGAATTGCGCACGTCCCTCGGCGGTCGATTTGCAAAGCCAGCCGTTCGTTGCGGCCTCTTTGAGGAGGAAGTGCCCGCAGAAGTCGTCGCGCTTGAAAAGATGTCGCGGCATCTTTTTCCAATCGAGACAAACATCGTCAAAAACCACCACCGAGCCCGGTCTCGCAAACGGCTTCATGATTTCCCACTCGGAAAGGATACCGCTCATGAAGTGCATCGAATCCTGAAAAAAGAAATCCCAGTGATCGAGTTGGGCTGGGAATACGGAGGGCAGCACGCTTCGAGAATCGCCATTGAGGAAATGGATCTCCACGCCGGGAAACGTGGCGCGCGCGAAATCAAGATTCTCGGCGCGGAATTTGCCGAGTTGAAGCCAGTCCTCCCTCGGAATGGAGACATCCGGATCGCCGTCGTAATCGATCGTGAATATCCTGGCGTCATTGGCATTTTCCTGCGCCGCCTTTGCAATGGTGAATGTGCCGAGCCCTTCAAACGTTCCGGTCTCGACGATGATCTCTGGCCGGAGCCAACGGATGGCATTGTAGAGGCGCTTCGCGCTCAGTTCGTGCGTTGACCATGCGTAATTCCAACGGCTCGGCGGAAGATCGAGCTGAACGGAAAAATCGCAAATGGCAGGCCACGCCTCTTTGAGGGTTCTCATCCTTCAGCGCGAAACTAATCAGAGCCCGAACGTTTCCGCAATAGAACAGCAGCTTGTCCGCACTCATGGCGAAGTCCGATTTTGCTCGAGAGTCACCCACCGCGCGGGGGAGTTTCAGCAGCCCGGTCAACGGGCTGCCAGCCAGTCTGCTTTGACAACCCGCATTCTCGCCCTAGCTTGGAAACAGAGAGGACGAACCTGGGATCGCATGCTCGAAGCCGGTTCGCTGGAGGCGGGTTCTCCAGCCGATCAGCCGATGAGCGTGGCTTCTCAGGACGCAGCCGCAATGAAAAATCCGCTCCGAGACTGGTTGCGACGGCACGCGTCGCCGTACGCGGAATCGTTGTCCGGCGGCGGTGTGCGGGACGATGGTGTCGAGCATTTGCGCGTTGGACAAAGCCTGGTGCGCGATGATGGGACTCAAGATTCCATTTCACTGGTACTCCAGGGTTGCTGTGAGTCCGGGCCCCCGGAAGCGACCGCCTCTCTCAGGGCGGGTGATGTGATCGACGGTGCGCGGGGAGACCGGTTGAATATGCGCGCAATTGTGGACAGCGACATCTTGCGCTTTTCCCGGCAGAACATTCGCAGGCTTCTTGAACGGTGGCCGGCGATGCTCAGGCCGGGCGCGCCTTCATCGTTTCAATCAGCGCGCCCTCCCGCGAAAAAGAAGGGATACGGCAAGATTCTTTGTTTGATCCCGTTGTCCCGCGCGATTCCATGCGAGGAGTTCTCGTCGGTCTGCGCGGAAACGATTGCGAAAGAAACGGCGGAAGATGTCCTTTGCATCCATGTCGACAAGATGGCGCCGGCGCCTGATGGAAGCAGCGTTCCGTCACCATTCCGGAGTCTTCAGAACGTGTTCGTTCAGCGCGCCGATGGGGGAAGCGGCTCGCAATCGCTACTGGCGCTCTCGAAATTGCTCGATCAAGCAAGAGAGCAGTTTTCTCATATAATCATCGAGGCGCACCCTCAGACGACTGTGGAAGCGCTGATCGAGATCATCCGGCGGAGCTCGTCAGTCTATCCCATTCTGAGGCAAAATGGGGAGAGCCTTTTCGAGCTCAATCTTCTCGTCCGCGAAGCACGAGCCCGGGGGTGCGAGGCGATTGCGATCAAGCCTTTGGTCTTTCTGGATCCCACGGAAAATGCTCACGGTTTGAGTTGCTACATCGAGGAAACGATAAAATGGCCGGTCCATAGCTATTTGCGGAAGGCTGGCGACGGCCGTCGGTACTCTGCGAACCTCCATCGTCTGGGGCGTGAAATGTGCGGGTGCCAGCTCGGGCTTGTTCTGTCCTCGGGGGCCGCACGCGGACTTTCCCACATCGGAGTGCTCCAGGTGCTCGAGGAGAATGGCATCGAGGTGGATATTGTGGCGGGTTCGAGCATGGGCGCCTACGTCGGCGCTGTGTGGGGAGCCGGATATGGCGGCCATGAAATGGAGAAATTCGCACGCGAGATCGAGGGCTATCGCGGCCTCTGGCGGTTGATGGATTTCGCAGCTTTTCCCCGTCGCGGATTCCTTTTGACCGATCGCGTTCGCAAGCGGCTCGTGGAGACCATCGGTCCTCTTCATTTTTCTGATATGGTGCGGCCGATCCGGATCGTGGCGACCCGGTTGGACACATTGGAACGCGCCGTCTTCTCAGGGGGCAGCGTGGTGGACGCCGTTCTTGCGAGCCTGGCTATCCCCGGTATCTGTGTGCCTGTGATGCGGGGAGGGATCTCCTATGTTGACGGCGGGATTAGCGATCCCCTTCCTGTCGATGCCCTGATCGACATCGGTGTCCGAAAGATCATCGCCGTAAATACCATAGCGACGCCGCAGACGCTTAGAGCTTGCGGAAGCGAGGTCCACGAAGCTGAAAGAGCTGAGGCAACATGGAAAAGAACGCTGAACACGTGGTTCAATCCTTTTGCCCGAGGCAATGCCTTCGATACCTTAATGCGAAGCATTCACGCGGCGCAGACGCGTTTGGCGGAAGCCTCGTGCCGCCGTGCAAGCGTCGTCCTCAGACCCTATTCCTGTGAGGATCGCTGGCACGATTTCAGCACCCCCTCCCGCTATATCTCGCTCGGCCGCGAAGAGGCCGCATCGCAGCTTTCAGCAATTCGAGACCTTATCAACACCCCGATTCATGAACGCCAACCGCCTCACCACTTCCTGGCACAAGCTGCCTAGAGAAACGCTTCGCACCTTGCAGGCCAGGCGGCTTCGCGCCTATCTGCGAGATGTGGTCCTGCCTTTTCATCCGCACTATCACGAGTTGTTTTTGAAACACGGCCTGGACTGGCGCATTATCGAGTCACTCGAGGATCTTCGGAAGATTCCCTTCACGACGAAGGGCGATTTGCTGGGTGGACCGGAACGGGCGAGGGAGTTCATCATTACCCCCGATCCCCAACAGCTCGCGCGCCGTCCGGCCACCATCCTGCGCGGGCTTGTTCGAGGGCCGCGCCGCGCAAGGCGTCAACTAGAGAAAGAGTTCCGTCCGATCCTGATGACGAGCACGACGGGTCGATCAGCCGAACCCATGGCGTTTGTTTACACGGCCCACGATTTGGCCGTGCTCAGGACGGCGGGTTTTCGGATGATGCAGCTCGCTGGCGCACGGATTGGTGATCGGATGCTCAGCATGTTCCCCTTCGCGCCTCATCTCGCGTTCTGGCAGGCGCACTACGCGGGAACCGAATTCGGAGTGTTCCTCCTAAGCTCTGGTGGAGGGAAAACTGTGGGAACAGACGGCAACATCCGCATGCTGCGCAAGGTGAATCCAGATGTGTTGATTGGCATGCCGACATTTGTTTATCACGTGCTGCGGGAAGCCGCGCTGGACGGCGTTCGATGCGACAATCTGCGCGCCATCGTGCTCGGCGGAGAGAAGGTGCCTCACGGCCTTCGGCGTAAACTCCAGGAATCAGCCTCTTGTCTTCATTCAAAGAGCGTAAGCGTCATTTCGACCTACGGTTTCACCGAGGCGAAAATGGCGTGGTGCGAATGCCTGTTTCCAGTGGATGCCGAGCCCTCAGGCTATCACCTCTATCCCGATCTGGGCATTGTCGAGATTGTCGATCCGGAATCCGGCGCGCTCAAGAGTGATGGCGAACCAGGCGAGATTGTCTTCACCTCCCTCGACGCCCGCGGCTCGTGCCTGTTGCGGTATCGGACGGGCGACATCGTCGAGGGGGGATTGACCTACGAGCCGTGTCCGCATTGCGGCCGCATCATGCCGCGCCTGGTGGGAAGGATCTCACGACGCTCGGATGTTCGCGAAATGCAGCTTGATAAGATCAAGGGAACGCTCGTCGATTTCAATGAGCTCGAGCACGTGCTTGACGATTTGCCGCGTGTTGGATCCTGGCAAATCGAGCTGCGGAAGGCTAATGATGATCCCATGGAGGTCGATGAGCTCGTGCTGCATATCTCTCTGGCCGACGGAGGCGAGGAGAGCTCTGTCTCGAAGGAGATTGCGCGGTGTCTCTTCGAGCGCGCGGAACTCCATGCAAATCGCATCGTGTTCCATAGCGACTCCGAAATGCGTCGGCTTCAGGGAGTCGGCGAAAAGCTCAAGGAGCAAAAGGTGGTCGATCGGCGAGGCAAGAGCGAGAGCCGTTCGGCTGACCTTGCGACCTCCCCGGAAAAATGAAACCGGCAGTTGTAATCGCCGGCGTGCGTACGCCTTTCACCAAGATGGGAACCAGTCTGGCAGGGCTAGGCGCAGTCGACCTGGCGCGCACCGCAATGCTCGGCGTATTGGTTCGGACTGCCCTCGATCCCGCCCGGCTCGATGAAGTGATTGTCGGCTGTGTGGCGCAGCCCGCCGATGCCCTGAACCTTGCGCGGGTTGCGGCGCTTCGTTCGGGAGTCCCGAAGCATGTACCCGCGCTGACTGTGCAACGCAACTGCGCTTCGGGAATTGAAGCGATCACCCAGGCTTGGCTTCGTATTCAATCTGGTGAGGGTGAGCTTTACTTGGTCGGAGGTGTTGAGAGTATGTCGAGTACTCCCATGTTTTTTCCGAAACCGGCAGCAAAGAAGTTTGCTTCGCTAGCTTCAGGGAGGGGCTTGTTGTCGAAAGCCCGCGCGGTCGCCACGCTGCGCCCGCGCGATTTTATCCCCACCCCAGGCTTGAAGCTTGGCCTTAGCGACCCCGTGAGCGGCTTGAATATGGGGGAGACGGCCGAGGTCTTGGCACGGGAGTTCGAAATTGGACGCGCGGTACAGGACGCCTTCGCCTTGCGGTCCCATATTCGAGCGGCCGGAGCAGACGCCAAGCTTGCGGAAGAAATCGTTCCGGCATACGATACGGCGCGCGGCGTTGCGGTCTTGCACGACAACGGAGTGCGCCCGCATCAAACCCTCGAAGCCCTGGCTAAGCTTCGGCCGGTCTTTGAGCAGGAGACCGGCACGGTCACTGCGGGAAACTCGTCGCAGATTACCGATGGTGCGGCGGCGTTGTTGATTGGAACCGAGGCTGCCGCGAGCAGCCTTGGCCTCGAACCGCTCGGCGCCATTCGCGGATTCGCTTACGCGGGTTGTGATCCCAAGAGAATGGGCCTCGGCCCGGTTTATGCCATCGAGCGCTTGCTCGGACGGCTCCACGTGGCCCTCGAGGATGCGGAGCTTGTCGAGATCAACGAAGCTTTTGCCGCGCAAGTTCTCGCGGTCCTGCGAAAATTGAAGGACGAGGGGATCGGCGAAATTCCGGACGAGCGTTTGAACGTGAACGGAGGCGCGATCGCACTCGGTCATCCCGTGGGCGCAAGTGGGGCGCGTCTTGTGCTCACCACGCTGAAAGAGCTTCGACGCAGGAACGCCCAGCAGGCCCTGGTCAGTTTGTGCGTGGGGGGAGGGCAAGGGGCCGCGCTTTGGCTCGAACGCCTATGAACGCTGCTGTCCAGCCACCTTCCGCCGCCACCGCGCACGATTCTTCCGACGTGCCATCCGTGGTGGTGCATTCCGGCGACGACGGGATCGGGGTCGTTCGGTTCGATCGGTCCGGGAGTTCCGCCAACGTGCTGGACGCCAAGACTCTTCGCGCTCTCGCCGAGATTGTCGGTGAGCTGGGCCGGCAATCGCTGCGCGGTGTGATCTTTGAGAGTGCCAAGCCATCCGTCTTCATCGCGGGAGCAGACCTGAAGGAACTGGCGAGCACACAGAGTCGTGCGGATCTCGTGGATCTCGGCCAGCAAACCTTCGCCGCGATCGCAGCGCTAAAGTGCGTGACGGTTGCAGCGATTCACGGTGCTTGCGCGGGGGGGGGAACCGAGTTGGCGCTTGCCTGCGACTATCGGGTGGCGAGCGCCGAACGGTCCACACGCATCGGCCTTCCGGAGGTGAATCTCGGCCTTATTCCGGCATGGGGCGGTTCCACGCGTTTGCCTAGGCTCATTGGCTTGCCTCGAGCCCTGCGGATCATTCTGCGCGGCGAACTGATGCCGGCTTCGAAGGCGAGCAATGTCGGTCTCGTTGATGGTATAGCGCCGCGAGAGCGGTTGCCCGTCCTGGCCCGGCTGTTCGTGGCGAAAGGAAAGCCCCGTTGGCGCAACCTTCGGCGCCTTGCCTGGATTCCGGCGTGGCAAACCGTTTCGGCACTGACAAGGAATTCGGTGTTGAAGAAAACCCGCGGGCATTATCCCGCTGTTCTCGGCGCTATCGACGTGGCGGCGAAGTCCCTTGCCCGGAGTGTTCCGCAGTCGTTGGCTGCCGAGAAAGAAGTCATTCTTCGCCTCGCCAATACTGAAGTTTCCAAGAATTTGATCCGGGTCTTTTTTCTTCAGGACCGAGCGAAGCACCGGCCCGCACCCAAAGCGAGCCTACTACGGAAGACCGCGGTGATTGGCTCCGGCGTTATGGGGTCGGGCATAGCCCAATGGTTTGCCTCGCGCGGAATGGACGTTCTGCTTCGGGATGTCGATACCGGCCAGCTGGCCCAGGGCCTAAAGCGAGCGGAAAAGCTCTTTTCCGAAGCGCGACGGCGCGGGTTAGTCTCGGCCGCCGAGGCGCAGGCCGGGATGGATCGTATCGTTCCGGTGGAAGTGCTTGTGGAAATGAAGTCGGTGGATCTGGTCATCGAGGCCGCTTTGGAGAAGATCGACTTGAAGCGGCAAATCTTTGCCGACCTCGAAGAGCGGACGCGTCCCGACACGGTCCTGGCCACGAACACCTCCGCTTTGTCGGTGACGGAGATCAGCCACGGCTTGCGGCATCCCGAACGCGTCGCGGGCCTTCACTTCTTCAATCCGGTGCACCGGATGAAGCTGGTTGAGGTCGTTCGAGCGGAGGCGACGACGGACACCACGGTCGATACCGCGGTGGCTTTCGTGCAACGCATCGGCAAGCTTCCAGTGGTCGTTCGGGATCGGCCAGGGTTCCTGGTCAATCGCATTCTCCTGCCTTATCTGTTGGAAGCTGTGCGTCTCTTTGAAGCGGGCGCCGAGCCTAGAGCGCTCGATGAGAGCATGCTGGACTTCGGCATGCCTATGGGTCCGTTGCGCCTGCTGGACGAAGTCGGCCTTGATGTCGCATCCGACGTGGCGCAGACGCTTTGTGCGGCGTTTCCGAACCGGATGCAGATGCCGGAGATTTTTCCGCACTTGCTGGAAGCGGCAATCAAAGGCCGGAAGGGCGGCGAAGGCTTCTATGAATACCGAAATGGCCGCGACGCCGGGGTGAATCAGGCCGTTCTGGGACTTCGGGCAAGGGGAGACAAGGCTGCTCTTGGCCGAGAAGAGCTTCAAAGGCGCATGGTTCTCTTAATGATCAATGAGGCAGCGATGTGTCTCGAGGAGCGCATCGTCGAGGACCCGAGGGATGTTGATTTTGCAATGATCATGGGAACCGGCTTTGCCCCGTTCCGAGGGGGTCCATTGCGATATGCTGATGCTGCTGGCATTGACAGGATCACCGAAGACCTTCGAAGGCTCGACGGCGCGGGAGAACGTCAATTTTCTCCCTGCGAGCGGCTCATCCAAATGAACCAGCAAAACGAGACATTCTATGGCGACTAGAGCACATGCCGAAATTACAGGTCGCTCATTCTTTCCGGGTCCTGCAAACTGAAAGCATTGTGTCAAAGAACGATGACGAATCCGTGATCGACACGTCGCGCATGTCGGAAGGCGAGCGCGCGGCGTTGGAAGTGACCGAGGCGGCCCGGGAAGCCGCCTCGATGGAAAGGACGTTTGCCGGGGGCTTGTTTCTGGGACGCTACGATCTTTCGCAGATCACGCCTTTCCCCGAGCAGACACTGGAGGACCGGGATCAGGGAGACGCTTTTCTTTGCCGGCTGGAGGAATTTCTACGGAGCAGCTCCAACCCGGACGAAATCGACGAGGACGGTGAGATTCCCGATGAAGTGATCGACGGGCTCGCAAGATTGGGAGCATTCGGGATCAAGATCCCCACCAGATACGGTGGCCTGGGTCTTTCTCAGACAAACTATTGCCGCGCTGCGATTCTGCTTGGAAGCTGGTGCGGCAACATGATGGCGCTGCTGAGTGCCCACCAATCCATCGGCGTTCCGCAACCGCTTCTGCTTTTCGGCACCGAGGAACAGCGGCAAAAGTACTTGCCGCGACTCGCCAAGGGGGAAATCTCCGCCTTCGCGCTGACTGAACCGGGCGTCGGCTCCGATCCGGCCCGAATGGAAACGCATGCCGAACCGACCGAGGACGGTTCTAGCTACATTCTCAACGGCTGCAAGATGTGGTGCACGAATGGCACGCGCGCCGGAGTGATCGTCGTCATGGCGAAAACCACGCCGAAGATCATTTCGCGGCACAGCAAAAATCAGATCACGGCTTTCATCGTGGAGACCGCATGGCCGGGAGTAAAGGTCGTCCAACGCTGCCGGTTCATGGGACTGCGCGCGCTCTACAACGCAGTTATGGAATTTCATAACGTTCGCGTTCCCCGCGCGAACATCGTGCTTGCTGAAGGAAAGGGCTTGCGAGTTGCCTTGAGCACATTGAACACCGGCCGCCTCACCTTGCCGGCCGGATGCGTTGGCCTCGCCAAGCGATGCCTGGAGATCAGCACCCGCTGGGCCAAAGAGCGCGTCCAATGGGGAAAGCCCATCGGGGAGCACGCCGCTATCGCGAGTAAGATCGCCGACATGGGTGCAGCGACTTTCGCCATGGAGTCCATGACGATGCTTACTGCGTCGCTGGTGGACCGGGCGAAGTCGGATTTCCGGCTCGAATCAGCGATCTGCAAGATGCTGGGAACCGAATGGGCATGGAAGATGGCCAACGACACGATGCAGATTCGCGGTGGACGCGGTTACGAGACAGTGGCTTCGCTTCGCAAGCGCGGCGAGTCGCCCGATCCTGTGGAGCGCATGGTGCGCGATTGCCGCATCAATACCATTTTCGAGGGTTCGAGCGAGATTATGCGATTGTTCATCGCGCGCGAAGCGCTCGATCCGCATTTGAAGATCGCCGCTCCGGTTCTCGACCGGCGGTTGTCCGTTTCGATGCGGGCCACGGCTGGGCTGCATGCTGCACGCTTCTACGGCGCATGGTATCCTTCCACATATCTGCCGCCGCGGATCGCGCAAGACTTCCACCCGAGGTTGGGACACTATGTCCACTGGTGTGGATCGGCTGCGCGCCGACTCGCTCGGACGATGTTTCATCAAATGCTTGTTTACGGAACGGCGCTTGAGAGGCGCCAGCTGCTGTTGGGTCGCTTCGTGGACATCGGGGCCGAGCTTTTCGCGATGTCGGCCACCTTGGCGCGGGCACAGGCGATGGTCGAGCGCTCGGATCTCGATGCGCCAAGCGCACTGGATCTCGCCGATTATTTCTGTCGTTCCTCACAATTTCGCATCGCAGAGTGGTTCCGGTCCGTGAGGCGAAACGCTGATGGATTGGGCTATCGTCTCGCTGGCGAAATGCTCGCTGACCTCCCGCAAACTCTTTCCGAGGGGATCCTAAGAAAAACCATTGCCGGCAGCAGCCCGTCGGACTGGACCTCCCAGCGGTAGACTGAATCGAAGAATCTCCGAAAAAATCGAGCGGCCATTTTCGACGGCCTGCTGGACCTCCGCTGCGCGGATGGAGAAAACACACCGCCTGGCCGATTGCACGATTGCCGCCACGGCCGCCCGCCATCAGCTCGAACTGGTCAGATTGAACGCCTATTCAAGGAGTGACGCGCATTCCTGCAAACGACTGCTCGTGGGGGTCTTTCAGAGGAAGGCACGAAGCCAGAAAGGAGTGGGACAATCTCGCCCGGAGGAGGCGTGAGCCGTCTCCATTTCAACACCAACGCCCTCATTGCTCTCGCCGGTCCGTTCCACGCCGGAACCTGCCGGAGAGGGTTACGGATATTGCGAGGCGCCGGACGGCGGAGCGGTCAAACGCGCGAGCAATCCGCCCGGGGCCACGTGGATGATCGTGCGGTTAGTGGCAAGATCGAAAACGAGGCGCGTGCGGAGTTCGGCGGTTTCTTTTGTCGGACGGCGGACGGAGGCAGGAAAGGGCGAGACTATGAGAAGCTCATCGCGCTGGAATTTGGACGTCCAGTCCGGCGGAAGCTGAAACGGATCGAGCCCGCGGGCTGGGCAGATGACGATTGGTTGCGGGCCGCGCAGGAAGATGCGCAGGCATTCCCTTTCCACCGGGGTGTGGAAACCGCTGATTACCGCGCGGTTCTCCCGGCGCCAGAGTTTGGCGAGGTCCATGGCTTCGAGGATCTTCGCGCCCGGACAGGCATTGGAACACAGCAGCGCTTCGAGCGGCTCAGAGAGCAGGGCGGCGTTGCCGTGTGTCATGAGCGGTCTCTCCTTCCACTCGAATGCTGATGGGTTACGCAAAAGAGCCACTGCTGCTTAGCGAAAATTCCTCGGCGGTCGCAAGGCTAAGGGGAAATCGTTGTTCCCAAAACTTCCAAGAAACGCGCGAGCCACGCGGGATGAGCGGGCCACGCGGCACCTGTGACAAGGTTGCCGTCTACGTAGGCTTCGTCGACGCCGATATTCTGGAATTCGGCGCCGGCCAGCGTGACTTCGGGACCGCAGGCATAGTACGCGGCGCACTTGCGTCCGCCCAGTACTCCCGCAGCGGCCAAAATCTGCAACCCATGACAAATCGCTGCGATCGGTTTGCCTGCCTCCGCGAAGTGGCGCACGAAGCGGATGACCTCCGAATTCAAGCGCAAGTATTCCGGCGCGCGGCCTCCTGGAATCACGAGCGCGTCAAAATTCTCCGGGCTGACATCCGCAAAGCTGGCGTTGAGGACGAAATTATGTCCCGGTTTTTCCGAGTAGGTCTGGTCGCCTTCAAAATCATGGATGGCGGTCCGGACCTTGTCGCCGGCGCGCTTGTCCGGGCAGACTGCCGACACCTTGTGGCCGACCATCTGTAACGCCTGGAAGGGCACCATGTTCTCGTAATCCTCTACAAAATCGCCGGTGATCATCAGAATGTTTTTCGCGCTCATGAGGTGGAGCCAGTGTACATGCCCGGCCTGATATGTCGAGGGCACGCTTTGTTCACGGGATTGCCAGAAATGATCCTGCCGGCAAGAAATATGGCCGGCAATCTGCTTCCTTCGGGCTGGAATGAATGTCAGTGTGGGATCAGCCGAGGCGCAGCGATTAATTGAGGAAGATCGGCGGGAGAAAAACTGGAAGCGTTGGGGCACCTATCTTGCCGAGCGGCAGTGGGGCACGGTGCGCGAGGACTACTCCGCGGACGGCGACGCCTGGCGTTACTTTCCACACGATCTGGCCCGTAGGCGCGCGTATCGCTGGGGAGAAGACGGGTTGCTCGGCTGGTGCGACCGGCAGTGCCGGTTGATCTTCGCGATCGCACTTTGGAATCGCAAGGATCCCTTTCTCAAAGAGCGGCTTTATGGGCTGGCTGGTCCCGAGGGAAATCACGGCGAGGACGTGAAGGAATGCTATTATTACCTTGATGCCACCCCGACCCATTCCTACGCGAAGGGTCTCTACAAGTACCCGCAGGTAGCATTTCCCTATTCGCAGCTGATTGAGGAAAACGTGCGACGCGGTAGGGATTGCAGAGAGTACGAGCTCACGGACACGGGGGTCTTTGATGACGGCCGTTATTTCGACGTATTCGTCGAGTATGCGAAGTACGATCCCGACGACGTTGCCATCCGCATTACGATTGCCAACCGCGGTCCGGAAGCAGCCCCGCTCGACGTTCTGCCGACGCTATGGTTTCGCAACACGTGGTCATGGGGATGCAAGCACGAGGGGTGCACGCTCAAGCCCAGGCTCTGGAAAACGGGGCGCCGGCGCGTGTCCTGTTCCCACGAGACGCTCGAAGATTACGAGTGGCTGATGGAGGTCGAGCCCGACAGCCTGCTATTCACGGACAACGAAACCAACCAGGAATTCTGTTTCGACGTGCCGAACTACACACCCTATGTGAAAGACTCTTTTCACCGCTGGCTGTGCGAGGGCGAATTGGCAGCCGTCAACCCGCGAAATCACGGCACCAAGACGGCGGCCCATTATCGACTGGAGATCCCGGCGGGAGGCGAACATGTCCTGAAGTTCGAACTTCGGCGCGCTCAAAAAAGCCGTGATGAATTCGATAGCGGACGTTTTGAGCACACATTTGCAATCCGCAAAAATGAGGCAAACGAGTTCTACGCAGAGACAATCCCGGCGAATCTGACATCGGAGCAGAAGAACGTGGCACGCCAGGCTTACGCGGGTCTGGTTTGGACGAAACAGTTCTATCATTTCGTCGTCGAGGACTGGATAATCGGCGATCCCTACGAGATGCCTCCGCCTGGGAGCCGGAGATTCGGGCGCAATTCCCAATGGCTGCATTTCTTCGCAAAGGACGTACTCTCGATGCCCGACAAATGGGAATATCCGTGGTTCGCGGCGTGGGACCTTGCTTTTCATATGGTCCCTTACGCGCGCATTGATCCCTGCTTCGCCAAGCAGCAACTCGCGGTTCTCCTGCGCGAATGGTACATGCACCCCAATGGCCAGCTCGCGGCCTACGAGTGGGAATTCGGAGATGTGAACCCGCCCGTGCACGCGTGGGCGGTCTGGCGCGTATACAAAATTTGCGGCACCCGCGACCGGCAATTTCTCGAGAGTGCGTTTCAAAAGCTGCTGCTCAATTTTACCTGGTGGGTTAATCGCAAGGATCACGAAGGACATAATCTCTTCTCGGGGGGATTTCTCGGCCTCGACAACATCGGCATCTTCGATCGCTCGAAACCGCTACCAACTGGCGGGCACCTTCAGCAGGCCGACGGCACCGCGTGGATGGGATTTTACTGCCTCACGATGCTCGCCATGGCGCTGGAGCTAGCCCATGACAATCCCGCCTATGAGGACATGGCCTCGAAATTCTTTGAGCATTTCATCTCGATTGCCGATGCGATCAACCATTTCGACGGAACGGGCCTTTGGGACGAGACCGACGGCTTTTATTACGATCACTTGCATGTGAATGGAGCGCGCGAGGTGCTGCGCACGCGCTCTATGGTCGGCCTAATCCCGATGCTCGCAGTGGAGGTGCTCGAGGATTCGCAAGTCGAAAAGCTCAAGGGATTCGGCAAGCGCATGAAATGGTTCCTCAAGTACCGTCCAGACCTTGCTCGGCTTATCACGTGGTGCACCCGTTCCGACGAGCAGATGAGCACATTGCTCGCCCTCCCGAACCGCCAGCGCCTTGAGCGCCTGTTGCGCCGTGTCTTGGACGAATCAGAGTTTCTTTCCTCGCATGGCGTTCGATCGCTCTCTGCGATCCATAGGGAAAAACCATTCCATTTCGAGATTGGCGAACAGACCTATTCGGTGGAATACGCGGCCGGGGATTCGCCATCGTGGATGTTCGGGGGCAACTCCAACTGGCGGGGTCCGATCTGGTTTCCGATCAATTACTTGATCCTTGAAGCGCTCGAGCGCTATCACCACTTTTACGGCGATACTTTCGTGATAGAATGTCCGGCGGGCTCAGGTGTCCAGATGAATCTCGGAGAGGTCGCCCGCGAGCTTTCCCGCCGTCTGGCCAAACTGTTTCTGCCCGATGCTTCGGGAGCCAGACCGTGCCACGGAGGTTGCGAGCTGCATGGAGCGGACCCGCACTGGAAGGACCTCGTCCTCTTCCACGAGTACTTTCACGGCGACGATGGACGCGGCTTGGGCGCCTCTCACCAGACTGGCTGGACCGCCCTCGTGACCCGCTGCATCGAGGACCTCGCGCATCCCACCTCCGGCTAAATCATGAAGGGCAAACAGATTTCGCGTGTGATGCGTCGGGCGCGGAAAGTATAACCAATCAAACATCCGCGTTAATTGTTACCGAGCGATTTTGGTCGATTCTGTGCGCGCCCTCTTCTCGAGAAATGGGGCGAATAAATCCATGGGGATCGGCAAGAACGTTGTCGTATTATGCTCGCTCGAGATCTCCTTCATCGTCTGCAAGTAACGCAGTTGCAGCGCAATCGGCTGCGTGGAAATCATCTCCGCCGCCTGCACCAACTTTTCCGCGGCTTGAAACTCACCCTGCGCATTGATGATCTTCGCTCGGCGCTCGCGTTCGGTTTCGGCTTGTCTGGCCATCGCGCGCTTCATCGTGTCCGGCAACATCACGTCCTTGACCTCGACTGCGGTGACCTTTATGCCCCAGGGTTCGGTTTGGCGGTCAATAACTTCCTGGAGTCGTTGATTGATCTTTTCACGTTGCGAAAGCAACTCGTCCAGTTCCGCTTGACCGATGACACTTCGGAGCGTGGTCTGGGCGACCAAAGAAGTGGCCTTCAAAAAGTTCTCCACCTTGATGATGGCGGCTTCCGGATCCAGCACGCGAAAATAGACAACCGCGTCCACAGTGACCGGCACGTTGTCGCGAGTCATGATTTCCTGTTGGGGGACGTTGATCGTGATTACGCGTAAATCCACTTTCACCATGCGGTCCACAATGGGAATGAGGAAGATTAAGCCAGGGCCTTTCGCTCGAAGTAATTTTCCCAACCGAAAGATCACCCCTCGCTCGTATTCGCGCAGGATGCGGATCATCTGCGAGAGAACAATTGCTCCGAGGACTATGAGAGGCAGTGCCCAAATGAGCAGGCTTGTGAGGGCTTCCAATGGTTGCATGTGTTCGTTCTCCTTAGGCTTTTGGCTTTACTTTCAGCGTCAACCCCAGCACCGCTGCGACCTCCACGAGCTGCCCCTCTTTGACGGGCGTGTCGCTCACGGCGTTCCAAAACTCGCCCTCAACGTAGATTTTACCACCGGACGAGTCGATCTGCGTGAACGCGGCGGCGGTTCTGCCAAGCATCGTTTCCTTGCCGGCCTTGATTGGCAAGCGTTGTGCGCGCAGTCCCTTGGCGACAACGAACGCGAAGAACAGCGCTGTCACGATGGTCGCCGGAATAATATAAGCCAGCGACAAGCGGAAGAGGGGATCCCCGCGGTCGAACAACATTAGCGATCCGATCAAAAACGCGACAATTCCGCCGACCGTCAATACGCCGTGGGTCGGTGCAAATGCGTCGAAGACGAACAGCGCAAACGCGAGTCCGATAAGAATCAGGCCCGTGACATTGATTGGAAGAATCGCCGCCATGTACAGCACGATGACCAGCGCGATCACACCGGCCACTCCTGGCAGAATTGCTCCGGGGGTGCTTAGCTCGCCAATGATCCCATAGACCGCAATCAGCATAAGCACGAACATTACCTCCGGGCGCCAAAGGAGTTGAAAGATTGTCTCGCTCGCCGACATAGGAATCTCAACGACTTCGGCACGAGCGGTCTTGAGTTCCTTCCCCTCGATCCGGCGTCCGTTCAACTGTTGTTTGAGATCGGAAAAGTCGGTCGCAATGATTTCAATCACTTTCAACTCGAGCGCCTTATCAGCTGGGATCGAAGCACTTTCGCGCACAGCTGACTTCGCCCACTCGACGTTGCGGTTACGTTTGGCCGCAATCGCCTCGATATAGCTAACGGAAAAGTTTTCGATCTTTTGCTTCATCGTATCATCTGTCTTCTGGCCATCGCCGCTCGGGATGCCTCCTCCGATCATCACGGGATGGGCAGCGCCGATTGTGGTCGCCGGCGCCATCGCTGCCACACTTGCCGCGAGTGTGATGAAACAGCCCGCACTCGTCGCCGTAGCACCGGTCGGAGCCACATAAACGACGACCGGCACCGGCGAGGCCAGAAGGTTTTGCACAATCACTTGCGTCGAATCGAGCAGTCCGCCCGGCGTGTTGAGTTGAATGACTAGGCACTGGGCGTTCTTCGGCTGTACTTCGCCAATGCTGCGTGAAATGTAGGTCGCCGTTGCAGGACCGATCGGCCCGTTGATCTTGATGAAGCAAATTCTCTCCTCAGCGGCGCAGGTGGCGAAAGCCGTAAGCCACAAAGCTAGGCATGTCACCAGAGCTTTCATATTCCACTCCGGACTGCTTAAAGGTATCACGCCCTCATCAATGCAGCAAATCTCGGCCCGGTCGGACGAGGCTAAGCAAAGCAGAGGGACGCGACACGATCAGGCCGAGGGAAGGGCCCGCTGCCAAACGCCTGAGGAACGCCCTCAGATCGGCCTTACTGTAACGCTGGATTGCCAGTTTTTTTCCAAGGGCCTAGAGTACTCTCCTTGGAAAGCGATCACACAATCCGAAAGAATTGTCAGATCCCAACGGAGTTGGAGATCGAGGGTCTCCGCGCCGCGTTGGAGCCCGCGTTCGGGATTCGGACGAGCGGACCGACCTCGGCAAAGGCGACGTTTTATGACACCTTCGAATGGGGGATTTGGTTTGGTGACCGGCTGCTGTGTCAGTCTAACGGCCAACTGCGTTTGTGCGAGCGGGATCGTGATTGGATGGGGGATTTGCGGCATGCGTTGCCGATGACGACGAAGCGGGTTCCGCGGTTTGAGTGGGAATTTCCGGAGGGAAGCTTACGCAAGGAGTTAAAGCGCCTGATCGGTGTGAGGAGCCTGATACGGGTGGCTCGCCTGTCAATTCGAGAGCAGGAGGTTGAGTTGCTGAACGAAGCCGAAAAGACCGTATTTCGCTTCGATTTTACGAGCTTTTTTGCAGATCGCGATGCAAGGGAGCCATTCCATCGGTTGTGTCACTTCCGGCCGCTACGAGGCTACGAGGCCGAAGCGACAAGGGCAATCGGGATCCTGGGGACGCTTGGCGCCACCGAGACTGGGGAGGGGCCGTTGACTATGTTCTTTCGCGAGTATGGGAAAGTTCCCCGGCGATACACGCTACGGCCAGCCTTTGATTTGGCGCCGGATTTGTCCGCCAGGGAGGCCGCACGCAGGATTATTCACAGGATACTCCCAATTGCTCGGGAAAACGAATCGGGGATCGTTGAGGATATCGATACGGAATTTCTGCATGATTATCGGATTTGTGTTCGCAAGATTCGGTCGGCGCTTAGCCTTATCAAAGGAGTCTATCCCGAGGAAAAGACCGAAGAGCTGAAGGCTGATTTCGCGCAGTTTTGCGAGGTCACCAATCGCTTGCGGGACCTCGATGTCTATCTTCTGGCTCGGGAGCAGTACACAGCGATGCTCCCCGCCGCGCTCCAGCCGCCGCTCGAAGAGTTGTTTCGAGACTTTGCCAAGGAGCGTCGTCGCGCTTTGAGGAAGATCGTCGCGCATCTTGGCTCGCCCGCTTACCGCGCCGCGATCGAAGTGATGGAGCGCTTTTTTGCCGAAGCGGCCGCGCTCCCGGAAACCGAAGTGTCGCGCAATCCGATCGGTCCGCTTGTAGCCAAGCGCATTTATAAGAGCTACAAGCGAATCGTCAAAATCGAGCGCTCGCTTGGCAGCGACACGCCCGACGAGGCCGTGCACCAGGTGCGCATCCAATGTAAGAAGCTAAGATACCTGATTGAGTTTTTCAGCGAGCTTCTTCCCGCCGAAGAGACGGAACACATCGAGAAGCAGCTGCGGCGTCTCCAAACCAGTCTGGGGCTTTTTAATGATTACTCGGTTCAGCAACGCGCCCTGCTCAACTACTGGGAGCACAAGCGCATGGAATCTGGAAATCACGAGGCGCTCGGCCTTTCGCTCGGTGGACTCGTCGCACTTCTCAATCAGGATCAGCAAACCGAGAGAGATCGTTTCCACAAAGCGCTCGATGAATTTTGCGCACCTCAGATCGCCCGCGCGGTCAAGGCCACGTACGTGGATTCCAAAGCTTTGGCCGCAGATTCGACAGAGAATGCGGCGACCTGATGAAGGTTATCTCTTCCTACAGCATCAAGGGCGGGGTGGGCAAAACGGTGCTTTCAGTGAACCTCGCGTATGCGCTCCAGCAAGCTGGCAAACGCACTCTGCTCGTCGATCTCGACCCGCAGGGAGCTGCTGCCTTCTTCTTCCGCGTGAACCCTGCTGAAAAATTCAAAACGAAATTGGAGGATCTCACCGACGCGGGACTCAAGCAAAACATTCGCGAGTCCGACTACCCCGGGCTGGACATTCTGCCGTCCAATCTTGCCTATCGAAACTTGGATCTCCTTCTCGACGGCATGCGGAAGTCACGCAAGCAACTGCGCTGGCTTCTCGATGAGCTTGGCTCGGACTACGACTGCATCATTCTCGATTGCCCTCCGAACATCACGCTGCTCTCCGAGAACGTCTTTCGCGCTTCCAATCTCATCCTAGTGCCAGTGATTCCCACGACCCTGTCGGAGCGCACCCTCGAGCAGCTTTTCGAATTCTTCGCCGAGACGGACTTACCCACTGGAATCCTGGTCCCTTTTTTTTCCATGGCGCAAACCAGGAATCGAATGCACCAGAATACGATAGCGCATCTCCCTGAGAAGTACCCGATGTTTCTAAAGACGGTCATCCCCTTTACAGTCGAGATCGAGAAGATGGGACTGCGTAGAATGCCCGTCCTGGCCTATGCTGAGAAACTTCCCGCGGCACAGGCCTACCGCACGCTCTGCGGAGAGATTCAGGAACGCTGGCATACCACCTGACAGAGGGTTTGCCTTAGAAACGCAGTGTCCGGCAATTTCGCTTCTGAATATGAAGTAACAGCGCTGCGTGATTGTTGCGAAACTGTAACCGTTATTGCCTTCAGTGGGTGGCCGGAATACGTCAATTTGATGCGTGCGCTTGCAGTTCACCTTGGCGCCGATTGGAGGCGCATCGAGATCGAAGCCTAGCTGGCCCTGGGTAAGCGCCCATACGATGCAGCAAGCCACACTGCTCCAATTATGCCGACCCGCATGATATGGAACTAGCGCTCATCGACGCCATCGGCCCGTTCTTTCAGGGATACCACAAGCAAAAGATCAATTGGTCCAAAATACCCTTCGTTCATCTCGCCACGGCTGGTCCGGAGCGTGAGATCCGATGGAGCGCGATTCGCGCTGGCCTCGACGTGTTCGCCCGCAAGGCCTCGGCCCTCGGATACAACGCGGTATCGCTTGACGATGTCGCTCATCTCTCCGATCACCCATGGTTCGAAGCTGACATTCGCGCGCGAAATGCCGTGTTTCGCGAGGAGTTTCGCACAATTTTCGCTCTGCTCCGCAGTCACCACCTGCGCATCTATCTCACGGCGGACTTTGTCACGACCTCTGCTGCAGTGGATCGCCGGCTCGGGGACTGCAACAAGGCGGCTTCTGCGTGGTTTAGGGAAGTGGCCGCCGCGTGCCTGGACGACTTTCCCGAGCTCGAGGGCATCATCCTGCGCATCGGCGAGGCCGACGGACACGATGTCAAGGATCCGCTCCGCAGCCGGTTATTCTTGCGCACGGCCCGCGAAGTCAACCGCATGCTTCGCGGTCTCCTGCCCATTTTCGAGGCCCGCGAGCGCCGCCTGATCTTCCGCACGTGGACTGTCGGCGCCTACCTCATCGGTGATCTCATCTGGCATCGCGGTCGCCTTGCTTCCGCTCTCCGCGGCATCCGGTCGCGCTCCTTTGTTGTTTCGATGAAGTATGGCGAGACCGACTTCTTCCGATACCTCCCACTAAATCGCCATTTCTTTCGCGTCGATTTGCCAAAAATCATCGAGCTGCAGGCCCGCCGCGAGTACGAGGGCGCCGGAGAATTCCCGTCCTTCATCGGCTGGGACTGCGAGCACTACGCGCGAGAGCTTGCCGGCGCGCGAAACATCGTCGGCTTCTCCGTCTGGTGCCAGGCTGGCGGCTGGCACGCTTTCCGCCGCCTCGCTTTCATCGATCCCGAAGCTGTCTGGATCGACCTGAACACTACTGCCGCCCTGCGCATCTTCAAGGAAGGCGCCAGTGTCGAGGAGGCCGTTGCCTCCTTCTTTGGTCCGAGCAAGGCCCCTGCGGCGATGGAGTTCCTCCGGCTCACTGAAGTCGCCATTCGCGAACTGCTTTACATCGAGGAATTCGCTCGCGAAAAGCTCTTTTTCCGCCGCGTGCGCATACCGCCGCTTCTCCATGTCTATTGGGACTCCATTTTCATCAATCAGCCCGTGCGCACAGTTCTGTCGCACTTCGTCCATGAACCGGAGGAAGCCATTCGCGCGGGCGAGGCTGCCTTTACGCATTTCGATCGCATTTTCGAACTCGCTCGCCAGATCGATTTGCCTGAGGAGGATTTGCTATTCATGCGAGACACCCTCGCCATCGTCTTGCTTGCGCGCAGGTATTACCTGCTGCCGCCCGACCCCGCACTCGCCGAGGAGATCGAGGCTGCCAAGAAAGCATACAAGGTTTGTTTGGCCGCGATCGCGACGTCAGCGATATCGCATTCGGCTCGGGTTCGAGCCGGCGCGGTTCAACCGCCGCACGATGAGCTGGCTCCTCGGATTGCTTGTCCGGCGTCATCGAGGATACCGCCATGTGCTCGACCGCCTCTTCACCCTCAACGCTCTCTCCTGGATCTACTTCCTCTTTCGTGTTCGCCACGAGAAAGCCCTGCCCAAATTCCTTCGGAAAACCGCAATGGGACTCGACAGCGTCTTTCGCTAGACAAGCTCAAGGCTCTCGGGATTCCGGCAGGAACGACGGTCGTGAGCGATAGCCGAATTTCTCAGCGAAGCGCAAACATTCGGAAAGGGGCTTGACACCGTTCGAACTGGTCGGGTCCGTAAGCGAGGCGGCCGCAGCGCAGACGCCGTAAGTAAGGGCAACGTCCATCGGTGTCCCCTCGTGCAAGCCCAGGAGCACGCCCGCGGCAAAGGCGTCTCCCGCGCCAAGGGTTCCCGCAATTCGCGCTTGTGGCATATTGACGCTTGCCTGCAGCAGTTCTTGTCCGTCAGACCCCATAGCGATTGCGCCAGCGGGGAAGTGGATCACGACCCACTCGCGCACGCCGGCCGCGAGGAGTTCGTGCGAGGCTTTTCGAGCGGAGGCCAGGTCGATTTCGTTGTCGCGGACGATCTTGATGCCTGTCGTGCGCTCGGCTTCAAATTCGTTTAAGACACAATAATCGCAGTACCGGAGGGCAGGGCAGACGATTCCTGCGAACCGATCGCTGTCCTCGCTTACCAAATCCACACTCGTCTTGAATCCGGCCTTCCGCGCGCGATGAAGGACGGCTGCCGCCACGGTTCCGTAGATGGGGTCGTGCAGGTCGAGCTGGTCGAGGAGCAGGAGATAGCCGAGATAAAAGACCCGCGCGTTGCTTTGCTCGAAATCGAAATGCGTGGCGTCGAGTAACGCGTTGGCGCCGCGTTGGTGAAAGAAAGTCCGGCGTCCGGTGGATTTCACGGTCATCACGTCGGTATAGGAAGTTGGCGCTTCCTTGGAGACGTGCAGTTGGCGGGTGTCGATGTGGTGAGCGTGGCAATCCTGCCGGATATACTCACCCGCCTCGTCGGCGCCGACCAGTCCAACTGCGGCCAATGGGAAGGGCGCATCGAGCCGTGCCAGGTCCTTCAGGACATTGTATGGGCCGCCGCCGTTGCTCGAAGTCTCGGCGAGGATGTTCGCGAGCGCATCCTGTGCCGGATAGACATCGATGATCTTAGTGTGATCAAGCAGCCAGTTTCCGCCTGCCAATATTCCATTGCGCGCCGAGGTGGTCATCGTCTAGAAACCCGCCGGGCTTTGCAATCGAGCGGGAACCTTGGATGAGAAAATCTCCGAAAACTTAGAGATGCTCAAAGGCACACTGGGAGCCTTGAGAGGAGAGCTTGTGTCATGTTCGGGGGGATAGGCTTTCGGGGGCGACGCTATGACCGCGCGAATGCCGCGGCCCTTTCAATGAGTTCCGGATCCGGACGAACATTTGTATAAAGCACAAACTGCTCGACAGCTTGCAGCGCGATCACCCGCGCACCCGTGATTGTTTTCTTTCCCGACGAAGTCGCCAATCGAATAAGCGGTGTTTCCGGAGGGAGCGCGACGACATCAAATACGAACTGAGCAGAGCGAACCAGTTCCTCCGAAAAAGCTAGCTGATCCGACTCGGCGCCACCCGCCATTCCCACAGGAGTCACATTGATCAGCAATCCGGGCCTTTCACTCGCAAGCTCCTTCTTCCACTGAAAACCATACTGATGAGCCAGAGCGGTCCCGATGGCTTCATTCCTCGCGACAATCAAGCCCTTGCGGAATCCTGCGTCCCTAAGTGCGCAAGCAACAGCTTTCGCCATGCCCCCGCTGCCGCGCAGAGCAAAGTCGATGCTGGATGGGATTCCGCTCGATTTGAGGAGCTCAGAGACGGCTGTGTAATCCGTGTTATAAGCCTTCAGATAGCCATCCGTATTGACGATGGTGTTCACAGACATGATTCCCTTCGCGGAGGCGTCCAATTCGTCCAGGTATTCGATGCACGCTTCCTTAAATGGCATTGAAATGGCGCATCCGCGAATTCCCAGCGCGCGGATTCCCCCAATTGCGGCGGCAAGATCACGAGTCGTAAAGGCCTTGTATACGAAATTTAGACCCAGTTCTCGGTAGAGGAAGTTATGGAACCGGGTTCCAATATTTGAAGGACGTGCCGCGAGTGACATGCAGAGCTGCGTGTCTTTATTAATATACTGTTCCATTGGCGTTTTGATTTTCGGGTTCGGTCAATCTGTTGGAGACGAGACCACGTGGTTATTCAATGCATTCGCTCGAAAGAGAGCAAGCCCGGCAGCAAGGACATGCGTCGCATCGCGCTAATCGATGGGTTCGATAAGGACGGGGTCGTGTTGCGCGCGCCGTTGACGCGCGAGCTTACCGGATACGCGCGGAGGGGACCCTTGCCCTGGCGGCGAGAGTATTCGCGCGGCCTCTTCCGCAGTCAGCGGTGTGGGTGCCAGCCATCGCCGCCATCCTGGACCCAAAAGAAGGTCTAGCGGTGGAGTAATGCCTGAGCGAACTCACCTTGCGTTTGTCGCGCGGTGCATCCTTCTCGTCCTGCTGGCCGGTATTGCGATCGCGCTGCTAGTCGCTCCGAAACCCTGGGAACACTCCCCACTCAGCAAGCTGGAGGACTCTATCCGGGTCTATTCCTGGTGGGCCGGGCTCATCAACCTCGGGCCGCTGACCATCCTGACGCTGACAACCCGCTGGTGGACGCAGCCCTTGCTGGCGCGCGTGCTTGAAAACTCCCCCAAGCTCCCGAAGGGATTTCTCCTCCGCGTCGGCGGAGCAATGGCCGCGTGCGCAATTCCGGGATTTCCACGGCTGGGCCAAAGCCTTTGGGAGGACGAGGAATATAGCGTTCTTTCTCCAGAACGTTGGCACACTTTTCTTTACGGGAAGCCTCTGGACCAGGAGCGGCCAGCCGACTGCGCCATACATGGAATACCTTCCCCATGCGACCGCCCACCCGGTCCTCTTTTGGATTGCCATCGTTGTCGCCGTTGGGCATTCGCGCAGCTGCGGGAATTTCCAGCCGCGCGCTGGCCTGGGACATTGCTCGCAATTGCTTTGGTCGGCACCTTTGCCATGCTCTCGCATCCCGCGAGGCATTTCCTGCTGACGTGGTGCGCGAAACGCTATCGGGAGTCCGTCCTCGCAACGCGCCCCAGCCTGGATCCCAATGCGCCGGAGAACCTAAGAATCATTACCGCGGCGCCCACCCAGCTTGAACGTTACAAACACATCGAAGTCGCATCGGAGTGCGCTCCGCAAGAATGAATAGCCGAAGGAGCCGGATATCGGTGCTAAGGATTTGATGGCAAAAAGGCCGCGTTTTTGCTAAAAGGATAGCAAGCATGGTCGCCGTGGCTGGCTATGGACGAAGTCCACCTCACTCCGAACGCGTCGAGAGTAACACTTTTCGTGAGTAGTCCGGGAGATGTTGCTCATGAGCGACGGATCGCGCGTGAAACCATCGTCAGGCTGAATGCGGAGTTCGCCGGCCGCATCCTGCTCGACGCGTATTTCTGGGAATACGAGCCCTTCGATTTTTCGAAAGCCTTTCAGGAGCAGATTCCGAACACAGCAACGTTCGACGTCGTCCTTTGTTTGCTTTGGTCGCGTCTCGGATCACGGCTGGGGGCTTCGCAGCGGCTTCCGGACGGCTCACCGGCGAGCTCGGGCACCGAGTACGAAATCACCCACGCGCTTGCAAGCCAGAAGGAGCGTAACGGATTGCCGGAACTGCACCTCTGGATCAACCAGACGGTTCCCTCGTTCCAGCCGGAGCCGCCGGAGGTCCACGATGAAAGGATTGCACAATGGCGCGCACTCAAACGATTCATCGAGCACTGGACGAAGGACAGCGAGGACGGTTCGTTCGTCGGGTCGTTCACCGCGTATCACACGATCGCGGAGTTTCAGGATCTCTTTGAGGTCAAGCTTCGCAAGATAGCCGAAAGGCGGCTGGCCGTTTCGCCTGGGACGCTTTCCCCTCCTGCGAAGCCCGTATGGACGGAGGGTTCGCCATTCCGCGGGCTCGAGCCTTTCGACTTCAAGCACGCGCCCATTTTTTTCGGGCGCACCGCAGCGGTCAGCGGAGCCATCGAAGCACTCCGCAAGACCCAGGCGGACAAGGATGATCCACGCAGTTTTCTCCTGGTGCTCGGAGCCTCAGGCTCAGGAAAATCCTCCCTGGCCCGAGCCGGACTTCTTCCTGTCCTTACCGAACCGGGCGTGATCGAGGGCGCCGGGCTTTGGCGCCGCGCGATAATGAAGCCTTCCGACGCGGGCGGGGACTTGTTGATCGGTCTCGCGAACGCCCTTCTCGCCGAATCCGCCTTGCCGGAGCTTTCGAGCCACGGGACGACGCCGTATTCGCTTGCGGGCAACTACGCGGCGATTCCTGAGGAAGTCCGAAGCGGGCTGCGAGTGGCATCGGAGCGCGAACAAGCGCGCCAGCGCTCGGAGATCGAGACCCTCATTCGACAGCGCGAAGGGGAAAACCGGCTTGAGGACGCCGCGTTGCTGCGCGCCCGTTTGCAGAATTTGGGTCCTCCGGCCGCCCGGATCCTATTGCTTATTGATCAGCTCGAAGAGTTGTTTGCAAGCGGTGCTACTGCGGAAAAGCGAGACGCGTTTCTCGAAATGCTCGCCGTGCTTTCCCGGCGCAATCCTGTTGTGGTCGTCGTCACGATGCGGAGCGATTTCTTCCCGCGGCTCGCCGAGTTTTCGCCGCTGCTCGCCCTCGCGGAGGGCACGGGTTCCTATCACCTTGCGCCGCCGGCGCCGGTTGAGCTTGGCCAGATCATTCGGCGGCCAGCGCAGGCTGCAGGATTGAGGTTCGATGCCCATCCCGAGACCAAGCAGGGCCTTGACGAAGCGCTTCGGGACGCCGCTTCGGCTGATCCTCAGGTGCTCCCGTTGCTGGAATTCGCTCTCGAAGAGCTCTACAAACGCCAGAGCGCTCGGGGTGATGGGCTGCTGCGTTGGGAGGATTATCTCGCGTTCCACGGGATCGAGGGGGTTATCGCCGCGAAAGCCGATGAAGCTGTCGCAAGCGCGGGAACTGGCTCTGGAATGGACCAGGCAGTCGATTCGGTGCTTTCCGCGCTGGTGAACTTCAAGACCGACCGCGGCGAGGCGACCATCCCGATCCGGCGCCGCGCCGCGCCGGAGGAGGTTGCGCCGTCACCCGAAGCAGAGAAGCTGATATCGGCAATGCTTTCCTCGCGGCTGCTTGTTTCGGACACCGACGCCTCGGGCCGGCAAACGATCTCGGTCGCTCATGAAGCCCTGCTTACGCGCTGGCCGAGGGCAATAACGTGGTTTGAGACGAACCAGGAGTTTCTCAAGCAGCGCGCCCGTGTCGAGGCGGCATGCGCCATTTGGGAAAGGGAAGGCCGGAACCCTGCGTATCTTCTCCAGTCTGGCAAGCCGCTCGACGACGCTCTCTGGCTGCTTTCCCAATCCGGCCGGACGCTGGCGACGGAGTCCGCCGGCTTCATCCAAGCTTCCAAGAGTCACGCCAACGAAGACGCCCGGCGGCGCAAGCGCAACCATGTGATCGCTGTGAGTGCGGCGGCGTTGCTGATTGGCGCAGCGATGATCGGCGGTGTGATCGCCCTCTTGGCAAGCCAGCGCGCCGCGGAACGCCGAGTGCAGGCCGACGCCTATTTCCAGGTCCACCAGGCAGAGCGTCGAGTCGCTCAGGGCGAACTGCGTCCAGCGCTGGTCCTTCTTGAAAGAGCGTTTGCTGCTCATCCGGATTTTACGACACGATCGGCGTTTCTATCCGCACTTGCCACGGCGCCGAGTCAGTTGGAAGCGTCGTTCACCGGATTCGGAGAAGCCGTGCAGGAACTTCAATTCGGACAAGACGACGTTCTCGCGGCCGCGACCGGCGGCTCGCTGCGACTTCTTGATACGAAGAGCCCCGATGTATCCGGACCGGGATTTGTTTCGGACGACAAAGACGCCCCGACCATCCTGTGCGTGGCGCGCGGTCAGGACGGACGTTGGCTTGCGCAGCGAGATGACGGCACCTCGATTAGCCTCAAGCAGGACGAAGACCCCGCCCAATCGTCCGGAAGTGGCAGCTTTATGGGCCTGGCCGCTCACTCCGCCGATGGGCGACAACTGGCCTTCGTCGCGGGCCGGCAGAGCGAGATTGCTATTGGAGCGATCGACGATCTCGCAAGGGCCGTTACGGTGGAACCGTTTGGAGAGCGCATCACGGCCTTAGCATTCCATCCAGAGGGGATATTGGCAGTTGCGACGGAAAAGGGCGGGATTTCTCTCCTATTCCCGGCTGGAGAGAGGCAGCTACTGCGCGAGGCGACGCAGGCGAACATTCGATCCTTGGCATGGCGAAAGCAGGGCGAGCCTCTACTGGCCGCCGGAGACGACGAGGGAAGAGTCGTCATTCTGAAGAGAGATGCAGCACCTCGCGATGTGACAAGTGCTTCAAACGCAATTCAGGATCTGGCTTGGAGTCCGGATGGTCAATCGCTCGCTGCGGCTTGCTCGGATGGGAGGATCCGAATTTGGGCAATCCCCGAGAGTCCTGACGCCGAGATATCGCTACTCGAGGACCTCCCGGCCCATGACGGTCCTGCCTTGTCTGTCGCCTGGAGCGCGGACGGTTCGCGTCTCGCATCCGGCGGCAACGACGAAACGGTCTGCATTTGGCGGCCTTCGGCGCGGTTTGGTCCAATGATCACTCACGCCAAGGGACCGCCGTTGCATTCCCTCAGCGTTTCCGAGGATGGGACTCGAATCGCGGCGGGTTCCGAGCACGGTGATATTTTCACGTGGGATGCAAGGAGCAACACCGGTTTCGCAATCTCGCAGGCTGGAGGCCGTGTTCTGTGCCTCGCGTGGCAGCCCGGGGCCGAAAGGCTTGCTTCGGGTAACGAGTCGGGCGAAATCAGAATCTGGCAGCATTCAACACGGGATTCAGTCCGGTCTGTGAAGCCCGGAGAGTCCACGGCAGCGAACGATCAGACAATCTGGCGCGTGCGCTGGTCGCATGATGGCAAGAAGCTGGCTTCATCCAGTCACACCGGCGCCGTTCAGATTTGGGAGCCGGATGGAAATGCTCCACCGCGGCTCATTGGCAAGCTACCAGATTACGCGCTGGGACTGGCATGGAGTCCGGACGACACGATGCTCGCGGCAGGCTCGACTCACGGCGAGATTTGGCTTTGGAGGGTTGCCGATGGAGGGTTGCCGATCGTGAAGATTTCCGGGGAGCCAGGTAGGGGACACGCAGATAGCGTCGCGAGCCTCGCATTTCTGCCGGGAGCGAATGTCTTGGCGTCGTGCGGCCGCGACGGCACGCTTCGGCTATGGGATGTACGGTCCGGCGCCGCACTCGCTGTCACGCCGCCAGTCGGTGGCTTTTTGGACGACTTGGCGCATTCCAAGGATGGTTCGAAGATCAGCGCCGTCGGCACGGACGGTTATCTGCGCGTCTGGGAGAGTGACGGGCTGCTACCGAGACTCGCTATCCCGCTACACCAGCGTCCCGTCGCCGCCGTCGCGTGGAAGGGCGAGCGCATCTTCTCTGCCTCTGACGACGGAAGTGTCAGAATTCTCGACCTCGACGAAACAAAATGGAAAGCACGCGCGCGCCAGGTCGTCGGCGTGGATGTTCGCAAGCCCTCAACGGGCAATTCCAATGAGAGATAGACCTCAATATGCTTTAAGGCTCCTGGTCGTGCTCGCGAGCGCCTGCGGTGTCGCGCACGCGGATTGGAAGGTTCATCCCGCGACGGAATTCAGCAGAGAAGAGCGAGTCTGGGCAACCGCCAGAGAGAAGGGGCTGGATTTTTCGTGGTCCAGAGGAGTGAATGCGCGTCACGAGGTCGAGGGTTATGGCGTCCTGGAATGGTTTAAGATCGAGGACAACCGGCGCGCGGCGCGTGTTATCTACACGGGCGAGATGAAATCAGGCCGACGCCACGGCACGGGTATCGCGCTTTACCTCAGCGGTTCCAAATACTCCGGTCAGTGGAGTGAGAATCTTAAAGAAGGCAAAGGAGAATATTGGTACGCGAATGGCGATTACTATGCGGGTTCGTTTCACAACGACCTTATGCATGGGCCAGGCCGGTACGTTTCTGCGGACGGAACGGTCTTCGACGGAACTTTCGTCTTGGATGAACGGGACGGACCCGGAGTCGTGATATATCCGGACGCCCGCCGCTACAGTTCGATGTGGTCGGCGGGCAAGGACGTCAATCCCTCGAGCGCTCCCATCGTTGCTAAGCCGTACATTATGATTGGTGTCGATGTGCGTCGCTATGCGCTCGATGGAGAGATCTTCTCGGCAGACTTCGGAAGGGGTGACGAATCCTACCTGACGTATCGCGGCCGCTTTACGGACGGTGACTTCGTGATCGATCCGGATTGGGCGTATTGGGTTGCGTGGTCAAAGGGAGGGCCAGTGACTGACGACACCGATTTTGTGGTGGGGGTATTTCCTGTGTTTCTCGACGTCCGCCTCCTCAATCCAACAAAGGAAAAGCTCGCAATCCGTAGAGCGGAGGTCGTTGTCGAGGAGAGCCTTCCAGACTTTGAACCGATCCTTAAACTTCGGGACGCATCCATTTACGGCGGAGTGACCTGCGAAATCGTGAATTTCGGTGCGAGCCGCGTGGACGACTGCGAGGTCGCCTTCAATATCCTCCCTCCCAATGCGCAGCCGAAGTTTGGGAGCTATCAATTCGTCGAAAGAGTGGGGTCATTCTCAGAGCGGGCTAGATTCTCGCTGGCGGGGGCGATGAACGCTCTCGGCATGACCGCGGACGCCATTGCTGCCATTGAGACCGTCGGCGATGATGCTGCCTCGCGAGACGCCGTCGAGCAGCGAGCCAGGGGGGCGCTTGGCCCCTTCTCAAAGTTCGCACAGGTCGGGGAAGCGGATTCCGCTTATTGTCTGATCGAAGGAGAAGTTCGAATTTCGTGGACTGACCATTCGGGGTCGGCGCAATCGAAGCGTGTGAAGTTTCAGTTTCTCAAGAGTTTCTTCGTATTCGGGGCGGAGATGGCCGTGGAGGGCGGACCATCCGGGAAATACGATGTGCTTTTGGAGACCGAAGGCAAGGGTTACGCGGTACCCTTCGCCTACAAGCGGACTGTTGAGCCCGGCGCGAACGACAGGTTCACCCTCCAGGTCGCCAGTGAGGTCTCGACGCACCAGAAGTTCCGCATCCGGCTGACAACGGCGGGCGGCCGGGAGATCATCTCGCCGCTCTGCCGCATGCACTTTCTCGTGCCGCGCAAGTTTTCCTGGGAGGAGGGTTATGTCATCGAGCAACAGTAACCCGGTTACCGTCGATCCTTGCGGATTGCGTCCTATCCTCAAGTCTCTCTCTACATTGCGTGCCTGCCGAATCGTCACCTCGCAACCCAGCAGAAGACCTTTCCAATGAAAATTCGCCGCCTGCACCGTTTGATTTGCTTCGTTACGTTTGCGGCTGCCCCCGCTTGGGTGCACGCGGACTGGAAGGTGCATCCTGCGACGGAGTTCGATGAGGAGGTGCGCGTTTGGTCATCTTCGAAAGAGAGCGGCCTGGATTTTTCGTGGTCTGGAAAAACGAATGCACGCCATGAAGCCGATGGCTATGGCGTCCTGGAATGGTTTAAGCGTGCGGAACCTCGGCCGCAGATGAGTCTCGTCTACACAGGCGAAATGAAATCGGGCCGGCGCCACGGCACGGGCGTTGCGCTTCATCGCAGCGGGTCGAAATACTCCGGCCAGTGGAGCGAGGATCTCAAAGTGGGCAAAGCAGAGTATTGGTACTCAAACGGCGATTACTATACCGGTGCATTTCAAAACGACGTCATGCAGGGGCCCGGCCGGTACGTTTCCGCGGATGGAACCGTGTTCGAAGGAAATTTCACCGCGGACGAGCGGGACGGTCCCGGTATCGTGATTTTTCCGGACGGCCGACGTTACTCCTCGACCTGGTCAGCGGGCAAGGACATCAATCCCGCAGGCGCCCCTGTTCCTTCAATGCCATATTTGATGCTCGGCGTGGATGTGCGTCCTATGCGCTCGATGGAAAGATCCTCTCGGAAGCCTTCGGAAGAGGTGACGAACTCACACTGACCTACCGCGGTCGCCTGACCGGAGGTGATTTTGTGATCGAGCCGGATTGGCCATATTGGATTGCGTGGTCAAGAGGGGGACCGGTGACTGACAAAGACATACAAGATGTAGCAGTTTTTCCTGTGTTTCTCGACATCCGAGTCTTCAACCCGGGGAGGGAAAAGCTGACCATCCGAAGAGCGGAAGTCGCTGTCGAGGAGAGTTATCCGGACCTTGAGCCGATCCTTCGACTTGGGGATGCAAGCGGGCACGCGGGCGGAGTGACCTGCGAGATCTTGAACTTCGGCGCGAGCCGCGTGGACGATTGCGAGATCGCCTTCAATATTCTTCCTCCCGATGCGAAGGCGAGGTTTGAGAGCTACCAATTCGTCGAAAAACTGGAATCATTTTCGGAATCCGCGACGTTCTCGCTTGCGCGGGCAATGAACGCGCTTGGGATTGACGCTGACGCCCTCGCGGCTATCGAAAAGTACGAAGATCACTCGCGGGAATCGGTTGCACTTCGCGCGACGCGTGAAATGAGGAAATTCCCAAAGTTCGTGAGGAGGGATGATAACATTTTTTCAGCCTCCGGCCTGATAGTTGGCGAAGTCCGAATCGCGTGGGCGGACTATTTCGGCTCGAAGCAGACGAAGCGCGTAAAGTTTCAGTTTCTCAAAACCTTCTGCACGTTCTGGGTGGAAGAGGGTGCAGGGGGACCGCCATCCGGGGAATACGATCTTCTATTGGAAACCAAAGGCAAGGACTACGTCGTTCCGTTCGCCTACAGGCGAACCATCGCCCCCGGCACGAACGACCGGTTTACGCTCCAGCTCGCCAGCGAGGTCTCGACCTACCAGAAGTTCCGCATCCGGCTAACAACGGCGGACGGCCGGGAGATCATGTCGCCGCTCTGCCGCATGCACTTTCTCGTGCCGCGCAAGTTTTCCTGGGAGGAGGGTTATGTCATCGAGGAATAGTACGCAGGATCGAATCGCGCGCTCGCCAGATTCTTAGCGTCGCCGCACTTCCTCGTGCCGCAAAAGTTTTCGTGGAAAGAGGGCTGCGTCATTGAGAATCCATAGCCGGCGGGGCCGTCGTTGAGTGGAGTATATTCCCCAATGAAATCCACCGCACGGCAAACGTCTTGTCTTCGAAAAACCTCACTTCGACGAGCGCCCCGGAGCCGTTGATCTGGTCGAACAGGAAGTTTCCCAGCGAGCGGCAGACCAGCCCATCGCCGGCACGCCACGATTCCGGCCCTCCCGAATCGACATGGGGATGAGCACCGAATATCGCTGTTACAGAGGTATCGTTCAGCCAATCCATCAGTTCGATCTGCCGGGGCGTCGCCTCGCGGCGAAACTCGGTGCCCCAGTGGAGAAAGGCGAAGAATGGGCGCACGTTCCAGTCTGGACGTGGGAGTCGCGCGATCCTCTCCTGCGTGATCCGACCTGTGTGTGGCCTTGAGGCGTTGCTGAGATCCGTTAGCGCCACGGCGCGAAACGGTCTCGCATCGATTACCTCGCCGTCGCGAATTGGCGTGATTCCCGCGGCGGCAAGGATATCCGCTGTTCGCGACAGCCCGACCTTTCCGCCGTCGAGAGCATGGTTGTTCGCAAGACCCGCAAGCTTCACATTCAACGTGTTGAGCCAGCCAAGGGTAAATTCCTTTTCCATGACGAGCGCGCGCTTCACGCGAGTTGAGTCTGGCACAGAATCGACGATTACTCCTTCGAGATTCACCGCCAGCGGGTGTCCCTGCGTGATGCGCATGACTTCCTTGCGGACGGCTTCCGCGCGGCTCGGCCGTGCAAGCATTGAAGCTACACCCCGGCCGAAAAACGCGTCGCCCGCAAAAAACCATATTGTTTCCCCAGGTTCGAGCGGCCAGGCCGCTGCTGGCGGATCTTCTGGCTCGTAAACCTGGACGATGTAGCTCGTGGTCTGTGCTAGACGAATCCGCGTGTAGGCCTGTGAGTTCCGGTTGGCGATCACGATCGGGCTTGCGTTGTGAACACGTCGCTGCAAGGCCATATGGACAAATTGTGCGGCTTTCGAGTCGAGGTGAGTGGGCTGGCGCAGGCGCGCAATCGCTTCAGGATTGCGGAGCGCAAGTGCGTTCATCGTCTGCTGGTCGCAACGCCGCGCTTTGCCATGGTCGAGGTAATGGGAAAAGTCGGTTGACTGAACGATCAGCGTCTTGGAATCGACGAGCGGCGCCAGCGCATCCACCAGCGCGAGCCAATCTTCGTGCTTCGAGTCGATGCGCAAGGCGACCGGCACAATCTTCGCTTTCGGGAAGAACTTGGCGACGAAGGGGAGCACCGCTTGAACTCCGTGCTCTTTCGCGAACAAAGCCGATTCCGCAACCTTTGGACATGCCGCAAGAAGCGAGGCGACTGCGGTTTCGTCGCACGCGACATCGCCGAAGAGCGTCTCGAACGCTCCCCGTGTCGTCGCAAACGGCAGCCGCGATCGCCGGAAGTGGTCGGGCGAAAGGAGAATGATCCGCTCGTAGCTCCCGCCGGAAGCGCAGCGGAATCCACGCGCAATCAGGTCCGCCGCCACGAGGTGGTGGGGGACGGTAATCCCAGTCACGCGATGGCCGGCGGGCGGCGCGGCAGACTCCTTCGCGAGTGCACGTTCAAAAACTGACGCGTCCTCATACATCACCGCGAACCGTGGCGGCGGTTCGAGTGCCACAGCGGCGGCCATCTCAACAGCGAGCAACAGCGCGACCATTCCCACTCGGAGGAGATTGGCGGACGAATCGCCAGGTAATCAAATCATTTCATATCGCCGGTCCTCGAGTTGACGCAAAGACGCATATTCTTTAAAAGGCTCCTATGACGACGACGCTTGTTCTGTGCGGTTCCCTTCTTCAAGGGTCGAGAGCTTATCGGTCGATACATTCACGTGAAGGCTGCAGAAAATGAAGATCGCGATGGCCAGTGACCATGCCGGCTTCTCTCTGAAGGAGGAGATTGCGAGAGTACTGAAAGGTCAGGGGCACGAGATCGAGGAGTTCGGAGCGTTCAGCGAGGACGCGGTTGATCTTTCGGACCACGTGTACCCCGCGGCACTGGCGGTTGGTGAGGGCCGCGTCGAGCGTGGCATCTTCGTCGATGGGGTGGGTTACGGCAGCGCGCTCATTGCCAACAGGATCTCTGGCGTGTATGCGGCCGTCTGTCAGGACCCATTCTGCGCGGGCTTGGCGAGATCGCATTCAGACACGAATGTGCTTTGCATTGGCGGCAAGATCATCGGTTCGGCACTCGCTCTCGAGATTGTTAAGACTTGGATGGATACGGACTTTCTTGGAGGGGAAGAAAAGTACAAGAGGCGCGTGGAAAAGGTCCGGGAGATCTCACGGAGGCACCTTAAGCCGTTACCCGTGGAGTAAGTGGCCGGCGGCGCCGCTGCCGTGAGTAGCACTTAGAGATTCATCGGCGATTCGCAGCGCCTTTCTCCCGAGGCTTCAGTGGTAGGTCCGCGCGCCAATTCCGTGTCCCGCCTCCGGGCATCTTTTGCAAAATGGTCGCAGCCGCTCGTCTACGATGCTCTGAACGGTCGCCCACTTGAAACTCAATCAAACCGAAGATCGACTTGTTTCGTCTCCTTCAATTAAAATTGCACCATATAAATCGCATTCATGAAACGGAACGGATCATTAGAAAGCAAAGCCCTTGGGCTTAAGATTGATTGGGAGGTCACCTTGACCGGAATCACGGCTCAGCTTGGCGAGACGGGTCAAAACGACAAACTTATGGCGGCTTCAAATATAACCGTTGACGGTGCGTTGACAATAATGGCGGAGGCCCCCTCAACTGTGTCTGTGGCTGCAGGCTTCATTAACATCCTCCTGACTGATCGCAAGGAGCTTTACTATCGGCCGCGAGAAGGGGATTTCGGTAGCAGGATCCTGATCAAGCTGAGCAATCCAGGACCTCTTTGGGATCCGTCGGATGACGCGAGGCAGCAGGAGTGTTTTCCGTATTCGACCATTCCGACTACGATACCCAACGACGGTAAATCCCATAGATTAAGACCATTTGTCGACTCGCCGCGCTTTACATTCTCAAATTCGTACAAATCACAAGAGTTACTCTGGGTGGAAGGCTCGACCGTGTTTTTGATCTGCCTGGCAATCGTGATCAATCACGGAGAGGAGCAGGATTTTGAGATCCCTTTTCAGTATAAGTGGCTGATTGATTGGCGGTTCAGGCCCATCGCATTTGGCATAAATTCCCAGGGCGAACCTATGGCCTTTGAGGCACCGAAAGAGGTGACAGGCGAAATCATTAGATCTCTTGATCCACAGAGAACTGCCATCGCGGCTCGTAGCATCTCTATCGAAACCACGTGGGCGTGATTTGCCCAACGCACTGCGCGAGTTCGCCGGTTAGGCGACTTCGGAGGACCCATTTGTATCCCAGAGCGGCAGATGCATTCATCGCGTGGTGTAGCCGCCGTTAGCGAAGATCGTTTGCCCGGTGACCCACCAGCCGTCGGTAGCCAGGAACTTGACGATGGTTGATGGTTCGTCTCTTCAGTTGCGGCATCGTCCCGCTCAAACACGGGGCCCGTCCGTGGTCCGGGCAGTCCGTCCATTGATCGAGACGGCTCTGGTATTTGATCAGCCTTCGATGGAATGATTCTGAACAACGCCCGCTGAATCGCTCGCTTTACTCGATGCGCCCTGTCTCAGTCCTTAGTCGCCGGCAGGTGCTTTGTGCAGTATTCTTTCCCGTTACTGGCCACGCGGAAGTCTGCATGAGGGTCCGTAATTTCGGTGATGCCGCAGGCTTCGCAACGATGAAGAGTCGGTGAGTCGTCTTTGGCGGCTTCGAATTTTGCACGGCGCTGATGAATTTTGCGGCTTTCGTGCTGTCGCCTCAAAAATGAGAACCCGAAGAAAAGTAGGTAGTTGCCCAGACACATGACGACGATCATTTTGACGGGCAGCGAACCTGTAACGAGGATATAGGCGGGCCAAAGCAGACTGATCAGTGCAACCCATTTGAGTTTAAGGGGAATAACCAGGAGGAAAAGGATCTCGAGATTTGGCGCAAGGGTGGCAACCGCGAGAAACAGCGAGAGGTTGAGGAACATGTTGCCGCCGGAGGCTCCAAAGATGAGCGCCGAAGCAATGCAGAAGAACATTCCCAGAAAATAGTAAGCATTGAGGCGAAACGCGCCCCATGTGGCCTCGAGGAGGTCGCCCGTCCACCAGACAACCATGAGATAGAAGATGACCCAGATCGGGCTAAGGGTATCCGGGATGAAGATCCAGCTCACCAGTCGCCAGATTTGCCCCTGGAGAATGGCCTCGCGGTCGAGAACAAGCACGGAGAGATATTTTGGATCAAGGATCAGGAGAATGAAGACGAGCCCATTGAGGGCGACCACATAGCGGATTAAGTGCGGGATGGCAAAACGGGAAAGGTGGCGTTCGAGCCGGTCGAGTAAGGTCACGGGCGCAAACTCTCAACTTTCAACGCTCAACGTTCAACGTCCAAGTTTTCGCAGTGTGTCGGATTCGGCTTTTTGATTGAACGTTGAGAGTTGAATGTTGAGCGTTGATGGCAAAGCCAACCCTCATCTATGACGGCGAGTGCAGGTTTTGCAGCCGGTGGACCGAACGCTGGCGAGTGAGCACGGGCGACAAGGTGAACTATGTAACCTCGCAAGAAGCGGCTCCGGAATTTCCTGAAATCTCCGAAAGTGACTTTGCCACAGCCGTGCAGTGGGTCGGCGCCGACGGAGAGCGGTTGTCGGGAGCGCCGGCCATTTTTGCAGCCCTTGCCACGGTGTCAGCGAGTGCGAGGGTGCTTCAATTCCTTTATCGCGAAACGCCGCCATTTGCGCGAATAGCAGACGGGGCTTACGCGTTGGCCGCGCGGAACCGGATGCTCTTTTCGCGGCTTACGCTTCTGCTTTGGGGTACCGACCTGATGCCGCCGACATACGCGGTTTCCGGAAGGATTTTCATTCGCTTGCTCGGCTTTGTCTATCTATTGGCATTTGTTTCCTATTGGGTGCAGTTCGAGGGCTTGAACGGGGAGCGCGGTATTCTTCCCGCAGCCGAGTTTTTCCGCAAAGCGAGGGAGATCCTTGGCGCCGAGGCGTACATGCGATTTCCAAGTGTATGCTGGCTGGGGGCGGGTGACACGGCGCTTTACGGATGGTGTGGCGCCGGGATCGTAGCGTCGATCGTGTTGATGCTAGGGTTCGCTCCGTTGCCTTGCCTCGTTTTCTTATGGGCAGACTACCTCTCCCTGAGCGTAGCCGGACAAATCTTTTACCAGTTCCAGTGGGATATCCTACTGCTGGAGGCCGGATTTCTCGGAATCTTTCTTGCTCCGTTGAATTTGAGTTTGAAGAAGATAGAGAATCCTCCTCGTCCGGCACGGTTCTTGTTGATTTGGCTGCTCTTCCGTTTGGTCTTCGCCTCGGGGGTCGTGAAACTTGCGAGTGGAGATCCTGCATGGATTAACGGGACGGCGCTCGACTATCATTATTTCACGCAACCGCTTCCGACGCCGGCCGCGTGGTTCGCGCAGCAATTGCCGGGCTGGTGGCAGGCAATGAGCGTCCGCGTGATGTTTATGGTCGAGCTCGGACTCCCATTTCTTCTCTTCGCCCCCCGGCGGCCGCGGCTCTTCGCGGCCGGCGGCATCGGTGCGCTCCAAGTCTTGATCGCGCTGACCGGAAATTATGGATTCTTCAACATTCTGACCCTGGCATTGTGCCTGCTTGCTGTGGATGATGCGATTTGGGCGAAATTGACGCGAGGAAGATGGGGGACCGACTCGGCGCGTCGGGAAGCGCGATTCGTGCCGAGAGGGTTTCTTGCTGCCGTGGCCTTTTCTATCTTTCTGTTGAGCGTGGTGCCGCTGGCCGGTTCGTTTCGCCGGCCGATCCCGATGCCCGATCTCTTGATTGGTGCCTATGGATCGATCGCGCCATTTCGCACAATCAATGGCTATGGGCTTTTTGCCGTGATGACAAAGGAGCGCCGGGAAATCGCCGTTCAGGGATCCGAGGACGGGATAACGTGGAAAGAGTATGTCTTCCGCTTCAAACCGGGGGATTCGCGCCGCGCTCCCGGTTGGGTAGCTCCTTACATGCCTCGTCTGGACTGGCAAATGTGGTTCGCAGCGCTTGGGAACATCGAACAGAATCCGTGGTTTCTGCATTTTTTGGGGCGATTGCTGGAAGGCTCGCCGTCGGTGAATGAATTGCTCGAGGAAAACCCATTCTCCAACGAACCGCCACGTTTCGTGCGGGCGCTGAGCGATCAGTACACTTTCACCACGATCTCCGAACGAGCGCGGACGGGGAAGTGGTGGAACGTCGAGCCTGCGGGGACTTATTGCCCTGAGGTTTCGCTCAGGCGGTAGCGTCTTGTGATGCGTCCCAGATAAAAGATGCCTCCGACAAGACCCCAGAGAAGGTAAACCGTCATGCCGGCAATCGAGATCAGGAGCCCGGTTCCTCGCGGGACCCCGCACAACTCGGCCAGCAGTTCCTCGAAGAGTGCTTCGCGCACACCGATCCCATTGAGGCTGATTGGCAGCGAGGAAATTGCCGTGACCAAGGGCATAATGGAAGTCATGTCCCAGAACGTCACCTTGTCGGTGAAGGCTTTTGCAGCGAAGCAGAATGCCGAAAAATATGCGACGAGCATCGGCACCGTGTAGATCGCCCCAAGCAGCGCTTCGCGGCGATTTTCGAGGCAGAGCTGCCAGAGCCTCGAAAGCTTTATGATTTGCTTCCGCAACGGGAATTTTCGCGGCAGGAGCGTGACCAGATGTCGGCTTGTCAGCACGAAGGAAGCGACGAGCGCGGCACCCATGATAAAGAGCGTGATCGCGAACCATTTCATGAGATGGCCGACAGCGAAGCTTCGGGCGAACCAGTCATCGCGTAACCACGCAAAGAGGAGACCCATGATTACGAGCACCATCACAGCGAGCAGGCGATCGATGGCGACACTGAGAAATCCCTCCGCTTTGTTCTCCGGATGATCGCGCATCAGAAAGATTACGCGGACTACGTCGCCACCTGTAGTCCCGGGCAGAAACTGATTGAAAAAGGCTCCGATGAAGAATAGCCGAGAGGTTTCGCGCAGCGGGACGTCGATATGCAACATACGCAGGAATAACTGCCAGCGGAGGATTCCAAAGAATTCGCAAACGCCAGCCGCTGCCAGGGCGAGCAGGATCCAGCGCCAGTCCGCCATCTTAAGCGCCGCTCCCATCACCGCCCGGCGCTGAGGATCGTGAAAAAGCCACCAGAGCAGGCCGACAGTGACCGCGACCTGCAAGAAAGTCAGCGAATAACTGAGCAGCGGGGGAGGCGTTGCGCGGTAGACGTCCTGCCGCCGCTGTGCGTCCGGAGGGGTCGGAATCATCGGGGCATGACCTAATTCAATTGCCCCAAACGGGCAATCGCTGATCGGAAAACTTACAAGGCGGCGCCGACGGTTTCCTTCGCCGAGGCGACGGTATATTCGCGGTTCAATCGGGCGATGAAAGCGGCGGGAATTGCCGCGGGGCAAACGGCTTCGCACGCGTAATAATTCGAGCAGTTGCCGAAGCCTTCCTTATCCATGGTGCGAACCATCTTGAGAATGCGGCGGTTCTTTTCCCCTTTGCCTTGCGGGAGCAGCCCCAGATGACCGGTTTTCGCGCTAACGAAGAGCATGGCCGAACTGTTCGGACATGCGGCTGCGCATGCTCCACACCCGATGCACGCGGCGGCGTCCATCGCCAGATCGGCAACGGCTTTTGGAATCGGGAGAGCGTTCGCATCCGGGGCGGAGCCGCAGCGTTCGCTGATAAACCCGCCCGCCTGAATGATGCGATCGAAAGCACCCCGGTCAACGGTCAAGTCGCGCATAACCGGAAAAGGTGTCGCTCGAAATGGCTCGACCGTGATGACATCGCGATCATGAAAGTTTCGCATGTAGAGCTGACAGGTGGTTCCTCTGCCTGGGCCGTGAGGGACGCCATTGATGGTTAGGCTGCAGGTGCCGCAGATCCCCTCGCGACAATCGTGATCGAAGGCGATGGGTTCGACATTCTTCTCGATGAGGCCCTCGTTGACGATGTCGAGCATCTCGAGAAAGGAAGCATCCGAGGGGATATTAAGGGCGGGATAGACCTCGAAACGGCCGCCGTCCTGGGGACCATTTTGGCGCCAAACCTTTAAGGTAAAGTTCATAGTTGAGAGGTGAGAGTTGAGAGATCAACCATTCGACGCTTTTCCCAGGTAAGACTTCAGGCCGCTAAGCATTCGACTGAGTTCTTCGGCGCTAGAATGCAGTAGTCGGAAGCTTTCATCGTTGAGGTAGGCTTGGCGGAGAGCGATGTGCGCCTGCGAAACGACTTCGAAGAGCGAGCCGGCCGCCAATTCAACAAAGCGCGAATATTCTACTCTTGACGATCGAGAGCTTCCCTCGGCGATGTTCGATGAGATGGAAACCGAGGCGCGCCGCATCTGGTTGGTAATTCCGAAACGCTCTTCGGTCGGAAAATCCTGCGTTAGTCGATAGACCAGATGCGCAAAATCGACGGATTTTCGCCAGACGTCCAGTTTTTCGAAGTTAAACATCTGTTGCGGTTCCTCTCAACTCTCAACCATCAACTCACTTGTAGCTTCTCGTCGCCAGTTTCACCTGCTCATAGACTAGCGGCTCCTTGAGGCGGGTCGGTTCCTTGTCCTCGCCTTCGTATTGCCATGCTGAGACGTGTGCGTAGTTTTCGTCGTCGCGCAAGGCTTCGCCCTCCGGCGTTTGGTATTCGGTGCGAAAATGGCCGCCGCACGATTCGTTGCGGTCCAGTGCGTCGCGGCACATGAGTTCTCCAAATTCGAAGAAATCCGCGACGCGCCCGGCCTTTTCGAGCGATTGGTTCATGTTTTCTCCAGCGCCCAAGACTTTGACGTTGGTCCAAAACTCCTCGCGGAGCTTCGGAATGCGCGCGATCGCTTCCTCGAGGCCCGCCTTGTCGCGAGCCATGCCGCACTTGTCCCACATCAGCAGGCCGAGCTCGCGATGGAAGCTGTCCACGCTGCGGGTTCCGTTGATGCTCAGAAGGCGACGCACGCGCTCACGAGCTTCCTTTTCCGTCTGCTGAAAGGCAGGATCGGTTGTCTGCGGGCGCTTCTGGGGAGACTGCGTCGTGAGATAGCTGCCGATTGTATAGGGAATGACGAAGTATCCATCGGCGAGGCCCTGCATGAGTGCTGAGGCGCCGAGGCGGTTGGCTCCGTGATCGGAGAAATTGGCCTCGCCCAGCACGTGAAGCCCGGGCACGTTGCTCATCAGATTGTAATCCACCCACAATCCGCCCATCGTGTAATGCACCGCGGGATAGATGCGCATCGGACGTTCATAGGCATTCTCTCCCGTGATGTTCTCATACATCTCGAAAAGATTACCGTAGCGCTCCTCGATGACGGCCCGGCCAAGGCGCTTTATCGAATCGGCGAAATCGAGATACACACCAAGTCCGCCGGGTCCGACGCCGCGCCCCTCGTCGCACGCTTCCTTTGCGCTGCGGGATGAGATGTCGCGCGGGGCGAGGTTGCCATAGCTCGGATACTTGCGTTCGAGGTAGTAATCGCGCGCCTCCTCGGGAATCTCATGGGGAGGTTTGCCGCAATCCTCCTTGCGCTTCGGCGCCCAAACGCGCCCGTCGTTGCGCAGGCTTTCACTCATCAGAGTGAGCTTGGATTGATAGTCGCCGCTAACTGGAATGCAGGTGGGATGGATTTGCGTATAGCACGGGTTGCCAAAGAGCGCGCCGCGCTTATAGGCCCGATAGGTCGCGGTGACGTTGCAGCCCTTGGCGTTTGTCGAAAGATAGAACACGTTGCCATATCCCCCGGTGCAGAGCAGCACCGCATCACCTGCATGGCTGCGGATTTCACCAGTCACCATGTCTCGGACCACGATTCCCTTGGCGTGACCATCGACAAGGACGAGATCGAGCATTTCAGTGCGGGGAAACATCGTGACTTGGCCGGCAGTTATCTGCGCGCAGAGAGCCTGGTACGTCCCAAGCAGAAGTTGCTGGCCTGTCTGGCCACGGGCATAGAAAGTCCGCGAAACCTGCGCGCCGCCGAAGGAGCGGTTTGCAAGAAGCCCGCCGTATTCGCGCGCGAAGGGAACCCCCTGCGCGACGCATTGGTCAATGATCAGCGAGCTTACTTCGGCAAGCCTGTAAACATTTCCTTCGCGCGCTCGAAAATCGCCGCCCTTGATCGTGTCGTAGAAAAGACGATAGACGCTGTCGCCGTCGTTTTGATAGTTTTTCGCGGCGTTGATTCCACCCTGTGCGGCGATAGAGTGAGCGCGGCGCGGGCTATCCTGGTAGCAAAAGCATTCGATGTTGAAGCCCTGTTCACCCAGCGTCGCCGCCGCGGCCGCACCGGCCAAACCGCTGCCCACGACGATAAGCTTGTGCTTTCGCTTGTTCGCAGGACTGATGATTTTGGCGCTGTTCTTGTAGTTCGTCCATTTCTTTTCAAGCGGACCTGGAGGAATGCGGGCGTCGAGGGTCATTTTACGATTTCGTTTCCAAGACCGAATAGAAGGATCGATATGGGGATCGACACGTACCCGGCGAATAGGATCCAAGCCAATGCCCTCCCACTCGTCTCAAAAATGGGACGCAGTCTCTTGTCCGTTATTCCCAGAGTCTGGAACAGACTGGCGATGCCGTGACTGAGGTGGAAAGCCACCAAAGCCAGGGAGACGATGTAAAAGAGGCTTATGAGTGGATTTCGGAAGCCGACGATGACCATCCGATAGACGTCGTGCACTCGCTGCCCATGGAGATCGGTGTGAAAGTTCGCGTAGCCGGGATTGACAAGAAACAACGTGAAGTGCGCCAAATGAAAGGCGACAAAAGCAAGGACGAACAAACCTGTCAGCCGCATCGTTCGGGCGAAGAGCGTCGTCTTCATCGGCGCAAAAACCGCATACTTTTGCGGGTGGGCAGCAAGATTCTCCTTCCACACTAACATGGTAAACCAGATATGGATCACGATCGTAGCGAGCATCACGAAGCGCACGAGCCAAAGGAGTGGCCCGAGATCGCGGAGATGCATCGCATACGCGTTGATAATATCCGGCCCGAAAAAGACGGTCATGTTGCCCAGCATGTGACCGATGACGAAAAGAACGAGCACGATACCTGTGAGGGCGACAACGGTTTTCTTGCCAATTGAGGAAAACAGCCAAGCGATCGAGGCGTTCGCGAGTCCTGGCGAGGAGGGGGTAGAGGCGGAAGACGCTGACATTTTCTATTAGAATATCTAATACATGTTAGCAGGCAAGCATTCCCTTGCGCCGCAGGGAGGCATTGGTATCACGAATTCCACTGGGGTTGAAAGAGCATTTTTGGTGGAGGCGGCCTTTTCGCTATCGCTGAATTGTCTTGGACTTGCGATGCGCCCCTGGGGCACTGACTAGGTTGGAGAAGGGCTGGAAAATTCTTTTGTCACCCAGGAAAGCGCTTCGTCCCGCGTGCGAAGTGTTCCTTCGAGTTGGCAAACCTGAACGGCATCGAGAACGGTTTTGAACTTCGGTCCCGGCTTCCAGCCTAGGGCGATGAGATCGTGACCGGTCAGAAGTGGCCGAGGAATGAGAGGTTCGCTGGCGAATTCCTCGCGGCGGCGCATGAGGAATTCGTAATTGTCCAGCAGGCCGTGGCTTGCCAGGCAATCCACACGGTGCAGTTCGAGTTCGTCGTCAAACGTCGGGCGAGCCATGAAGCGTTTGAGCCGCGCGACACGCATGTTCTGGACGTCCTTGAACACCATGTGATTTTGTACCATTTCGACTGCAGCCTCGATTTCCCCGTTGGAAAATCGTAGCCGTCTCATGATCGCCTCCGTCATGCGTGCACTGACAGACTCGTGGCCGTTGAAGCGAATTCGCCCGGTTGCGTCGCGTTGCATCGTCGGCGGCTTGCCCAGATCGTGAAAAAGGACTGCGAGGAGAAGAGGCAACGAAACGTGCTCGGGAAGGAGCGAGAGCATGAGGCGGGTGTGGACGAAGACGTCGCCTTCGGGATGAAAATCTGGCGGCTGCTCACAGCCCTTGAGAGTCAAGATCTCCGGCAGAATTTCGGCCATGAGCCCGCTTGCATCGAGCAAATCGAAGCCACACACTCTATGAGGCGAGGCAAAGATCTTTGCGAGTTCATCGCGGATGCGTTCGGCGCTGACCTCGCGGATGGCTGGCGCGCCCGCGCGAATCGCATCCCAAGTCACGGCTTCGATCTTGAAGTCGAGCGTGGAGGCAAAGCGCACGGCTCGCAACAGGCGAAGCTTGTCTTCTGCAAAGCGATCGGCCGGATTTCCAATGGCGCGCAGGGTGCGCGTCTCGATGTCTTTCCGACCTCCCACGAAGTCGAGCAGTCTTTCTCCAAGAGGATCGTAGAAGAGCCCGTTGATCGTAAAGTCCCGACGCCTTGCGTCCCCCTCGGCGGTGGTAAATGTCACACTCTGGGGATGTCGACCGTCGAGGTAAGCACCGTCGGAGCGGAAGGTCGCGACTTGATACTCCGTGTCCCGTTCGACCACTATGATGACTCCGAACTGCGCTCCGACTGAAACGGTGCGTGGGAAGAGCGCCTTCACCTGCTCGGGGCGGGCGGACGTCGCGATGTCAAAATCACAAGGTGTCTTGCCCATCAAGGAGTCGCGTACGCAGCCCCCGGCAAAGAGCGCCTCGTGTCCGGCGTCCCTCAGGCGGCGGACGATGTTGCGCGCGTCGGACTTCATTACCATCCAATCGTAGCGGCAAAACTGCCGTTTTTCTACTGGCACTAGCAGCCTGTCGGACTCGGAAGGAAGCGGGAGCTTAAAGTTCGAAAAGCTGAAGAATGAGCCCCTCCTTTCCAGACATGTAGCTAAAACTCCGCTTCGCGGAGAATGAATTCCCTCTTTTTGGCACTAGTCTCTCAGTCAGGCCTACGGCGGCGGAGTCGCGGGCCGAGTGCCGTCCCCGGCGGCCAAGAGTCTGCCAAAGAGATTTTCACGCGGGACGAGAGTCATTTCGACATCGCCTTCGAGCATTTTTTCTGTTTCGAGAATTTCGAAGACGGTGTTGAGGATCTCCTTGTCCTTCGCGATTTCCTGAATGGCTTTTCCGACGAGGTAGGGGCGGACGGCTGAGGCATGGGCGAATTCCGCGGCGGCGGCGCGCTCGGCACCACTCTTGATGACCGCCACCTGATTGGCTCCCTGTTGACGGATCGCTGAGGTGACTTGCCGCAGCCGGTTGACCACCTTCTGCTCGATCTGGTGAATCATCTGATCGTCCCGAAAGTGCACTTTGCGAATATAGACAGAGCCAAGTTGGAATCCCCAAGCCTCGGATTTTGGCGATACCTCCTCGCGGACGCGGCGGCTCATTCCGTGACGGTCTTCAAGCAGGCTTTGCAGAGGCATGTTGCTTAGACAGCGTACGGCGGCGTTTCGCACATTGGCGCGAAGGGAGCCGCGCGGATCGGTGTTTCGGAACAGATAATCTTCCGGATTACCCACGCGCATTTCGTACCAGATTCCGATGCCCATCGGAGTGCCCTCTTCCGAATTCACGGGCTCGCTCCGCAAATATTCCCGGCGTTTCGGGATCGAAGGCGATGCTTGCGGTTGAGATGGCGACATTGACCTTGTGTACCTTTTGCCACGGCCAGCGAAAATAGGGCCCTCCCGGCCCGATCACCTGCAACTGCGGGTAGTTGTACCGATCCTTGTCGCTGTCCGGAAGGTCGTCGGCAAGCGGAGTGTCCCGCGTCGTAGCGCCGCTAATGCGTTGGGCCCGGCCGAAGCTCGTTAGCACGGCGCGCTCATTCGGTGCGACGGTAAAAAAGCCCATCATCAGCGCTCGAACTAACACGTAGGCGGTTACGCCCAACCCGATGCCCACGATGATCTCGATGCCTGTCATTTGGCGAAGGTGCGCCGACGTTATTTTTGAACCGGATGACGAAGGCAAGAAGGGAATGAGGAATCTCCCGTTGCGCTTGCTCGTTTTAGTCTCCGCGCTGCTGCTTTTCAAACTTGAAGAGCCGAGCGCAATGCTCTCGAGGCAATGTAATTCTTGCCTTCCCGCTGGACCAGGAGAGCTTCGGAGGGCGCGACTGGGGGTAGATGCACTCGAACGTTTGCTTTCTCGTTCCTGCCGGCAGGGAGATCATTGCGTTGGGGCTTTTTCCCTCCAACCTCCAAACGGCAACATAACCTAGGCGTCCGCAATCGAGCCCAAAGGCCGCCCAACCGTCGCCGAACCGCGGCAGACCAAGCGGCCAGAAGGGAAGTCCCTGCGGAATGTCGGAACGTATTCGCTTGTACAGAGCAAGCCCCTCTTTCACCAACTGCAGGCATACGGAGGAAATTTCGTCGAGCCGTCCGCTCTGGTGCACCCGAAGGAGCAGCGAACTGACCATGTTGAAGATCGTCTGTTCCTCGTCTGCGTCCTTCAAAGGATAACTCCAGACTGCTGCTTGCTCGGGGGTAACCGCCGACGCGCAGGCCGCCGCGATGATCGCATTGAGGCGGTAGTCGGTCTGATCCGAAACCGACTGAATGCTGTGAACCGAAAGCTGCGCATAGTCCATCCTTAAGCCGCCACTAGAACAATTTTCGATCACGAGCCGCGGATGCGCGGCAAAGACGCCCCGAACCCAATCCAGATACGCCCGGTTGTGTTCGAGCAGCCCGTCACCTGGCGCATCGGAGGCGAGATCAGTGCCCGGCCCAGCATTGATATTGTAGTCCATCTTGAGATAGCCGATGCCGAACTCTCGAACGAGGCGCTCGATGATCTGATCGGCATGCGCGCGCACCTCCGGATTGCGAAAATCGAGCTGATAACGTCCGTGGTCGATTACCCGTTTCCCGTTGCGTACGAAGAACCAGTCGTCGGGCAATTCCTTCGCCAGAGGGCAATTGATGCCCATCACCTCGATCTCGAGCCAAAGGCCGGGTATCATCCCTTTCCCGCGAATATGTTGGACGACTTCCCCAAGGCCGAACGGGAAGCGCGTTACCGATGGCTGCCAGGCGCCGACCGATTCCCACCACGTTTCGCCGATGTCCGCGTACCAGCCGGCGTCGATGACGAAATATTCGGCCCCAGCTTCCGCCGACTTCTCGATGAGGGGGATCAGCGACTCCGATGTGGGATTTCCCCAAAGGCAGTTCATGTAATCGTTGAAAATCACCGGCAGAGATTCCAGATCCGGGTGCTGGCGCCGCAATCGTCTCCGTGTGCCCGTCAGCGCTCGGAGGGCCGCTTCCAGTCCCCCATTGACACGTGCGAAAGTGACGGGCACCGATTCGAATTTCTCGCCGGGCGCGAGCTTTTTGCTCCAATGACCTTCGCGATATGTGGGTCCGGAGGCGCGCAGAAAAAGCTCATGAGCCACGTCGCTGATCTCCCAAAGCCACGAGCCGTTGTGCTCGATTTGCCAGCAACTCGTCGTCCCCGTCTCGATGTTCTCCAATGCCCCCATGGGCAGATGCTCGAGCGTGGACCATGTTCCTTGACTGGAAATCGCGATGCGATTGAGAGAAAATCCGCTCCCTTCGCCGTTACGATAAGCCGCACTCAGCCCGAAATCGGGCAGACTTCCTGAGCGCCATTGGCATTCCGCGCACCAAGAATTGTCGGCGACGTGAAGGCGCATCTTCTCCTGCCAGGAGCCGGCGCCGCCCTGCGAAAGGCCGAAAACTGCCAGGGAACTCACAAACTCGATCCATACCGGTTCGGAGCCGCCATTCTCGATGACCGTCCATGCGCGGCAAGCGGGCAGCTTTTCAAAGAACTGAAAATGGGAGCTGACGATCAAACCACCCCCTGCTTGTCTGACCTCCCAAACCGCACCCAGGGTGGTACGCGAACGCGTGTGGTCCAGATAGCGCAGCAGGCCACCGGGATTGGTCCCGGTGTATTTATTGCCGTGGTGGTCATCCTGATTAAAACCGGAGGCCTGGACCTCTACAAGGCGTGCCCACCGCTTCGTAGCATCCGGCAGTTTCGATGCATTGAGGAGGAGCTTCACAGGTTCGTCCGGCGAAACGACTAGCGTGAACCTCAGAGTCTCAGTTCCGATCTTGAAAGTACGATTACGCGGCATGAAGGATTGGAATTTCGAAGAAGGGCTCGGTAGTCTCTTTGCGCACGAAAATTTTCATCGTGATCCCTTATATACGAGGACAACGACGGGGTAAGAACTCAAACCTCGACCGCAAAGACTTCGCCGGCCTTCACGTCCAGGCAAAATTCGGCAAGAAGCCGGGCAACCGCCTCGAGGTCTCCGAGATCGATGACTTCGACCGGTGAGTGCATGTATCGGTTCGGCAGGCCAATGCAGACCGTCGGAATGCCGCCCCGCTGCACGAAGATTGCGTCGGCGTCCGTCCCGGTGAAGCGTGGATTCACCTCGAACTGGACGGGAATCGTCTTCTCCGCAGCAAGCTTGCGCAGTCGCTCGACGAGCACGGGATGATTCGCACTGCCGATGCTGACTACCGGACCGCCGCCTAGCTTGACGTCGCCATGCTTGGGCTTTGAACAGATGGGTATGTCGGTTGCATGGGTCACGTCCACAACCAGTGCGGCATCGGGACGCACGCGATAGCCAGCCATGGTCGCGCCGTAGAGTCCATTCTCCTCCTGAATTGTCGAGACTGCCACGACATGGGCGCTCAGCCTTTCACGCTCGGCGGAAAGATGCTGGAGTGCCTCCGCCGCCGACCACGTGCCGATCCGGTTGTCGCAGGCTCTCGCAGCAATCCGGTCTCCAGCCATTCTGAGGACGCCGGCATCCATCGTCACGGCGTCGCCCACGCGCACGAGTTTTTCAGCCTCGGCTTTGGATCCGACGCCAATATCGATGAAAACTTCATGAAATTCGGGGACTTTCTTGCGATCGTCCGGTTCCTGCATGTGAATCGCCAGGTGGCCGGTCACACCGGGAACCGGGCCGGCAAAGCTGTGCACCGTTACCCGGCGCCCCCGAAGCATGGCCCGATCAACGCCTCCAATACCCTTGAAATACAAGAAGCCATCCTCGCTGATATGCGAAATCATCAGACCCAGCTCGTCGGAATGGCCCGCAAGAAGGATCTTCGGCGATCCTTCCGGATTGAGCATCGCGAAAACGTTTCCGTAAGAGTCGCTCTCGATTTTGTCGGCAAATTGCTCTGCGTAAGCCGCCCAGACACGCTGTCCGCGGATTTCGAAGCCCGAAGGCGAGGGAGTCTCCAGCAGACGTTTGAGAAAATCGAAAGAAGCTTCACGCATGAGGCATTCTTTGCGGAAAATAATCCCCTGCAAAGCCTGCATTTTCGCGAGCAATTTTCGCGCCCCAACCGACGGTTCGAGAAAAACAATCGGCATAGTGGGAGAAAATATGATCATTTCGACTCCTAAGTCCCCTAACGAAATCACTTTACAGCGACAAACACACGAAGAGAATAAACCACAATATATTGTGGCTATTGAAAAATAGGCCACCATATATAGATTTCTATTGACTCTTTGCTCGCCGTTTTGCACTGTTTGGGAATGCCGCCGGACGCAAAGGGACAGAGTTGGGCGCGGGTTCCGGGCGGAATGCCCCCGCAAGAGAGAAAGTACGACACATGACCACGACGACGATTAGGCTTGGAGACCGTCAATTTGAACTCGATCGCGACAAGGCAGAGGCCGCCTACAGTGCGAAACGTGTGATCAATGGGCGGCAAACGATGTTCTTCAACATCCTGCCTTTGAAGTATCAGTGGGCATACGGACTTTACAAAACGATGAAGGCAAACCACTGGGAGCCCGAGGACATTCAGATGCAGAAGGACTGTGAGCAGTGGCGGGATCTCGTGGGCATTGCGGACATCGAGCGCTGGATAATCAAGATGGGAATCGGATACTTTTCGGCCGCAGAAGGCATCGTCGGGGACAATATCCTTCACGTCGTGCGCGAGGTCGTCACGGCGCCAGAGCTCAAGCTCGTCCTGGGCCGTCATGCCCACGAGGAAAACATCCATGCCGACAGCCTCGTCTACATGATCAGCTCACTAGGGATCAATCCGCACGAATGCGAGGCGATGTTCGAGGACATCTCGACAATCAAGGAAAAGACCGATTTTGTGGTGAACAACAGCCGCAAGCTGCGCCGCGACATCGATCTCACGCGAACCGAAAACAAGCAGGCCCTCGCGAAGAACATCTTTCTCTTCGGCCAGTGCATGGAGGGCACGCAATTTTATGGCCTCTTCGGCATGGTGCTGGCCCTCTACAGGCAGAACAAGTTTCCAGGCATCGGCCAAATGTTTCGCTACACCCTGCGAGACGAATCCAATCACATCGAACTCTTTCGCAAGCTTTTCATCGAGTTGGTTGACGAAAATCCTGACGTCTGGAAGGAGGACTTTCGGGAGGATCTCCGCGCCACGATGGCCGAAGCTGTGCGCCTCGAGAAGCGATTTATCAAGGATTGCCTGCCGGTTCACGCGGTGGGCCTCACCACGGAGGAGTTTCTCGCCTACATAGACTACATCGGCGACCGCCGGCTCGAAGGTGTCGGCCTCCAACCGCTCAATGGTCCGAGCACAAATCCGCTCCCGTGGCTCGCCGAATTGATGGACATGAAAAAAGAAGCAAATTTCTTCGAATCCAAAGTCACCGAATATCAGAAAAAATCCTCGCTAGCCCCTGTTTCAGATGACGAACTCTAGGCATATTTAAGGTGTTCAACCAAAGGTACATTTTCGCGCATGCAACGTTCGTCAAGGCCTGCAAAACTCCATCCTGAAAACTCCCCATGCTCCGCCACATTTCTCTCGCAGAAGACCTTGCGCTGAAGCGCCTGGCCACCACGCCGCTTGACCAGAAACCCGGCTTCGCTTGGCGCGAAGCACTCGGCGACTCCTCGTTCGAGACCGCGCTTCCCGAGGTGATCGTTACGCGTAGCACAGGAGACGAGCGGCAGTTCAACCTCGCCGACGTCGCCGATGAAATCGGCGCCGCCCTCACGGACCTTCTCCTCTCGCGCGAGGAGAAGGATATCTTTAACGAGGAGAATCGCGCTTTTGTTGCGAACGTCGCCCATTCCGTCGCCACACGGCTCCTCGACCACATCAGGGAGGGCCACGGCCTGAAGCTTTCGGAATACGATCTTTCCCTGCTAATCGAAAAAGCTCTCATCGAAAATGACGCGCATGATGTTGCCAAGAGCCTCGTCTTCAAGCGCTCCGCCAAAGGCTCCGTACCTCCTGGCGGGATTGCGAACGGTCACGCGGCCTCGGCGCCCGTCGCCGTCCGCCTGATCCGCCGCAACGGCACCGTGGTGCCTTGGAACGAAAGCAAGATTGAAATTGCGTGCCGCAAGGCGTTTCTCACCACGAAGGAGGAGGCTGAAAGCGCAATTAAGATCGCTCGCGCGGTAACCGCCCGCATCCGTCGCGGCGATCGTGCCTTCGTCCACATCGAGGACGTGCAGGACATGGTCCAGGAGGAATTGATGCGGCAGGGATTCTACAAGGTCGCCGAGAGCTATATCCTTTATCGAGCCCAGCGCACGCGCATGCGCGAAGAAGCTGCGCAGCCGGCGCCGGATGCGGAGCAGGATTCCCTGGTGGTCGTTCGCGGCAAGGACGGACAGAGCGTGTTTTGGGATGGCAGCGAACTCAAGCGCCGCATTCAGTTCGCCATCATTGGCCTGGATCTTTGCTTCGAGGAACACCGCATCGAACGGGAACTTCGCCGCTCCATCGGCGCCGAAATCAGCGAGGAAGGCCTGCGCAGCACAATCATTCTGAATGCACGCTCCTTGATCGAAAAGGATGCCGACTTTGCCAAATTCGCCGGTCGCATCCTCCTCTCCTACATCTACGAGGAGGTTCTCGACTGGAGCATCATGCGCGACGGCATAGAAGGCCTCAAGGAAGCCCACCGGAAAGCGTTCAAAAGTTACCTGCGACACGGCGTCGCCATCGAGCGGCTGAGCCCGAAGCTCCTTCAGTACGATCTTGAGAAGCTGGCTGAGGCGCTCGACCCTTCCGCCGACCTGGATTTCGAGTACCTCGGCGTTCAAACCCTCTACGATCGCTATCTCATCGTCGATAAGACCCGCCAGCCCGCCTGTCGTATCGAAACGCCCCAGTTTTTCTGGTTGCGCGTAGCCATGGGCCTCTTTGTGCAAGAGCCAAAGGATCGCGAAGAGTGGGTGATCCGCCTTTACAATCTCTACAAGTCACGCCGCTTCTGCTCAAGCACGCCAACCCTCTTCAACTCGGGCACGCCGCACAGCCAGCTCTCCAGTTGCTACCTCTACAAGGTCGATGACAATATCGAGAGCATCATGCTGCGCGGCATCGCCGAAAACGCCTTCCTCTCCAAGTGGGCGGGTGGACTAGGCGGCTCGTGGACCGCCGTGCGCGGAACCGGAAGCTACATCAAGGGCACGAACGGAGAAAGCCAGGGAGTAATCCCGTTTCTCAAACTCCACAACGACCAGCTTGTCGCGGTCAACCAGGGCGGAAAACGTCGAGGTTCCGGCTGCGCTTACGTGGAGACCTGGCACAACGATATCGAAGACTTTCTGAAGCTGCGCATCAACACAGGCGATGAACGCCGCCGTACCCACGACCTCAATACGGCAAACTGGGTGCCGGACCTGTTCATGAAACGCATGGAAGCCCGGGAGAATTGGACGCTTTTTCGCTCGAACGAAGTCCCAGATCTTCATGAAACCTACGGCCGCAAGTTCGAGGAGCGTTACACTTACTACGAGCGGCTCGCCAAGGAAGGGAAGATTTACGGACGCGCAATCCCTGCGATCGATCTTTGGAAGGAAATGCTCAAGGCGCTCTTCGAAACAGGCCATCCGTGGCTCACTTTCAAGGATCCCTGTAACCTGCGCTCGCCCCAAGATCACGCGGGTGTCATCCACTCTTCGAATTTGTGCACAGAGATTACCCTCAATAGCAGCGAAGAAGAGACTGCCGTCTGCAATCTGGGATCCCTCATCCTGGACACGCACGTCCGCGACGACGGCTCGCTCGATTTCGAGACCCTCCGCGAGACCATAACCGTCGCCGTACGAGCGCTCGACAACGTCATCGACATCAACTTCTACCCAACCGAGCCTGCTAAACGCGCAAACATGCGCCATCGGCCCGTCGGCCTCGGGGTCATGGGTTTGCAGAACGCCCTTGTCAAGAAAGGGACAGGCTTCGCCAGCCAGGAAGCTGTGGAATTCAACGATGAATTCATGGAGGCGGTCGCCTACTGCGCCTACAGCGCTTCTAGTGATCTTGCCGCCGAACGTGGCACCTATTCAACCTACCGCGGCTCCAAGTGGGACCGCGGTCTGCTTCCGCAGGATACCATCGAAATTCTTGAAAAAGAACGTGGCATTAAGATTGACGTGCCCCGTGGCGGCCGCATGGACTGGAATCCGGTTCGGGACAAGATCAAGAAGCACGGCATGCGGAACTCCAATGTCCTAGCCATCGCCCCGACGGCGACCATTTCGAACATCATGGCTACGACGCCTTGCATCGAGCCGAATTACAAGAACCTCTATGTGAAGTCCAATCTCTCCGGCGACTTCATCGTGCTCAATCGCGAATTGGTCCTCGACCTCAAAAAGGAGGGACTTTGGAACGAGCAAATGGTCGATCAACTCAAATACTTCGACGGCGAGTTGAACGATATCGATGCAATTCCCGACCGTTTGAAGCTCAAGCACGCGACGGTGTTTTCTGTCGGCTACGACGCCATCATCGACGCCGCTGCACGCCGTCAGAAGTGGATCGATCAATCCCAGTCGGTCAACCTCTTCCTCGCGCAGCCTGATATGAAAACGCTGAGCCATATGTATCGCCGCGCATGGCATGTCGGTCTCAAGACGACCTACTACCTCCGGACGCTGCAGGCCTCGAATATCGAAAAAGCTACGGTCTCCGTGAAAAAGGAAGTGAGCGGCATTGCCGGTGGCAAGCGAGAATACACCGCGGAGGAGCAACTCGCCTGTTCGATCGAAGCGATGCGCAACGGAGCGGAATGCGAAGCTTGCCAGTAGAGCTGACCGGCATTCCAGTGACTAAAGGGACAGAAGTGAGGCAGAAGTTTCATCGACTGCGGCCTTTTGCGCGCTCGGCGAGGCGAGCCCGGGTCATGCGCTCGCGCATGCCGCCCTCCTTCACAAAGGCTTCCTCAAGAAGGTAGTTGGTCAGCTTGATTAAGCGATCATCACATTGGCGGCGATCGCCGGGTCGGGATGCTCAATGCCCTTTTTGAAGGTCTCGTAGTTCTGTTTGCCGGAGCGTGCCGCCTGCACCATTTGGTCGCAGGTGCGGTCTCGCTTCTCCAGGAAGCGTGCGACGAACCGCACCGTTCCGTCATAGACGATGCGAGCTTTCTGAAAAGAGAGCAGATCCTCGTAACCGCCATGGGGTGGGATGAAATGTTCGGGCATGGGGTCACCTTCGGGGAGAAACCAATGGGACACGAAGCGACACAAGGATGCCAGCACCAAATTGCCCGGCAAGATTTGTGTCGCCTTTGTCCCCTCCGTCCTTGGATTAGGAGGGCCGGGACCCAGTAGGGTGACGCATTTTTCCCGCCAGGCGAGGGAAGGTGAGCAGGGTTTGGAGATCCCATTCGCGGTCCGAGAGAAAGTCCTCCTGTTCATCTGAATTCGTGTTTAGTTTCTCTGTATATCGCTCAATGAGTATGCATTTTGATTCCATCCCAGCAGCCATCGCCGAAATCCGAAAGGGACGCATGGTCATTGTCACGGACGACGCCGATCGTGAAAACGAGGGTGATCTCGTCATGGCCGCTTCGAAAGTCACCAATGCGACTGTCAATTTCATGGCGAAGCACGGCCGGGGACTAATTTGCGCGCCGATAACCGAGGAGCGCGCCCGGCAACTTGGGTTGCAACGCATGGTAGCCCACAACCGCGAAATGCACAAAACGGATTTCACAGTATCCGTTGACGCCGCAAGAGGCATTACGACGGGTATTAGCGCCAAGGACCGCGCAGCAACGATCAAAGTGCTTGCCGCCTCGGACTCGCTCTCGACAGATCTCGTGCAGCCCGGACATGTCTTCCCGCTGCAGGGCAAACCCGGCGGCGTTCTAAGACGCGCAGGTCACACGGAGGCGTCGATCGATCTCGCACGCTTGGCCGGTCTCGATCCTTCCGCCGTCGTCTGCGAAATCCTCAATGAGGACGGTTCAATGGCCCGACTCCCCCAGTTGCTTAGATTCAAAAAAAAGCACGGGCTTAAAATCTGCTGTATTCAGGACCTCATCGCCTATCGTCGCAAACAGGAAAAGCTGGTCGAGCGCGAGCAGACGGTCTCCCTGCCAACCGACTACGGAAATTTCGAACTGCATCTCTACCATTCCACGGTGGACGAACGGCATCACCTCGCCCTGGTCAAGGGCAAGATCGATCCGAATGAACCGACGCTGGTTCGGGTGCACAGCGAGTGCCTGACCGGCGACGTCTTTGCCTCGAAACGCTGCGATTGCGGTTCGCAACTGCATCAGGCGCTCGCTCAAATCCAACAAGCCGGCGCTGGCGTTCTCGTTTACATGCGGCAGGAAGGCCGCGGAATCGGCCTCGCTCCCAAGATCCACGCTTACAAGCTTCAGGAAGAGGGACTCGACACGGTTCAGGCCAACGAAAGACTCGGCTTTCCTGTGGATCTCCGCGACTATGGCCTGGGCGCGCAGATCCTAGTGGACCTCGGTGTCCGGAAGATCCGCCTGCTTACGAACAACCCGCGCAAGGTCGTCGGACTCGAAGGTTACGAGTTGGAGATCGCGGAGCAAATTCCGATCCGTTCAACGGCCAATCCCCATAACGCAAGGTACCTTGCCACGAAGAAGGCAAAGCTCGGCCATTCGCTCTGACCCGACAGCGAAGGTGCGTCGCGTTTTGGGCATATCTATCGCCTGCGCAAAACGAGCTTGGAGCTTCGGGCTCCGGTCGGTCGAGGAATTGCGACAAGGTCGGAGACGGCGCGCTACCCTTGAGCCACGCGACGAGGTCGCCGAAATCCTTCGCGGCATTAAAGCTGGCGGACGCGATCCCGGTGCACGCTGTTCTCATGCCGACAGCTGAGGAATACCGTGGGCATTTAACAAAACAATTTTTACTCCCGGCAGAAGTCCAGGCGAGGGAGAATTCCCTGGTCGTCGACTGCTAATGCGATCCAACACGAAGAGCGCGGAAATTTACTCTAAGCCGCCCCCTAAACGGCACTAGGGCGTCTTGAGGGGTTCGAAGCGGTAGAAGAAATAGTGGCCGCCATCCTTAGGCAGGGCAAAGAACCACACGTCATACAAACCGCCCTGGCCTTCGGGAACTCGCAGCCGCAGGTTGCCGGGACTACTGCTGCGCGTGGCGCCATCCGGTCCGAACGGTGCGCCGACGTTAAGCTTCTTCCACGTGGCGTCCGCGAATTTGAACTCGGTCCAGCCTGCGGGCAACTCAACGCGAGTGTGGTAAGTGTTGTTGCCGGCGTAATCCAGCGGGTGGGTGTCTTTCCAGGTGTTCATGCCGCCGCGGATGTGGACCGTTTCGGCCAGCGGGGGTTCGGCTGCAGGCGGGATGTCGAGCGGCGGTCGCGTGCTGATCTGAATGCTGGCGACGAGTTTTCCATCCTTATCCTGGGACTGCGAGACCACCTCGGCTAAGCTGAGGTAGATGGGCTCATCGAAGCGAAAATCCGCTCCCTCGCGAGTCTCGAAGAATAGTGTCACGCCGTCGGCTCTTTCGGGCCAATCGAAGTCGAAGCGGCCATTGGCGAGTGCTTGGGGCAAGATGATTTCGCCGGTGCTCGATATGGCGTACACCGAGTCGCGGCCGTTGCCGTTCTGATAAGTCACGGCGAGATGTGGCAGCCGGGTGTCGATGCGTGCCTTGATCTCGGCTGTTTGGGTCTTTCCGGCATAATCGCTCGCTGTGGCGCGGAACGTCACTGGCGTTCCGTCGGCTTTCTCTCCGATCTTGAAAAAGACCCGGTACGGCGGGTTAGTGTCGCGCCCTAGAGGCTCGAACTCGCCATCGCCGATCTTCGCTTCGAGGTTTACCTCAGCCAGCGTATCCTCGCTTAGATCAACGGAAACGAATTGATCCTCAATGAGCAAGCCGCCGTCCGCCGGACTGGCAAAGCGCACCGCCGGCGCTGCGTCCGCACGAGGAATCGGCTGGTCCGCCTTGAGGATTACAAAGTTCAAAGGCGGCACTTCGAGAGTCAGGGTATCGCCGGCGACGATCGGCTTGCCGCCCGCCGGATACACGGGAGAAAAGGAGCCTGTCGCGTAGGTCTTGAAGCTGGCGCTATGCGCTTTGGTGTCGTTGTTGAAGGCCAGCACGTATTCCTGCCGGCTGTTAGGATCGATTCGCGAGAACGCGTAGATGCCGGGACCCTCGCCGCTGTAACGATGAACCTGAATGCCACTTCTGAGAGGCTCGTGCGAGCGGCGAATTTCACCGAACTGCCCGAGCGTTTTGTAGAGCGGATGGGTTGTGTCGAAATTGTCAGCAGCCGTGGTCGCATCGGTGCCGAGCAAGTTGTTGTCGTTGTAGCCTGCGACTTGGGACGGGAACATGTCTTCGCGGGCATCCTGATCGAGGCCATCCCCGGTGAAGCCTTGCTCGTCGCCGTAGTAGATTACGGGAATACCTCGCGCGAAATACATCAGCGCATGGGCCAGCCGGGAACGCCGCAACATTTCGTCTTCATCGGCTGAGCCGCCCCTCTGAATGAAATACCCGATGCGGCCCATATCATGGTTCCCAATGAAGGTCGGAAGGCTATAGACGTCGCTGTCAGCATCGATGTAATAATCGTCTTTTTCGAAAAAGCCTTTGAGGTTATCGGTTGGCGTGGCGTCGCTGACAAAGCCAGCCGCCGCGGCTTGAAAGCCGAAGTCCAGCACGGCTGGCAGCCGGCCTTCCGTGGTGTAGATGCTGAGAACCTCCGGGGTGGCGTCGTACACCTCGCCGAAAACGAAAAACTGCGGGAGGCCCTGCTCATGCCCATAGGCAATGATTGCCGGCGCAAATTGCTGCCAGAAGCCAATGTTGACGTGCTTGACGGTGTCCAGCCGGAACCCGTCGATCTTAAATTCACGAATCCAGAGCTTGAAGATCTCGATCATCTCCTCGACGACCTTAGGATTCTCGGTGAACAAATCGTCCAGGCCGAAGAAGTCCCCAAACTGTGAATTTTCCCCGGAAAACGTGCTCTCGCCGCGGTTGTGGTAATAGATCGGATCGTTCAACCACGAAGGCACTTTGATGTTTTTTTCTTTTTCGGGCACGTATGGCGTGTAGGCCCAGCGGGGTTCGGTCAGTTTGGCGAAGTTCTCCTTGGTCTGGACCGAGTCGCCTTGAAAGCCCTCGTTGATCGGCGTGCCATCGGAGCCGCCCACTGTCGTGTAGGGATACTCGACTTTGTTGCGGTATAAGGCGGCTCCCTTAGAGGCCGACTCGTCTGCCTCGCGGTATTTAATTACGTCCGCGGTGTGATTAACGATGATATCGAAGAAGACCTTCATTCCTCTTCGATGGGCCTCCTTGACGAGCGTCTTCAGGTCCTCGTTTGTGCCGAAATGGGAATCGACCTTCGTGAAATCGATGGTCCAGTAGCCGTGGTAGCCGGCGGAGTCACCCTGCACCGGCTTGTTCTTGAAGATCGGCCCCATCCAGATGGCGGTGATCCCCATTTCCTTCAGGTAGTCCAGCTTCGCGGTCAGGCCCTTGAGATCGCCGCCATGATAGAAGGCTTTGTCCGTGGGGTCGAAGCCATGGGAAAATTTGTCGCCTTGGTAGCCGCCGCGGTCATTGGCGGTATCAGCATTAAAAAAGCGGTCGGGAAGCACGAAGTAGATGACATCGTCTTGAATCGGACGGTCGATGGCATCTGCCCGTGCGAAACCGCATAGCGACCACATCAATAGGGCGAAAAGAAAAAGCGTCGAGCGAGTCATGCTGTCTGATCTTGAGAGGATTGGCAGGCCGGTAGCAGCATAACACTCCCGTCTAACGAATTTCCATTTCGAAAGCGAGGCCTTCCACTCAATTAATTTGATAAGCGTGTTTCGCCGAAAGCCGTCGCTCTTCGGCGGCCGCGGTCACTCGCTCCAACCTCGGATTGCCGTACAGATGTGCTCTCTTCGCGGCTGTATGTCCCTGACAAAGCCAAACTCTATCCGAGTCTTCTGCCGTTATCGGGGGCACCATCAGTGTGAAACAGATCCTCGCTCAGTGGCCGAAGATCCTGCGGCTCGCCTCTTCCATCCGCATCGGTACGGTGACGTCACCGCTAATGCTACGAAAACTGGCAGGCTACCCGCGACAAAACGGCCTGGCGGTGGCATTGCGAGAATTTGGACGCATCGAACCGACGCCTTTTACCCTTGATTGGCTCCTCGACAAGAATCTGCGTCAGTCATGACGGCTGGCCTCAACCAAGGATTATCAGTTGCCGCACTTTTCGACAGCTTCTACACCAAGGTCGTTGCGCCGCCGGCATCTGTAAAGTGCTCGCGGATGCTCAACCGGAAAGAGCTTCACAGTGGAAATAGCGTAGGCCGCACCTGGTAGATAGCTCACCAGCGTGATATCGTCACATCCGATAGTGAGTCCTCCTAGGCTTTAGGTGGTGTTATGGGACCAGACCAAACGAAATACTCTCGCCCCGTTACGAACTCAATGTCCTTGACTCCCCGTTCAATAACGGTCCAGCCGCCCATGCCTTTTGAGGAAGTTCGGTAGAGAACAACGCGATCCGAGAATAGTGTCACGAGAAAACTGATCACGTCTTCTGTGATAATTTGTTCCCTCTCTTCTGTGTTGAGATTTTCATCATAGACACCGAACTCTCCGTGCGTAATCCCAGTGATGATAACCGTCGCCTGGTCTCCATCGTCATATATCTGCAGATCGCCGATTTCGGCCGAACTGGAAGAAAGCGACAGAATAGGATTTGAAGCAGCTGAAATCTTAAACGCAAGATTCGGGAATACCTCTTTGACCGCGGGAACAAGATGGTCGCGAATCATTGTTCTCAGCTAAATACTTTTAGAATGTTGTGTCAACTTGTGCAAGAGAGCCGAATTCTGCTGCCAGAAGCAGCTTCCCTGCCTAGGCGATCAGCAATCCCGATGAGCACGGTGCGCAACTGGCGAGCGCAGGTCTTGCGTCCTGAGCAGGTGAAGGACAGCTAGATCGGACGAGCAAATGATAGTTCATGGCCATCAGGATCGGGCATATGGAAATAACGTTCACCCCACGGGCCATCCTGCGGACTGTCTGGACGAAAGCCCTTTTCCATGAGGTACGCCCAAAAACGGTCAACATCGGAAACCTTAAAAATCAACCGCCCCCAACGGATACCAGTATTGCCGTGTTCGAGGTTCAGAATCGTGTCCTTGTCTCTTGTGCGGAGCGATGTGAAATATGAGCCTTCGCCACCGTAGATGATTTCCAGTCCCAAGATATCTTTGTAGAAGCGAACGGATGCCTGCATGTTCGCAACCCGAAGGGTAACCGCCGAAATCTTCTCAACCATAGATGCGCCTCCAAAACAATTACGTCCAGCCGTTGTCCTCGCAACAGCCTTATGGCCCACTTGTGCCAGTAGTCCGGATAGCCGGCTGGTTCGGCCGCTTCCCCCTCGGCCAGGACATTGGACTTGAGAGTGCGCACTTTTGCGCCAACATCTCTTCAGATGTCCAAGACTCCGTTCATCCGTCCGCGCATTACAACGAAGGCGAGCCATTCCTTTGCCATAGTCGCCAGCCAATACAACAACAGCTACGTTCAACCTTTAGTGGATTCCGCGTCCGCGGAAATCAATGATTTGGAGCCAGGGGCGCATGTTTTCGTTGTCAGGGTTCCCGGTTCTTTTGAGATCCCTCTGGCCGTCAAGCTTGCCGCGGTGCGACAGTTCGACGCCATTGTGGCGCTGGGCGTCATATTGCAGGGTGAAACGGCGCACGCCGAACTCATCGCTCGGAGCGTCACCGGTGCCCTCTTGAATCTCGCCTTGGAGTTCAGAGTTCCTGTCATTCACGAAGTCTTGCTTCTCGATAACGAGGAACAGGCGAAAGCACGATGCCTTGGGACAAAGCTCAATCGCGGAATCGAGGCGGCCCGCGCAGCCGTGGCCATGGCTCGCACGGTGAAGGATTTGTCTTCGAAAGCGAACTAGCATCATGGGTGTCCGACGCGACGGCCGCGAAGCGGCTGTTCAATATCTCTATCTTCGCGATCTGAATGGGGACAGCGATTTGTCCGCCTACTACAAATTTCGCGGCCTTAGTCCGAGCGCGCGGCGCTTCTGCAGCGCCCTTGTCGAAGGTGCGATCGAACACCAGAAATCCATCGACGAGACCATCCGCAAGAACACTCAGAACTACGAACTCGCCCGCATCTCTGTGGTCGATCGCAACGTGCTGCGAGTCGCAATCTACGAGATGCTTCACTGCGAGGAGATTCCGCCGGTCGTTTCAATCAACGAGGCCATCGAGATCGCGAAAAAGTACAGTACTGAAGAATCGGGCCGCTTTGTGAACGGTGTCCTCGATCAGATTCGCGGTGCGCTGGACCGTCCGGCACGGACGGGAGGACGGACAGCCGAGGATCAATGATGATGAGGGCTTCCCCGCTGCACCAAATCCAAACATTGAGTGACGCTTCGCTTGTCACTGATTACCACAGAAGCCTATGCCGCTTGGATTCCTGAGAAATCTCGTCGCGAAGTTCACCGCGCAGCCTGTGGATTGGGACGAACTGGAGGAAACTCTCCTGCGCGCTGATCTCGGTGTGCCGATGACCATGCAGATCCTCGATGTGCTGCGTGAGAGGGGAAGCGAAGTGGATGCCGAAACCGTCGCTGACGTTTGCCGAAAGGAAATCCAGGAAGCCCTGCCCTTCAGTGTGCCGCCCATTCGACCTCTGCCCGCGAAACCGAAAGCGGTTCTCATGGTAGGCGTCAATGGGACCGGAAAGACGACTTCGGCCGCGAAGATGGCCCACTGGTTCAAGACGAACCGCCACACCAGCCTTCTTGTGGCCGCCGATACCTTTCGAGCTGCCGCGATCGAACAATTGGAAATATGGGGCGAACGCATCGGAGTGGAAGTCCTCACCGGCCAGTACGGCGGCGATTCCGCGGCCCTCTGCTACGATGCCTGGTCGAGCGCTTTCCGACGCAACATCGAGTTTCTCATTTGCGACACGGCGGGACGTTTGCATACCAAGGAAAACCTCATGCAAGAGCTTGCCAAGGTGAAGCGCACGCTATCGAAACAGGACTCCGAGGCGCCCCATGAACGCTTGCTTGTCGTTGACGCGACAACCGGCTCGAACGCACTCGTCCAGGCAAAGGAGTTCCATCAAGCCATCGGGCTCACGGGAATTGTTCTCACCAAACTCGACGGAAGCGGCAAGGGTGGCGTGGTCGTGGCAATTCAGCACGAACTCGGAATCCCCACCCGGTTTATTGGGACCGGCGAAAAACTCGAAGATTTCGCCGTTTTCGATAGGGAGATCTTCGTGAACAAGATGCTGTAAGGAGTTCCTCAATAACCGCGGTAGTGCAAGCTCAGCAATCGATAGCTGTCGGTGCTGTTCTCAGCCGTGTAATAGTAGAGGACCAGTGTTGTGGTGTCCTGCGTCCATTGGTAGCCAATGAGCGTTTCGAGCACGTCTTCGTCCCGCGTCTTCTGCCTGGCCACGACGCGGCCGATGCCGTACTTGCTCTCGATGTTGCGACGGGTCTGATCAAAGAAGCTTCCGTAGCGGGTGGAATCCCATGAGGAATCGCCGTAGTGCAGTTCGATTTCGTTGAGCGAATCGTTCTCGAAATAAAATAATGCACGCTGCAAGAGGCGTTGAGGAATCCCCTCGACGACGAGACATTGACGGTTTCGAACCTGTTTGCGATCCGCTACCCGTGCCTGCACACGTTTCAGACTGTCTTCGAGGCGCTGCGCAGCTTCCCCCCACTGAAAATTGAACGGAACTTTGATCTCCTCGACCGCACGGGCCTTCGTCGCGAGAAAAACGAAGCCGATCGCCACCGCGGAAATCAGCTTTTTGAAAGTCACTCGTTTGTGGTAGATCATCCCAAAAGGGGTCAACGTGGTGTAGTTGGCTCTTCGAGCACGTCAAGAAGGACGATGCGATTTCGACCTGCCCCTCCGGAATGTTCTCATTTCAGGCCGACTAGCGCTTGGGAAGCTCAACCTCCCCGGCGTCAATCTCGACAATGTCTCCCAAGCCCCTGACAGCATATTCTGCGACGACTGCGTCGTCCCCTGCATACACGGTCAGGAATTCCTTTTCCGGCCCGAGCAGTAGAGCGACTCGACGAACGTTAGGCTGGCTTGCAAGAAACGCAAGCCGGAGCCCGGATTGCGTCTCGAGCCAAAGACCCGCGTGATCAAAGGTAACTCGGACCGCGAGCGAAGGCGAGGATGGCGTCAGTCCTCCGGTCGCCAGCGTGATATTCACGTGATCGATCTGGGGAGAGGCCCCTGCGTCGGCGGCAAGCTTGCCCTTGACGATGCCAAACCTTCGGCAGTCCTGAATCGTCTTCTCGAACGCAATCGCCCAGTTGCCGGGCGCATCCGGCTTATGCTCGAGGGAGAGAACGCGCAGTCGCTGCGCGGAGCCGCTTGTTTCCAGAACGGCAATTTCCTCGATCGCTGTCGAGGCACAGACCTTGACCGGTGAAAATGCGTCGCGATAGGCGCGCAGAAATTCGCCATCTTTGTCAAACTGGCCCGTAAAGGGCTCGCCATTCTCCGCATCTATGGCCGTCACCCAGAATGTCCCCTCTAATCCAAAAGAAAGGCTGGACACTGCGGCCGATAGCGGCAGTTTTTTCCATTGTGCGCCTGGCGATTCCCAGACCTCGCTGCCACTCGACGACGCGCCGAGTTTCCGTTCTCCGTTTGCCGCGAGCGCATTGAAGGCAACAGGCGTTTTGTCATCGCCGATTGGATCTAGCCCCGGCAGCGCAATCCTCACTATATTCTCCGAGGCTCCGATAAATAGCATGTCGTCGCTTGCGTCCATGCAGGTCGCATGAGCAACACTCTCCGGAAGCGTTTTAATCGTCGTTCCGTCATCCATTTTCAGCAAGTGAATGCTTCCCGCGAAGAATACGGTCGCGTAGTGGTCCGTCGTTGCGAGCATTCGACTCGTGTCCGCTGTCGGTGATGAGAGGCCCGCCGCGCCCCTGAATTCGGCTAACGGAAAGGTTGCTCCCCGGCTTTGGCCCGGAAGCGGTTCGCTCCCTGGGGATTTCGTTGCCGGTGCGGGCGCGTTCAAGGAATTTGTCCAGAGAAAGCCTCGCAGTTGGTCGAACCGGAATATCAAGGGCCCCTTGCTGTCCGAGGTCTGCGCAAGCACGACAAAGCCTCCGGGTTGCCTGCGAAAATCTTCGATGCGCGTAATCCGGGGTGATTTCTCGTCATTGATCCAATCGTTGAAGTGATACGCTACACCCTCTGCCTTCAGAGCGTCGCCAACCAGGTAGCCGCGGACCCGGTATTTTCCAGCGCCCAGCGGCTGCCCCTCGTCGTTCTCTCCGTCCCAGGTTGTAATGAGACCATTGAGACCCACCACGAAGTCGGTTTCCTGAGCCCCAACGCAGAGTGTGCGTACAAGCTTTCCTTCAGAGTCAAACACGCCGAGGCTGATGCGGCCCTCCACCTCCGGCAGGGCGAATGCGAAGCGCTGCTCCCGCTCGGACGATAGGGCGGGCAGCAGTCCCGCGAAAAGTGCGAGCAGGATTTTCCTCAAGCGTAGTAATGCCAATTCAAATTCGGGAAAAGATTGTCCCTCTCCTCACAGGCGGCTAGCAGGGCATCGTCGTGCCGGTCGTCCCTCGCGAGTTCATAGAGCTTCGTGAAACGGACGAGATGATCACGCGTACGCTTTTCCGCGTACTCGCTTGCGGTGCCGGTTTTCATGAGAAACGCCCAGTCGCTTGATTGAGCTAGAAGAAGCTCGCGGGCCATTTGTCTCAGCAGCCGGTCGAAATACTTCGAGGGCGTATTAGCGAATTTGCGCGCCATCTCAGCCATTCTCGCTGCCCCTGCGTGAAGGTGCGGATAGATCCAGGAGTTGCAGGGATCGAGCCACACCTCCCAATAGCCTTTGTGGCCCCAACTCGATGGGGACGGATTCGTAATCTGCAGAGTAGGATGACTAAGGAGATACATCGAAGGGGTTGTCAGCTGAAAAACCTTCTGGTCGTGCAGGGCCTTGCGCAAAAAGAGATCGAGAAACTCCGGACCTTCATACCACCAATGGCCAAAAAGCTCTGCGTCGAAGGGGCTTAGGACGAGCGGTTCCACAGGGAGCATTTCATGCAGTTGCTCGATCTGCTGGATCCGGCTCTGGAGGAAGTGATTTGCATGGGAGTCTGCCGCTCCCATAGCCCAATCGCGGCGATAATACTGTTTATTTTCGCTGCCGGTGATCCGGTAATACTTGATCCCGGAGTAGCGGCGATGACCGACTTCCGGATATACTGCCGCCAGGTATTCCTCGGGTAGCTCTTTGCCAATATCCCGATAGAATTCCCGGTATGCCGGATCACCGGGGTACCCCTCACGAGCGCTCCAAACCTGCCTGCTGGATTCGCGATCTCTGGCAAAGACAGCCGGCCCGGAGGGCGTGTAGTAGGGGGAGAAAATCGCGAACCGCGGGCGAGGCTCACCGAACATTAATCCATGTGCGTCTATAACAAACCATCGCAGATTCGCCTCCTGCAGGACCTTGCCCACTGCAGGAATGTACCCGCACTCGGGTAGCCAGATGCCCCTCGGATCGCGCCCAAAAGATTCGCGATACTCATCCCGGCCGATTAAGATTTGTGCCTTCATCGCCTCGGGGCAGTGCTCCATTAGCGGAAGGAAGCCGTGCGTCGCCGCGCAGCTGACAATCTCCAGCATGCCCTCTTCTTGGAGTTGCGCAAAGGCGCCGACAACATCACGCCGGATTTCATTACAGTAAAAATCCCGAGCCGAGACGAAGCGCTCGGAATAGAAATGCGCCAGCTCATTGAGTTGTGCGTCGCCCGCGGTCCGCTCTACCTCGAGGCGCGAAAGCTCGATGCCACGGTCGAGGTATCGCTCGGCGCGGTTCTGTAGAAGCGGATCGCGCAGCATCGCGCAAAGCGTTGGAGTCATTGTGAGAGCCAACCGCGCCGGAACGTGCTCAGCGGCAAGTCGTCGAAAGATCCGCAGCAAAGGAATGTAGGTCTCGACGACAGCCTCAAAGAGCCAATCCTCCTCATGAAACTCTTCGTGTTCGGGGTGTCGAACAAACGGCAGATGAGCGTGGAGGAGGAGTGCCAGTGAACCCGAAAACTTGGTCACCATACTAGCGGAACGTAGCCACGCCTGAGGGTTCGGACAAGATGATTTCCTGTTGCCGGGCCGAGCATGTTCGCGCCATCTTCGCTCCCATGAATATCAGGCTCGCTATCGTCTGCACTGCCGCGCTCACCATTCCGATTCTCTCCTCAAACGGTGAATTAGGGCAGGACGCGGAGCAGCGTGTGATTGAGGATGCCGTCATGGATCTCAAAGCCAAGAGATTCGATGCCGCCGCCGGAAAACTTCTCGAAGCTCAGAAGCTCGATCCTCCGTCCGCAGCGATCCTCAATCTCCTTGGCGCCGTCTATACGAAGAAGAAAGATTTCCAGACGGCCAAAATCCTTTTTGAGAGATCGCTTGCGCGGGAACCGGGTTTCTTTCCCGCCGCGTTCAACATTGGCGAACTCCTTTTCCTCGAGAAACAGTACCGGCAGGCGTTCGACTATTTTTCGAAGATGCTGAGCGCTGATCCCGCCAACGAACTCTTGCAGTTCAAAATGGTTCTCTGTCTTCTGCTGATGGGCCAGGCTGAGGAGGCCGAAAAGCTGCTTGCCCGGATGATATTTCCCGGAAATGGTCCGGCATGGTATTATGCGCAAGCCGCCTCTCAGATCATGGGGGGAAATAGGCGGAAGGCGGGCGAGTTGCTTGCGAATGCTCAAGTTATTTTTCCCGGCAAAACCTCTCTTTATGAAGAAACCTTTGAAGACCTCGGCTGGCCGGCGCGATAGTCATCGCGGAGCGACCGCTAAGAAGAAACCCCTGCTGAGCCCGAAGGCTCGCGTGCTCGTCACGGGCGCTGCGGGCTTTATAGGAAGCGCCCTGGTCCACGGGCTGAACTCACGTGGGATCACTCGAATTGTTGTCAGCGACCATCTCGGCAACGACGAAAAATGGCGCAATCTAGCCCCGCTTGCTTTTGAAGATTTTGTCCCTCCTGGCAAACTCCTGACGGGCCTGCAAAAAGATGCAGCTGCCTACGGAAGGTTCGTGGCGTGCTTCCACCTGGGCGCCTGTTCGTCCACGACGGTCACCGATGCCGCTTACGTCATGGAAAACAACTTCGGATACACAAAAGACCTTTGCCGATGGGCGCTCGCAACCGGGACGCGATTCGTATATGCCTCATCAGCTGCGACGTATGGTAACGGCTCGGCGGGTATGGACGACAAGAGCGAAAACCTCCGGGCGTTTCGCCCTCTCAATCTTTACGGTTACTCGAAGCATCTCTTCGATCTCTATGCGCAGAGCGAAGCCATTCTGCCGAAGATCGTGGGCCTCAAGTACTTCAACGTGTTCGGCCCCAACGAGTACCACAAGGGTGAGATGCGAAGCCTGGTCTGCAAGGCCTATGATCAAATCCGCTCCACTGGAAAGATACGCCTCTTCAAAAGCTATAAGCCCGAATACGCTGATGGCGCGCAGAGCCGCGACTTCGTGTACGTGAAGGACGCTGTCGCCATGACTCTTCACCTGGCGGAGGCCCCGGCCGCCGCGGGTCTCTACAACATCGGTGCGGGAGTCGCGCGCACTTGGAACGACCTTGCGAATGCTCTCTTCAGCGCGCTGAACATTGCGCCAAACATCGAGTTCATTGATATGCCCGAAAACATCAAGAACCAATACCAGTATCATACTTGCGCCGACATTTCGAAACTGCGCTCAACGAACTACGGAGCTCCCACAATCTCGCTGGAAAACGCCGTGAGGGACTATGCGGTAAACTATCTAAGCGCCGCAAGACGCCTCGGCGACGAGATCGGCTTTTGAGACGTTTGCAGAGGGTCTCTTTCGCCTCAGCTAAGCCCTTAGCGGCTATCCGAATAAACGCCTGCTTCTCCTAGAAACAGCAAGAATCCGCCGTAGTCGTCCTCCTGCGGACTTCTAAAGCCTGCCCTGCATCATTCCTTCAACAAGCCGCGCAGCCAGCGGCTCGGTAACTTTATCCAGTTCGTTCAGTGCCGCCCTCAGATTTGAAAGCGAACGCTTCTCTTTCGCGTCGAGGATCTGGCGGACGAGGTCCGAGATCCTGTCGCGTTCCTCAGGCGTGGCTTCGCCGCCCAGCCGCTGCAGTGCCGTCTCGACAGCAGGCAGCATCTCGTCTGCGGTCAAGCATGCTTCAGCAAACGCGCGTTCGTCCATGTCCTCAAAAGCGTGCTCCAACGAATCGGAGAGCATCTTCTCAACAGCTTCATCGCTTACCTCGACCGCGCTCTGCATTTGCACCCTTTTTTCCCGTCCTGTGACGATATCGCGCGCGAGGACGCTGAGCAGTCCGTCCGCATCGATCTCAAACTGCACTCCCACTCTTGCTTGGCCGCGCGGCGCAGGGGCGAACGGAATCTCGAACTCCCCGAGCTTCCAGTTGTCCCTTGACATTTCGCGCTCTCCTTGCAACACCGTGATCCGCATGGAGACTTGATTCGCGGCGGCGTTCGTAAATCTTTCACCGGCCTTGCAGGGAATCGTCGTATTGCGAGGAATGAGCACGTTCATAAGACCGCCGAAGGTTTCAACTCCCAGCGAGAGCGGGGTCACGTCCAACAGAGTGACATTCTGGACCGCTCCATCGAGAATCCCCGCCTGAATGACAGCGCCCAGCGCAACGACCTCGTCCGGATGCTGACTGGTGTCGGGTTCTCTGCCGAAGACCGCACGCACAAACTCCCGCACCAATGGCATTCGAGTCGCCCCGCCTGCGAGGATCACCTCATCCAAGTCTCCCGGTTTCAACCCCGCGTCCTGCAGCGAACGAAGGCAATGCTTTCGCGTGCGTTCAATGATAGGACGGCAGATGGATTCGAAGAGCGATTTCGGCACGGTCGCATCGCCACTCTCAGGTTCGGAGAATGTTATTTTGACGGTTTCCGCCTCAGTTCGCGTAAGTCCAAACCTTTCCGCGATGGCCGCATCCAGATCGTCTCCCCCAAGCCGGGTGTCCCCATTGGTTGCCAACACCTGAAAGACGCTTCCGTTCAGTTCCAACACCGACACGTCAAAGGTACCTCCGCCAAGGTCATACACAGCAATCTTGGCCTTGTCGGCAAGACGGTCCAATCCATACGCCAAGGCGGCCGCCGTCGGCTCGGCCAACAAGCGTTCAACGGCGAAGCCCGCAAGTTCACCCGCCCGTTTGGTTGCTGCGCGCTGGGCGTCGTTAAAATAGGCCGGAACCGTGATCACGGCTCGATCGACCGTGAATCCAAGCACCCGCTCTGCATCCGCTTTGAGCTTCCTCAAAATCACCGCGGAAACGTCCTCAGGCGAAAGAGTCCTCCCGCCAGCCCGCAGGCGAGCGGGCCCGCCCTGCCTCCCCACGACATTCCGAATCTCCTCGGCCTCGCCCACCCGCCGCCCCATGAGACGCTTGACGGAAAAGATAGCTCCCGTCCCGTAGCGCAAGGCTTCGTAACCGACTACCGGTTCTCCTTTCTCAGGAAAATACACCACCGAGGGCGTCAGTCTGTTTCCAGCCGAATCGGCAAACAATATCGGAAATCCGGAGTCCATCGCTCCGATGAGTGAATTCGTCGTGCCGAGATCAATACCGACAATCATTTGCTCTATTCTCCAAGCTCGAGGAACAATTTCACGAAGAAAAAGGGAGCGCGTGCGTCCCCGCATGCACGGTTCGGCGTACTGCAGGACCGGACCCCTCGATTCGTTGTTGGGAAATCTATCGAGCCGGCCCTTCGACGGGACGCCGAAGGCGGCATGCGAAACGCGTCCACGCCCCTATTTTCATCCGTTCGATAAGCGAAATTCCCATTCAGAAAGCTGAGATATCCACCGTTCAAGAAACGTAAAGGACGATGCCAAATCGGCCAACTCATCACGAGAAACGTCGGGCCAGCGCTTATCGAGGCTTTCAAGACGGACCCTCGATTCATCCTGGGCCTGTTGAACAGACTCCAATGCCGCTCGCACCTTCCCCAGAGCGGACGCCGCTTCGGGCGCTAGCAAGGCGCGCGCAAGTGCGGTAGTGCGGCTCTCCAAGCGCAGAAAAATAGCCCTTGCCGCCTGAACTGCGCTTCCCGCACTCATGAAAAGCTCGGCGTGAGGCGCGGAATCAATCTGACTCGCTGCGCCCGGTACTTCCAGCTCCATAAGATGCTTCAATCGCGCCGCCGGCTCACGAAGAGTCTTGTAGGCCTCCTGTAACAAATGAAATTGCTCGTCATCGCCGCCTTTCAGGTCGGGATGCCGTATCGCGGCGATCCGCAAGTATGTTTCTTTGAGCGCTGCCTCATCAATCAACGGCCTGCGCTCCAAACCAAATAACGCAAACGCATCCTCCATTCTTTGCTTCGCAAAAAACAAACCAACCGCAGGCCGGTTTAGGCGGAAAAGCTTTCTCCGCAGGAACAGTGCGCTACAGCGTTCGGATTCGAAACCTTGAAGCCGCCTTTCTGAAGATCGTCACTAAAATCCAGTTCCGATCCACTCACGAAAAGCGCGCTCTTCGGATCGACAACCACGCGTACATTATTCGATTGCACAAGGATGTCACGATTCGCCGGCCCATCCACCAGATCCATCTTGTACTGCAATCCCGAGCATCCGCCGCCGATCACTGATACACGCAAGGCGCCGTCTGCGCGTCCCTGCCGCTCGAGCAGGGCTCTCAATTTCGCACTCGCAGCATCCAGCACCCGAATCAGCTTCTCATTGCCGATCTTGTAGTTGGCTGGCGCAATGGTCTCCATCGCCCCCAAAATACAGCCATTCGAAAAACGCGCAAGCTCCCCACAGCATCCGACTCCGATGGAAATCTCATCACACTTTTGCTTGTTATTGAGACGAAATCTCAATATGGGTTGGCTGTGCAAAAAGGGAATGATTTCTGTGAGGAACCAGTGTGGGCTGGGATCGAGGGCGAATGGCGTCCTCTTTTTGGCAGCTTTCCTAAGGAAGGCGTAAGCGTGGAATGGCACGACTTCGAGTGCAGGAGCACGCTTGACTGGTCGCGCAGTTTTCATCCAGACAGCCTCGAGATTTGCATCAATTTCGAGGGTTGCGGCGCCATTCACGAACGCCCGGCGCAAACGACCATCGTCAATCCTCAGCGAGTCGCTCACTATGCGGCGGACGAGAAACGTTTGCGCGCGGACCGGCACGCGGGACAACGACATCGCTTTCTCACGGTGGAGATGTCGCGCGACTGGCTCAGTGAGGCGGTGCGAGGTCATGAAGAGGTCTTGAATCGCGAAACGCAGGGCTTTCTGGGTGGCGAAGCGCGCCTTCGCACGGCGCGGGAGCAGCCTCTTAATCCTCGCGTGCGGCGCAGCACCGAGGAAATGCTCAAGCCCCCTGTCGAGGGACTTGGCGCTGGATTCTGGTTCCGCGCGAAGATCCTGGAAATCGCAGCGCTCACCTTGATCGAGCCGAGCGAAGAGTTCTTTTGCGAGCGGCACAAACGATTGGCCATCGAACGGGTGGAGCGGGTCAAGCAAGCGCTGGCAAGAGACCTCGAGAACCCACCGGCGCTCTCCCAGTTGGGACGCGAGGTCGGGTGCAGTCCCTTCTATCTCAGTCGCATCTTTTCAGAGCAGACCGGCATGACCATCTCGCGTTACCTTCGCAACTTGCGCCTCGAGCGTGCCGCCGAGCTGCTTCGCAGCGGCCGCTCGAACGTGACCGAGGCGGCTATGGCCGTCGGCTATTCGAGCTTGAGCCATTTTTCCAAGGCGTTCGCGGAGATGTTTGGCGTGTGCCCGTGCGTTTTTCCGCTTCATCGAAAATCAAGCCGATAGCCCTCTTGAGTTTGAAAAAGGGCGACTTTGTCCTTCGAACGCGTTAGCGTAGCTCGAATTGACATGATAGAACGCAAGATTGCGGCACGGTGCTTGCTTTATGGCGAGGCTCCGATGGCGAGACACTTGAAGAAAACGATACCGACTCATAGGAGACACGACGGCATATCCAGGGGACTGTTTCCACGAATCGTGGTGCCATGGAATTAAACTCAAAGCTCGAGGACGAACGTTTGAGCCAGCTCAATCGCTATTTTGAGGCGGTTCAGTCGGTGATTCTGGACCGGCAGCATCCCGTGACGGGTCTTTTGCCGGCCAGCACGGCGATTACGGTGCATGGAAATTACACCGACGCCTGGGTTCGGGACAACGTATATAGTATTTATGCGGTTTGGGGCCTGGCGTTGGCCTACCGCCGACATGCCCCGGATGATCGACGGGGACGTGAATTGGAGCATGCTGTGGTTCGTTTGATGCGCGGGTTGCTCGCCGCCATGATGGGTCAGGCCGCCAAGGTCGAGCGTTTTAAGCACACCCAAGACCCCTTGGATGCACTACATGCAAAGTACGACACGGCCACGGGTCAGCCGGTGGTCGGTGATGACGAATGGGGGCATCTCCAACTCGATGCGACCTCCCTCTACTTGCTCACTCTGGCCCAAATGATTGCGGGGGGAATCGACCTCATCTGGAGCCCGGTGGAGGTCGCCTTCGTCCAAAACTTGATTTACTGCATTGGTCGAGCCTACCGCACCCCGGACTACGGGATTTGGGAACGAGGCAACAAAGTCAACATCGGTCATCCTGAAATCAACGCCAGTTCCGTTGGCATTGCGCTCGCTGCCTTGGAGGGCTTGGATGGCTTTGACCTGTATGGATCTCGCGGAGATCGCAGCACGCAGGTGCATGTTCTTCCCGATGAAATAGCTCGGGCCCGAATCACCCTGCAGACTCTGCTGCCCCGGGAATCGGCCTCCAAGGAAGTTGACGCTGCGACTCTTGCAGTCGTGGGTTTCCCTGCGTTCGCGGTCACGGACGAAGGTCTCGCCAACCGGACCCGTTCAATCATCGTGGACCGGCTGCAGGGCAATTATGGTTGCAAGCGCTTCCTGCGCGACGGTCACCAAACCGTCTTGGAAGACACAAGCCGTTTGCACTATGAGTCCAGCGAGCTCAAGCTCTTCGAGAACATTGAGTGCGAATGGCCCCTTTTTTTCACTTACCTTTTGCTGGATGCCTGTTATCGGGGCGACAGTGACCGTGCCGCGGATTATCGGCGGCGCCTGGAGGGCCTCGAGCAAAAGCACGGGGATATCGGTCTTCTGCCAGAGCTCTATTACGTCCCCGCAGAGAGCGTCGAGGCGGAAAGAAAGAACCCGGGCAGTCAGGTGCGTCTGCCCAATGAAAATGTTCCCCTCGTCTGGGCCCAGAGCCTGTGGTGGCTGGCGCAGCTGCTCCAGGATGGCTTTTTAGATCGGAGCGACCTCGATCCCCTGGGACGCCATCGACGGCGGCTGAAGCCTTCGCCCCCTGTCCAAATTGCCCTCTTGGCCGAGGATCTCGAAACCCAAACTCGACTTGCCAACTTGGGAATCAGCGTCGAACGAATGGATCAACTCGAATCTTTGGAGCTGTGGCATGCCCGGGAGTTGGCGCGCTTCTACAGCGCCCAGGGTGCGAGCCGGGTCTTAGGCTTGACCGGGCGTCCCCCGCGTCGATTGCGAATCTTGACAACCGCTCGTTTCTATCGCGTGGGAGATCGCAGGCTGGCCTTTGTCCCGTCGGTCTTGGCGGACCACCAGGATCACATGGCCCTGGACATGACGATCTTGAGCCAGCGCCTGCGCAGTGAGGTGGTCTATCTCTCCCGCAATTGGCAGAGCCAGGGGCTTCCGACTCTCGTTTTGCCTCTTGGCCAGCGCCATCTCGGCGCCCAGACCGAGCTGTTATTAGCTCTCCTCCACGAATGGCGTGACGGTCACTGCGGACCGGCTGTGGTGCGTCTCGGTCCCCTGAGTCAGCTCATACCCTCGGCGAACTGGATGTCATTGGACCCGAAGGCGGGGCCAATTCCTGAGGTGAAGGGAAGTCTGAGCCGCCCTTCCAAGCCGACTCCTGTCTTGCAGCATGATCCCCAGCGGGATTTGCCCCTTTGCGCGGCCGAAGAGCTCGCTTTGGAGGCGGAGCGGGATCGATCGTGCCTGGTGCAGCGCCTCAAAGCCAGTGACAATATTTACGAGCAGACAGAATGCTTGCAGGGACTGGTGCTTTTGCTCGGCCGCGAAGCGGAAATCCCGTGGACGGAATCCGGAACAGACGCCTCGCAGGATTCAACGGCGCAACGCGTTCCTTTGGAAACGCTGTTGGATCAGGTCTGGAAACAAGCCAGTCAGGACCGCCGCTGGAGTGTGCTGCGCCGGATCGCAGGGTTGCGCGGATGGCTGGACGCGGGGCTCGAAGAAGCGGTCACTAATCTGTTAGTCCGGCAAAAACAGATCCTGGTGGGCAAGGCCTACAGCCCGGCTTCTCTGATCTCGGAACCGATGATCGGAAAGGCAATCGCCGATCGAATCGCCCGGTTCTCCCGGGAGGATGTGTGCGAACGCGTCCTAGCTCAGGAAATATTGCTGGGTCTTGATGGCCTCGCCAAACTCGAGCCCGAGTTGCTTCGGGGCTTCTTGACGCTTCGGGTGGGCTATCTGATTTTGCTGCTAACAGCGGAGGTGGCGGCAGAGTTTCGCCTCACGCAAGACGAAGCTTATGAAAAGCTATTGGCGTTCTCCCCGTCGGAGATTCAGTCGAGACTGGCGGCGGTTCTCCGAGACTATGCCGAGGCCGCCGAGTTACTCAAGAAACAGGAAGCACTCAACCTGAAGTCAGGCATTAACGTGGAGTGGCAAACGGGTGTGCCGAAGCCTTCGGCGGCCTCCTCTCCTGCCCAAGCCCGGAGCTGGATGGACCATCGCCGTCGCGGCGGCGCTCTCGGACAGGTGCCCGCGGGGTTTTACCCCGGGGTCTGGGAGACTTTGCAGCATTGCCGTGGCTTGATAATCGGTGACAAGCTCGAGCGCCGTAACCGCATGGACAGCGCCCCGCTTTTGGCCGAGATGACGCCGGGTGAAACGAATTTCGCCCGTAGCGTGGAGCACCTTTTGGCCAAGATCGACGCTCCGGAATATCGCCATCTCACCATTGAAGCCCTCGTCGCCCTGGGTGATTTTTTTCGCGCGAACCCTGACTTTGTTCTCACAGAACACCTCGTCTTGGATGTGCTCATCGGACATGGGGTGCGATTAGCCTGGCTGCAGGACCACCCGGAGAATGTGTATGAAGATGAAAAAGCGCTGGCTTGGGAACGCTTCTATGAGGAGCCGCCCCAGTCTGTGGCCTACTGGATCGTCCAGGCTATGCGTTACTTGGTGAAACAAGAGGCGCCCGCCGAATCCTCCTTGTCACTCGCGAACTAGACTGACCGGAGAAGCAAGCCGGGCTGCCGCGCGACTCCTTAAGCGCCTTACGACTCCAGAAAAACCGCCGGTGAGCCGCATACCGGGTTTTTAATGACCCGCGCGCGCACCCCGAAGACTTCGCCGATCAGTTCTGTGCAGAGGACCTCGGACGGCGTCCCCGCCGCCACAATGCGTCCTTGCTTCAACAAGACAATGCGGTCCGCGTATTGGGCGGCAAGATTGAGATCGTGAAGAACGACGAGAAGCGCCGCTCCCTGCGAAGCGATCTCGCGGGCAATTCGCAACGCGCCGTGCTGATGCGAGAGGTCAAGATTGGAAATCGGCTCGTCAAGCATCAGACAGCGGACCGAACCGCTGGCCCGCAACCCGATTTGCACGAGCACCCGCGCCAGATGCACGCGCTGCAATTCTCCGCCGGAAAGCGTGCCGACAGACTGCTGCGCCAAATGCCGGCACTCGGTCCACTCCATCGCCTCCAAGACCATCCCCACGCATTTTCCTGCATCGCCGTGCGGTGAGCGGCCGAGCATGACGATCTCCATGGCAGAGAACTCAAACGGCACCATCGCCTGTTGAGGAAGCACCGCACGGCGCCGTGCGAGCTCGCGCGGCGCCCACTGCCCGAGCGGCTTGCCACCGAAGACTACAGTTCCTGATGAGGGGCGAAGCTCTCCGCATAGGAGCTTTAACACCGTGGACTTGCCGGCTCCATTCGGTCCTAGCAGGGCAACCATCTCACCTGGGCCCAAGGTAAAGTCGATTCCTGAAACCAGGCAGCGAGGACCGGCATGATAGGTCACTTTCGCCGCTCTCAAAATCATCTCCGCGAATTCCTTCACCCCCAGAGCGCTCTTCGGCGCGCTCGCAGCAGCAACAGCAGGAAGAAAGGCCCGCCGAACGCCGCGGTAAGAATGCCGATTGGAAGCTCGGCCGGAGCGACGACAGTTCTGGCAATCGTGTCGGCAAGCGTAAGAAGGATCCCCCCGAGCAAGACGGATCCCGGGACCAGCCAGCGGTGATCAGGCCCGATCCAGAGGCGCACGAGATGCGGCACGACCAGACCGACAAAGCCGATCAAGCCAGTAAAGGCCACGCAGGCTCCAACCCCTGCTGCGGTGACCACGATCAGAAGCTTCTTCGTTCGTTCAATGGAGTACCCGAGATGGCCCGCCTCGGCTTCTCCCAAAGCAAACGCGTTGAGTGCAGGCGCGAAAAGCGGTGCGACGGCGGTCAGTCCCAGACAGAAGGGCGCGGCAATGCCTATCATCTTCCAGTCCGCCGCTCCAAGACTGCCCAACATCCAAAAGGAAAGCGCTCGCATCTGGGTATCCGTCGCAAGAAACGTACTCAACCCAATCACGGCGGTCGCCAATGAGTTCACGGCGATTCCCACAAGGAGCACGGTCGCGACCGAAGTATAACCGCTGGTGGCTGCAAGCCTCTGGACAATTAGCGCGACAATAAGCGCTCCAACAAAAGCCGATACCGGCAGCAGGCGCATATCGCTCAGGAGGGGGGCCTCCGGAAGGACGACTCCACCGAGAGTGATTACAAAGACAGCGCCCAGCGCCGCGCCACTTGAGATTCCAATCAATCCCGGATCAGCCAGCGGATTGCGAAAAAGCCCCTGCATTAGTGCCCCTGCAACGGACAAAGCCGCCCCAACCATGATTCCAAGCAAAACGCGCGGAACGCGCAGGTGCCACACAACGGTCTCCAACTTTGCATCCAATGCCCGGCCGGTCAGCGCTTCGAGAATTTCGCGCGGCGGGATCTTCACCGCTCCCACACAGAGCGCAACCATGCTCAGGCACGCCAGAGCAGCAGCCAAACCGAGGAGAAAGAGCCCTCGGCCTCGCTTCATGGACGACGCGCGCATTCTCCCAGGGCTCTCCATTGGCCTTCAGCGAGTAAAATGAACGCTATCTCTGCGTTTCTTGGTGCGCCGGGTGCAATCGATCACAAAGCTCCTTAGCCGCCTGGCCGAGCCTTGCCCCGAAGCCAAGGAGATACGAGTCTTCCATGGCAATCACGCGCTTGGCCTTTCCAGCCGGAGTCAAAGCGAGACCCGGCAGCTTGAGCAACTCTTCGACCCCGCCCGAGCTTTCCAGACCCCGCGAAGTCACCAAGATAAAGTCCGGCGCCGCGGCGGCTGCAGCTTCGGCCGTTAGTGGCTTGTAACCCTCGTATTTTTGAATGGCGTTTACTCCTCCGGCCAGTTTGATGATGGAATCCGCCGCCGTTCCGTGCCCCGCAACGTTGACCACCCCTCCGCCCCGCGCATAGATGAAGAGCACGGCGGGAGTTGTTGCGGCGCTTTCGGCGCGTGCCTTGGCGACCTCTAGATCCGCATGAAGATCGACCCTCAGTTTTGTTGCTTCCACGGTCTTTCCGAGGGCTTCGCCGATCTGAAGGATCCGGCTTTCGGCAGCCTCGGGCGTATGGTTGTTTGGCAATCGAACCACTCGAACTCCCGCTCTCTCGATCTGTGAAAGCACTGCTGGCGGCCCCGCATCGTCGTTAACCAGCAGCAAGTCCGGCCTCACCGAAAGGATTCCCTCCGCCGCGAGTTGACGTGCGTAACCCACCCGGGGCAGCTTCGTTGCCTCTTCCGGGTACACGCTCGAAATATCCGCTGCGACCAGGCAATCCTGTGCCCCAAGCGCGTAGATCGTCTCAGTGATCGCCGCGCCACCGCTCACGATGCGCAAACCGCTTCCTTCTGCCGCGCTTGCCACGAAAGCGGCAGCCGCTGTGAACGCGAGAAAGGCCCTCACGTGCTACGCCCTGCTTTGCAGGTTCGCGATGATTTTCGCCACGCTTCGGTTTCGGGAGACCCGGGCTTTTGCTTCCCAAAAAAGATCGCCAGGGTATTGCCGGCGCTGTCGAAAAGCTCGAGCGAGGTGACATCGCCATCGGTCGTCGGCTTTCGCACGACCCAGGCGGAGGCCACCGCAGTGTCGCGCAAGTGCATGTTGAACCCATCATCAAGAACATTCAGCCACTCTGTTCCAAACATCCTGATGTTGTGGACGGGGCCTGTGTGAATTTGGAGGCACCCGCGATTTCCTATGAATACCATGATCGGAATGCTCTCCGCTGCGGCTGACTCGAGCATGCCCCGCGTCGAAGCCGTCTCGACCCTTCGAGCATATCCCTCGGGTGCGAGACGCAACGCCTGCTCGCGGGCCACTCGAAACTTCTGGAGGATATTGAAGAAGGCATGCGTGTCCTTAAGTTCACGCCAAGCCTGCTGAAACGCTCTGACATCGATTTCTGCGTCGGGAAGCCCTGCTGCTCCCTCCGCTCGCTTCTCAACGCTCTGCCAGGGGAATTGATTGGGCGAGCGAAACCGGTGAAGCAATTCACCGTAGGCACCGAGATTGCCCGACTTCTGAAGATAGACCTTGTGAATCGCCTCCCCTGCCGCGTCAAAAAACTGAAAGCTTTGGCGCTCACCGTCAGACGTGAAATCGGTGGCCGCAAACCCGAATCGCCATCCCCGCATGAAGAGCCGCAAGTCAATATCCGGCCCCACCACCTGCCCCATTCCATTGAAGAAATCAATTTGCCGGAACTCTCCGTAGCGTTCGTGGACGGCGTGTTCGTTGCGGGTGAGGCACATTACCCGACCGAGTCGCGGAAATTCCTTGATCAACTGCGTCCATTCACCTTCCAAGCGGGTCACGCGGTCCCCGCAATTCGTCGCCAGCAGTTGGGCTTCGCCGACTCCCAACTCGCGCGCCGCATCGCGGATGCGGAGTTTTGGCCGCTGTTTGACCAACGCGTCCCAACGCGCCTTGAGCGACTCCTTCTCTTCGGTTTTCATAGCATGTGTCCGTTGAACGGCGGGATGGGATATTGGCGAAAGGACGTCCGCGATGCGAAGCTTTCGATTAACGGCAGCCTGCGCTTTTTTGATGGGATCTTGTCACGAACCCCTCGCGCCTACGGGGTTTCAAGCGACCAGTTTGCATCGTCCCGTTCGGCGGCTTGATTCGACCACCGCCGCATATCTCTGAGATCGTCCTCGCCAAGAAGTGTGCTGCTTCCATCGAGGTTGACCGCAAGGGCCTTGTTGTTCCAGCGCGGATGAACGTGTCCAAATCTGTCCGAAGGGGAGTTCTGATCGAATTTGTCGGACCAACGCTGCCCGAAAAGCCGTGGCGAAAGGACGTAAAAGTTGCCCTGTGCTCCCGCTCCAGAAGGGGAACCCGAAGTTGTCTTGAAGCGCGCAGAAACGAAGACAATCAATTTGCCGGGCTTGAGCGCCTGACCGAGACGGGTGACGCAGAAGCTTCCGTATGTTCCAGAATCCGTGTCCACCCGCGGTTCCGAGTGATGAAACGAGTAATTTCCGCCCACAAACGTCGTGTTCAGGCCCAGTGAAGGTTGCACGGAGGCAACATATTCCGCCATCGCCGCATCCTTCTGCTTTCGGTAGTCGGCCAGGGAGTCGTTAACCACTGCCACACCCGGATATTGATAATCGAAATAGGGAGCCAGACGATACGGCCATCTCTTCGCCAAGTATCCCCCCAATTTATGTCCTTCGCGATCTACGGCCGCCGGAAATCCGATCTCCGACGGGTCTTCGACAATGCCGGGCAGCAGCCTCCCATCGTTGTCACCCGCGTAAGCCAGATAAGCGCTCATCACGTTGCGCGCGGCGCCAAGCTCCCGCGCACTCTTGGCATTTTCTAGCCCGCTCTTGGCAGCGACGGTAATCAGGCTGGCCAGGACCGCCACGATACCGACGCTCAGAAGCAGTTCGAGAAGCGTAATTCCCGCGTCCCTTTTCAATCTAGGCGTTATGCGTTTGCGCGCCGCATGGCGGCTGCGCCGCTCCGGCGCCGCGCCATGCAGAGAAAAACCACCGATGCGATTCCGAAGAGCACGCAAGTGCTTGGTTCAGGAACCGGAGTCACCTCACTTGCATACGTTGCATACTTGGCAAGGCTCAGGCTCGATTCAGACGCGCTGAAATTGAACGTGTAGTCACCGTCGGGAGCGGTCCAAACGAAGATCTTCTCTTGATCATTGCCTCCAAAACCTCCCAGCGCGAGATTGTAGAGGAGATGCGATTGCGCGGGCTGGTATTGCATTCCGCCCACCGTCAAGAGCACGCTACCGTCAGCGAGAGTCGTCCCCAGCGTTTTAATGCGTGCAACGACTGTGCGCGTCCCTTCGCTAGCCGGCTCTGTTCCTGCAAGCGTCGTAGTAAATGTGGTTACCCCGGAAAAGCTATAGATATTTCCGCCACCTGTGAGAAATGCATTACCGCTGGATTCCGTTACCGACGCGCTGCCCAATCCAAAGGACAGTTCCGGAGTGTCGTCCGAAAGAGAGCCAAATACATCCCATTCGGCATACATTGTGCCAGGCTGAGTGAGCTCCCAAAGGTCCGTGCGACCCTCAAAGCCGTTCGCGGGATTGGCATCGACAGCCCATGGTTCCGCTCCTGCGGTGTGAGAGACCACCGCATAGGCAAAGGCGATCCCGAACCCCTTCATATTTCTTAGAGCATTACTATGAGTTTTCATTTCTTATTAGATTATGTTTTCAGTAGCTGTTCTGCTAACCGGTTTGTTGCTGCTATTTCATTGTTGTTTGCCCTAACCCCGGCACTCCATCGGTGTGCGCACCGGTGAAGCGCAAAGAACCCGTAAAACCTCTTCCGTTGTCAGCGCTCGAATTCGCTGCGTAGAGTTTCACATGTGCCGGCGCGGCGAAGGGTGCCGCAAACAAAACGGAATGCAGGTGCCGGCTTTCGCTCATTCTCACATCCTGCAGATTTTATTGGAATCGCGCTAACGGCCTGTTGCTATAGTTTGACGGAAACTTGCACAAGCTGTCCAAAACCGAGTGCGAATGGGCCTCGCAAGGGTTGGATGAGCTTGGCGAAATATTCCAGTCAGCTCGAGTGCTGGAAATCAAGGAGCCGGCTTTCATAGCCGACAACACTCAAATCTACCCTCAGCGCTGCCATTGTTCTCGGACGAGTCCACATCCCTAGCCCGGCGGCGGAGAATCGCTCTTGGCGAACGTCGCCAAAAGAAAGGGGCGGCCAATTTTGGCCGCCCCACGAGTCAGGAAAGCGCTCCCTTATTCGGATTCGTCGCCTTCCTTATCCTGACGAAGCTTTCTCGCATCCTCTTTGAGCTTTCGCGTCTGCTCCCGGAGTTGCTGCGCGTCGTCGAAGACCTTCTGCTGATCGGGAGTAAGGATTGGGCGGATCTGTTTGCGCGTGTCATCCAGCACCGCTTGAATCTTTGCCATTTGCTCCTCCCGAATCGCTCGAATCTTCGGCCTGCTGGTTGCCATGATCTCCTTGACCTTTGCTTGCTGCTCGTCGGTGAGATTCAGCAACCGATCCAGCATTTGCCCTTCATAAGCATGGTCATGATGCCGTGCCCAATGACGTCCCGGACCGTGAAATTCGTCGCGTGTCCCCCAGAATTGACCGGCCCTGCAGAATTTCTCCGAATCTGCCGGAGACTGGGGACTTTTGACGCTCTGGGATTCTTGCGGAGAGGCGGCTGGGTCAGGATCAGCGGCGGCAAGCTGCGAAACGACGAGAACTGCTGCGCCTGCGATGCCGGCCAGTGAAAGAAGTGCTGTGCGTTTGATCATAGGATTCTTGGACATACCAGATGCAACGGTGCCAATTGCCAGAAGTTGCGCGCTTTTTTACGGGCGTGCCAATTCCCCGGAGATCTTACTAAGCTCGCGTAGACTGTCGGGTATGGTTCAAGAAGACGCCGGCCCGTTCTGACCCGTTAGAGAGTTTGCGGCAGCTTACCCTGGGCGCGAGCTTGACCTTTGAAGCGCGTGGACAGAACTTGGAACTATGCTCATCTCTCAAGCCCTCAACGAAAAAATCAACGAACAAATCGGCTACGAGTTCGCGGCAAGCATTCAGTACACGGCAATCGCGTCGCACTTCGACGCCGAGTCGCTCCCTTTTCTCGCGCGGCATTTTTATAGGCAGGCGGGCGAGGAGCACGAGCACGCGATGAAGTTTATCAAGTTCCTCATCGATGCCGGAGCACGCGTCGAGATTCCCGCAATCACCAAACCCATCGCCCGATTTCCCTTCGCTGAGGACGCCGTAAAACTCTCTCTCGAGCAGGAGATCAAGGTCACAGATCTGATCAACACGCTAATGGATACCGCGCTCAAGGAAAACAACCATATCGCCTCGACATTCCTGCAATGGTTTGTCACCGAGCAGCTCGAAGAAGTCAGCTCGATGGACCAACTCCTAAAGATCGTTCAACGCGCGGGCGAAGGACGCCTGCTGCTCGTCGAGCAATATCTTGCAGGCTACAAGGCCGCCGGCGCCATCTCGGACAAGGACGATGACTAGTATCATCCCGAAAGGGCGACTTCCCCTTCCTCAACGATTTCCTTATCAGACTCTTTCAATTCTGAAAAACATGGGTGGTTGATGACGGGGCGAAGCGTCTCTCTCAACCATCAACCCTCAACTATCAACTTTCCTATGAGCCACCAATCCTCCGCTACCACCGCTCGCGACGTCGAAGTGACTCGCATTCCGAGCGGTGAAAAGATCACCTTGCCCGTCGGAACCCAAATCGTCATTACCCAGGCGCTGGGGGGGTCTTTTACAATTCTCGTTCCGAGCCAGGCCGGCCTTTACCGTATCGAGGGTCAGGATGCCGATTCAATCGGCCAGGAACCCTCTCCAGGCGTGGAAAAGCCCGCCGATGGAAACATTGAAAAGGCTGCATGGGACCAGCTCAAGACTTGCTACGATCCCGAAATTCCCGTGAACATCGTCGATCTTGGTCTGGTTTACTCGCTCGATATCAAGTCGCACGAGGGCGGCGGTCACGATGTCAACGTCCAAATGACCCTCACCGCCCCCGGCTGTGGAATGGGTCCAATCATTGCCAGCGAAGCACGCCAGAAAATCTTGACCATCGATGGTGTGACGGACGCCAATGTTGACCTTGTTTGGGATCCGCCTTGGACGCCCGACCGAATCAGCGAAGAAGGCAAGCAGAAGCTGGGAATGATTTAAAATCGCATCAAAAATTCTTTATTCGGCGATCCAAAAGGTAATTCTCACGCCTTAACCAATCGCTCCTCCAATGATTTTTCTCGGAATCGACTGCGGCACACAAAGCACAAAGACCATCGCTCTGGACTGGGAGAGCGGAGAAGTTGTCGCCTCCGCGCAGAAGGCCTACGGCTTTGTCCCAAACCTTCCACCCGGCGCCATGGAGCAGGATCCGAAGGATTGGATAGACGCCTCGGAACAATCCATCGGCGAAGTCGTCACCAAATTGGGCGCGCGCAAGCAGGAGATTCGCGGCATCGGTGTCAGCGGGCAGCAACACGGGCTTGTCGCTCTCGACAAGGAGGACCGGGTCGTCCGCCCAGCTAAATTGTGGAACGATACAACCACCGGCTCCCAGTGTGACCAGCTCACCGCTCAATTCGGCGGTCAAAGCGGCGTCATTGCGCTCGTGGGAAACACGATGCGCACAGGCTATACCGCACCGAAGATTTTATGGCTTCGTCAGAACGAGCCTGAGAACTGGAAGAGGACGCATAGTGTCCTGCTTCCTCATGATTATCTGAATTTCTGGCTCACTGGAGTCAAGAAAATGGAATACGGTGACGCCTCGGGCACCGCTTTGCTCGACGTAAAGACGCGCCAGTGGTCAAGGAAGGTCGTTGACAATATCGCAGAGGATCTCTTCGGAAAGCTGCCCCCTCTGGTCTCGTCAAAGCTTCCCCACGGAACCTTGCGCGAGGAACTCCGCGGAAAATGGGGCCTTGCCAAAGCCCCCCTGGTCAGTGCGGGCGGCGGCGACAATATGATGGCCGCCATCGGAACAGGTAACATTCAGCCCGGCGTCGTGACGGCGAGCCTCGGAACTTCGGGAACGCTTTTCGCCTTCTCCGACGTTCCGATCATCGATCCACAGGGCGAAGTGGCCGCTTTTTGCGACAGCACGGACAATTGGCTGCCGCTGGTTTGCACGTTGAACCTCACGCTTGTCACCGAACACGTACGCAAGCTTTTTGGTTGGGACTACGCGCAACTTGAAGAAGAAATACGAGCCGTCCCCGCCGGTTGCGACGGCCTGCTTCTGCTCCCCTACCTCACGGGGGAGCGCACCCCGGATCTGCCCAACGGTACGGGCGTCTTTCATGGACTTACGCTCGCGAATTTCACCGCTCCGTATATGGCCCGTGCGGCCTTCGAGGCCGTGACTTTCGGCCTCGGATATGGGCTCGCGCGCTTCCGCGAGCTCGGCATGCATCCCTCCGAGATCCGGCTTACCGGCGGAGGCAGCAATAGCCGGCTCTGGCGCCAAATGTGCGCCGACGTTTTTGGCGTGCCGACTGTGTGCCTCCAAAGCGGAGAGGGAGCCGGACTCGGCGGCGCCATCCAGGCGGGATGGGTTTGGAGCAACGAAGAAGGAACGGCTGCCACCTTGGGGGAAATCTCCGACCGTCTCGTGCGGGTGGATGAAACCTCGCGCAGTGCGCCTGATTCCAATGCAAACAAGGCATACTCCGAGGCCCTAAATAGGGCCTCCGAAATTCGTAAGACTCTCATGGAGGCCAAGTTGATCTAAGATTACAAGCCCGCTGCCAGAATGGTCTGGCACGGCTACTAGACTTCCGCAAATGCGCCTTGTCCTCGCCGCAACCGGAGCCAGCGGAGCCATCTACCTTCAGCGCCTCCTGCACTATCTCGACCAGACGGACCACGAGTTACACCTGGTCTTCAGTGCTTATGCGAAGCAGGTCATCCACGAAGAGCTCGGCGATTTGCGGATTCCTCCGGGAGCGATCGAGCATTCGGACAAAAGCATGAACGCGCCGTTTGCTAGCGGAAGTGCCAGATTCGATGGCATGATTGTCGTTCCGTGCTCTATGGGAACCCTCGGCCGCATCGCTCACGGCATCAGCGAAAGCCTGATCCTGCGCGCGGCGGACGTTTTCCTGAAGGAACACCGAAAGCTCATCCTTGTCCCCCGCGAAACTCCGTGGAACTTGATCCACGCTCGCAACGCAGTGGCTGTGATCGAAGCGGGCGCCGTTTTGCTGCCGGCATCCCCCTCGTTCTATAGCCGCCCGGCGACTCTGGTCGAACTCGCCGACACCGTAGCTTGGCGCATCCTCGATCAGCTCGGCCTCGATGCGCCTAACGCTTGCCGATGGAGGGAGTAGTAGACTCTCGAACATTTCGCCGAATCGCTTCTCTCCTCCGAGGTCCTCTGATTTGCATCAGGGGAAAACCTCGCAACTGCTCGCTGGATTATTTCAAGCGGGCCGGTCATCATTCGGGCTATGCTCGACGTGATCGAAAAATTGCTCACCTTGCAGGACCGCGACCAGCGCCTTCGCAGCTTCCAATTGGAGCTCGCACATCTCCCCGAGGAACGCAAAACACGCGAAAAGCAGATCGCCGACTCCTCCGCTCAACTCGACTTCGCCAAGTCCCGCGCGAAGGACCTCGAAATCGAGAAGAGGAACCTTGAAATGGAGGCGCGAACCAAAAGGGACACCATCGCCCGCTACCGGCAACAACAGCTTCAAACCCGAAAGAATGAAGAATACGCTGCCCTGGCCCATGAAATCGAAGCCGCCGAAAGGGCCATTGTCGCCCTGGAGGATCGAGAGCTGGATCTCATGGAGAATCTCGAAAAGCTAACGCCACAGATCGCCGAGAGTGAAAGGATGCATGCCGAAGAGCGCAACAAGCTCGAACACCTTCTCGCCGCGCTCGACAGCAAGAAGTCGAACTTGGAAACACGCATCGCCGAACTCCAAAGCGAGCACGAACGCCTGGCACAAGCACTCGACGAAGATGTCCTCGAAATCTATCTCCGGCTCTTCAAAACAAAACACGGCACCGCCGTGGTCACTCTCGAACATGAAGTTTGCATGGGTTGTCACATGAAGGTCACCGCTCAAACTGTCGTTCAAGTCCGAGGCGGAAAAGAGATCGTCCACTGCCCTCAATGCGGACGCATCCTCTACATGCCCGCGTAGTCGTTTTTTCCTCAAATACCACAAATCCCGTTGACAATCGGACCAAAGTTATTAAAAACGCGCGCAGATATACGACAAAACAAATCGTTATTTACAAGGGAACCTTAACTGCGTCGGGATGAAATGGATATCGGTCCGGAAAATGCTGGCCGATGTCGCTTCTTAAATGGAATGAAAAAAAACAAAGTCATATTGGGTCTGGCTGCTTGGGGTGTGGCGTGGGGTCTTAGCCTCGCTGCCCAAGCTGGGCAAACATCAACCTCCGAGTCCAAGACGGGCTCTTCGGCGCTGGAGAGCTGGTGGAATGGAAAATACGCCACGGGGAACTGGTTTGGTGTTCGAGACACCCTCGAGGACCACGGGCTAAAGCTCGGCGCCGAGTGGAAGGCAAACTTTCTCTGGAACGTTGACGGTGGCCTGCAACAGCGTTTCGGATATGACGACGAGTTCAAATTCCGCGGGACGCTGGATTTCGCGAAGCTGACAGGGTGGGACGCGATCGAGGGGCTCACCCTCTATTCGGACCTGCGCTATCGGGGAGGTGCAGGCGTGAACAAGTACGTTGGAACAAGCAGCCAATTCGCTCCGAGCACCTTTCAAGGTGGCAGGCTATGGCGTTTTCAGCAGGTTTATTTGACATATACGACGCCGGAGCTCTTCGGGATAAAGGAGTTCGTGACGCTTTCCGGCGGTTGGCAGAATCCCACGGACATCTTCATCAATCAGCCGTTAAACAAGTTTTTCATCAACAACACGTTCACCTCGAATCGCGGCATCGGGGCGAATGGCATCGGCTGGGGAGGCAGCTACTCGGCCTGGGGAGGCGATATCAAGGTAAAGCCTTTGGATTGGTACTATCTCCAGAGCGGCCTGTATATGGCGATTCCGGACGCCAGCACGCCGTCCAACCACGGCCTTTTCTTCGCGGGAGCTCAACCGCCGGACCGCAACGGTCTTTTCTGGCTAACCGAAACGGGCTTCACGCCGAAGATCGGTGCCTCCAAACTCCCGGGCCGTTATGCAGCGGGCTTGATCTATTGGGGAGTCGAGAACACCTCATACTTCGGAGAGAACCATGATCAGAAGCTGCTCTTCTACTGGCAGGCAGATCAGCAACTCTATCGCGAGCCGTCACCCGAGGCACCCCCGCCTCCGTCCGATGGCAAGTCCATTGCCGACGGAAAAGAATTCAAGGAGACGGTCAAGCCTACGAAGCCGAAACTCAACGAACAGGGCCTGTATTTCTTCAGTCTGATAAACTTCGCGCCGAAGTACAACAACCCCTTGCCGTTCTATTTCCAAACGGGCCTTGTTTACAAGGGGCTGATCCCGAGTCGTGACCAGGACCAACTCGGGGTCGCTTTCGCATACGGAAATTATAGCTATTACAAGCAGCTTGCCGATGAGCGCAGGGGGCGGCCGACCCAGATTTACGAAGCCGTCTTGGAGTTTGACTACCGCGTGCAGGTGAACAAATGGTTCTACGCCCAGCCTGTTCTCCAGTACATCATCCGGCCCAACGGCACAGGCCTCGTGGCGAATGCTACCGTCCTCGGATTTCAGTTGGGCGTAGTTTTCTGACGGGTGCCGATACCGCGGATTTCCCTTTCCGCGAATCCTTAAGAATGACCGGCGTCCAAGGCTAGATGGACGCCGGTTTTCGTTTTGCGGAAAGGAATCACGATCAAGGGGGGAACCCCGGCGACAGGTAATTAGCCGGCCCAATTTTTTGCAGCTTTTCGCCGAATTTCGCCACATTCTCCGTTTGCAACATTCGACGTTCCCATGTTTCTTTGCCAGACACCAAAAAGGAGGTTCTTTGATGGATAACATTGCCGACAGTCAAATAACTGATCGCTTCAAGTCCGGACGGCAAGATGTGCAAGACTTGATAGCCCCTTTGATCGAGCTCTCAGCACAATCCTCGTCACTCATAGTGGGTTACGGAGCGCCGCAAATGGGTGTTCGAAGTGAGATGATTCCGTATTTCCATGTTTGCGGCACTCCCGCAGACAAAGAGCCTCTACGCGTACTGGTGATTGGCGGATGGGTCGGAACGGAAATCATTACCCCTTACGCGATCGCTCGCCTGCTTGTCGCTCTGGAATCCCGGCTTCGTCTCGCAGCCGGGATCGAAATCACGGCCTACCCAGTCGCGAATCTCGAAGCCCATCGTGAGACCGTCTTTCTCACCAGTAAACAACAGATCGATGGAGCCCGGTGCTGGGAAAATTCGCAGTGCGGCCACGTCCAGGTTTTGGAACGCGAATTGGAACGCTACGACTACGACGCCATTTTTCTTTTGCGCCAGAATCCGCGAGCTCTCGACGCCGACGTGGAAGCCTGGCTGGCGGAGGAAGAGCAGAAGGTTGCGTTGTCCGATGCCCTCAAACGCTACGCCGCGACGAGCCCTCTCTTCCGGTGGAGGGCGAATCCCGTCCGCCCGACGTATAGCCGCACATTCACTCCGATTCCGAATCGGGAGCGTCAGCCCGCCGAGATCATCATCGGCTTGCCTGGAGCCCTCGAGGCGGAACGGCAGGCGCAGGAGAGCATGGCTCTGGTCTTGAGTCTTTCCCATGCCATGCGTCAGGCGCGCGCAGAGGGCGTCCTGTAGCTCACTATCCGGCACTTGCCGGACCATGGAGGCCGCTTTGGTGCGGCGGCACCTACTTCCAGAACTGCCACCCGCAGTGATTTCCGGGCACACCTCGCTTCGCTCGGACAGCCTCCGGCCCTTCCGGCCGATGGTGTGTTAGCGTTTGGAAAGCAGTCCATATCCTACAGATGACGCTCCTTGAATCCAGAGGGAAGGGGTCAATATTGAATATCGTCGCATTTTGTGACTGACATTCGAGGCTGACCCGAGATCGAGCCGGCGGGCGATCCATCCGAGGGACACCGTGGTTTCCGTGCGCATCATCGCAGCGATTTTCCATTTGAGTGGCTCGCTTCGTGGCCTCTCTCTCAATGCCTTCTCGGACAGACCCGCGGCCCGCAGTTCTCGAATGAAAATCCCTTCCGCCTTCTCCTCTCCGTCATCCTTCATGAGCACTGCCGCCT
>DATDAL010000043.1:0-2554 GCA_036525415.1 Terrimicrobiaceae bacterium | reverse complement strand
CTCGGACGCCGTCTCGAAGCCCACGGACAAATGCTCGGCAACCGCTCGCAATTCTCCTAAATGGGGTAGGAGAGCATTTCAAACCGGGGGCTACGCGGCCTTCTTCTCAATTTCCGTCTCCTGTTCGGTTTGCATTCCCGGATACCAGCGAACGAAGGTCTCCCGGAGTTGATCATTGAGTACCTTCGTTCGCACCTGGAGCAGGTTGTGCGCGCCGGCCTCGCTCCATCGCATTTGCTGCTTCTTCACCATGCGCTTGCTCACCACTTGATTCACCGCGGACTCCGCGAAGCCCGTTGAGATCTTCTCTCCGTGCCGGTAACGATCCCCATAATTTGGAATAAAGTTTTGGTTCGTTTCGATATAGCCGCGAAATTCTCGCACAGCCTTCAAGAGTTTCCTTCCGCTCTCACCGTCATGCGGCAGGAAATCCAGCTCGCCTTCAATATCCTCGATCGTATCCAGCGCCCGTACCACATTCCCGTGCCAGAGAAACCATTTCACCCGCTCGAGTTCTTTACCAATATCGACCGTGTCTAATTCTTCCTCTGCGTCTTCAGCAGGTGGCATATACGCTGGTGTCGTGTTCTGCTCGTTCACCAACCCCTTGGCCATTTGCCCCATTACCCTGAGCCGCATCGCGACGTGAAACCAATCCAGCCAATGTTCTGACTCCGGACTCAGATAGAGCGGCAGCTCTCGCACGTCGTCCGCGCCGTCGGACAGGAAGGTCACCTGCTGGTTGGCCTGAAGCCCTTGTGATTTCATCAGTTCGAACAACCGTCGCTTCGGCTTTGTGTCGTAGGTCTGCACGTAAGCAAAGCATTTCGCAGCGCCTTCCTCTGGCATGCTCTTGCCCGCGATCACTTCGAACCAGCCTTCACCACGAGACTTTTGGTCCTTGGCGTGGATAAAGCCTCCGTCCAATCCTACGGTAAGCGGCGGCCCCGGCGGAGGCAGCGCATCCCAATCTCGCTGACAGCCGTCGATGAATTGCCACTTTTCTTCTCCCAGTTCCGCCTCCATCCGTTCGGCTACCCGTTGCAGATTTCGGTAGACGCCAGCTACGTTGATATCCCCTCCGGTCGGCAGCACTTCGGCCAGCAGCTCCGCGGTTAAGCCGTACGAGATCCCCCGCAATCCTCGGGTGGCCCAGCCCATTGACCTCCCACACACACCGGATAGGACCGGCTGGTCTCTACTTCCAACCGTTTCTCGATCCGCACCTGGTGTTGCCAGAGATCGCAGAAATCGTACTCATACAGGAAGTGTTCATTGACGCGAAAGTGCAGGTCGGCCAGCTTGATTTTCCGTGCATCGTGGCAGCCGAGCCCGCCGAGGCGTGGTACGGCGTAGTCTTTCTTGCGAATGCGAAACCGATGGAGATGTCCGTCCAGTCGAAGCCGATCTGCAAGACGACGTGAAGATCGGCGAGGGTGCTGTCGGATCGTACGAGAAAGCGCCGCCAGAGCATCGGGTGGATCTCCCGAATCCAGACGTGGACGCAGTAAGCTTCGGGCTGAGAATCGTGTTCCATGATGGCGCCAGCCTATCAAAGGAATAGCGTCCCGGCTCTTCCCAGCCCCCGCTTTGAAATGCTCTCCTACTACGCCCAAGGGGTCAGTACGCACAGGCTGAGCCGCTCTACAAGCGCTCGCGGGCGATCTTGGAAAAGGCCCTCGGCTCGGACCATCCCGATGTCGCAGCGAGCCTGAACAATCTGGCCGGGCTCTATCGGGGAGAGCGTCAAGAAGTCGGGGGTCAAGCGGCACGAGCGTGAAACTGCGGGTACCAATCGCGGAAGACGTTCTCGAGATCGTCGTTAAGGACTTTGGTCCGTGTTTGTAATGGGAGGTGTGCGCCCCGCGGCGTCCACTGCATCTGCTGCTTTTTGACGAACCGCTTGCTGACGACCTGATTAATCGTCGATTCGACAAACGCGGTGCTGATCGTTTCGCCCTGACGGTAGCGTATTCTACGACAAGTTGACCCCCTCGATAGCTCGGGGAAAATGGTAGGTTCCATTCGGAATAACGTGACGATGGAGCAATGGGGAGACGCGAGCTCTCCAGGAACAAGCGGCACTTTCGATTAAGCCGGAAGGAGTTGCATATCGAGGGACTTTGCCTCGCGTTTAAGCCATTTGAGGCGCTGGAGACGGAACTTGATTTCGTATTCGGCGATTCCCTTTTCGACGTATTGGCGCCCGTAACGCAGCATTCGATACACCAGACGGGCGAGATGGTGAGCCATGGCAACAATGGCTTTGGGAGCGCCCAAGCGGCCCTTGAGGCGGCGATACTTTGCCCCGAGTGCTGTCTTGCTGTGGGTTAAACTCTGCGAGCATAGCCGCAGCGCATCGGCGGCTCGATTGTAAACTTTGCGCGTGGAACGACGCAGCACTTTGCCGCCACTGATCGAGTTGTTCGGGCAGAGCCCGAGAAAAGAACTGAACTGTTTTTCGGTGTTCCATCGGGTCATGTCCAAGCCGACTTCGGAGATAATGATCTGAGCGGCTTGCTCCTTGATGCCGGGTATTTTCGTCAAGTCCACT
>DATDAL010000042.1:0-2516 GCA_036525415.1 Terrimicrobiaceae bacterium | reverse complement strand
GCCCGGCTCGGCATTACCGAAGCGATTTATTCCGGACTGACGACGATTCACGATTGGTCGCATAATATTATCGACGGCCGGTACGCCGACGCCGACCTGCGCGCGCTGCGGTCATGAGAAAAAATTGATTTGTCGTAATCTGGATTGAACCTAAGCGTCGGTGTTTTTTCTTTTTAGAAAAAATCTACCTGCGCCGCAATTACTCTGACGCAAACCGTTGAGCGGTTCAAAATTGGCCGATTTCCCCGCTACACGGCCTTTTTCTCCTCTTTGTCTACGCAGCTTGCACCGCGGCCGCTCGTCTCCAGCAAAGCCGTATCCACACTCGGATGTTGTAGGTGAGACACGCCCACAAAGCCTCCATCCCCACCTTGACTAACCCGCGCACGCTGAACTGGCGTAGCCCAAACTTCGCCTTGATCCATAGATTGGGCGTCTCGGCCACCTGCGCTCTGGTTTTGTAGATCTCGCGCGCTCTTTCGCTCTGCATCTTCTGACGAAACTCAGCCACTTCGGCCAACTCTTCGCTGCGATGCACCGATCGCCCCGTCACTCGATTCCCAGGACAACACTGGCTCTTCATCGGACATCCCTCGCAGTCCGATCTCTGTGCTCGATACCGGTAGCTCAGCTGCAGGTGGCGCTCTTCTTTGCCCTCGTAGGAAAGTATCTTTCCCTGCGGACAGCGATAACTATTGCTCTGGGCATCGTAGATAAACTGGGAACTTTGATACTCGGCGCTCACCCCGCGGCTATCATAGGAACTCTGTCCCTTGCCCGCCTCATCGACACAGGGGGCGATGTACTCGATGGCCTGCCGCTTCATCGCCACGATCGTGTCTCGGCTGACAAATCCTCCGTCGGTGACCACTTCTTTGGGAGTCTCGCCTTGGTTCTGTTGCACTCGGTCAATCCCAGGCTCCAATTGCTCGAAGTCATTGCCCGCTTGCACTACTCCCACCGCCACCACCACACAGTTCTTCGCATCGGTGTTGATCTGCACGTTGTAGCTCGGCGCAAAGCCACCGTCAGGTTGCTTCATCACTCGCGCCTCAGGATCACTCGTGCTGACTCGTCTGTGCTCTTTGTCCTTGCCTTCTTTCCCCAGTTGCTCAAATTCCTTAAGCACCTGCTCCAACCGCTCCTGGCGTTCGCGGGCCGCTCGCTGGTGTGCCTTGGCCATGCGCCGGCTGGTTTCCTCTTCGCTCTGCGCTTGGAGCGCGGCAACTTGCTCCTTGGCTTCTTTGAGCGCTTGTTCGACCCGCTCTTGACGGCGAAAACTATCCGATGCCGCGTTGGCTCGGATCTTGGTCCCGTCCTGCATCACCCGTTCCAGCGTGATCAGTCCATCGGCACTCAACAGTCCCAGGACCTGGACGAACAATCCTTGGAGTGCCTTGTCATGCTTGACGCGAAAGTCCGATAGCGTATGGCCATTGACCACTCTTGATCCCGTCAGCCACTGGTAGGCCGGCTCCCATTCACATAACTCTTCGATCGCTCGCGCTGATCCGACTCCTTTACTGTACGCATACACCCACAGACTGATCAGTAACCGCGGCTCCCATCCCGGCCGCCCCGCTTTGCCTTCTACCGCTCGTACTTCTTCTTGGTACGCGCTTAAATTCAGTTGCCCGATAAACTCCCACACCGCGCGCGCAGGATGGTCGGCCCCGATCAGTCGCTCGACATCCACCCGCCGCCAACATAGTTGCTCGCGGTCGATCACTTCGTAGCGCGGCTTGCCTAATCTGGCTTCAGACTTCGCCCTGCCCTCCCCTTCAGCTTCACTCAAAACCGCCGCTTCAAACCCCGGCAATCTCCCTTGTTCAATCCCCACTCTCTTTTCTCCTCGTCCGCTCCGCTTCGCATGTGACTTCTATTACAAGAGTCCGGCTCTTGCTCTGAACTACAGTATGCTCGTATGTATACTACACCCCGTGAGCGGCTGGGAATTTTTTCTCACGTCCTGCGTCTCTGTGGTGAATACTCCTATGAATTTCTCACTTACCGCGAGCTGGCGTAGTATTCGACGCGGCGCTCAAAATAGGCGACCGCTTCGGAGAGCCCGAAGGCGAAAGTGAAAACGATGATGACCAGCGCCCAGAACTCCTCCATGAGAAAATGTTGCGAATAGAGCTCGAACAATTCGCCGACGCCGATAATCGCGATCAAGAGCTGGCCGATCACCACGCCTTTGACGCCGCGGATCACGCCTAGACGCACGCCGGCCAAAATCTCCGGCAGGGCGCTCAAGAAGAGAATTTTGCTGTAAAGTTGACGGCGCGTCGCGCCGAAGCAGCGCGCCATTTCGACCAGCGATCGGTCCGCCTGCTTGATTCCTACCTGGGTGTCCAGGATGATGACAAAGACCGCGAACAGAAACACCGTGACCACCACGGTGTTTTCACCGATACCGATCACCGCCATCAGGATCGGCACCAGCGCTGAGATCGGCGCGCTGATGAAGATATTGACCCACATGCCGAGGATCTTTCCCTGGCTCGGCACTCTGG
>DATDAL010000041.1:0-2282 GCA_036525415.1 Terrimicrobiaceae bacterium | reverse complement strand
TTACTTTTAAGGGAGCTTCCATCATACAGGTTGAGGGAGATAAGATCCTATCGGATCAGTGCTATTTTGACCGACTCGCGTTAGCCGAACAGCCTGAGCCCAAGTGATTGGTGTTCACTTCGAATGTCTATTGCGACTTCGAGCGGGCGCTTAGCAATCTTTCCGCGTCCAAGCATCACGTTGTTGGGAACTGCCGGTATATTGTTCCCGTTTTAGTTGGCGCATTGGACGGCTCTGTTCCATCGTTCCATCCTTTGGAGAGCGTTAAATTCCGGGGGCAATCCGGTCATGCGGCCTTCGCTTCAGTTTTGCTGCGAAACGCCGGATACCAGCGACGGAGGTGTCTTCGCGGTCGCCGTTGAGAACTTGGTTCGAGTCTGTAGCAAGAGGTGTGCGCCTCGAGGTGTCCATCGCATCTGCTGCTTCTTTACGAACCGTCTACTGATCACTTGATTGACTGCCGATTCCATGAGCCAGTGCTGATTCTCTCGCCGTTGCGGTAACGCTCGCCGTAATTGGGGTCGTTTGCGGGTGGCTTGCCGAGCCCTTAGTGGGGGAGATCACCGCCCACGGACTGCGGCATTCTGCAGCCACAATCCTGTTCAATCATATGGGGAAGGATCTTCGGGAAATGGGTTTTGCAGTGAGAGGGTGGAAAGTTTCTGCCGAGAAACGCTCACCAACTTTTGGGAGTCCCATCTGCGATGATGCCATGGCGTAGCGTTAGACCTGGATATATGCGGTCGACCTTCGCTACGCTAAGGCCAACTATGAAAACCTTCGAAAACAAGACTGTCCTCATCACTGGAGGCACCTCCGGCATTGGCAAAGCCACCGCACTCGCGTTTGCCAAAGAAGGCGCGAATGTGGTCGTCTCCGGCCGCCGCGTTGCCGAGGGAGAAAAGGCTGCCCGTGAGATCACTTCGGCTGGTGGAAGCGCCTTGTTTGTGCAGACCGATGTCGCCCGAGAGGATGACATCGTCGCGCTCGTCGCAAAGACCGTCGGCGCCTTCGGGGCTCTGCATATCGCGTTCAACAATGCCGGCACCGAGGGCCAGTTCGGCCCGCTCACCACCGAGCAGACGGTCGAGCATTACCATCAAGTCTGCGACATCAACATCCGTGGCGTGTTGCTCTCGATGAAGCACGAAATCCCGGCCATGCTTCAGTCCGGGGGTGGTGCCATCGTCAATAACTCCTCCGCCGCCGGCCACATCGGCTTCCCCGGCGCATCGGTTTACGTCGCCAGCAAGTTCGCCGTGATCGGACTCACCAAGACAGCTGCGCTGGAATTCGCCAAGCAGGGGATCCGCGTCAACAGTGTCTCACCCGGCACGATCCAGACGGAAATGTTCGACCGTGCCTTCGGCGAAGGCGAGACCGACACAAAGAAAACGATGGCGACGCTAAACCCGGTTGGCCGCATTGGCACGGTCGAGGAGATTGCAAGCGCCGTGCTCTGGCTCAGCTCACCCGGAGCAGCGTTCACCACGGGCCAGGACATCATCGTGGACGGCGGATACACCGCACAATAGCCGAAACCACTTACGATAATGACGACTTCTCTTATTGTAATCCAAGCGTAACTCTTTTAAACCCCCTCCGCCGGTGTGCAACCAGCCACCCTTACAGGGCAAGGGGCGCGTTTTCCAGGATGTGCCGGTTACGGGCGCCTTAAGTGCGGCGCTTCTCGAGTGGAGAGCGATCCAGGAGAGCTCTAAGGGTAGGAGAATTCTGGCCTCAGGTGTGATCGCCTTGCGCGATAACCCTCGGCCGTTTGGATCCTCCGCGCGCATGGCGCCATACACTTTAAAATTAGTGGCGACAACGACTTCCTCGCGCCGCACAAAGCCGCGCAACGCCCGGCTCAGCACGACTTCACTGGCGCCTCCAGAACAAGCGTTTGCGGTGTCGAAAAAAGGTGAATGAGCCCTAAACTGCGACTGACGGTGTAGGCCCTGTGAGCAGGGAACATCAGTGTTGATTACTTCAATTGGACTGCCACCTTCTCGATCCTCCCGTTGAACTCGAAGGGACGGCGATCGAAGTAATCGAGCGAGACAGTGGAGCCCAAGTCTACGCCGACGTCGAAGGTTTCGCTGGCGGAAAAGGCGGCGGGGACTGTGCGCTTGAGTTCCGCTTTGCCGACTTCCTTGCCGTCCACAAGCAGCGTGGCGATGCCAGGCTTGCCCGGACCGGCGATGTCGGTCACGACCTCGATTTTGTGCTGGCCCGCGGGAATCGGTTCGGCGCTCCGGGCCTCATATTGTTCGATGATCATC
>DATDAL010000040.1:0-11369 GCA_036525415.1 Terrimicrobiaceae bacterium | reverse complement strand
TTATCGAAGGCACAAGCTTCCGTATGAAAGACCGCGTCGAAACCTGAAAACTCCCTATCGCGCTTCCCTTCCTGTTCACTCTCTACGACATCGATTTTCAAACCGGCCGATCTTCACGATTTTCACGCCGCCGCTCGCACCTTCCGGTCCGATATGCTTGGCGGCCTGTTGCGCGGCGAGAATCACTCCCAGCACGTTCACGTCGAACTGACGGTGAAAATGCTCCTCGGTCACCTCCTCGAGCGGAAGAAACTCGTAAACCCCGGCATTGTTCACCAGGATGTCGACCCGGCCGAATGCCTTCGTAGTCTCGTCGAACAGTCGCTCTATATCCGATTTCTTCGCGAGGTTCGCCTGAATAGCCAGCGCCCTCCCCCCGCCTGTCTCGATCTCGGCGACGACGCGGTCCGCTCCCTCGCGGCTCGAGGCGTAGTTGACCACGACGGACGCACCGTCCGCAGCAAGCCGCTTCGCTATCCCCGCTCCGATGCCTTTGGATGCCCCTGTAACAATGGCGACCTTGCCGCCGAGTCTGTTTGTTGTGTTCATAGAGTTTTGTATCGTTCGGTAAATACGAGCGCACTGGACACGCCACGTCAAGTGATTTATGTATTTCTCGGTATGAAACCCAAGGCCCAGCAGGCTCGGCCCGGCCGGCCTCGCGCATTCGACGCCGATCAGGCGCTGGAAAGCGCGATGCGCGTTTTTTGGCGTAAGGGGTATCAGGGCGCGTCGTTGTCAGATCTGACGGAGGCGATGGGAATCAACCGCCCCAGTCTCTATGCAGCGTTTGGAAACAAGGAGGAACTGTTTCGCAAGGTGTTGGATCGCTATGGCCGCGGTCCCGCGTCGCACATGTGCGATGCGCTCGAGGCGTCGACCGCAAGAGAGGTCGCTAGGAAGATCCTCTATGGAACTGTCGATCTGCTGCGCGATCCCAGCCATCCGCCGGGCTGTCTCGGCGTCAACGGGATCCTCGTTGGGGGAAAGGAGACGGAGGCGGTGTGCCAGGAAATGGCGGTGCGCCGATGCGCTGCAGTCGAGGCGTTGAAGAGGCGGTTCGCCCGCGCGAAAAAGGAGGGCGATTTGCCCCCGACCGCCGATCCCGCCGCGTTAGCTTTGTTTGTCTCGACGGTCACACAGGGAATGTCGGTGCACGTGGCCAGCGGCGCCGGTCGTTCAGCGCTTCGGCGGGTAGCCGATCTCGCGATGGAGGCCTGGCCGTCGTAGCAACACGCGACCATGGTGGGTCGCCGACGACTACCGCGAAACGCGTCAGATCACGGACCTGCACGGCTTATCGTCCGCGTACTTTGCACAGTGCGATAGCGTTCTCTTAAGACTCTCGGTCGTCGCGACGCGCGAACTTGCTTCCTTTCCAGCGAGGAGCGCCGAGATGCCGCCGTCCGGCTCAAGCTGCTCGGGGTCACCAAGGTCTTGCGGCCAGAGGAAGCCGCGCGGTGCGCGGCTCTTTTGCAGGGAGCGATGGACGTAACGCAGATTGCAGCGAGAGCCTCGGGTAAGTTACCCGAAGCTGAAGAGAGATCGAGTTTGCTCGTGGTGGCGGCGTGAATTCGGCAATTGCGTCTCCGCGTGCTGCGCGGAGAAGAGGTTCGCATGGAGCAGCCTCCAGATCTCACGGTAGCAGCTTCCGGCTGGCGGACTGCGATTGAGCCGCTCAACTGGCACCAAGCGCTACTCTTATGTCGGCTGGCAAATGGGACTCGCACTCTTTATCACGATCCTACAGGACCCGCATCCCGTCACCGAGCTCGACGTCATCTGGAATCGCTTTGTCGGCATCGTTCTCGGAGTGATCGCGATGCGCCTCGCATTCGCATTTCCGGGCCTCACGCCTCGCCTGGAAACGGACGTCGACCAACTCGAGGCTGATGCCGATCATCAGAAGGCCGCGATGCGCGCGATGGCGTCGAGCCATCCGGCCAAGGCGCGCCAAATTCTATCGGCGAATAAATTCCGAGGCGGTTTGCGAGGGTGCGGCGAAATTCACGCCATTCATTCGATGCCCGCGAAAAGGCGTGCGTCGCAACTGGTTTTCCGTCTATCTGAAGAGTCACTAAAACCTGGTCCTCTCCCTGCCCGTTGTTTACCTTGCAGTGGGTTCGCTCGTCGGATTCGGATCGCTTAGTATCGTGAAGAAACTCGGCAATGAAAGCTTCGGTTCCTGAGTCGAACGTTTTCACATTCTTTGACGAAATGCAGGCTGGATTTAAGCCATTCTACGAAACCGGGCTGGTACTTTAAAGCCCTCCGTGATCTGCGAGGCTTTTTCTTGCCCCAATGGGCATTAAAGCCGATCAGGCTGCCTTTTCAGAGCTTGCCGGGTTCTCTTTATACCAAAGTACCTCTATTGCCGATCCCACAAACAGCGAGCAAAAACGCACGCTACACCTGGATAGGATCCAGCTTCCAGATATCGCGAGCGTATTCGCGGATCGCGCGGTCGCTCGAGAATTTTCCCATGCGGGCCGTGTTGAGGATGGCCATTCTTGCCCAGCGATCTTTCTCCCGAGAAGCGGCATCCACTTTTTTCTGGCATTCGCTGTACGACTCGAAGTCCGCCAAGCAGAGGAAGGGGTCGCTGTAGTAGAGGTTGTCGCGGAGCATGCTGAGGACCCCGGGCGGTTCGTCGGGCGTGAAGTAATTCGATCCCACCCAATCTACGACCGCGCGCAACTCATCATTTTTCAGGTAGTATTCCTTGGGATCGTAGCCTTTCGCCAGCAGTGCGTGGACTTCCTCGACGGTCAGCCCGAAGATAAAGATGTTTTCATCCCCGACCTCTTCCTTGATCTCGACATTGGCGCCGTCGAGCGTGCCGATTGTCAAGGCTCCGTTGAGAGCAAGCTTCATGTTTCCGGTACCCGAGGCTTCCTTGCCTGCCGTCGAGATTTGCTCGGAAAGGTCCGCGGCGGGCACAATGCGTTGGGCAAGGGACACCCGATAGTTCGGCAGAAACACGACTTTCATCCTGTCCTCGATGCGCTTGTCGTTGTTGATGCACGTCCCTACCGCATTGATCGCCTTGATGATGCATTTGGCCATATCGTAACCGGGCGCGGCTTTCGCGGCGAAGATGAAGACGCGCGGCGTGATCACGAGGTCGGGATTTTGCAAGATACGGCGGTAAAGCGCGAGGATGTGGAGGAGGTTGAGATGCTGGCGCTTGTATTCGTGGAGACGCTTGACATGCACATCGAAAAGTGCCCCGGGATTTACCAACACGCCGCAGTCTCTCTTGATTATGCGCGCAAGATCGACCTTGTTGGCCTGCTTTACGTTCATGAAATCGACCTGAAACTGTGGATCGTCCGCGTACGCTTCGAGCGCGCGGAGCCTATCGAGATCGCGTTCCCAACCATGCCCGATTCTCGAGGTGATGAGTTGGCTGAGACGGGGGTTGCAGGCAAGGAGCCAGCGGCGCGGAGTAATGCCGTTGGTCTTGTTGTTAAATTTGCCCGGATAAAGAGCGTCAAACTCTGGAAACAGATCCTTTTTCAGCAGTTCGGTGTGCAGCGCAGCCACGCCATTGACGGAATGTCCCCCGACGACGCAAAGATGCGCCATGCGCACCATCTGCGTAGGACCTTCCTCGATGAGAGAGAGGACCGCTTTTTTCTGACTGTCCCCCGGCCACTTGGCATCCACTTGCTCGAGAAAGCGTTTGTTGATCTCGAAAATGATCTGGAGATGGCGTGGCACGACCTTTTGGAAAAGCCCTACGCTCCACTTTTCCAGGGCTTCCGGCAGCAGGGTGTGATTGGTGTAGGCAAAGGTGCGCGTGACGATGGACCACGCTTTTTCCCACGCCATTCCGTATTCATCATGCAGCAGGCGCTGAAGTTCGACCACGGCGATCGCCGGGTGTGTGTCGTTCAGCTGAATGGCAACCTTCTCCGGAAAATCTTCCCAGTCCTCGTTCGTCCTGCGGAAACGGCGGATGATATCCTTGAGGGAACAGGCGACGAAGAAGTATTGCTGAAGCAGGCGGAGTTCTTTGCCGCTATCGGTCTTGTCATTCGGGTAAAGAACCTTCGAAATCGTTTCGCTGTCGTTCTTTTCGCGCACGGCTTCCTCGTAACCGCCACGGTTGAAGGCCTCGAAATCGAACTCTTCGGGTGCTCGCGATTCCCAGAGACGAAGGAAGTTGACTGTGTTTGTTCCGTAACCCGGTACGGGAATGTCATAAGGAATGCCGACCAGTTTCTTCCAGCCCATCCAGCGCGGGACGTAATTGCCCCGGTTGTCGAAGACGTTTTCGACGTAGCCATAAACCTGGATTTCCGTTGCGTGTTCGGGCCGCACGATCTCCCAAGGCGTTCCATACTGCATCCACGCGTCAGGAAGCTCCACCTGATAGCCATTGCGGAATTCCTGCTTAAAGAGCCCGTATTGATAATGAATCCCGTAGCCAATGGCTGGGAGATCTAGCGTCGCAAGTGAGTCGAGGAAGCACGCGGCGAGACGGCCAAGGCCGCCGTTGCCGAGCCCCATATCGTATTCCTCGTGGCGAAGCTCTTCATAATCCAAGCCCAGTTCCTCGAGGGCATGCACCATGTCGTCATTGACACCCGCGCTGTAGAGACTGTTGGAAAAGAGACGCCCCATCAAGAACTCGAGCGAGAGATAGTAAACCCGTTTGGCGTTGCAGTTATTTTGGGCGGTCGCCGTAGCGATCATTCGCTCAACGATCATGCTTTGCACCGCCTTGGACGTGGCCAGCCACCAATCGCGCTTTGTGGCCGTCGAGGCGTCACGGGCCAGGCTAAATTTCAGGCTGCCCTGGATGAGGGCCTTGAGGCCGGGGACGGATTTATCGAGAGTCGAGTGGAATGGGCTCATGCTGCTTTGTTCGTGTTTTCTGAATTGAGCGGAGATGCACAGCAAAAATCGCGCCAGCAGTCATTGCTGCTAAGATGCTATAAATAAACTGATTCCGAAAATACCTCAAGCGGCCGGCGGCTGCACTCTCTTTCTTCCGGCGATGTAGTCTGCAATCGTGTTCACGCTGATAAACGCCTCTCTGGCCACTTCGGCACTTGGCGTTGCGACGCCGAAGTTCTTCTCGATGCCCACAGCGAGTTCAAGCGCATCGATCGAGTCGAGAGCTAGACCCTCGGGCCGGAACAGCGGCGTATCATCGCCAATGTCTTCCGGCGCGATCCTCAACATGAGGTTCTCAACCATCATGCTCTTAATCCGGATTTTGAGATCAGTTTCGGACATGTAACGGGAAGGAACTAAACAGGATTTTCAAGATGAACAGGATTTTTTATGTTGAAGAAGTGGCTGTGAAAACCCGCATTGATCAACTTCTGGTGACAAGAGGGCTCTGCGCGTCGCGCGAGAAGGCACAGCGCGCGATCATGGCGGGGCGCGTGACGGTGGGGGGCCAGCGAGCAGAGAAGCCAGGACTCCAAGTGGCTACGGACGCTCAAGTGGAAGTGCATGGTGGCGAGAAGTATGTGGGCCGCGGCGGTCTCAAGCTCGAGGCTGCTCTGGATCATTTCAAGCTCTCTGTGGACGGAAAGATTTGTGTGGATATCGGAGCATCAACCGGGGGCTTTACCGATTGCCTCCTTCAGCGTGGCGCTGCGAGAGTTCACGCCATTGATGTCGGGCGTGGCCAACTCGATTGGAAATTGCGGAATGATTCACGAGTGGTCCTGCACGAAGGTGTCAATGCGCGGTATCTTTCCGCTGGGGATCTTGGAGAATTGGCTCAAATCTGTGTAGTTGATGTTAGTTTTATTTCGTTGGCGTTGATTTTGCCGGCGGCGTTTGCATTACTGCCCGAAGCTGCCGACATGATCGTCCTGATCAAACCGCAATTTGAGCTATCTGCCGCCAAGGTCGGGCGGGGCGGAGTTGTTCGAGATGCCTCCCTGCGCTGGGAAGCGGTCGAGAAAATCCGGCGATACGTCGAGGAGAAAGGCAGGCAGTGGCTCGCTGTGATCGAATGCCCGCTGCCTGGACGCGAGGGAAACATCGAGTTTCTGGCGCATCTCAGGACATGATTGGCCTCATTGCGCATTCGGAGAAGGCGGATGCCCGCACGGCGCTGTGCGAGATGATCGCAGCGCTCACGAAGAAAAATATTGGGTTCGAGCTAGAAAAAGACACAGCCGCCCTTGCGGGTCTTGAATCGGATCTCGACGAGCCTTCGCTTGCGCAGGAGGCGGATCTACTCGTCGTGATGGGCGGGGACGGAACCATCTTGCGCGTCGTGCACAGGCTGGGAGCGACTATCCGGCCGATTCTAGGAGTCAATATTGGTTCACTTGGATTTCTCACCTGTGCCGGTGTGGGCGAAATCGAGCGTGTGGTGGAAAGCATCATCCGAAAGGATTTCATCTTAAGCCCACGCGATCTGGTGATTGCAGAGATCACAGGCCCCTCTGGAAGCGAAGAGCCTCTTCACGGCCTGAACGATGTCGTGATCAGCCGCGGCGAACGCTCTCAGTTGGTAAAGATTCAGGTGAAGATCGATGACGCGGCCCTTACAGACTACAACGCCGACGGCCTCATCATTGCCACGCCTACCGGCTCGACCGCTTATTCCCTCGCCGCTGGCGGCCCGATCCTCATGCCTGACTCTGGCGCGTTTGTCATCACCCCAATCTGTCCGCACGTTCTTACCAATCGCTCGACGGTTGTCAGCGACTGCTCCACCATCGAAGCGCGTCTTTCCATGCCTGAGCAGGTATTCGTATCGGTGGATGGCAGATTGTCGCGCGCAATGCAGGTAGGCGACGTTCTCCGCATTTCCAAGAGCGACCGAAAGCTGCCTCTCGTCATGCTGCCGGAGCGATCGTTTCCGGAAGTGCTGCGTCAGAAGCTCAAATGGAGCGGCAGCAATGTATGATTCCCATAGGCGACGTCCTCCAACCCGAGCAAGTAAGTCTGGCGCTTGCCGCTCGTGACCCGATCGGCGCCATCAATGAGGTCCTAGCCAAATTGGATGGCAATGAACATGTAAAGAATTTTGCGCTGCTTCGAGAGACGGTCCTTGAACAGCCCGCACCGGCAATTTCGGAGAACGGTTGCGGCATCTGCATCGCTCACGGAAGAACGGAATCGGTCACTTCGCTGATTATGGCGGCAGGACGTTCGGTCGATGGCATCGCGTATCCCGGCCTCGCTGATCCCGTAAGATTCGTTTTCGTTGCCGCAATCCCTGGAGCCTTCACTTCGGAGTATTTGCGGATTGTGGGGGCCATCGTGCGCATGTGCCGGGACAAGCGCCAGCTCCACCGCTTGCTGACCGCGAAGGAAGCCGAGCGATTTGTCGAGCTTCTCGGCTCGGGCGAGGTTAAACTTTAGCAAGCTGCCGGCTTCAAGGACAACAGGATAGGCTGCCTGAGCTATCCGATTACGATGCAGCCAATCGGCCCAGCAGCCCGACTGGAGTATAGACACCCGGCGCGCGTCGGGCTCGGCGCCCCTGGAGAGTCAATTCTTGCGGGCACCGAAGATCCAAGCTTGTGCGGGAAAGCGAAATCTCCACTGAGACACCTATCAAAGCCTCTCTTAAACTGCTTGCTCCGCAACTCATTCGCTGCATAGTGTGTAGGACTCGACGCGTTCCGGAAAGGATTCTCGCGAGAATTTAGTCGGGCCGTGGCTCAGCTTGGTAGAGCGCCTCGTTCGGGACGTGTTTCATGCCTCTTTGCTCACGTGCGCTCACCTATGCGCAACCGCATAAATGCAGGCTCTGCGGGCCATTCGTGTTTTCCTCACATGCTCCCAAATTTGCCCACTTTAACACCCCTCGTGTGCAAATTGGTGGACAAATAGAGAGGCATTAATAAGCGAGCGGGCTAAAGTGCCGTTTGCGAGCGGTCCCGATTTCCATTGACGTTCCTCTAGTTTCCTGCGCATCCTCGCCCCCGTCCGCTGGATGAACGGCGAACCGCAAAATCTCATTCCGGCCTCACTAACCGGGTGCGACTTCATGAAAACAGAGATACAAAGTCCCGCTGGATACCGCAAAACGGATAGTGCCGATGCGGGACAAGGTTCATCCCTTCCAGCGGGACTTTTTTCGTATCCATGAACACACTAGAAACCCCCGGCCAGTCGGTCGGGTTTGAAATCAGGAACGATCTCGGCGAGATCTACAACGAAAACGATTGCCCCTGGCATGTCAGGGTGCCAATAGAGCGAGCAATCGAACGAGGGCGGCAAGACGGCTCTGTCATCGGTAATGGCATGTTTTGGAGATGGGAACGCAGCGTCATCCTTGAAATCGAGGATCAAGGCACCGTGCTTGATCGATTCGCAATCCCCTGGGCTGGGTGGGAAGCGTTCAAGCTGTGCGCGGACCGACGGCAGGTTGACGCGCGAGATTGGCTGGCAGTAATCCTTGGAGACGCGTTATCTCGGGATGTCTCAATCAAGAAAATGATCGCCTTGCTCTTCCCGCGCCAGTCCTCACCAGAAATCGAGCGATTCGAGGCGCGTCAGGCGGTCTGGCACGGAACGGAGGTAGCATGAAAGCCAAACGGAAAATCACACGCAAAGTTCTGCTCTACCCTGACGTTCACGCGTTCATCGAACGTCAGGCTCGACGCTGGCACGTTTCGTTCAACTCGGCGTTCGTGCGCATCGTCAGCGCTCAATTAAAAAAGGAGGCAGAATGAGCAACGCAGCCTATCATCGTAAGCACTTCAGAGTGTGGAACGGCCGCAATAACACGTGCCTTATCTGGTGCGACGTATGTTCAAACCGCAAGGATGCCGAAGCGTCCTGCAAGCGTGCCGCCCTATCATCGGCCAAGCGAAATCCCAACAAGTTCGTCGGATACCTCGTTCGCAAAAACCCGAAGGGGGCCAGATGGACAATGGCATTGTGGGCGATAGATAAGCCATTGGCGATCTAACCGAAAATACTCAACCGCGCCCGCTATGGTTCGCCCAGGCGGGCGTTTTGCTTTTCAGGCAATATCAAGGTAGCGGGCGCGCTAACAGAAGGTCACCACGGTCAACGTCGTGCGAAGTTTTTGAGTCAAAGCTCCTGAACGAACCGAATATTTGCGATCACTGCGCGGAAAGTGCGGCCGAATTCGCAAGTGAACGTCAAAAACTGGCCTTCGATCACGTAATCGCCTGCTTCGACATCCGTCCACGAACCGCCGACAAAACCAATCCGAAACCGCTTCATGATTTCAAACTTGAAAGCGCGCCGAGCCTTTGTTGATCCTGGAAGGAATCAAACGCCGTTTCAAGCCAGCTCCAGGCTGAAGTTACATCCTTGCGAGGATCTGGCGGGGATACAGAGGCTTCTGCCGCTTCAATTACCTGAAGCCGCCTGCCGCCGAAAGTGCGCGCACGATTAGACTTGCGCCGGCTCATGACATTACGTGTTGCGGAATCTTAGGCTCGATCTTCTGCAATATTTGCAACACAGCCTGAGCAATACTTTGGATTGACGCGCCTTTCGCTTGCGAGCCGCCTGAGCTGCCCGCTCCGGCCTGAGATGCTTTATCCTTTTGGGCATCAGGAGAAGCTGCGTCCCTCTTACGATCCAAGATATCTTGCTGCGCCATTTTCTCCAACTCCGTGAAACTCCCTTCAACCTCATTCAGATTTTCGCGAGCCCATTGGCTTGCGGCCTCCCTATCCTCGGCGGTCAGAACTGCGCCCGTGGCAATGTCAGTGTGGGTCTGTATTGATTGCCGGATTGCATTTGCCTCGGCCGTGTCTGACTTCCCTCTTGCCTCAAGCACATCCAGTTGTTTTTGGAGCTCAAGCGCTCGCTGAGCACTAGCTGATTGCCCAACTGCTTGCTGTGTGTTTGCACCAGCCAGAATGCCCAACTGCTTATTGATCGCCGCTTGCTGCTGCGCCGCAGTCATGCCGCCGCCCGGCGATACCAAAATAGGAGCCTGAGACACTTCCTTGAGCGCTTCACTCATCATATCAGCCTCAGCCTTTTGGACCGGCTCAAACGCATCAATCTCGGACTGAGGAAGGCCCGCAAATTCTCTAACCGCATCCTTGGCTTTTTGTTGCAGCGACGCGAAGTCCTCCGCGATCTTACTGGACGCTTCTTCCGCGCCGAAGAAATCTTGCCTGACCGTGGTGCTATGCTGTTTTGCGGACTCGAACGCAGACGCAAACGTGTTTGCGCTTTCCGCGATTTTGGAAGCACCGTCAACCATTAAACTCTCAGCTACTGCCGACAAATCGCTAATTGCTGCAATAGCTGATTGTATGCGATCTCCAAAACCGAGAAAGTTAGCGATCGGCTCAAGCGCTGGAAGCAAGTCTCCGATGACTGAGAACATCGCTTGGCCGAATCCGCCTGCCGCGATTTGGAGTGCTCCAAGCATGTTGTTTCCCAACATAGGAATGATGTCCGAGCCAAGAACAGAAAACGTGCGAAACATAATCTCGCCCCAATGTTGCACTTGGAAAATCAACTCATTCCCCATCAACTTTACCCCAAGCAGCAAGGTATCGCCGAGGATTCCCGCGGCTTTCATTGGATCGATAAATGCTCCTACCAGCGCGTTTGCAAGGCCGGCTCCAATTGACGCAGCATCGAATCCGGATAGCTTGCCAGTAAACTTCTCCAGCGCAGGCACAACCTCAGACAAGAATCCGTAGGCAAGCTCCGTCATCTTGCTGCGTATCGCGGATAAATTGTCTCCAAGCGAATCAACCGCATGGGCGCTGCGGTCAAGCTGATCTGGGAGGCTGCCCAGTTGCGCTTTAGCTTGCGCGGTTTCAGACGCAAAATTAACGAGCACGGGAATCAACTCAGCTCCTGCTCGTCCGAAAATCCTCATCGCAGTTTCCGCGCGTAATGCGGGATCGTTTATCGCCGCGAGCCGCGCTCCGATCAGTTCCATTTGCTCGGCGGGCGACTTGTCCTCCAAGTCCGACCAACTAAGTCCTAGTTGCTGAAATGCACCTACAGCTTCTTTGCTGCCTTGCTGCATGTCCACCATGGACTTCTGCATTTTAGCGAGCGCAGGCCCAAGCTTCTCTGCGCCGACACTCGTATTTTCAAACGCGCGCTCAAGAATCGCAAGAGTGCCGGCCGTTTCTCCGGTCCTCGTCGATAGATCATTGAGCCGTCCTCCCATCTCGATTGCCTGGCTGAAGCCTTCAACAATCGCCTGGACGGACACGAATGCCGCAGCGATGCCGGCCAGGCCGGTGAGAATGCCTCCGATGCCGGCCTGGAAATTGGCGGTATCGGCGCCAATGCTGAATTGCAAACTTTCAGCCATAGGTCACAACCAGCAATAGGCTCCGAGATCTTCATTGGTGCAAGCAAACGCGATGAAACTCAGCCCGCGACCGGGTTCCATCGTCGGGCCTGTCCAGATCCAAAGATTT
>DATDAL010000039.1:0-2206 GCA_036525415.1 Terrimicrobiaceae bacterium | reverse complement strand
TTCGAACTCTTCGCGGCATGTCTTTCTTTCAAACAAGAAGAGAAACAACAATCAACCCGATTATGCACATATGCACGGACCGACCCCTTTTCCCGCATTACATGATAACGGGCACCCTCAAACTCGATTCGAACTCTTCGCGGCATGCCTTTCTTTCAAACAAGAAGAGAAACAACAATCAACCCGATTATGCACATATGCACGGACCGACCCCTTTTCTCCTTGTGCACGGACCGACCCCTTTTCTCCTTTTCCCGCGTCTCTTGAGGCCGAGAAGGAACTCTCTCCAGCTTGTCGCGCTCTCCCGATTGGCCATCTCCACACCGAGCACCTGGCGCCGGCCCTCCCAAACAATGCCGATGGCCACGAGCACCGCTCGCGAGCGGATCACTCCGTTTTCCCGCAGCTTCTCGTACCGTGCGTCGACGATCAGGTAGGGATATTCGTTATCGAACTCGCGCCGGGCGAAGCGTCCCAGCTCACTATCCAGCTTCTTGTTGATCTCGCTGATCGCACTCGCACTAAAACTGTGTCCGCAAAGCTCTTCACTAATCGCTTTGACCTTCCGGGTTGATACCCCCTGCATGTACATCTGCGTTAGCGCCGCCACCAAGGCCTTCTCGCTGCGCTGGTAGCGCTCGAAAATCTCGGTGGAAAATCGTCCGTTACGATCTTGGGGAACTCTCAGCTCGAGTTTTCCTACCCGCGTTACCAAGCTGCGGCTGTAATAACCGCTTCGGTAACTTAGTCGCCCTTCGGCTCGTTCCCCTTTTCCGCTCCGATGGCCTCCGCCATCTCCGCTTCCAAAAATTCCCGGATGACTGCGTGCACCATCGGGCGCAGAAATTCCCCATCCTCTCCCATCATCGCTTTGATTTCTTTAAGTGTTCGGTTACTGTCCTTTCGGGTCATGGTTCGATATTCAGTTTGGTTGTTTCTCACTCCCAACTGCTTACCATGACCTTCCTTTTTGCTGAACCCTCAAGACACTGCCTCGGAAATGAATTCGCGACGCGTTCTCCAGCCTGTTGTGGCACCGCTAAATAGCTGCTCTTGTTCAAGCTATTTCTTACTCGACCTGCCAATGAGTGCGCGCAAGCGCTCTGTTGTCTGCTCGCGATCGATTTGGTTCGCGGCAACATCGATCATCAGTGCTTCCCACGCGTCCGCCTCGAGCCTCTCGTGGGCCAGTAGTCCATTCTCGCTGAGAAACACCAGACAGGTCGCCAATGCAGTGCGCTTGTTGCCATCGACAAAGGGGTGATTTCTGCACAAGTAAAACAAGTATGCGGAAGCAATTTCCAACGGATCTGTGAAGAGCGCTTCACCTATCATGGTCGCTTGCGGCGCTGCCACAGCGGACTCCAGCAGTGTCTCGTCGCGCACTCCCGCGGCACCGCCGTGTGCGGCAAGCACCTCGGCGTGGATGGCCTTTACTGCCTCCAGCGTGAGGTGAGAGAACGTCACGCCAGTCGCCGGAATAACTGGGCATTCTTCCGAATCAGGCGTTTTGCTGTCGCGGCCGCCCTCTGCGGTGCGATGACCGGACGCAAGGGTGTGAGGACGATGGATCCGCCCTCGTGCACGGTAATCGTGACTTCGTCGCCCACCTTAAGACGAGCCAGGTCCAGCAGGGCAGAGTCAAAAATGATACCCCTTGAGTTTCCAATCCTGGTAATCGTCTTCGTCATAGCGTAAAATTATGTTTTACTAACGAGCTCGTCAAGAGACCAAGGCAACTTCAGAACTATCTGTGGATTGTTCGATCGATCTCTCTGCGGACAAAGTCCCACCCTGCGCTCCACCTCCACGTCCCGACCATTCGAGGCAGCAGTAGCCTGCGGGATCTTCATTGCATGTCGGGCTCCTGCGAACTCTAAAGATTTGTCATTCGATCACTCGAATTCGAACAGCAGCGTGCTGGAGTAAGAACAAACCACTGATTGTCCGGGCTAAACTTGGGCTAGTTTTGGCCATTTCCGATGATTTCCTGACAATGCCTGTTTGGACGTCGCAAATCTCGCGATTCGCCCGCAGAGCCTTTATTTATAGGCATCTAAGGGGCTTGCCGGCGGAGGGGATCGAACCCACACTCCCGAAGGGAACACGATTTTGAGTCGTGCGCGTCTGCCAGTTCCGCCACGCCGGCTGAAAATTCGGAAAGTTGCGGGGCGTTCCGGGCAATATTCTACGATGCAGGGCGACG
>DATDAL010000038.1:0-12717 GCA_036525415.1 Terrimicrobiaceae bacterium | reverse complement strand
GCCCATCCATGAACATGGAGGGACAGGAGAGTTTGGCGTGACGACGATTGAGCTGTTCGATCGGGACGAGCGTTCAGTGAAATTCCTCGCCTGCGGCGAACGATGGTTCATCGGCTGATTGCCAGCGCAAGTAGCTCGACCATCACCGTCGTCGTCGCGGTTGCGGCATCTACGCTCTCATATCCGGCGGCGTCCTACAATTGCATCCGCGGGGTTATCGGATATCCTGGCCTTCCATAAGTGTGAGCCTTGCGTGTTGAGTCGCTCTCGGGTTGGGATGGCAACTGGTTTGTGGCCCGTATCCGGCGCGTCCGTTTCTTGGATCGTCCGTACGCGCCAGACAGGCCGACAATTCCGCCCAATAGTTCGGCCAGAATCATGTCGACGGGCAATGGGTGCCTCCCCGTTACGCTCTGCAAGATCTGCTGAAATTCGCTTACGAACCACCATTTGACGAATCGGCGAAGGTTGGCTCGCTGGGGCCGGTCATAACTGTAGGTTTTTGCTATATAGGCCATGAGACCAAGGCCCCAACTGCGCGCATACTGCGAACGCAGTTGGCTCATGTCTCTTCGGTGTCTGTGAAAAACAAGGAACCGTGGCTCGTAGACCAGCGCGTAGCCTGCACGGATGATCCGATAGAGAATGTCAGTATCACCGCCGCCCGGTAGGGCTTGACCGGTATCAAGGGCCTCATCAAATCCGCCCAAGCGGAGAAGGACGCTACGGCGGATTGCCATATTGCAACCGGTCCCAAATTTTCCGCCGACACAGGGATAAGAGTGATGGCCCGGCAGCGTCGCTCCATAGCGCTTTGAATAGAAGTTCCTTTGAAATCCTCCGCGCCTTTCAAAGAGAATCTGGGCCTCTGTTTTCAGCTCTACGGGGAGGACCAAGCCCGTAAAGGCAGCCGCGTCCGGATGCTGATTCAGAGCGCACCTCAATCCGTCGAACCAGCCTCGGTCGATGGTGACATCATCATCGATGAATGCGATGATGTCGGCTGTGGAGACTTCAAGCGCCCGATTTCGGGCGAAATTTAATCCCTCCCTTGGCTCAAGGAAGTAACGCACATCGGGAAGTTCCGCGACGATATCTCGTGTGTGTTGACTGCAAGGAGCATTGTCGATGACTAAAACATCGACGTCACACGCTGAATATTCGGTGCGAACCTTCAGCAGTTGTCGTAAGCAATTTGCCAAATCGACCGGTCGATCCTTGGTGCAAATGGCGACGGTTAACGATGGAATTGCCGCGCAGGACGCACACCCGGCTGTTTCGAGCCGTTGCTGACCGATTACCAGATCAGATGGGATTCGATCGTTAATCAACTGACAAACTGCCTCGCGGGAAATGACGCTTCCAGGTTGACAATCGGCCATAATGAAGCCGATCGGTACGTCAGCCCGCCGAATGATGAGTGCAACTCCGGAATCGCCTTCGCGAATCAGGAGTTCGTCGAATGTGCGCAAGACGTCGATATCATAGATTCGGTAAGACATTGTCGTGCTTCTCGATCCGTCGAATCTTCGTCTGGTCGGGATGCTTGGACCACTAAACATGCAAGGCGTCCGTTTGCCAAGCCTCAATGCCCTTTTCCGCCACAAAACGTTATTCTTGCCTGCGGGGCAACACAAAAGGCATGGTAGGTTTGTGTTGCGTTGTCAACGATTCGAAAGACCAGGCCGAACTGCGAGCTTGCTTGAGTCTCCCCGCAGACGAGCGATGATCCAATGCCTTCTTGTGCCTGCACTTCCGTCAGCGTTCGCGTCATTAGAAAAGGTGCGGCCCAACCAGACATCCTCAAGGATGCGAAAGTGAATTTCGCTGTCAGCAGGGGGCAGTTGGCTTTCGACCAGTATTCGTTCTGCTCTGGGATTCTGTATATGGCCACGCGTATGTGCCGGTGAAGCGAAGATGCTGGTGGAATCTGAATATACCGAGAGTTTCTACAGATCGAAGCGCGATGGTGCTTTGCGCTCCGCGAGGGAGATCGTACCGATCATCGTGGCGTTCGCCAAGCCGAGGTCCGTCATCGATATCGGCTGCGGAAGCGGTTGTTGGCTGGCCGTATTCCATGAGCATGGAGTCGCTGAATTTCTCGGAGTGGATGGCAGCCATGTGGATCGGTCGATGTTGGAAATACCTGAGGAGCGGTTCCTTTCCTTCGACCTTTCCCATCCGCTAAAGCTCGACAGGCGTTACGATCTGGTGGTTTCCCTTGAGGTTGCGGAACATCTTCCTCCCGAGTCCGCAGAAGCTTTTGTTGACTCCCTTACTACACTGGGTCCAGTGATCCTGTTCTCTGCAGCGATCCCATTTCAGAAAGGCACAGGGCACTTGAATGAACAGTGGCCGGAATATTGGGTCGAACGATTCGCATGCCGGAACTTTGTGGTCGCCGATGCTATCAGGCGGCGCGTCTGGAACAACGAAAGGATAGAGTTCTGGTACATTCAAAACACCCTTGTATTCATCCATCGCGATTTCCTCGACAACTTTCCTGCTCTAAGGGAGGAGTCGGAACAGACCGATCGGTCCTGCCTGTCTCTCGTGCATCCGAGGTTGTTTTCTTCCGCGGCGGAGGCGGAGCTAGAGCAGCGTGAGAAAGCCGAATTCTACATTGCCGAATCGGCGCGGCTCGAACACGAGAATCAGATACATGGGGACAAGGCAATGAGCTACATGGAGGAAATCACTCAGCTTAAGGCTGATGTCCAGATGCACCGCGAGAGGGCCGAGTCATACATCGCCGAGGCGACGCGCCTTGAACACGAGAATCAGATCCAGCTGGATAAGATACTCAGTTACGAGAGTGAAGTCGCTCAACTGACCACTGATCTTCATGTCTGTCGCGAGAAGGTCGAGCGGTATTTCCGCGCGTCCGACCTCCCCAATCTTCCCCTCCATCATTTGCTTGCCGCGCTGCCAGTCAATATTAGGCGAACGCTGACGGGCACCAAAAAACGCCCTGCTTGAAGCTGGAATAATGGGCCACTAAGGCGGCAGCAACAGAGGCCTTCAAGCAGTGCGTGCCTTGCGCGTCCGTGGCTACTCACCCGAAGACATCATCGCGCAGGCAAGGGCGTTGACGGCGGTGTAGTGGGCTCGTTCTCACGACCCAATGGAAGGCAGAACATCACACCTTGATTGTCTCGTTCGGCAAGTGACGCGTGCAGTATTCCCGGCCGTCGCTGGCCACGCGAAAGTCGGCGTGTGGATCTGTCGCTTCTGTTATCCCGCATGCCTCGCAGCGGTGCAGGGTCGGAGATCTATCCTTGGAAGTCTCGAATTTTGCGCGGCGCTGCTGGGTCTTTCGATTCTCGTGCGACCGCCGGATAAATGACGAACCGAAAAAGATCAGGTAATTGCCGAGGCACATGATGACGATCATCTTAACAGGCAGGGAACCGGTTATGAGAATGTATGCCGGCCAGAGCAGGCTGATGAGAGCAACCCATTTGAGCTTAAGCGGGATGACGAGAAGAAAGAGAATTTCGAGATTTGGCGCGAGCGTAGCCACCGCGAGGAACAACGAGAGATTAAGAAACATGTTGCCGCCCGACGCTCCAAAAATGAGCGCGGACGCCACGCAGAAGAACATCCCAAGAAAATAGTAGGCATTGAGGCGAAAGGCGCCCCACGTGGCCTCGAGGAGATCGCCTGTCCACCAGACGACCATCAGATAGAATATGACCCAAATGGGGCTGAGCGTGTCGGGGATGAAGATCCAGCTTACAAGCCTCCAAACCTGACCTTGAAGAATGGCTTCCCTATCGAGGACAAGCGCCGAAACATACTTGGGATCCAGGGTAAGGAGGATGAAGACGAGTGCATTAAGAACAACGACGTAGCGAATGAGCCGCGGGATAGCGAAACGAGCGAGGTGGCGTTCGAGCCGGTCGAGTAAGGTCACAGGGGCTAATTCTCAACTCTCGGCGAGCAACGTTCAAGTCTTCTGGACAACACATGAGTTTCCATGCGTGTGGCTTTTGGGTTGAATGTTGCGCGCCGAGTGCCGAGCGTTGCAGGCGCGATGGCGGCGCGTTCGACCCTGATTTATGATGGCGATTGCGGGTTCTGCGCGAGATGGATCGAGCGCTTCCGCGCCATCACCGGCGACCGGGTGCGGTATGTCACATCGCGGGAGGCAGCCGCGGAATTTCCAGAAATCTCAGAGCTCGAATTTTCTGAAGCGGTGCAGTGGGTTGGTGATGATGGAAGCCGCTTGGCCGGAGCGCCGGCGGTCTTCGCGGCGCTTGCGACCGTCTCTGCGAGCGGGAGAACACTTTTCAAGCTTTATGTGGAATCGCCGTTGTTTGCGCGCCTGACGGACGCCGCCTATGATTTTGTTGCGCGGAACCGCATGCTCTTCTCGCGGCTCACGCGGCTTCTCTGGGGCGCGGATGTGCGGCCGCCAACCTTTGGGGTCTCCACATGGATTCTGCTGCGCTCGCTTGGATTTATCTATCTCGTGGCTTTCGTTTCTTATTGGGTTCAGCTCGCCGGGTTGAACGGGAAAGATGGCATTCTTCCCGCGGCGGAGTTCTTTCGCGTGGCGCGGGAAGCGCTGGGCACCGAAGCATACCTCCGATTTCCGAGTGTGTGCTGGCTCGGCGCGAGCGATGCCGCCCTCCACGCATGGTGCGGCGCGGGCGTTATTGCGGCGTTTGTCTTGATGCTCGGATTTGTTCCGTTGCCGTGCCTCGTTTTCCTTTGGATGGACTACCTTTCACTGAGTGTAGCCGGACAGATATTTTACCAGTTCCAGTGGGATATTCTGCTGCTCGAAGCCGGCTTCCTCGGAATTTTTCTTTCGCCGGTCGGACTGCGCTTGGGAGGGCCTGCAAATCCTCCCCGGGCCGCACGCTTTTTGATTATCTGGCTGCTCTTTCGCCTGATCTTCGCTTCGGGTGTGGTCAAATTGACGAGCGGAGATCCGGTGTGGGCGAATGGCGCTGCGCTCAACTACCACTATTTCACACAGCCCCTTCCGACACCGGTGGCCTGGTTTGCTCAACAATTGCCAGCCTGGTGGCAGGGGATGAGCGTGTGGGTGATGTTCTTCGTTGAACTTGTGCTTCCGTTTTTACTCTTTGGGCCAAGGCACGTTCGGATGTTTGCGGCGGGCGGCATAGTCGCGCTTCAGCTCTTGATCGCGCTGACGGGAAATTATGGATTCTTCAACCTGCTGACCCTCGCATTGTGTCTGATGTGCGTGGACGATGTGATTTGGAGTAAGCTCCCCCTCGGCAGCTTCGGCATTTGCCGAACGCGACCGACACCTGCGCGTTTCGTATCCAGAGAATTCCTGCTTGCCGCCGCGGTGACGATCTTTCTGTTGAGTCTCGTGCCGCTGACTGCAGCGTTTCGACGGCCGGTTCCCCTGTTGGGCCCGCTGATGGGAGCCTACGGATCGGTGGCGCCGTTTCGTACCATCAATGGATACGGGCTTTTCGCGGTGATGACGAGGGAACGCAAAGAAATCATGGTTCAGGGATCTGAGGATGGCGTCACTTGGAAAACGTACGCTTTTCGTTTCAAGCCGGGCGATCCCCGCCGCGCTCCTCCTTGGGTGGCTCCGTATATGCCGCGGCTGGACTGGCAGATGTGGTTCGCGGCGCTAGGGACTGTCGAGCAAAGCCCCTGGTTTCTTCACTTCCTCGAGCGGTTGCTTGAGGGTTCGCCTGCCGTGTGGGGTTTGCTGGAGGAAAACCCGTTTCCGCACGGCCCGCCCCGATTCGTACGAGCCCTGAGCGACCGTTACACGTTCACCACGATGGCCGGCGAGCAGACTGGGAACTGGTGGAATGTCGAGCCGGCGGCGATTTACTGCCCGCCCGTTTCCCTCGAAGCGCGGTAGCGCTTTGTGATGCGTCCGAGATAGAAGTAGCCTCCGACGAGACCCCAAAGGAAATAAACCGTCATCCCAGCGATGGAAATCAGAAGTCCCGTGCCTCGCGACACACCGCAAAGCTCCGCCAGCAGTTCCTCGAAGAGCGCTTCGCGGACGCCAATCCCATTGAGACTGATCGGCAACGAGGAAATCGCCGTAATCAAGGGCATGATCGATGTCATGTCCCAAAAACTTACCTTGTCGGTGAAAGCTTTGGCGGCGAAGCAAAAGGCGGCAAAGTACGCCAGCAGCATTGGCACCGTATAGATCGCCCCGAGCAGTGCCTCCCGGCGATTCTCGAGACAAAGCTGCCAGAGCCTGGAAAGTTTGATGATCTGTTTTCTGAAAGGGAACTTTCTTGGCAGAAGCGTAACGAGATGGCGGCTTGTGAGCACGAAAGAGGCGACAAGCGCTACGCCCATCACGAAGAGCGTGATGGCAAACCATTTCATGAGATGGCCGACCGCGAAGCTGCTTGCGAACCAATCGCTGCGCGCCCAGGCGAAAAGAAGACCCATGATCACGAGGACCAGCACTGCGAGCAGGCGATCCACCGCGACGCTCAAAAAGCCCTCCGTCTTGTTCTCCGGATGGTCGCGCATCAGGAAAATGACGCGCACGACGTCGCCGCCAGTCGTCCCGGGAAGGAATTGATTAAAGAACGCCCCAATAAAGAACAATTTCGAGGTCTCGCGAATCGGCACTTCAATGTGCAGCATGCGCAAGAAGAGCTGCCAGCGCAGAATTCCGAAAAATTCACAAACGCCCGCCGCCGCGATCGCAAGCACAATCCAGCGCCAATCGGCCACCTTGAGCGCGGCTCCCATGACAGCGCGACGCTGCGGATCGTGAAAGAGCCACCAAAGCAGCCCCACCGTCACGGCGACCTGCAAGAGTGTCAGCGAATGATTCAGCAGCGAGGAAGGAGCCGTGCCGCAGCTTGTCGGCTTCCGCTGCGTATCGGAAGGGAGCGGCATCATCGGGGCATCACGTAAAGCAATTACCCCGCGGGAGCAATGGCAGATCTGAGGGAGCCTCGGAAACTAGTATGCAGCGCCAACGGTTTCCTTCGCCGACGCTACGGTATACTCGCGGTTTAAGCGGGCAATGAAAGCAGCAGGAATTCCCGCAGGGCAAACAGCCTCGCAGGCGTAATAATTAGAGCAGTTTCCAAAGCCCTCCTCGTCCATTGTGCGAACCATCTTGAGGATTCGGCGGTTCTTTTCGGACTTTCCTTGAGGAAGCAGGCCAAGATGACCGGTTTTCGCGCTTACAAAGAGCATGGCTGAACTGTTCGGACAGGCGGCCGCGCATGCCCCGCAGCCGATGCAGGCGGCGGCGTCCATGGCGAGATCGGCAATTGTCTTCGGGATGGGGAGCGCGTTGGCATCGGGAGCGGAACCGCAGCGTTCTGAAATGAAGCCGCCCGCCTGGATGATGCGATCGAAAGCGCTTCTGTCGACCGTGAGGTCGCGCAGAACCGGAAAAGGCGCTGCGCGAAAGGGTTCGACGGTGATCACGTCGCGATCGCTGAACTTTCGCATGTAAAGCTGGCACGTGGTGCCTCTGCCAGGCCCGTGCGGGATGCCGTTGATGGTGAGGCTGCAGGTGCCGCAGATCCCCTCGCGGCAATCGTGATCAAACGTGATAGGCTCGACACTTTTCTCAATGAGGCCTTCGTTGACGATGTCGAGCATCTCAAGAAACGAAGCATCCGAGGGAATATCGTGTGCAGGATATTCCTCGAAACGGCCGCTTTCCTTCGGGCCGTTCTGGCGCCAGACTCTTAAGGTAAAGTTCATAGTTGAGAGTTGAGTGTTGAGAGATCAGCCCTCCGATGCCCGCGCAAGGTACGACTTCAGGCCACTTAGCATTCGACTCAGTTCCTCGGCGCTTGCGTGAATCGAACGGAAATCCTCTTCGCTAAGGTACTTTTGCCGGACGGCGACGTGTGCTTGAGAGATAACTTCGAACAGCGAGCCTGCTGCCAGCTCGATAAAGCGCGAGTAATCCGTTTTCGACGAGCGTGAGCTTCCTTCTGCTATGTTTGACGAAATGGACACCGAAGCACGTCGCATCTGGTTTGTGAGCCCGAAGCGCTCTTCGACGGGGAAGGCCCGCGTTACTCGATACAAGAGGTCCGCAAATTCCACGGACTTTCGCCACACTTCCAGTTTCTCAAAATTAAACATCTGTGCAGTTCCTCTCAACATTCAACTCTCAACTCTCAGACCTACTTATAGCTTCTCGTCGCCAGTTTCACCTGCTCAAAGACGAGTTCCTCCTTTATGCGCGTGGGTTCCTTGCCTTCGCCTTCGTACTTCCACGCGGAGACGTGGGCGTAGTTCTCGTCGTCGCGTAGGGCTTCGCCGTCCGGGGTTTGATATTCGGTTCGGAAGTGGCCGCCGCACGATTCATTGCGGTCCAGCGCGTCCCGGCACATGAGGTCGCCGAATTCAATGAAATCGGCGACACGTCCGGCCTTTTCGAGCGATTGATTGATGTTTTCTCCGGCGCCGAGAACCTTGACGTTTGTCCAAAATTCCTCGCGGAGCTTCGGTATGCGCGCGATGGCCTCCTCAAGACCCGCCTTGTCTCGGGCCATCCCGCACTTGTCCCACATGAGCAAACCGAGTTCGCGATGGAAGCTGTCGACACTTCGCGTCCCTTTGATGTCGAGAAGACGCTGCACGCGCTCGCGAACCTCCTTTTCGGTCTGCTGGAAGGCGGGATCGCTGGGTTGAGGATGCCTTTGGTCGAACTGCGCTGCGAGGTAGTTTCCGATGGTATACGGGATGACGAAGTATCCGTCAGCCAGACCTTGCATGAGTGCCGAGGCGCCGAGGCGATTGGCCCCGTGATCGGAGAAATTCGCCTCGCCCAGCACGTGCAAGCCGGGAACGTTGCTCATGAGATTGTAATCCACCCACGATCCTCCCATGGTGTAATGCACCGCCGGGTAGATCCGCATCGGGCGCTCGTATGCGTTTTCCCCGGTGATGTTTTCATACATCTCGAAAAGATTGCTGTAGCGTTCCTCAACGACCGCCCGCCCGAGGCGCTTGATCGCATCGGCAAAATCAAGGTACACACCAAGCCCTCCGGGACCGATTCCCCTGCCTTCGTCGCAGGCTTCCTTTGCGCTCCGTGAGGAGATATCGCGCGGCGCGAGGTTGCCGTAGCTCGGGTACTTGCGCTCGAGGTAGTAGTCGCGAGCGTCCTCGGGAATTTCATGCGGAGGCTTACTGCAATCCTCCTTGCGCTTCGGGACCCAAACCCTTCCGTCGTTGCGCAGGGACTCGCTCATCAGGGTGAGCTTGGATTGATATTCACCGCTCACCGGGATGCAAGTGGGATGAATTTGCGTGTAACAGGGATTTGCAAACAACGCACCGCGCTTGTACGCGCGGAAGGTGGCGGTAACGTTGCAGCCCTTGGCGTTCGTGGAGAGATAGAAGACATTGCCATATCCCCCCGTGCAGATAAGGACCGCGTCACCCGCGTGGCTTCGAATCTCGCCGGTCACCATGTCTCGAACGACAATGCCCTTGGCATGGCCGTCGACAAGAACGAGATCGAGCATCTCTGCACGGGGAAACATCTTAACCTGACCGGTGGCAATCTGTGCGCTGAGGGCCTGGTAGGTGCCCAGCAGAAGTTGCTGGCCAGTCTGCCCGCGCGCGTAGAAGGTCCGCGAGACCTGAGCGCCGCCAAAGGAGCGGTTGGCAAGCAGACCACCGTACTCGCGGGCAAAAGGAACCCCTTGAGCAACGCACTGGTCGATGATCGATGCGCTTACCTCTGCGAGGCGGTAAACATTGGCTTCGCGCGCACGAAAATCACCGCCCTTGATAGTGTCATAAAAGAGCCGGAAGACGCTGTCGCCGTCGTTTTGATAATTCTTTGCGGCATTAATTCCGCCCTGGGCGGCAATCGAGTGCGCCCGTCGGGCGCTATCCTGGTAACAGAAACACTCAATATTGAATCCCTGCTCTCCCAGCGTTGCCGCGGCGGCCGCCCCGGCCAGACCGCTGCCGACTATGATCAGCTTGAACTTGCGCTTGTTCGCGGGGCTGATGATCTTGGCGTGGTTCTTGTAAGTCGTCCATTTCTTTTCCAGCGGACCGGGAGGGATGTGAGCGTCGAGCGTCATTTTACAACTCCGTTTCCAAGGCCAAAGATGAGGATCGATACTGGTATCGAAATATACCCGGCAAAGAGGACCCAGGCCAATATTCCCGCGCCTGTCTCGTAGTAAGAACGCATCTTCTTGTCGGTTACCCCTAAGGTTTGAAAAAGACTTCCGATGCCATGGCTAAGGTGAAACGCCAGGAGCGCCAGCGAGACAATGTAGAAAAGACTGATGATCGGATTTCGAAATCCTTCGATGACCATCCGATACACATCATGCACCTCTCTCCCGTGCAGGTCGGCATGGTAACTGGCGTAGCCGGGATCGACGAGCAGCAGCGTGAAATGCGCCAGGTGAAAGACAATGAAAGCCAGGACAAATAGGCCGGTAAGGCGCATTGTTCGCGCGAAGATCGTCGTCTTCATCGGAGCAAAAACCGCATACTTCTGTGGATGAGCAGCAAGGTTTTCTTTCCACAAAAGCATGGTAAACCAGATGTGGACAGCCACCGAAGCCAGCATGAAAAGACGGATCAGCCAGAGAAGCGGTCCGAGATCCCGCAGATGCATCGCGTAGGCGTTGATGACATCACGCCCAAAAAACACCGTCAAGTTGCCCAACATGTGACCAATGACGAAGAGGACGAGGACGATGCCCGTTAGGGCGACCACGACCTTCTTTCCGATTGAGGAAAAAAGCCACGTGATCAAGGAGCTTACGATTCCGGGGGAGGAAGAGGTGGAAGCGGAGGATGCTGACATATTCTATTAGTTAAACTAATATATTATAGCAGGCGAGCGTTTACGCCCACCTAGACTCTGTATCAGAAATGGTCGCTGTTGGAAGAGGAATTCATCGCGAACGCGTGTTTGGTTCGGTTTTCACAGGGGGAACGAAACCGGTGACGTTTAAGGCGTTTGCTAAGTTTGAGCTCCGGAGAACTCCTTTTTTACCCAGGAGATCGCGTCTTCGCGGGTGCGCAGTGTGCCTTCGAGTTGTCGCACTTGAACGGCGTCGAGAGCGGCTTTGAATTTCGGTCCCGGCTTCCAGCCCATGGCAATGAGATCGTGACCGGTGACGAGCGGCGGCGGAATGAGGGGTTCATTGGCGAACTCTTCACGGCGTCGCTTCAGGAATTCATAGTTGTCAAGCATCCCATGGCTTGCCAGGCAATCGACTCGGTGCAGTTCGAGCTCGTCGTCGAAGGTCGGGCGCGCCATGAACCGTTTGAGACGCGCGACGCGCATATTCTGGACGTCCTTGAACACCATATGATTCTGCACCATCTCAACGGTTGCCTCGATTTCCCCGTTGGAAAAGCGCAGTCGTCTCATGATATTCTCGGTCATGCGTGCGCTTACGGACTCATGTCCATTGAAGCGAATGCGGCCGGTTTCGTCGCGTTGCATTGTCGGTGGCTTGCCAAGGTCGTGAAAGAGTGCGGCGAAGGCGAGGGGCACCGGGACGCTTCCCGGAAGGAGCGAAAGCATCAGGCGTGTATGGACAAAGACGTCGCCTTCCGGATGGAAGTCCGGTGGCTGTTCGCAGCCTTTGAGAGGAAGGATCTCGGGCAGAGTTCCGGCCATCAGTCCGCTTGCGTCGAGCAAGTCGAGGCCACGCACCCGTTGGGGACAGGTAAAAATCTTTACCAACTCGTCGCGGATGCGCTCGGCGCTGACGTCGCGGATGGTTTGTGCTCCGGCGCGGATCGCATTCCAGGTCCCTGTTTCGATTTTGAAGTCCAGGACGGTGGCGAAGCGCACGCCGCGCAAGAGGCGCAGTTTGTCCTCGGCGAAGCGCTTGGCGGGATCTCCGATCGCGCGCAGTGTGTGAGTTTCGAGGTCGGCGCGACCGCCGACGAAGTCGAGCACCTTTCCTTCCATCGGATCGTAGAAGAGGCCGTTGATGGTAAAATCCCGCCGGCTTGCGTCTCCTTCGGGAGAGGTGAACGTCACGCTCCTCGGATGCCGCCCGTCGAGGTATTCGCCGTCGGAGCGGAAGGTCGCGACCTGATACTCCCGACCGTTCTCGACCACAAGGACGACACCGAACTGCACGCCCACGGGGACAGTGCGAGGGAAAAGCGCCTGCACCTGCTCCGGGCGCGCAGAGGTCGCAATATCGAAGTCATGCGGCACCTTGCCCATTAGGGCGTCGCGTACACAGCCTCCGGCAAAGAGGGCCTGGTGGCCTGCCTCTCTCAAACGGCGGACGATATTGCGTGCGGCGGACTCCATCGCAATCCAACCGTAGCGGGAAAAGTGCCGCTTTTCTACTGCGCTGCCGAAACGGGCGGTTCAGGAATTGCGCCTGCTGCGAGAAACCTGGCAAAGAGGCTTTCGCGGGGAACAAGAGTCAGATCAACGTCACCATCGAGCATTTTTTCCGTTTCAAGGATCTCGAAGACCGTGTCGAGAATCTCTTTGTCTTTGGCAATTTCCTGAATGGCCTTGCCGACCAGGTAGGGGCGGACAGCCGCGGCATGGGCGAATTCCGCGGCGGCCGTGCGTTCCGCGCCGCTCTTGATTATGGCGACTTGGTTGGCACCCTGCTGGCGAATCGCCGAGGTGACCTGCCTAAGACGGTTGACTACCTTCTGTTCGATTTGATGGATCATCTGATCGTCCCTGAAGTGCACCTTGCGAATGTAGACGGAGCCAAGATGGTATCCCCACGCCTCGGATTTCGG
>DATDAL010000037.1:0-3209 GCA_036525415.1 Terrimicrobiaceae bacterium | reverse complement strand
GGATAGTTCAAAGCGCGCTCGCGAGTCGGCATCAAGAGGACGCTGTGCACCGGGATATGCAGAACTTCGTAGAACACCTGCATCTGTCCCCGACTACAGTTAGGGCAGGTTGACTTCTGCGACTCGGGAACCTCGTTTTCCATGGGCAAAAGAGCGGGGGGCGCGGAGCAGGGAGAGGCAAGAACAGAAAATCCGAAACTCTGAAAAGCTGAAGATTCTTTGCGTTCTTCGCGTCCTTTGCGCGAGTCAGACGGTTTCAGCTTTTCAAACGACCTGGACGCTTGGGAGGGGAATTATGAACTTGCCGCCGCGCTGACGGTACTCCGCTTGCTGCTCGAGAATCTCCTGGCCGAAATTCCAGGGGAGCATGAGTACGTAATCTGGCATGTCGTCAACGAGTTTTTCCGTTGGCATGATCTTCACGTGCACCCCAGGCATGAACTTGCCGTGCTTATAGGTATTCCGATCCACCACGTATTCGACGGTGGACGAATCCAGTCCCGTGTAGTTTAGCATGATTGTTCCCTTTGCAGCGGCGCCGTAGGCAGCCACGCGCTTTCCTTCCGCCTTGATATTGCGGACCAGCGATTGCAGGTCGGCACGAATCTTCTCCACCCGCTGTCGAAAGTCCTGGTAATAGGCAAGGGTATCCAGCCCACATCTGTGTTCGTCGGCGAGGATTTCCTTTAGTGCCGCCGTAGGTGCTTCAACCTTCTCGACGTACAATCGCAGCGATCCTCCGTGAATGGGGATTCGCTTGATGTCGTTAAGAAAAAGCCCGTGTTGGCGGAAAAGTCTGTCCAAGGCAGTGACCGAGAAGTAGCAGAGATGCTCATGGTAAATGGTGTCGAACTCCTGGTGATCGACGAGGTCCTTGACATACGGTACTTCGAGGGCGGCCAGACCATCATCTTTCAGGAGAGTGCTAATACCTTCAACAAATCCGTGAGTATCTGCAACGTGCGCGAGGACGTTATTTCCTATGATAACATCGGCAGTCATGCCCTCACTCTTTAGTTGCGATGCGACCTGGCTGGTAAAAAAGGTCTGCAGTGTCGGCACGCCGGCCTTACGCGCGGCCTCAGCTTGTTTCGGTGCGGGGTCGATCCCGAGCACAGGGATTCCTTTCTCGACAAAGTTCTTAAGCAGATATCCATCATTGCTCGCGAGTTCCACGACCAGACTGGCATCGTTAAGCTTACGGCGTTCGATGAGGTCCAGCGCGTTGGCGCGTGAATGCTCCAGCAAGCTCGGCAGGAACGATGAAAAGTACAGATATTCCTGTCCGAAAAGCATGTCCGGAGGAAGCGTTTCAAGGATCTGAACGAGCGAGCAATCGGGGCAGAAGCCGACATCCAACGGAAACTTTGCCTCGTTGTTAGAGAGGTTCTCTTCTACGAGCAACCGATCCGATGGCGGCATCTTCCCCAGGTCGAGCACCGGTTCGAGACCGGCCCGGCCGCAGCCGCGGCATACAGCCTGTTCACATCGGGATTTGAATGATAGATCGTCTTTCATAATATCACGCAGCCAGAGCCGCGGGTTCCACGAATCGAAGGTTCTTGTCGATCACTCCCTCATCCATAAGCGCGCGGATGTGGGCCAGCCGTTGATATTTGGGTCCTTCAAATTGATCGAGCGTAACGCCATATTTGCGGTACGCGGCATAGCACTCTTCGACGCCGCGACGGGCGGTCCACTGGGGATTGTAGTGGCTCAGTCGCTCCATGGCTTTGTCGAAGCTTACCCTGTAGCATCGGGTATCTGCTGAGGCGCCTTCCGCGAATCGCAGCTCGGCATTGGGCACCACATCGCGCACCATCTCGGCGATGTCTCGAACGCGGTAGTTTTCCGAAGGCACACCGATATTGAACGCTTCGTTGTGCACCTCATCACGATCAGCCTTGAGCACAGCGACGAATGCGCGCGAGATATCCTCGATATGCACGATCGGGCGCCAGGCGCTTCCATCGCTCTTTAAGTGGACCTTGCCGGTTGTGAAGGCCCATGCAGTCAGGTTATTCAGGACGAGGTCGAACCGGAGCCGGGGCGAAACTCCATATGCTGTGGCATTGCGAAGATAGGTCGGCGTGAAATTGTCGTCAGCCATGGCAGCAATATCCCGCTCAGCGTAGACCTTGGATTCGCCATAAGGCGTCACGGGATTGAATTCTGAGGCTTCGGTCTTCAAGTCTTCGCCGCCGGCACCGTAAGTGCTGCACGAGGACGAAAAGACAAAACGACTAACGCCCGCTTCTTTGGCCAGTTGCGCCAGATGGCGGGACCCCCGGTAGTTAATATCCACGGTGAGCTCGCGATCAATCGAGCCCAGGGGGTCGTTGGAGAGCCCTGCGAGATGAATTACGGCGTCGACTCCTTCAAAGTCATCCGCGATCGCCTCCCGGATGTCCTTCTGGATGTTGGGGACATCCACGATTCCGTCGCAGAACGTGCTGGCGCGGTAAAGATCGCTGTCCATGCCTATCACGTCATACCCCTCTTGAAGGAGCATAGGAGTAAGCACAGTGCCGATATAGCCAAGATGGCCGGTTACGAGAACTCTCATAGTTTAATGTTGGTTTGTTGTTGAAATGCGGGAGACCTGAGGTCGGAGATCAGACGTCGGAGGTCTGACGCGCGCAAGGGAAGCAAAGAACGGTTAGGAAAACGCTGACCTCGGTCCTCCGACTTCCGACCTCTCCCTAGTCTTTCCAGGTTTTCCAGGGTGCGTCCCCTTTTTGCCAGAGTGCTTCGAGGAGGCCTTTGTCGCGAAGGGTGTCCATGCATTGCCAAAAGTCGGTATGGCGATAGGCCATGAGTTGGCCTTCACTCGAGAGCCTCTCCATGGGCTCACGTTCCCACGCTGTCTCGTCCCCTTCAATATAATCGAATACCTGCGGTTCGAGCACGAAGAAGGCGCCATTTATCCAACCTTCGGCCGCCTGTGGCTTCTCCGAGAACTCAAGGACGCGATTTCCGTCAAATGTCATATGCCCGAACCTGGCGGGAGGTCTTACAGCGGTGACGGTCGCCAATTTGCCGTGTGACCGAGGAAAGCTCAGCAGTTTGCTTAGATCGACATTGGATACACCATCGCCCCATGTGAGCATAAAGGTGTTATTTCCGATGTAAGGAGCCAGGCGCTTTATGCGGCCGCCCGTAAGTGTTGCGACGCCGGTGTCAATAAGCTCAACGTTCCAGTTCGGATG
>DATDAL010000036.1:0-17313 GCA_036525415.1 Terrimicrobiaceae bacterium | reverse complement strand
ATTCAAGATCTGAAATCCGCGGCCCGCGGCTTCCGAAACTTCCACCATTACAGAATCCGCATCCTTTTCTTCTGCGGCAAACTCGAACTCCAACCCCCCCTCTCCGCTTGAAGAAAATCCCACGGAAATCCCCGAAGAAGCTCCGCAGCTGCTCGCTGCTTACTGCGAAATGCTCAAGACCCGCCTGCTGAATTCGCTCCGCTCGTCGCTCTCCATGATCCCTCAACTCCGCTCCCTGGTAGCCATCAGCTTTGCGCTTTGCGCGCCCGGTCAGCTCCTCTGCTGCGAGTTTCGAAAGCATCTCGCGAAAATGCTGGGAGCCGAAGAACCAACCGTCAGTTCCGCCTTGCCCTCCCGCTCAAAATAGACTGCTCTCGCTTGGCCCGGATTCTTCCAATCCACACGCAACTCCAGCATTTGGAGAACTCTCCCCGCCGGGTGTGTCTCCCGCCGGTCCCCTCGCGCCACGTCCCTCCGCCGATTCAATCCGAACTTGTCTGGGCATCAGCAATTGGTATGAAATTTCAACCAAGCATGTCAAGAAGTCATGACTGACCCCTTTACGCCTTTACGCTTTACGGCAGCGTGGGATGTTGAGGTAAACCGTAAGAGGTCCCCGGATACGATCGCTAATGGCGTTACCGATGTCAGTACGTATGCTGGTCAGCCTGGCACCGTCGGCATGTTAACCGGTACAGTCAAGTTCTTCGCGGTCAGCACCACCGGCGACCTGAACTCACTTTGGAAAGCCCGCGAGGGTGGATGAGGCTGCTTACTTCCGCCAATCGGCGAAGTCCCGGAGGCCGGAGACGCTCCTTCCACATACACCAAGCCAAGCTGGTGGGATACACCACCCGCAGAGGGAGACAGCAGGAGAGGGGGCAATGTCCTCTGAAATACTTGGCGGAAAGGCACCCAGCGAGTGGGACAGGGCTCTTTTTGAGTATGACAACGCTTCGCTATCGCGTCTGATCCGAGGCGAACCGGTGGTGGTCTACGAGCAGTTCCAGAAGCTGATAACAACCAGTTACAAGATGATAAGCTCGAACCCGGACGAACTGACGCGAAAGCTGCCGGAGGACTTACGAGGCAAGCTCGAGGCGAGTATCCGAGATCAACTGAACAAGAAAATGCCGTACTTTTATGACTTTCGTCGCAGCCTGGGCTGGTCCATACAAGAGCTCGACATCGCCTATCTGCGCAAGCTGCGCAGGAGCAACTCGGTAACCCTCGTACTCGGCGCCGGCGTTACGATGGATGCGGGAGGCCCCTCCTGGGCGGAACTTGTCTTTGAGGAAATTCCCGAGCTACTGCTAAGGCTGCGGTAGAAAGCGCCGCGATCAGCGCGGCAGTCGGGCGTCCGAGGAAGTCGCTCTCGTCAGAATTCGATGCGGCTTGCTCTTCAAAGCCTATCATTGCAAGCTCCTATGGGTCATTGTGATTCATAAACAACCTGGACGTTCAAAGCCTCAATCCTCATGCCCCTCGCCGCTCTCCAACGATCAAAGCCGACTATCAGCGTGCGAGCGCAAGTGCCCGCGCGCGCTGCGATCGCCCGTTCCACGGTGCCTGCGACGACAACGCTTCACCCGATCGTCCAAGCCAAGCTGCGCATTGGCGCCCCCGACGACAAGTACGAACGGGAAGCTGATCGCGTGGCGGATCAGGTGATGCGTGAGCAGGGGCTCGCGGTGGGATCCACTCTCGATTCCCCAGATGGCCCAAAGGCAGTGCAGCGCAAATGCGCTGAATGCGGCGGCAGTGACAACGGACAGTGCTCGGAATGCGAAGAGGAATTGCAACGGCAGAGGCTCCCGGTTACGCCGCCGCTCCAGAGGAAGACCGTGGGCTATGGCGCTGGCGCGAACGCGCCACCCATCGTGAATGATGCACTATCGTCGGACGGCCGGCCGCTGGACCAAACGACTCGCGCCTTCTTCGAACCACGGCTTGGGCATGAATTAGACTCGATTCGCGTACACACCGACTCCAAGGGTGCGGAGGCCGCGCAATCCATCAATGCGAGCGCTTTTACCGCAGGAGCGCATATCGTATTTGCGACTGGGTGCTATCGACCTGACACCCGCAATGGCAAAGAACTACTGGCTCATGAACTTACGCATGTGATTCAGCAACAAGCAGGTGGCGGCGGGAAACAGACGATCCAAAGGTCGGTTTGCTCAGAGCAGTATCCACACGATGAATATCAGCCGTTCAATGAGCGCAGACCTGCCACTGATAAGACTGCTCTCAGCCAAATCGGTCGCGTTAACAAAGCCCTGGCGGCGGGATTGGCCAACATCGTATTTAGTTCCGAAAATCCACAGACGTTGGAAAACTGTTCAGGAGAGGGCAGGCCTGGCTACAGGTATCTTGCAAACGAAGGCAATAATCAAGGGGTGCTTGCGGTGGATCTTTGCAATTTCGGCGAACCGGAACCTCCTCTTCATCCTTATCCTTTCCTTAAGTACAGATTCGTTTGCGTAGCGGAGACCGCACCTGAGGGCGAAGAGCCCGCGATGAGTACCGTAACTTTTCATCGTTGGCAGAATGTGATCGCGGTCTCGAATCTGGGAGGCTTCGGGTCCGCATCGAAGACGCTCACCGCTCTCGAGGCCGCCCCGGGCTATGATGGAGTGACAGGCGTGTATTCGGTGGATACGGGGAAATTCCTCATGGTTCCTTCCACGAGCGATGAAGCTATACTCAACCTTGCCTCCGGAATGACTACGCCTACCGCAAATCGGAAAGGTAGCCACCCATTTCTTGCCGAGTATTTGAGGCTTCAAGAGGGTGGTAAGAACTTGGCGAGATACGCAGGCTTCGCGATTCCCAAGGGTCAGCGAGTCCCAACGTGGTTCTCGCCAGGCTGTAACATTCCACTAAATCGAGAAATGGGGCTGGGTTTTTCAGAAGATGTTCCAGAGGCTCTCCGAGGGAAGATCCTCGAAGCGCTAAAGGCAGAGGGGATTCTATGAGATACGGGACTTTGGGCGAAGGGCGAGTAGTTTCTCTTCACTTGTGAAAATCGTAACATACGAGACAAGTGTCATAAGTCCGCAGATTACGCAGAATTGACGCAGATGGAGAGAAGGACAAGCAGAGCATGCAGAACACCGAGGCCGCCCTGCGCGGGAGTTGAAACGATCTTCTCTGGCGAAGCATTGACAGTTGTAGAGGCCCTTGTGACAAGGGCCTGAGATGAATAATCTGCGCCCATCTGCGCAATCTGCGGATTGTCTCGTCCATCCCAGTCGAGTAGCGCAAACGTCAATACCAAGAGACTCTCAAATTCTCATCGAAACCTTGAAACTCCACGCTCCGAATGCCGCTGTAACCTTATAGTAAATACCAAGAGCAGCTCACCGCACAGGACGCATCGGATAACCGATTCCCAGTAACTGTTGGGCCTCCAGGCGAGAGGAGAGCGGGCGGGCGAATTAAGGAGAAAGGAGTTTAGGATGGCCAAAGGAATATCGATACACATCGGAGTCAACAAAGTGGATCCGAGACACTACGGGGGCTGGTCGGGTCATCTCAACGCGTGCGAAGCCGATGCGAAGGATCTCGAGACGATCGCGAACGGCAAGGGCTTCGCGACTAGCCGGCTTGAGACCGCCTCAGCGACCCGCGGCGCGGTGCTTGAAGGAATCAAGTCCGCTGCCGGCACGCTCGGCGAGGGCGACATTTTCCTTCTCACCTACTCGGGCCACGGCGGCCAGCGGCCCGATCGAAGCGGCGACGAAGCGGATCTTCAGGATGAGACATGCTGTCTCTTCGACGGACAAATTATCGACGACGAGCTAGGGATCCTCTGGTCGGAGTTCGCGCCTGGCACGCGGATTCTAGTGCTCTCTCTGTCACGCGCGCCCTGGTCAGCACGGCGGAGGCCGAGAGCCTGACCCGAGGTCCGCTGGCGGAGATTCTCGGCACCGTGGGTGCCAAGTACTGCTTCATGCCCGACGACGCTGCAGCGCGGACCTACCGGGTAAACCAAGCGTTCTATGATGACATCCAGAGAAACCTGTCCGAGGAGAAACCCCCGATTGTCGCGACCGTTCGGCTGAACTCCGACTGCCAGGACAACCAGGTTTCGCTCGACGGCACTTTTAGTGGTCTGTTCGCCGGACAGCTCTTGCGAGTCTGGAGCTCCGGTCGCTTTGAGGGTAGCTAGGGCGCCTTTCATCAGTCGATCCTGCGGAGGATGCCAGCGTCCCAGAGTCCAAATCACTTGGTTTTCGGAACCCCTAACCCCGCCTTCGACCAAGAGAAACCGTTCTTAGTCTAAATGGCGCAAATCATTCTCGCGGCTTGTGCCGTGGTAAGAGGAGCTGTGAAAGAGCTCGTGGCAACCAAAGAGTTTCGCTGCCTTGAAGGCTAGGATCGGCAAGATCCCCGGTGCGGTCAGCGCGTCCCGCTCGCAGACTCACGCGCAAAGAAGGCGATTGAGACGCACCTTGCAGTTATGCACGGACATGCGCCATTGCCGGACTGATCCCATGCCGCGCCCGACTGCGACACCAGACCTGTGGTGGCGTCCTCAGCCTTGAGACGTCTTGCGGCCCCGGGTATACCCCTCGCACCCTTGTTCGCCCCTCCAGGCCTCCGGCTGCCGCCACGTTGTCGAAAAAGACCAGTAACAAGTGACTTCGAATGCTGAGCTAAATAGCCCAAGCGACCCAGCTCCAACACCTCGGAGTCCCTATATCGCCGGGAGGGCGCTGGCTGACGCGCGGGGTTTCTTCGGACGCGAGGACGTCTTCCGACTCGTCGAGACTGTGCTGTCCAGTTCCGACCAGAACGCCATCGTATTCTTTGGCCAACGAAGAATTGGCAAAACCTCCGTTCTCTTGCGCCTGCGTCACTTGCTCCCCTTTCCCTCCGTTCCGCCCAGTCCCGCGCAAGAGGAGGCGGTCTCTGCCACTTAGACACCAAAGCCTGTCTCATATGCCCCTCGCCCGTCTCCAGAGATTAGAATCGCCTACCAGGGCGCGAGTGAAAAAGCCCGCGCGTGCGTCGCTTTCCCAAACCCCGACGCCTTCGACAACTTTTCACCCGATCGTCCAAGCCAAGCTGCGCATTGGCGCCCCCGACGATGAGTACGAACGGGAAGCTGATCGCGTGGCCGATCAGGTGATGCGTGAGCAGGGGCTCGCGGTGGGATCCACTCTCGATTCCCCAGATGGCCCAAAGGCAGTGCAGCGCAAATGCGCTGAATGCGACGGCAGTGACAACGGACTGTGCTCGGAATGCGAAGAGGAACTCCAACGGCAGGCGCTTCCAATCACGCCACTCGTGCAGCGGAAGCCGGCCGGCAGTCGAGTTGAAACCGACGTAGCACCGATCGTAAACGATGTGCTATCGTCGAAGGGGCAACCACTGGAGCCAACGACTCGCGCATTTTTCGAGGATCGATTTGGGCATGACTTCAGTGCCACGCGTATTCATTCCGACGCTCGCGCAGCGGAGTCAGCGCGGGCCGTCGAGGCTCGGGCCTATACCGTCGGTCCGCATGTGGTCTTTGGCACAGGTCAACACACTCTGGCGACATCCACTGGAATGCGTTTGCTGGCGCACGAGTTGACACATGTGGTGCAACAGGAACGCGCACAGATGGATCCCTCGGGCGTGATGCAGCGCTCACCGCTTGTGTGCTCGGACAAATTTCCGCAGGAGGATAAGATCTATGGCGGAGAAGCAACCAAAGAAACGGTTGGCAAGCGAGACTTAAAGCTGGGCGAGAAAGCTGATCCGACGACACTGAATAGCTTCCACACGAGAGGCCTGGAGGACTACCCAGAACTGAAAGTCATACTTAGTGACAACAATCTTAGCTTCGATAAAGAAAAGCCCTTAGAAGCGAAAGACTGCTCGCCCGGCCCGGGACTTAGATTTGCGTATAATCCAGTTGCAAATCCGATAGGGCTGGAAGCCGTCGAGTTTTGTCAGAAGGGCGACTATCTTTATTTCAAATTCGTTTGCAAGGCGATTGAGGAAAAAGCACCTGAGGGCGAAGAGCCCTCGATGAGTACCATAACCTTCCATCGCTGGCAGAATGTGATCGCGGTCTCGAATCTCGGAGGCTTTGGGTCCGCATCGAAGACCCTCACCGCTCTTGAGAGCGCCCCGGGCTATGATGGAGTGACAGGCGTGTACTCGGTGGATACCGGGAAATTCCTTATAGTTCCCTCCACGAGGGATGAAGCTACACTCACCCTTGCCTCCGGAACGACTACGCCTACCGCAAATCGGAACGGTAGCCACCCATTTCTTGCCGAGTATTTGCGGCTCCAAGAGGGCGGTACGAACTTGGCAAGGTACGCAGGCTTCGCGATTCCCAAGGGTCCGCGAGTCCCCACGTGGAAGGCGCCAGGCTCGAACATTCCCCTGAATCGAGAAATGGGGTTGGGCTTTTCAGAAGATGTTCCCGTGGATCTCCGGGGGAAGATCCTCGAAGCGCTAAAGGCAGAGGGGATTCTATGAGACGGGACTGTGCGGGCTCAACGTCCGAGTTCGCATTGTTCCCGCGTTGCCATCTCTCGGCATCGCCGGGGTGTCACTGTTCGGGCGATGACAGCATTTATGCCCATTGTCCAGGCCAAACTTCGAATTGGTGAGCCGAACGACAAATACGAGCAGGAAGCCGATCGTGTTGCCGTTTTGTCATGTGATGGCGCGGGGCGACCCGGCGGAAGGCAATCGTGAAGGACGCCGATCGGGCAAGGCTTTGTGCGCACGACCAAGAGGCTTGCAAAGCGGCCCGCCCGAATTGAGAAGGCCAATCGTTACCACGGGCCGCAACTCAACGACTACGTAGAGAGACGGCGCACGGCCTCATTCGTGCGGCGCTTTGAACACTTTGGGACGGATCTGGCAATGTTCCGGCGGGCACCCAAGTTTGGGTCTTTGCGTGCGTGCACCTAATCGCCCTTCCGCTGCGCTCCAGGGCGATAGGTGACGCTGGTCGTTGGGCCACTAGCACGCGTATCTCCTTTTCAAACCCACAACCAACCCAATACAATCCACCACCTATGGCCAGCCGAGACGACTACATGAAGGTCGCCAAGCAGATGAGCGTGGTTTCATGCTCTTCCCATCCATCAGCGAAGCCGAGGGTGCCTGCGTGGATACGTTGCACAAAAAATTCGTCCCCGGAATCGAATGGCGCCATTTTGAGAACCGCTAGCCCCTGACGCACGCACCAGTCTCTCGTCATCGTGTTCAGTCTTCGTGGCGGCAAAAAGAAATTTTGGTAGCTACGCTCATTTCCCAAAGAGCGCCAAAATGCCAACTCCGATGGCCAAGAGACAAACGATGGCCATCAAAACAAGCATAATCAGGATTCTACCGTGCATGAGATGGTGGTACCATTTGGTTTCGCTGTCCTTCAGTTGATACCAGGGGGTTTTGTCTTTCTTCATAGTTGAATTGTGAGCTCATCGTTAATGTGAGCGATCATATAATTGCCTTTTTGAAGCCGTCTTCGACCCGCGATAGACGTGAGTGAACTGAAAAAGGCGAGGAGCAGGCAGGTGTAAGACGAGCGTTACGAATCATTCGCACGATCGGGTTGCCGACCCTCGAACCGACTACGAAGCGCGACAGCCATCCTGTGTTCAGTTCAATGCAAGGCTGAGATCAAGGGTGGCCTCGCTAGGAAATCAGAAACGGGTCGTTTGACGAAGGGGAAATAAAGTAGGGGTTTGGAAAGGCGCTGGCTCTTTACTTAGTCCGGCGCTTCACCGCATAGCCATACTGGATCGGCCAAACTGGCTCTTCCTCGAGGGTATGTTGTGCTTTGATGGTCCAATACGGTTCTCGCAGCAATTCGCGCGCAAGAAAGACCAGGTTCGCTTGTCCGCTCGTGATGATGTCATCGGCGTATTGCGGGTCGCTAATCAACCCTACGGCTCCGGTTCGGATTCCCACCTCTTCGCGGATGCGCTGGGCGAACGGCACCTGGTAACCTTTGGCCACCGGAATCTTCGCGTCGTGCACAGTTCCGCCCGAGGAGACGTCGATCAGGTCCACGCCGAGCTCTCTGAGCCGCTTGCAGAGGACGACAGATTGCTCGACGTCCCAGCCTCCCTCTGCCCAATCGGTTGCCGAGATTCGCACAAAGAGCGGCAAGTCCTCAGGGATGATTGCGCGCAGTCGTTCGGTGACACGGAGCAAAAAGCGCATACGGTTCTCCAAACTGCCGCCGTATTGATCATTGCGGTGATTGGTGAGCGGCGAGAGAAACTGATGAAGTAGGTACCCATGAGCCGCATGGATCTCAATCACCTTGAAACCTGCTTTCAAGGCGCGCTGCGCAGCGCCCTCCCATGCTTGAATATACTGTTCGATGCCTGATTCATCGAGTGGTACGGGAATGGGATCGTCCTCAGTGAAGGGTATCGGACTTGTCCCGACAATCGGCCATCCCCCTTCTGCAGCCGTCTTCAGACTAGCCCCTCCTTTCCACGGCGCATCACTGCTCGCCTTGCGTCCAGCGTGGGCGAGTTGGATGCCGGGAGCCGCTCCCTGCGCTTCCAAAAACCTTGCGATGCGTGCCAGTGGTTCGATGTGCTCATCTTTCCAGATTCCTAGATCGTATGGTGAGATACGTCCATTGGCAGTGACCGCAGTCGCCTCGACAACCACTAAACCAACTCCGCCCATGGCACGACTCCCGAGGTGGACGAGGTGAAAATCGTTGGCGAAACCGTCCTCCGCCGAATACATGCACATGGGCGCCATCGCGATGCGGTTGCGAATAATCAGGCCCCGAACCGCTATCGGAGTAAAAAGATCCACTTCGGGAACTTCCCGGTCGTGCTCACAGACGGCCCTGCCGGCGCGAATGGTCCCTTCGCCAGAGGGATCTCTTACTAATCTTATTCCCGAAGTCGTTGATGATGTTGTGGTCATAGCTGTCGTAATCCTACGAGAGGTTATTGAGGCGTTTGAATCGCGATCAAGGAGTAATCCGAACCGAATCAAATTGAGTTTTCCTCATCTTAGTTCCCATAGCCTCACCGGCTCGCAGATCTTTCTGGCTCCTGTGGTTTTTTAGATTTAGTAGTTGTACCAGTGGAAGAGCTTGGCGATGACAACCCACTTCCCGTCAACCTTGATCAATGAGTGGTAATCGGTGGTGTACTGTGTCCTCCCTGGATCTGTGCCTGCAAAATCGTACTCGAGGGTAACACGCGCAACGGCTGTGGTCGGCGTAATGTCCAGCACATCAATATGCGTCCTCAGCTCGCCACCCTTGTTGTTAGGGTCTGCCTTTCCTTTTTCCAGCCATTTGTAGAGATTATCAATGCTGCCAGACATGAGATCGTCTCGGTCGTAGCCGTACATAATAGCGTCTTTATGAAAGGCTTTCTTGACGTGATCGATATTTCCGCTCTTCAAACCGGAAACGTATTCGCCAATGACCGAAAGAACTTCTTCGTAATCACTTAGCTTATTTTTGTATTCAGCGAAATTCACAGGTTCTTGCTCCGCAAAGGCCGGAAGAGTGAGCGGCGGCGCCCCAAGCGCAGCGCAGATGGCCGGCCAGTTTTCTCAGTTTCTGCATGTCGTCCCATTTTTGTTTGGTTCAGCTCGGGGCCAGGGGCGTTTACCCTTCATACATGTGAAAGACCTTGGCGATGATGTGCCAGGCGCCGTCGAGCTTGATGAGGGTGTGGAAGTCGGTGTAGTCGGCGCCGATCGCGTCCTTCTCCATGTCCACGCGCACCACCGCCGTTGTCGGCGTGATCGCGAGCACGTCGATCCTCGTCTTGATGTCCGGCGCGGTGCCGTTCTTCTCGACAAAGTCGTAGAGGTTCTTGATCGGGCCGCCGAGCAGCTCGCCATTGGTGAAGCCATACATCACGGCGTCCTTGTGGAAGGCCTTGGCGACGCCGTCGACGCTGCCGATGCGCAGCCCCTCGGCGTATTTGGCGACAGTCGAAACGACTTCCTCATAATCCTGGGTAGGCACGGTTTTGATGTTCTTAGACATGGTTTTTCTCCTTGGGTGGTTATGGTTGGGTGGTGACGGACGCTGCCGGTTCAGGCGGCGATCTCCTCTGCCGGCGGCCAGAGGTCGACGCGGCCAAAGTCTGCCGCTTGATAACGGGCCACGAAACCGTCTTCCGCCTCGCATTGGCCCATCGGAGATAACGCGAGGCGGTCGCGCAGGGTCACGCTCCGCGGGGTCAACGCATCGAACAGTTTGGTCGTAGTCGCTCTCATTTCAGTTGCCTTGCGCATCAGGCAGGGACAAGGTATTATTGTATTGTAATGGTCGTTACTGACGACTATATATGTAACGTTCATTACAAACGTGAAGTGCTTTTTTTGCGGCTTGACCGGATAAGGAACCATGATGCCAAAAGAGGAGACGAAAATAACACCTCATAGAAGCAAGGGGCGGCCGCGCACCTTCGATCGGGAAGTTGCGCTAAACCGGGCGTTGCAGGTGTTCTGGCGGAGAGGATATGAGCCAGCAACGATGGCGGAGCTTTGCGGTGCCATGGAAATTAACCCTCCCAGCCTCTACGCGGCCTTCGGCAACAAGGCTCAGTTGTTCATGGAGGCGGTCCAGCATTACGAGGACGTCTATTGGAATGCCGCTTGGCAGCGGATGGAGGACGCCCCGGATGTCCATGAGGCGATGGCCGATTTCTTTCGGGACGCGGCCAGAATCCTCACCTCTCAGGAGGTGCCTTGCGGGTGCATGGTGATCCTGGCCGCCACCAACGTCTCGCCGGAGGCGCAGAAAGTGAACAAGGCGCTCCGGGCGTTGCGCCAGGAGGGGAAGGACTGCTTCCTTGTGCGGCTGAGGCGGGCTGTCGAGGACGGGCAGTTGCCGCTAGGCACAGATGTCGAGGCCTTGGCGTCAACGCTGAACACGCTGCTCGAGGGCATGTCGTTGCAGGCGCGCGACGGCGTTGCCCGTGCCGAGTTGGATCGCGTTGCCGCAACCGTAATCGCCTTACTGCCCGGCAAAGAAACGAAGCAAAGGTTGCCACGCTCAACGAATCGCGCGCCGGCCAAGAATCGGAATCGGCCGAGATCAACTTCATCGAAATAGAGACATGGCGAAATTTGTCGCAATGGGTATAGATGGCGTCGAACCGGAGGAGTATGGCCCTGACAAGGACAGCGTGATCTCCGGAAATCCTCGGTTGCCTATTTTGGCAACGCGGGTTACAAAATCTTCTTCAAGTCCCAAGAGCTTCAAAGGGCGGCCCCCGTTGTCACCGGTTTTAGCGAGGTGCCCATGAGTTCGCAGTAGAGGTCAAGGGCGCGCCGTTCACCCATTGAGGCGATGTAATCTGCCGCGGTTCGTGCGGGGGAAGACGTCTGGTCTTGTAGCTGTTCTTGCAACGCTGGAGGGAAAATCTTCCATTTCGCCCTTTCAGCCGCGGCATCCGAGAAAATTTTGAACAACCTACCGATCACTGTACGCTGGCCGTGATGCTCCGTTGCGAGCCGTGAGTCCTCAATGACATAGTGCCAAGTTAGTTGTTTTAGGATAGTAACTTCCCGATCAGATTTGGCAGGCCTTACCAGCCCCGTTTCGCAAAGCGTCGCTCCGCATATGGCATCGTGAATGATGCTGCTTGCAAAACCCCGAAGGGCTACTTGTTGGGTTCTTCTTCCTGAATACGCTTCTGAAACCGGGCAAAATGACAGAAATCGAGTCGCTGCGTCCTCATAACTCTGTTCCTCCTCCGGCTTGATTTTGCCCTTCAGCCTAGAGACCATCGCAGTCAGAAAGCTCTTGATTTCGTCTTTCGATTTGGAGAGTCGGTCCAAAGGGATCATCCTGGCGCGGTAAAAGTCCTCCAAATCGTGAACTGCATAGGTGATGTCGTCCGCCCAGTCCATGATCTGAGCTTCAAGGCATGGACTGTCACCGGTTGACTGCTTACGCGCGAATTCGAATTGTGCGGTCTCGCTGCGATAAGCGCCGAATTTCTCGTGACCGTTGACCGATTCTTGAGACCGCATTCTTGGATACTTGAGAAGCGCATTGAGCGTCGCGCGCGTCAAATTTAGCCCAAGCGACCCTTTTTCCCTACCAGACTCGCGCGTTTCCAAGCGCGTAACAATTCTGAAAGATTGCGCATTTCCTTCGTAACCGTCGCTCTCCTTCACATCGCGAAGTCTCGCGTCTAGTTCCTCCTCAGCGATATGCCCGAATGGCGGATGCCCTAGATCGTGAGCCATGCCTGCAGCCTCTACTACCGACGGATCAAGGCCGCCGAGTTTCTTTGTTAGCTCCGCATTTTCAGAGGTGTTCAGTTTTTCGGCGATACGCCGCCCTACCTGAGCCACTTTGAGGGCATGAGTAAGTCGATTGTGAAATGCATGTCCCCCAGCTGGGGATACTACTTGGGTGATCACGGCAAGACGCCGGAATGCCCCAGAGTATAGAATCCTATCGCAATCGCGTTGAAAATCGCTGCGGAAGTCGCCAACCTTTTCGGGCGCCGATGTGCCAAATAATGTGCCCGAAAAGCGCTCGCGCCTATGGTCACTCAAGCGACGATAGTAGTTGCCCTCAGTTTGTTGCCATCAAAATCGACCAGACCTTCCGCGCGGAGCGTCCAAACGGCTGCCCGCAGCTCCGCTTCCCCAATGGTATCGCCGAATCTTGCGAGAATCTCCTCCATCGTGACCCCACCAGGAGTTTGATCTACAAACTCCAACAAGTTCTTTTCAGCTTCTTGTAGTTTCTTGTTCATGGGTAGCGCCTCCGTGCTCTTCCCCTTGCTTGTTATCAACCGCTTCGGTTTTCAATATCTGCTCCCCGTGCAAGAACGGAAGCAAAAAATTGCACAATGAATTCCTTCTGGATAGGCTTCTGCGGGACAGCTTTCGATCTTTTGCCGCAGTAACACGGCGAAGCGGAGGCCGATGGCGAAAAATCCATCTCATGCTCGATCACGATGATCACTTGTTTCTCACCTTCTTCGGGCATCGACAATCAGGAGAGTGAGGAGCCCTTCACTCAGGGCCGCCTCTCCCTTAGGGCGTTAGCGCCGCGCTTCGAGTATCAGGTTAAAGGGGGTCTCGGCCGCGCGTCGAAAGTGCGTGAGCCCCGCCTTGCGGAACACCTCGGCAAGGCGCGCCGCTCCCGCCTGCGCGCCGAGGACGAGGCGCCCGCCCTCCGAGATGGCGTGGGCACAGCAAAGCGTGGTCGAAGCGGCGTAGTAGAGCCGCGCAACCGGAGAAATGTTGTCTTCGACCCGATCATTGGCGAACGGCTCGACCAGCATCACCGTGCCGTCGGGAGCAAGAACCCTGGCAGCGTGCCGGGCCGCGGCTACTGGGTCGCCCATATCGTGCAGGCAGTCGAAGAAACAGATGAGCCCGTAGTTCTTGCCGGGATAGTCCACGGCGCGCGCCACGTCGAACGTGACCCGCGCACCGAGGCCCGCCTCGGCCGCGTTGCGCCTCGCCTCCTCGATCGAGGCCGCGTGCGCGTCGAAACCGTGAAACCGCGACCGCGGGAAAGCCTCGGCCATCAGCACGGTCGAGTGGCCGTGGCCGCAGCCGACGTCGGCCACGACGCTGCCCGCCTCGAGTCGCTCCACAACGCCATCGAGCGCGGGCAGCCACGCCGACACGAGACTGCCGCGATAGGCGTTGCGGTAGAAGGCCGCAACGCCACAATAGAGGCGACCATCATGCTCTCCCCACGCCACGCCCTTGCCGGTGCGGAAGGCTTCGATAGCCTTGTCCTCGTCGAACCACATCGACGCCGGCACCTGCCACGCGTTGGGAATGAACACTGGGCTGTCCTCGTCGGCCAGCACCATCGCCTGTTCGGGAGAAAGCTCGTAGGTATCGCTGATAGCGTCATAGCCGACGTAGCCACCCGCTGCTTGCGCGTTCAACCACTCACTCACGTAGCGCTCCGCGCAACCCGTGCGCGCCGCCAACTCCTTCGGACTGATCGGGCCCGCGCCTGCCATCGCTTTGTAGAGGCCAAGCTTCATGCCAAGGCTTACCATCACTCCACCGTAACCGGCGGACAGGTCGCCGACAGCGCGCGTGAGAAAAGATTCCAATTTCGTACTATTGATCGCGGGTGCATCCATGCTCTTCGCCTCCTTGTTGTGATTTCTAGGGTTTCAAATGCTGTGCACAGGATTGCACGGAGACCGACGCGACGCCAGAGCCGGAATCGCCCAGGATCGGTTCGTACGTGCCAAGGCCGGCGCGTTGCGCGGTCAACGACCAGTTGCGCCGCAAGCCGGTTTCGCGGCAATGTCCCGCCCGTCTCGGTCAACCTCACCCGCGCGCTCAAAAGAGGGGGAACCTTCCGGAGGATCACTCGACATGACTAGACAATCGGCCGATCCCGGATCGGATCCGCGTCACGTCAGCCTTGTCGCGCTGCCCGATGAGGTGGTGTCTACGCTGAGCGGCATCTTCGATGTAATGAATGCGTTCGCGCTCATGGGCGTGCCCAATGCAAGAGCGGGCCCGCGGGTGCCGTTTCACATCGAGATCGTGGGCGAAGGGGTGGGCCCCCTTGAACTAGCAAGCGGGGTCCCGATCAACGTGCAGCGTGCGATCGCCGAGATCGAGAGGACCGATATCGTGATCGTCCCATCGGTGCTGCTGCGACCCGAAGGCTGGGAGAAGGGGCGCTATCCCTGTCTGGTCGACTGGCTTCGCACCATGTACGATCGCGGTGCAGTGCTTTGCTCGGCCTGCTCGGGGATCTTTCTATTGGCGGAAACGGGCCTCTTCGACGGCAAGGACGCCACGGTGCACTTTGGCTACGCCCGTGCGTTCGCGACCACATATCCGGCCGTTCCGATCCATCCGGAACGCGTGCTTATCGTCTCGGGCTTGCGCGAAGAACTGGTGAGCTCGGGCGCATCGATGACCTGGCACGACTTGGTGCTCTACCTCATCGCGCGTTACGCTGGCTCGACCGCGGCGCAGGAGGTCGCGCGCCTCTTTGCGCTGCAATGGCACCAGGATGGACTCACCCCTTACATCGTTTTCGAAGGCAAGCGCGACCACGGCGACGCCGACATCCAAAGCGCGCAGCAATGGCTGGCCAACCATTTCTCGGTCGCCAGCCCTGTAGAGGAGATGATCAAGCGCTCGCGGCTCGCCGAACGCACCTTCAAGCGGCGCTTTACAAACGCCACGGGTCTCACCCCGATCGCCTATGTGCAGCGCCTGCGGATCGAAGATGCGAAGCGCAGGCTCGAGCAGACGGACGCGACGATCGAAGAGATCAGTTGGCAGGTCGGCTACGAGGACTCGGCCTTCTTCCGGCGCCTGTTCAAGCGCACGACCGGACTAACACTAGGCGCCTATCGCAAGCGCTTTCGCATCCCCGATTTCGCTCGCTTGCGAAAACTGTCTACGATCAAGAACGGCAAGTAGAGAACGAAAAACGCCAATACCACAACAATCTCGAGCGCACCGATATAGATCGGCCACGGTCCGAGATAGTCGAGAAGCGAGGCGCGTTGCGGTTTCTCGCGGAGATAGCCGTAATTGGCATCGAACAGATAGTTTACCAACCCGGCACACAAGAGGTATGCGTTGCTCCAGAAGAAGGCACGCAGCAGCGACCGGGGCCAGGGACGCATGCCGAGCGCGAGCGTGAGAAAAATCACCGACACGATTACACTGCCGTGCCCGATGAAAAAAACGAGGAACCAGATAGAAGGGAAATCGGCGACGATATCCGGCGTGAGCAATGCCTGAAGCGTTCCACCGAGGCCCCAGAAATAGGCAAGCTCGTATGACAACTGCCAACGGAAGCACAACGCGAGAATGGCGGCGATGGCGGCCCAATCGCACAGGTGCATTGGCAGCCACGTGCTCGCGTCAAATCGGTCGGTGGCGAGCCGCATTCCGTAGGTCATCGCAGCATTGACCACCAGCAACGCCGCAAGCAAGAGCGCTATTGAGCGTGCAACTGCTGGGTTCCGCGCGAGTCGAACGGTGAACGCAATGATCGAGCCGACGATGACGATTAGTGTGAGGGCCCAAAGGTGCGTCGGCCCAAACAATTGCAATTCGGTGGCTTTCACTGGAATAAGTTAGCCAGAGCGGCGAAGAAGCTCGAGTCATCGAATTGCAATTCGGTGGCTTTCACTGTTTTTTCTGCATTGCCTGCCGCAGAATAGTTAACCTCTGCCACAGCTCGTGACGCGTGCTGGATCGGAAGAGTGCAGCTCCCTTGCGCTGCTTTGAATTTTGGGAGAAGTGCGTCTACATTTGGGCGGTGGGTGCGATCCTTTTGGCGTCGCCGCAGCCGGACGGAGTTCGCTCTAAACACTTCATCGCTGGCGATTACGAAACGAACGATCGCTCACGAATTAACGCATGTCATCCAGCAAGGCGGAAGAACTGGAGAGCGGTGTGCTTGCGCGAAGGTCATGCGGAAAGAGCGAGAGGCGGCGCCTGCGATCGAACCTGCCGAGCCCGCGAAGAACTGGTTCTACGCCGACGACCCCACGGGTCATGTGGCTTCGATCTACTTCGACGAAGCCTCCACTAGGCTTAGCGAGGATGACGAAGACTTGCGGGAATTTCCCACGGAGCAATCGGTCCGCCGCCAATGCAACCGCTCCAACAACAGGGCAAATCCAGAGATCTGTAGGATCGTGCTGAACCCGCCCAGCGAGGATCCCGCCGCCTTTGGCTTCCCGCTTGAGAATCCCGAAAGGGTCGTGCTTTCGCCGGACTGGTACAAGTTACCCGACCCCGCGTCGGTGTTGGTGCACGAAGCCGCTCACCTGCTGCTGGGGCTGCGGGGGCACCCGACCGAGGTGCCCCATCGCGATCCCTACGCGATCCAGGGATTTGTTGCCGCGCTCGGCTCTCTGCGGGCCGGTCATTCCGACCGGAGGTATCCGCCGCCCGCACCTTAAAGACGCCTTATCTCTTTAAGCTCTTGGCGGCCGAAGCGGGCGAGCAGTCCGCTGCTCGCCGTGATTGATAATCCGACGTCATGGCCTTCAAAATTGTGCCGCCACGCAATTCCGGTGCCAACCACTCTTCAGCAATCCGACGCCGACCGCCAGGCCGAGTCGACACTCGATTTCCTCATTTAGAGATAAGGAAGGGCAAATCTGGTGGCGATGAGAGCAAATGCGCTGCATGTAGCGGCAGCGATAGACTCTGCCCGGAATGCGAGGAGGAACCGCAACAGCAGGCGCTTCAAATCACGCCGCTCGTACTGCGGAAGCCGGCAGGCAACCGAGTTGGAACCGACGCACCGCAGATCGCAAACGATGTGCTTTCCTCGAACGGGCAGCCGCTGGAGCCAACGACTCGCGCATTCTT
>DATDAL010000035.1:0-11015 GCA_036525415.1 Terrimicrobiaceae bacterium | reverse complement strand
CGGCTTGCATGTGCCGCAAACGGTGCGGCCGCCCACGGTGATCAACTGGTCTGGCGGGAGCGGCTTCCCGCACTCGGCGCACTGTGCGGTCTTCACATTCCCGATAGAGGCGGCGGATAAACCTCCGACACTGGAATAAGGCACCCAGTTGGCCATGCCTTGCTTCCAGACCAGCGTTTCCGAAGTGATCGTGCCGGAGCGGGCCAATTCACCGAGTGCCACTTCATCGATAGGGCCTGCCTGGGCGTTGTCCTTGACGTAGTACCAACTCATGATCATGTCTCCCTCTGTTGATGCGGCTTGAAACTGCGCGGACCCTATCTTTTCCTCGCTTCAAAAATCAAGCCTCTTCGACGTCTCAGTGGGTAACGGATGAGGGATCTGAAGGTTGAGACGGCCGGCCTTGAGATAGGCGGCAATCCGGAAGTAAAGAAAGTTTACCGAAGCCGCAGGCAATGCGCTTAGCCATCTGAAGCAGGCCGTTAACGGCCTCGATGGCGGCGTTGGTCAGGCGGGTTTCAAGGTAGGCCAGAATGCCGTGAAAGTGATCTTTAAGGGTTCGGGAAAGTTTGGGGAAGGGTTCGAGCCGGGAGCGGTCGGCCCAACCCAGCCACCAACGAATGGAGGGCAAATCTCCATCGGCCAGGACCTCTTGCAGCGCCTGGAGCGGCTGCTTTAGAGGGACTACTCGCTGAGCACGTTTTTCCGCGTCAACTCGCCAATCGCTGGAATGATCAGTGTCGAAGCTGATAACGACGTCCCGCAGGTCCTTTCACTTTCCACTTTACCGCGGTCGCCGCTCTGTCCGGTGGATTCATGATTACCCAAAGACGGTTTCTAGTTTCGGTGCCAGCTGCAGGACTTCTCGCCTCGGTGCCACAACAAATGACCCCGAAACCATTTCGCGGCCCTCCGTGAGCCATTTAGCGGCCCGTTTCGCAAGGTCTGGCAAAGTTGACGCTGACGCAAAGACTGCTCGCCCTCCTACATGTTCATAACCTTCGAAAAGAAGGGCAAATCCATCGGATACGAGTAGCTCCAAATAGCCGTTGCCGTTCGGGTCGGCGTATTCCGCCCGCAAAATGACTTTCGGCCTGCCACGATCGAAAAGACACTTCAGTGATTCGGAAAGTTCTCGGTCGCATTCGACGGTTTCCAGCCTTGCGGTGCAAAGTGCGCGTGCTTCTTCTTCCGGTGTTTCAAACACAGTGCCTCCTTTGGTATGGCGTAATGAGAGTTGTAGCCCGTCAGAGTTATCAGTGCGATGCCAATCGATGCTCAGATCACATTCGCGCGCTGCGCGTGCAACCATATACAGCGACTCGAAAGTTGGCATGCCGTAAGCAACGTAAAATTCGCCATCCGGCTTCGTGAGTGTCCGTCCGGCCTCGACAAACTCCTTGGTCGCAACGCCTGCGTCATCGTCATACATCGCATTGAGAGTTTCGCCATGCAGGGGAAAGTCCAGATTGAAGCGGCGCAACTGCCTGTCGAGGCGAAATGCCCGGTCGGCAAATACAAAGTCGGCCGTCGTGAAATGTAGCAAGCCAGCGGCGACGTCCCCGTAAGAACATTTGTGGAAAGCAATGTTGGTAATCGCTTGAGCTTTCGCCCACCTCTCGCCAATAGCTAGTGCGTTCGCCGAACGATCCAAGACGTGATGCATCACGTTATGACGTTGAAGCGCGGACCACATCGAGAGGATCCCAGCCCCTCCTCCCATCTCAACCACTGTTGTGGCGTCGGCAGGAACGGCCGCCGTGATTTCCTGCATCGAGTGCACAATGCGATCGAAGTTCGACGAGAGAAAATAGCGCGCGGTTCTCTCGCTGCAAAACATCAGATCCATTGCCTCTTCGCTCAGCCAATCATCGATTGCATTGAATTGTTCCTGATCATAGCCAGCAGCAAAAAAATCTTCGACGATACTTGGAGGAAACAGTCCGTTGCCAGAAGTCGGTCTGAGACCGAGCTGCCGCAAAAATGACCGTTTCTGCATGCGAGGATGAAATGGCCGCAGAATCTACTGCTCAAGCTATTTCACGGTGTTGTGATATCGAACGATCCACTTGCGGATGGCCTCGTAAATGGAGTAACTTTGGACCAAAGCTATACCAAAGATCGCTATGGCACGCTCAAATCTTCTTAAAACCGAATACGTCAAGATCTCGACGACGCAGGCGGTGAAAGACTTCCTCGAAGACCTTGTGCGGACTGGGCTTTACGGGAAGACTGTGCCGGAAGCGGCCGAGCGATTGCTCACCAATTCAATTCAGAAATTGATTACCGAGGGCGTGTTCGAAAAGCGCACACCCACGCGGAAACTAGGTAGATAACATGTCGGCTCTCCCAAAATCACCTCAGCCTGTCTTGGACCTCACTTCACCGGAAATTCCGGTCGGTACATGGACCCATCCGGCCGTGATTTCGGCAAACAATTTTTTTCATAAGAGCCTCTCGGAATGGGCATTTAACATCGCAGTCGGTTGTTCGCACGGATGTCGCTTTTGTTATGTTCCGAGTGTTACGACGATCAAACAGGCCGGCCGCCTGCGCCCGCTTGGTGTGGACGATCCGGATGCGGATTGGGGTCAATATGTTTTTCTCCGGCGCTGGGACGAAAAAAAGTTCATTTCGTCACTCGCCGCAGCGGAAGCTCTTCCCAAAACCGGCCTGAAGGCTGATGGAAACCGTGCTGTGATCTATTGCAGCACGACCGACCCATATCAGGTCTATTTCCATCCTGATCCGGAGGTGCGCACGAAGCTTACCGAGCAGGCGAAGCTCATCGTCCGACGTTCACTCGAATTGATCCGCGACCATTCGACGATCAATGTCCGCATTTTGACGAGGAGCCCGCTCGCTCGTCGTGACTTCGACTTATACGAGTCATTCGGAAAGCGCCTGCTTTTCGGCATGAGTCTTCCGACGACGCGAGATGACCTCGCCAAAATCTACGAGCCTCGCGCGCCGGCACCCAGTAAGCGTCTCGAAACCTTGAAAAGCGCGAAAGGCGTAGGACTGCACGTTTATGTGGCTATGGCACCGACATATCCCGAGTCGGATGAAGACGATCTTCTAAAGACGCTCGATGTGATTGGCGAATTGGATCCGGTCACCATTTTTCACGAACCGATCAACATTCGTTCCGAGAATATCGAGCGAATCGCCGAACAGGCGCGACGGATGCGCGTGCGCCTCAAAACCGAGGTTTTTGCGACCCAGTCAAGCTGGGCGGCCTACGCGCGCGAAGCGTTGCAAACGGTTGAAACGTTGGCGAAGAAGAAGAAACTGACGAAGAAATTGCACCTCTGGCCTGATAAAGGGCTTGGATCGAAAGCCGCACTTCAGACGGTAAACGACCCCGACGAGTTCGTCAGTTGGCTAAATAAGCAGTGGAGCAAAGTCAGTGCTTGGCCTAGATAGCTAGTAAGAGTGGCTTCAGAAGCGTTCATTTGGCGAGATTGGGAGAAGGGCGAATTTCCGGAGCTTAGGTCGCACAGCAGGATCAAACTCGAGGTCTTGCGACAATACGTCGAGTCCTACATCGAGATTCTCTTCGGGAATCGATTCGGTGTGCGGGAAGTCGAGCTGACATTTGTCGATGGGTTTTGTGGCGGTGGCATGTATAAGGATAATCAACCCGGCTCACCGCTCGTTTTGCTCCGAGCGGTCAAAACAGCCAAAGCGAAAATCAATTGTCCCCGGAAAAATCCACTAAAGATTGCTGGGATATTTTACTTCGTGGATAAGGACAAGCGGGCACTGGACTGCCTGCGTCATCAGATTCAAAACTCCGAATTTCGAGCCGAACTCGATCGGTCGATTCACCTCGTGCACGGCTGCTTTTCCGAAAAGCACCAAGACGTTATGGAGAAGTCGATGCGCGGGCGCCGGAATGGTCCGCGCACGATCTTCTTCTTGGACCAATGCGGGTATTCGAAGGTCGATATGCGAATCGTCGCCCAGATCTCGAAAGCAATGAACTACAAAGCCGAGTTCATCATCAATCTTGCGATCACCTGGATGGTGGATTTCCTGAATACCGAAGGCCCATTCCGCGAAATTTGCGAGTGCATGGGAATCGAGGATTTTCTGAACCTTGAGAAGTTAGTGCAGATTCGGAAGGATAAGCCTGTTGGGTGGCACTATATCATCGAGTCGCAGATAGGCCCAGCCGTGTGGAAGGCGAGCCAGAGCCCATTTTACTCTCCTTTTTATATCCGACCCGCTGATTCGCGCCGCGGGTATTGGTTGCTGCACCTTGCTCCGATGGTCAGGGCGAGAACCGCCATGGCCGACGTGCTTTGGCAAAACAGCAGCGGCACGTCTCATTACGGAAATCGCGGGCTTAGGATGCACGAATACAACCCGCGGAATGATCGGTCACTCTATCTCGACGGCTTCTCACTTTCCGATCTCAACCGTGATAAATGCGTCCAAGACCTCGGCCCCGATATTGCCCGACTTATCCGGGATGAGGACATCTCCGGAATCACTGTGGGCGATCTTTCGGAACGTATCTGTAGCGACACAGTTGCAAACCCAGCCATCATCAAGGACTCGCTTCTCGGACTCAAAGACGCCGGTGAAATCATCATCGCGGGACCGTCCAATGGCACCAAGCGCTGTGAGATGATCTCCGACAAGGATGTTATCAAGATCACTGGACAACGGACCTTTGGATTCTTTCCGCGAAAGAGTATTCGGAAGCATTCGGCCCCGTCGAAATAGGTGGTACGAAAGCCTCTCGGCCTAAGCCTTAGTTCTTGGCTCGAGCAGATGTTTCGCGATCCGCATCGCGGGTTTCGCTCCGCGCTCATTGCCGGCCGCGAAACACAGCAAATAAAGGGGATTGCCTCGACTGTTGAGCAACGGACGGGGATTCGGATGCACCGCGTGGAAGACAGTTTCCAGGCGCCTAATCATGAAAGCCTCAAGTGCACGGGTGTTTGCCTTACGGGCAACTGTCGGGCCACCGCCCAGATCGAACAACTCTACTTGGCCAGTCTCCTCATAGAGTTCATGCCGCCAATCTGAGGTTCCGATCGCACGGTCCAGCCGCTGAGCCCATCCCGCCGACGGAAGGTTGTTTCGTGGGAGCATGCGCGCGAGTGCCACTCCTAGCGGTAGGAGGAGCCAAAGATCGACACCCTTTGTTGTGCCCAGCATTTCGATCGTTTTCCAATCCACCTGCATGCCGTACGGATCCAGAAACACGACAGCGCGGGTCTTTTTCCAATTCTGGGCCTGCACCCATTTCGAGATTTCATCGTTGGCCTCTCCTTGGAGAACTTCGATACGCTTGTTTGGAAATTGCTCCTTGAGGGCATCCAAGCTCACGCAGTGTTCCTTCTTTGTATCGATGAAGAGGTGATTCTTGAATCCCGGATCGACCTCTAGGGCGATGGTCGCGCTGCCCTTTAAGAATTGCTCAGTTTCCGGTTCAAGAAGATCATCCCATATCGACGCGCTTTCGCCCGGCTTGGTTTCCTTGAAATCGACATATCCAGTCCCGGCGAACGCATCCACATACCATGTCTGAAAGTAGCGCGCCTGTTCGTTGCCGTTGAAGATGGCGCTATAGGCTTTCAGGTAGCCCTGAAGGATCTCAAGCTTGGTCCGCGTCCAATCACCGCCGAACCGGTGAACAGTTGGCATAGATTAAAAGTCTATCCCAGAATAAGAGGCAAGACAACTCTTTTGGCCGGAAGTCTCTGACGTTGCCAGCCTTTCAGGACTACTCGGCCGGATCGTCGGCGTGCGGCAAGATAATCTGTGTATACGAGGAGTGCACGTAGTTCGGAGGAGGCTGTAAAGATGTCGCCCATCTTCATAGAAACGTTGCGCGCATCCGCCAAAGACGTCGAGAGGCAATAGATTCAACGTTTCCCGGATCAATTCTCGCGCCGGTGAATGATGTTCTTTCTCGGTCAGAATCCGAAAGTTGCGGTGTAGCTTCTCCTTCGCAACGGCGGGAATAAGGATCTGATTCTTTTTCCCGTCCGTGTCTCCTTGCGGGAACTCGGTCGATCCATCCGCGGCATGCTCATTGATTTTTGCCTGGACTTCTCGACTGGCGGCATCCTGTGTTTGCAGAGAGACCCCTAAGTCGATCGCGCGGAAAAGCGCCTTGTCGTCACGTCCCAGAACGACCCACGACCAATCATCGTCGATCAAGTCATCGATAACGATACCAAGCACATTCCCACGATCATCTGACCACCATTCAGCCTCCTCTCCGATAGCGTGGCCATCGGCTTCTTTGAGTAACAAAACGCTCGGAATCGTTTCGGAGATTCGCTCTGCCATCGTTTCGCTCACCTCATTCCTTGCTTGCTTCAACGAGCACCGTTGTTCATAAACTTTGGACAGCGGGCTCGTGGACATCCAGGCCCGAACGGTTTCTCCACCATTCCTGGCAGGCTGAACCTCTCGCCACGGCAATCCTCTCGATGCAGACGCCATTGCGGTGCGGTTGCGCAAGACTTTTTTCGAACCGTCGCGCAAGTGGCTTACGCGCGCACTTTCGGCAGCATACCAGAAGATTCCGACGAAGAAGTTGCTGCGGCTGTCGAGGAAACCAAGTTGAGCGGTCAGACATTGTGAGCGGGGAACGGAAACATGGGTCAGGACTTGAATGTTGAACTGCGCATTTGTGACAGGCATTTCGAGACTGAATCAGAGCAAGCACAGCTGAAAATCGCTAAGGAGAAAATCGCAATGACTCCAAGCAGGCAGACGTCATGAGCAGGCATGAGATCGCAAGGGCGGCAGATGGACGAGTCCCCATCCAGCACTGGCATCCCCGCTTCAGGCTAACCCTTAGAACTGGAAGACCGCCTCGACGGCAAGAAAGTGAATAGTTTCGGACGGGCCGGTTGCCGCGATGAATGCGCCCGGCTGAAACTGGGAGTAGCTGGCCAGGAAGGCCAGCTCGCGCAATGGCCTCCACTCGGCCACAAACTCAAGCTGCATTCCAATGAATCGCGCGTTGCTGGAGTCGCCCGGCCCGGTATCCGACGCGCGAACAATGTTCCCGCCCACACCGTAAACGGCATCGTTCGCGCTGTAGCGCCAGTAGGGGCCGCCTTGAATGGAAACCGCCACCTTATCGCTCAGGGTGAACCCCACGGCGCCCAACAAGTTGATGAGATTGTAAGGCCCGACGGGAGTAAGTTCTCCGAAGTATTTTCCCTTTGGAAACAGCGGGCTGAACGTCTGGAGGCTAGTGTCGGTGGAGTTCTGGTCTCCACTGATGATGTTTGCCCGCAGGGAGAATCGGGGATTGAAGATGGCATCCAGCGTATATCCGGTTTCAGTACCTACGCTCCACGCGAGGATGCTCCCCTCGCCGCGTTGGGTGTCGAAGCTACCGAATTGGAGCATCGCTTCGTAGTTCCAGTCCAGGACACCGCCGATAACTTTCTGGCTGCCAAAAAGACGAGACCCAACGGTATGCCGCAGCTCCCGACCGGTGCCCGGGTTGTAGGTCGCGGCGGAGTCGAAATAGCCGAGGTAGTAGAAATCGACCGCCGCATTTGGAAGCGAGGGCAGCAAATCCTCCAGCTTTCGGGTGGCATAAACTCCCCAGAGCTGCTGGTCCGAATCACTTAGATTGTTCAACGGATCCGGATCAATTTCCACAGGACGAAGATAGAATGCGTGAAGGTCCCAGCGTGGTGTTTTCCAACGCAAGAGTCCCCCGTCGAAGCTAAGCGGAATATTTGGCCCATAGCGGGTTCCAAGCAGCCGCTCTGACCCGAAGGAGATATGCTGACGCCCACCCTGGAGGACAAACTTCCCCGCTCCAATCGGAAGGCTGATTTTGGCGAATGCCTGGAGAAAATCGAAAGCGTCTTCGTCAATCGGCCCTGGTCCGCGGTCGTCGTAATTGTTAAACGCCGCCTCGACCTGGCCAAAGACCTGCAACTCCGCTCCGCCCGGCAAATCGGGCACCGTTAGCGAAGCATAGGGCATGTAGCGCGTTAGCAGGTAGCCGCCATTGTCTTGAGGACCCGATCCGAAGTCTGTGTTGTCGATCAGCTCATACCGGACGCGCACTTCGCCGCCGAGGGTGAGAAAGGGCGGCTCTCGGCTGCTCCCAAGCGGTAAATATTTCAACCCCTCCCACCACAAGCCCCGACGGTTTTCCGGTTCTCGAAGATACCGATAATCCTCTAACTGCCGCATCGGAGCGATGGGAGGCGGCGATCGCGGAACCTGCTGACCAAGCGAACAGGTAGCGCAGCAGAGAATCGAAAGGGCGATCAGGAACCGCAAACCGTGCATTCACGCGATGTCTGCCCTGCGGTTAGAAGGCAAAGCACTCGCATCCTCCATCAAGAAGACTCCGTGGCCCCAACATCCATTGGGGAAGACTGAGCGAACTGCGTTTGGCCGGCTGCGGGGCGTGGTGTTCGTGGCCACAACAACTTTTGGAGTGATGGGCCGTAAGCTCGCCTTTCCAATAGCCGGGATAGCGATGCACCGGCGACCAATCCGGCATTACCGGCAGATCGCCAGGATCATGGGGTTTGAACTCCTCCGCGGCGTAGACTGGTTTGCCACCCAGAATTGTGAGGACCGATTCGAGTCCTTTGATTTCCTCGTCAGGAATCGAAAAATAATCGTCCGACAGCACGACGAGGTCCGCGAGCTGTCCCCGCGCAATGGCTCCACGTTTTCCTTCCTCCCGCGACATCCACGTGCTCCCCTGGGTGTAGAGTCGGAGCGCTTCCTCCCGAGAAAGCAGGGCCTTTTCGGGATAAAGTTCCAGACCTCCCAGCGTCTTTCCGGTAGTCATCCAGTAAAGGGAGACGAATGGATTATAGCTCGCGACTCGCGTTGCATCCGTGCCCGCGCCGACTGGCACACCCATCTCCAGCATTCGCCGGATCGGCGGCGTGCGCTCGGCGGCTTGCGCGCCATAGCGGTCCACGAAGTATTCGCCTTGGAAGGCCATGCGATGCTGGATGGCAATGCCACCCCCCAGCGCCTTGACGCGCTCGATATTCCGGTCGGAAATCGTTTCGCAGTGGTCGAAGAACCAGTGGAGTCCCTTCAACGGCACGTCTCGATTGACCTTTTCGAAAATGTTGAGGAACCGGGTGATGGATTCGTCGTACGTCGCGTGCAGCCGGAAGGGCCAGCGGTTTTCGGCCAAAAAATGGACGACGCGCTTCAGCTCTGCTTCGAGCCTGTCCGAAAGATCAGGACGCGGTTCCAAGAAGTCCTCGAAGTCCGCCGCAGAGAAAACGAGCATCTCGCCAGCTCCGTTGCAGCGCAACATATCGTCACCGTCATCCGGCTTCACTATCTTTGACCAGCGAATGAAATCTTCGAGTTCGCCGCCCGGCTTTTGCGTGAAGAGGTTGTAGGCGATGCGCAGCGTCATCTCTCCGCGCCTGTGCAGCTGTTGGATGATCTCGTAGTCCTCCGGATAATTCTGAAAGCCACCTCCGGCGTCGCAAACGCTCGTCACGCCGAGGCGGTTCAATTCCCGCATGAAATGCCGCGTCGAGTTGTACTGATATTCCGGGGGAAGCTTCGGTCCTTTCGCCAGAGTCGCGTAAAGAATCGTCGCATTGGGCCGGGCTACCAGCATCCCAGTAGGATTACCCGACTTGTCGCGGACGATCTCTCCGCCCGGCGGATTCGGGGTATCCTTTGTGTAACCGCAGGCTCTGAGCGCCGCCCGATTGAGCAAGGCGCGGCAGTAGAGGTGCAGAATGAAGACCGGCGTGTCCGGCGCGGCGGCGTTGATCTCCTCCAGCGTCGGCATGCGCCGCTCGGCGAACTGGAACTCGCTCCATCCACCGACCACACGGACCCACTGCGGCGCGGGCGTTCGCGCGGCCTGTTCGCGGAGCATCTGGAGGGCCAGTGAGACGGACGGCACTCCCTCCCAGCGCAGCTCCATGTTGTAGTTGAGTCCTCCGCGAATGACGTGCAGATGGGAGTCGTACAGGCCGGGAATGACGCGGCGTCCGCCGAGATCGATGACTTTCGTCTCGGGTCCGCGCTGGAACTCCGCCGAGTTATCGACGCCGGCGACACGGCCCTTGGCAACCACCACCTCCCTTGCTTCGGGATGAGTGGGATCGAGCGTAGTAATGCGTCCGTTTTGTAGAATGAGATCTGCGGTTGTTTTCATGGATGTAGAGAGCGTTTTGGGTGAAGCCAGACATGCGCGGCCTTAACCAGCAATGGCATGGCAACCCAGGTAAGGACTACGACGATGCCGGCTGCTGTTACGCCAGCTCCGAGAACCTGCGGAAAATTGGGACCGAGCAGAGGTGCGAGGATCGCTCGCACGAGCATGCTGACCGGCCAGACGGCGATCCACGTGAGGAGAGCCATTTTCCAGCGCGGCGGCATTGGGCTGTGAGGATCGCGAAACCAGGCTTCGAGACCGTCCAACTGCCGATAAGCTGGCTCCCCTTCCACCATGGGCTCAATCTGCTCGAGCCAATTCTTATAGAGCGGCGAGTCGTAGAAAGCATCCCGGTCGGCATTGGTGGCGAAGCTGCGCAGGATGCCGTATTCGGTCGAAGCGGATCCCGGCGGAGGATGCAGGCAATGCACCCCCCGCGCTCCGGGCTCGGCCAGGGATCGGCTTGCAAACTCCGCCAGGGCGCGTTCGAACTCCGCGACGTGCGATTTTCGAACGCGCCGAGTGATGGCGATATGGATCGGCTCGTCCATTTCTCGGGCAGATTCCTTAGTGAGCGGCTTTCTTCGGAACGATCTGAGGTTTCGCGGCCGACTGCGGCGCATGATGGACCATCGTATAGGCGTATTCCACGCCGACGCCATAGGCGCCTCCCTGCTGCTTGATCAGGCCCATCAAGTTGTTGTAGTGCTCGCGCTTGGCCCAATCGCGCTGCCATTCGAGCAAGGCTGGGATCGTTGTCACGCGCACCGCTCCGGCCTGGACCATTCGGGACAATGCGGCTTCATGGGCCTCGGGTGAGGTGGCCCCACAACAATCCTCGACAACGTAGATATTGTAT
>DATDAL010000034.1:0-45990 GCA_036525415.1 Terrimicrobiaceae bacterium | reverse complement strand
TCGAAGAAGTCGGTGTCTTTCACGCTCCCGCTTCTACCCCAACTCGCTTGGTTGGCTCAAACCTCCTCGACTTCTTTTTTGTCCGTTGTGTGCGCGTGTTGCCTCAATGAAAAAAGACAGCGGGGGGGAAATTAAGAGAGGTATGTTGCCCTCCACGAAAAGGACACCGGGTGAGACTTGTTCACAAACGCCTGGAGGGCGAGGTAGCGGCAGCCGAAGCCCCGTAGGGAAACAGCTCGGGCGCTGGCGCCAAGACAGAGCTACCGGTTTGTGAACAAGCCGTCGCCTTCACGCTGGCTCGAACCAATCTCCCTAAAGCCCGGCAAAAATCCCACGGAAATCCCCGAAGGACCAGCTGCGGAGCGCACCCAAGGCAGATTGGAGGAAGGGGCTGGTGGCCGCATTGATCCAAAAGGAAACGACGGTGCGTGTGGATTGGATTAGCCAACGATTGAGCATGGGTGAGAGAGCCTACTGTTGTCGGACGATCTGTCGGACCAGAGAAATGATGGAACGGCGCAAGGATTGGATCGGAGCGACAAGAAAGATTCATAAAATGCCCGCTCGAGCGACGGGCCAGCGCTCACGTTAGGCACAAAAATGCAATTACCGTCGTTCAAAGATCTGCTTTACGGGAGCGGTGAACATGATCCGTATTGCCCAGACACTTAGGAAGATTCCAACGAAGTTCAGCGCGATCTCCGCTCCAGACTCAATAAAGCTTAGGAAGGCTGAGGGAAGACCCATAGCAAGCAATGCCACGTAGGCGATGCGTGCCCAGTTCTTGCCACGCAGTATCATCACGTTGATCCAAGCACCGAGTCCCTGAAGCAACAAGTTGATGAACACCATCTCGCCTCCGGAGAATCTTCCTGACAGAGCGAAAACCAGCACTGTCAGTAGTCCAACTGCATAGGCAGTCCATAAAACGGCCTTGAATGTTGCCAATGAAATTGAAGTGGAAAATCCGACGCCCCGGTTCTTAGGGGATGCGTGGCGGTTTTGTACCGGGGGCGGTTCTCCGGTAGATTCTATCGGTTCAATCACCCGCGCAATTGCGGAGGTGAGTCTTTCACAGTCGGGGAGGAATCGCGTGTCTGATATCTCTATCGCGTTGCGACGTGCTAAAGGATGTAAGGCGGTGGGAAGGTTGTCAGTCCGAGGCATCGACGCGCCTCCTACGAGTACCGGGATTACTCTCGCATTGCTGGTCAATGCGGCGCTCAGTTCACGCACTACAGGGTCATCGAGGTTGTCTAGTCGTCGACTGCCACTTGCTTCCCTCGCGGTGGCCCAGGCGGGACCGATCACCGCAATTACGACGCGACTCGCGCTCAAGGTTCTGTCTATCGCGTCAACAAAGTCTTCGCCAGGGTCGATGGCATCAATGTCCATGAATACCTCGTGGCTGGGAAAACGCCTTCGAAGAAAGTCGTAGAGCCTTCCAGCATATGGTGCGCTATCTTCGCGCCGGTAGTTGATGAACAATCCGTCCACATCTCCTCCTACATTTTTGCCTCAGCACATCGAGTGCCATTGCTGGGCGTGATTGAAGCCGCAATCCTGGCACTCTTGACGTTTCCTGCATACCCCTTGCCCTCGTTGAAGCCCTGCCTTGTAATTGATATGCGCGATTCGTTGGAACTTGCAAAGAAAAGTGAAAATAGTTCCCATGTTTTTGCGAAAACAAGCTGCTTCTCGATGGCTCGGCTGGGTTGGAGCGCCAGGCAAAATGCTGATCCGCCAAGAGTCGCTGCCCCTTCTGCGATTACGGCAGTTTGTTCGTCACAAGATGCGAAAGAGCTTGAGCGGCTCGCTTCGAGGATGACCGGACAAGTGCGCTAAGAGATCGAGTAGCTGCTGGAGCTTTGGTGGCTGCTCCGTATCCGGGTCCCACCCTAAAGGCCGTGCAGCGTGTTGATGCTAAGGAAGACCTTGTATGTACGCAGGTATGGCGTCCAGCTCAAAGCGCGAACTCTTTGGCTTCGAGGCGCTCATCAAGCGGCAGATCGAGAATCTCGCGTAACAGCTCGCTTCTGAAAGACTGTGAGCTGTCCGAAGGGGGTGCATGGAATGCATACCTCGTCTTTAGATATGTCGGTAGCCCTACACTGATGTCCTCGGCGCGGACGACGACCTGATACTTTCTACTGTCGGGCGGCGGTTCGCAATGTCGCCTTGAATGATCATGGTTTCCCAACCAACGCCGTCAAGCCTTCCATCGGCTTTCCGCTTGTACATTTCATCGCAAATAACGATCACCTTGTTCGCTCTAGGGCGAGTTCGTTGCACATCCATTGAGGAAGATCCATTCCTCTGCGTAGATGGAACTTGTCGAGACGGGCTTGGACACCATGATCGATTAGGAACAAGGCAATCTGTTTGGACGCGGAAGTTCAGGGTTTCGTACGGAGCAGTGGTTTTTCCCGGCAGCGCGATTGACGCCGCTATCGCTCAGACCGGCATCCCAAAGCGCGTCTCGCCACACACGTTTCGCCACAGTTTGGCGAGCGATTTGCAGCTGGCGAACTACGACATTCATACGATCCAGAGGCTGCTCGGCCATAGCGACGTGAAAACAACGATGATCTATATCCAAACAGTTCCGAGCGTGACGCTGAAGAAAGCTAGAAGCCCGTTGGACCTCGGCGGGAAGGTGCCGTGAGCCCCGGTCGAATAGAGTAAACGAACGGAGGCTTCGGAACACGCTATGGAATTCGACTCGGCACTCCAAGTTGGGTAGCCTGCTACTCGCAGCCAGTCACACGGAGCAGGATTTCCTTGAAAGCCCGGGCGCTCTCGAGGTTGCGCAATCTGAACTGGTCGCGAACGGCGGCGTCTTCGCTTTCGGCAACGCCACGAAGATCATTTTCGCTCCTGATTCCCTCTTCCTCTGCAAGCCTCAACAGCTTGGCCTCAGAAGCGCCGATCTTTTCGAAATCGGGTTCTTCGGCCACGCGACGGATGATCCGAATCGCTGGGTCGGCAGAAGGTGGCCTTACTTCGAGGTCGACCGACGTCCCCTGATCAACGTCAATACCGGGAGCAGGTGACTGTTTAGTTACAAGACTCGCCTCGGGTGCGTCCGCGGGATTGATTTTGCCTATTTTCAGTCTGGATCGTGCGAGGGCTTGCTTTGCCTCGGACAGCTGGCGATCGACGACGTTTGGCACGGCGACCTTTTGGGACAACTCTTGCATGACGAGATCCACGGCACTGCCTCGCTCGACGTCCTTGCCCGCGGCGGGTGACTGGGCGACCACGATGCTCTCGTCCGCAGCGTCAGCGGGTTGAATGTTTCCGGCAATCAATCCGACTTCGCTAAGAATCTTCCGTGACGCAGACAGGCTCGATTGCAGCACGTTCGGCACGGAGACGACAGGAGGCGGTTCCTCGGCGGGGCGGACTTGCAGATCGACGGCGGTGCCGGGTGCGACCTGGCTTGCGGATTTTGGCTCTTGCGCGCTGACAATGCCGGCGTCGGGCGCCGTGGGAGGCTCGATTTTACCGACTGTGAGATTGGCCTGCGCGATAAGGCTACGAGCCTGCCCGAGAGAGGATCCAGCGAAATCAGGGACAGTCACGAGTACTTGCTCACTGCCAATAACGACGTCGATCGATGTCCCATGTGCGACCTTCGAGCCCGCATCGGGTTTCTGGACGAGGACGCGCCCGATCTGCGCCGCCGTTGCGGGCTGGAAACCAACAGCGCCAAGGGTGAGATGGGCATCGCGGAGCTTGGCTCGGGCTTCTTCCTGGGTCAGACCGATGAGATCTGGCACTTCAATCAATTGCGGTTCGGGTCCTGGCCCCGGCTTGAAGGGATCCAGAACTTCGAAAGTATCGCGATCAAGATGGAGATTGACGACTTCGGTCCTGTCGGGCAGGGAAGGGAGAGGCGTCTTAGTCGTGAAGATGGGCGAGCCGCGGGACGTGAAGAAGCTGACATGCGAGCCGGCGGGTTGCGTCTCGACCAAGCGTTTCACATCCTCGGAGCTAAGGGCGAAGGCGAAGTAACCGCTTAAGTCCGTAGTGCGCTGGGCAATTCCCGCGACGACCACTCCCGACGAATCGATCAGACAAACCAGCACGCTACCGATCCCGCGATCGTTGGAGTCGGTAACCCGGCCATGAATCAACATGCCCCCCTCCTCGACGCCGGGAACCTTTAGACTCGCCAGATCCGCTTCGACCGAAAGCGCTGCCGAATCGTTTAGGCGCGCACCAAGTTGTGACTGAAAGCTCGCGACGCGAGGATCTTGCTCGCCGACCTCGCTTTTGATGCGGGCAGACTCGTATTGAACCAGTGCGCGAACCTCGGCATCGATTTGAACCAATCCCGAGGCTACATTGATTTCCGCTGAGCTCACCTCAGCGAAGGAGGCCGACGCTTGGGCTTGCAGGACCTGCGCTTCGGGATCGAGCGGCGAAAATTGCGGAACCGGAGTGAAGCCGCCTCCCGGTTGAAAAGCGACGCTTCCAAGGCGAGACCGCAGAAAAGCACTAACCGGTGCTTGCAATGCCTCGGCGCTCCTTTGGCAGAGCAAGGAAACGAGGACTTGATTCAAAGCGTCACGGACGCGCGCGCTTCCCGCCCCGCTGAAGGCGAGAATGCAATGATCGCCCTGGTTGTTTACGGTGTTGTTCAGGGTCGTGGTCAGGCTGAGAAGAGAAACCATCAAGTCGAGATTGCCGGTGTTGGGGTCGAAGCGTGCGACGGGTTCTTTGAACCGGCTGTCATTCGCACTAAGCGTCTGACCGACGAGGAACGCGTTAAGTAACAAACCTACGACCAGCCCATCCGAGACAGGAACTTCGATGCCAGGATTCTGCGCTTCCACTGGATTGGCGTCGAATCCCAGATCGTCCGCGGTCAGGATGCCGATCGTTCCGAAACTCTGGATGTCGGGTCCGCCCAGAACCTGGTTGTTGTTGAAGTTCGTGCTTCCGGAAAAGAGCTTTTTGCCGTTACCCCGGTTCAGGACCAGCGCGGTTCCGAAAAGACTTCCGAGCGCTCCTTGGGCGGAGCGCAACGAGTGGAGGCTATTGGCATCGATCGACATGGGCCCGATTCCTGCCAGAAGCAGCGCCTGCCCGACCGGATGCCGAATGAGGTTGTCGTGGATCCGAGCGGCGTAATCGCGAAGGAAGCCAAGACGTCCGGCGACCGGAAACAGTCGTAGAGAGATTCCGACGACGATACCCCCGCGAATGCCGGCGCGCGGTTCCAGCTTGAGATTCGCGTCGATCGGCCCGTTGTCGATGATCTGATTTCGATGAATTTCGAGCTGATCGCCTGCGCCAACGAAGATGCCACAGACCGGGTCGAGTTGGTTTCTCCCGTTGGCCCTGATGATGTTCTCGTTGATCACGAGCGCAGACGCGAAGTCCAACGAGATTCCTCCCAGCCCCTGGGTTTGGGCTAAACTCCGAAGGTCGTCATCGAATGGATTGAGGAGACAATTGACGATCGTGTTTCCCTTTATCACTGCGCCGAGCATCGGATTGCCGGTGGCCGTTGGCCGCGCTGCAAAGGTGGAGAGATTTGAATACACCGACGATGCCAGCGAGACTCCGCGGTCGAGCGGGCTGCCTATTCCGGACAAGCCCATACCGATGATTTCGTTGCCTTCGATCACGGTATCGTAAATGAAGCCGAGTTTCGGATCGGGTCGCGGGATGTCGGGCTCAAAGACGATGTTGTATCGAAAGCCAAACTCACCAAGATCCTGCGCGCTGACGCTGGCCACGCGGTAGCCGGGTGAAAGCACCGACACGCTATAGACGCCGGGCTCGGCCCGCTCGAGGAGGTGCCCGGTTGGATCAGTTACTGCGGCCACGGACGTTGCGACGCCCTCGGTTCGCGTAAAACGAATTGAGAGGCCCGGAACACCAGCGCCAGCCTGAGTCGCGTGCGCGTAGATGCTGCCGAAATCATTCCGGATAGTGAAGCCCGCATCTATCGAAACGGGAGCGTCGGTGGCAGTCACCGCCGAGCCGCCGAGCGTGATTCCGTTGCCGGCGCCGCCGGTGATGCGATTCGAGACGACCTTGATCTTTTCCGCGCCGGCCGCGATGCGAATTCCGCCGAGCGCCCGATAGGGAAGGGCGAAGGGAAGCCGCGCCGAGAACTCAGCTTGGAAAGCGGCGAAAAGGGACGTGGTCTTGGCAATTAGGGTGCCGCGATTTGCGTAGATGCGCTCCAAATCGGCGCAAGGATCCTCGGGGTTGTCTTCGTCGGATGGGGTTTGACCGGGTTCGCCGGGCTGTTCGGGCGAAGCGGGTTTGACGGCGACGTCGTTGCGCTCGATTACGCTGTCAGCGGCGCGAATGACGATGGCTTCACCCGCTCCAGCGCGATCAACCATGCGCATACGGTTGCAGCAAATTCGAAGGCTGCTGCCGCCACGCGCTTGCACGGCGTTCACGTAGGCGATGATTTGATTGTGAGCGAGCGTCGCCTCGCTGAGGCTGCCGCGGGATGTCTCTTCGAGACGAAACGCGATTCCACCCAAGCTTGTGACGGTGATGTGCTCAATCGTGACCCCCGTCGAATCGACGATCGTGAAAACAGGAAGCTCTCGTTCCTCTGGACCAGGGACGACCAGCGTTTGCTCATCACAGCCTTCGATGCGGACGCCGCCCTTTCCAGCGATCTTGACGTTGCCGACATGCACGCCAGGCAGCAGGCAGATCCTGCCACCTTCGTCCGGAAGCTGATCGACCGCTTCTTGGATCGAGTCAAGAGTGCCATGCGACGTTTTGCCATCGCCGACAATGAAGGTGCAGCACCCCCGCTGATCACACAGGGGACGAAAACGCGTGCGGCAGTCAATGATCTGACTGACGACGTTCTGTCCAGCGAGACGCCAGCGGATGAGGGCCAGGCTCCCGAAGAACCACCTTGGGCCGACTGGCGCCGCCTGATCCAGTAGGTTCCAAGGGACGACCACGTCCGGGGTGTTCGGGCGTGCGGCGATGACCCAATAGTCTTGCGGCAAGCCGAAATTGGTAAAGGTGACTCTAAGCCCAGTCCCTGAAAGTTCCACCGCTGTGCCGGGTGTGAATCCGAAATCCGGCGCGGCGGCATTGCCGGAACCACCTGTCCACACGCGGAGGTAGAAATACTTTCTGTCCTCTGGCTGGTCCCGAGGGCTTAAGTAATCGGCGTGTGCAGGCGCGTCGAGCCAGTTCACCCAATCTCCCGGCACGTCTTTGCTGATCTGTATCGTTCTGGTGTCAGGGTCGTAACCCGTTATGACCGTGGCCAGATGTCCACTAAGTTCCGCCACTTTCTCCTTGTTGGGTAGAATTGCTCCCCACGGTAGGATCTCGACAGCTTGTCCCGCCTGAGGTTGGGCAAATTCGTCTCGCGGCAAGGTGAGAAACTCAATCCGGTTCAACCCATCCTCTCGCGTTGCCTGAACGCGGTAGGGCGGCGAAGCATTATCGTAGCCCCAAATGAATCGATTGGTGGCTGTGAGCTGAACTCGAATGGCTTGGTTTTCTGCGCCCAGGTATCCGCCAGCCACTTTTGGTTTGCAGAGGTCCTCGCTGGGTCCCGTGCCCGAAAAGCCTACCGTTAGTCTCGCCTTGGAGCGAAGTTCGCAATTCTCGAGATCGAATTGATGCGCGACTCCGGAGGAGTCGCCTCTCAGCGGCGCGGTAATCGAATCGAGAAGCCGGCTGAACGCTTCCCCGCATTCGCCGGGAACATTGGTCAAGACTTCCAGACGACGCATGCGGCGCCGATAAACCGACGTATCGGGTCCGCCGAGCGCCCGCTCAAGCAGTTCGGAATCTTCCGTCGCGGTGACGTCCTGTTCCCAGGCGCGCAGAAAGATTAGGTCGTAACGCTCGATTGGGTTTCCGTTGGCGTCCGTAAGATCGGCAGCGGCCGGACGGGTGGGAAGAGCGGGCGGATCGACGTCAATTTGGAGCCAGTCGCTTTGACGCAAAAAGGTCTCCGGCTGCTTATCGAGAATCGCGAAGCGAAGGCCCCCAAGATAGTAGCTGCCGGATGCGGCCTGAAAGTTGATGGGGGCATGGCCGTCGATCACCGTTGGGGTGAGTCCGTCAATCTGGAAGCCGGTGTTTGGCGTGCCCCTGGCGCAAATGATGTCGCGGAATGTGAGGCGCTCGTCTTCGGCATCGAGCCGGCGATGCGCGTTCAAATCCTCGTCGGTGAGCACCCGGCCCTGTTGGAGGAATGCGCCCACGTAGCGCTTTTCGGGCTGGAAGAGGTGTCGTGAAAAGTCGGCGGTGGACATGGCTAATTCGATCAGGTTTCGAAAATGAACTGGGGGATGAGACCGAAGGGCATGAACTCGAACACCTTCGTTTCGAGATCGTCGCGCTTGATTGGGTTGAGCAGACTATTGAACGCACCCATCTCGCCGCGATTTTCCGCGCCGCGGGCGATTGTATCGGGCGCTCTTGCGCTCAATTGCGCGAAATCCGGATCGCCGAACCGACGGGAGCTGAAAAAATGGTTCGGGATTTGCGGTGCGAAGAGAGGCGATTCGTAGCGCCTCGGCATCCGCTTTTCCGGTGTGTCGCTGGCTGTGCTGAAGCGAAAGCATCCATGCTGATTATCGAGCACACGGACCGTGCCCTGAATCAGCGCCTCGGTGGCATCGAGCCGGTTGACCGAGATGTCGCCAAACACCGTGACGCGTTCGAGCGTGAGTTCGGCGACGCGGGTTTCGATAGCAGCGACGCCCCGAAGGAGACTCTGCACGATCGAATCGCGGATCACGATTTTCCCGATGGAACATGGATCTGTCTTCGAGGTGGATTCACGGATCGGTCCGACAATCGAGGACTCGATGATCAGCTCTTGAATCTGGCCGCGGATCTCGAGCGAAACCGATGGGATCACCTCGCAGATGCTTGGGTCGACTCGAGCGCGTTCGCCCCCAGGATCGAGGGTGCAGTGGCTGATGCGCACGCAGTCGAAGTCGCCGTCCAGAACAAGCAAGGTTTCGAAGGCTGTGAACTCGCTGTCCGTTTCCGGTGCGATCCCGGTCGGAAGAATCCCCAGCCAGAGGCCTTCCAGCGTCAGCATGCGAACTTCATCTTCCGAAACTTTTGGGGTCGCTCTGAAAATCCAATGTGTCTTGTCGTCAGCTGGCACGAGCGTGAGATATGGTCGCTCCTGGTCCGCGCCTTGGAGGACCAGTTCCTCGACGGCGTCCACGACATTGTCCGCGGGGGCATCGGGCTGATACGTCTTGCTGTTGATAAATTGATGGGCGCCGGTCGACGGAAGCGAAAAGCTTGTCACCGGACCCGGCTGGCCCGGTGCACCATCAAAATCGGTGACACCGTCCTGCAGCACACTCTGGGAGCGATCGTAAGTCCCGGCGCCCACCTCCCCCGAGAAGCCGTAGTGATACCGTAGGGCAAAGATTTTATCCTCACCGCCGGGAACCATCGTGAGTGAGAACCTTCCAAGCACCGGATCGATGAAGGCTGCGATGCCCGGGGCGGCAGGCAGCGACCAATCCACGAGATTGCCCGCCTGAATGGACTCGGGAGGGAGAGAGGCTCCGTCCGCCTCCGAAGAGGTCACAGCAAGCGCCACAGCGTTCGGAATCAAATTCGGCTTGAACTGCTCCAACAGCCGGCATGGAATTGGCGCGGGGAGCTGCCATTCCTGAACTGGCGTCCAGTCTGTGTTGCCGCGTCGCGAGCTGGGGCGAAAGAGCGCGATATCGCGTCCCGAGGGGTCGAAGGTGAATCGCTGGTTGCCGAAATCCCAAGGGGTGGCCTTTGCGAGCTCGAACGCAAAAAGCCGATACAGGAAGAAATTCAGTTTCGGAATATTGTATCGACCCTGATACCCCTCGATCCGCCGGAAGTCGGCCGTATGGGACATATCGTCAAACGGGCCGTCGAGGACGTCGGCGGCTCGCCCGATTCGGAGATCGGCTGTGCCTCCAGGAGGCGTGCCGCTGAGAGGCCCGACAAATCGTGCGGGTTCAGGGTCGAGGCGATACCGGGCCCGGGCCAGCCGCTTGAAGCTTTCCACCACCACCCCTTCCCATTCGGTGATGTCCTGAATCAGGGCCTGCATCACAACCGGCGTGCCTTTACGCCGGCGATAGAAGATCGTCCGCGCCACATCGACGCGGCGCGTTCGGCGGCTCAAGCTACCCACCAGGCGCGTGCCCACCAGGTTTCCGATATAGGGCACCGCCCAGTCGTCGCACGTTTGGATGAACTGATCCTCCCAGAGTCGGTCGGATGTACGGCGAGCGATCGCAGCGTGACGGGCCAGGATCTCGACAATCGCCCGCAGAACGTAGGGTGGATCTGCCAAACCGTCCTCGTGACGATATGTCGAAGGGATCCACTCCCAGATCTTTTCCGCGTAGTAACGCTCAAACCCGTCTTGCGCCGGATTGCGGCTCGGGCTGGAAGAAGCTAACATGGTTGAAGAGGAGCCTGCAGGACTTAGAGATGGAAATCTAAGATCGCACCCAGTGTCTTTGGAGCGGAAGGTTTCGTCCATCGACAGCCCGTAGGGCTGTTCTTAGCAGTTTGCCGGCCGGGCCGCTTCGAGGCTTCGAATGATTTTCCGAGTGCTAATAGCCTTCCCTTTTCAGTCCGGCAAACTGCTAGCGGTGTTTCCCACGACAAGCTGATTGGTAAAGTCGAGATACTGTCCTTCCTCGACGGTAATCGCCGGCTCGGCTTCTTGACCGTCGAAGCGCAGAGCGCGAACGGACAGGACGCCGGCCACATCGTGAATCTGCTTGATCACACGGCTTCGGAACAGCGGACAGCCGATGGGAATATTCTCCAGCGCGAGCAACCCGGACTTCGGGTCTATCAGAGTGTCGATTACCGCCTGCTCGACGTCATCGGAGTTGTAGCCGAGATCCATCGCGAGATCGACGACGAGAGATTTTTCCACGGCCTCCGCCTCCTTGGCTTCGAGCGGAACGGTTGGATCCGATTGTCCGAGGAGATAACTCCGCAGGTCGTCCTCGATCGAGCCGCCGTCGGAGATGAACCAGATCTTTACAACGGCACGTTGCATACGCCCGTCCCAGCCCCAAGTTGCGTGCGCATTGATCACCCCGCCAAACTCGCGGGCAAGAGCCTCGAAGTCCGCCAACGACACAGCCCGACCCAGAAGAAGGCTGCTCGCCGACGCGTTGCCGCGAAGGTCCTCGGGACTGTCCGCGTCCGAGCCTCCTCCCGCAGCTACGGGATTGACCACTTGGCGCAAGCCCGAGACGGCGCGCGCAATCTGGGTGATCGAATTGGCCGGCGGCTTTGCGGCTCCGGCTCCAAAGCGGTAGGCGGCAGTGACGTTGCCGGCGCCGCGTGGCAATCGGGCCCCGGTGACGCCGTCGCCGAATGTGACAACGCTCACGTTCTCTTCGTTCTGCCGGATGATGTAGACTTCGTCCTGGGGACCCATTCCGTAGAAGCTTGGCACTTCCGTCCAGAGGATACCATTGACCCGCACGCTCAGGGTCGATCTGCGTCCATTGAATCCCGACGGGTCGTCAAGCCAGGTCAGCGGACTCTTTTTCAACTTGAACGACTGAAATGCCTGAGTCGGGTCGCCGTTGCCCAGCACTTCGTTCGGCACCGTTTCACCGCGCGTTGCGGCTATCAGGTTGCCATAGACGTTGACCGGGACCCGCAACGACGGATCAAATGGCAGGGCTTGATCCTGCGGGCGGAGGGTCCCGTTGCCATCTGCGGTGATCGTCACGATAGCAGGAAGTTCCGCGCCGCTACCGTCAGCTCCGCGCAAGTGGATCGAGCCCGATGCTTCCTTCTGCGGCGGTTCGACTGTGCCCTCGAATGCGGCGCCTGGGTCGAGGTCGGACAACGCGATGCGGTCTTTGGCGGGACGGGTAAGAGTGCCCGCATCGACGAGCTTGAAGTGCAAGCGCAGTCGGCTGGGATCGTCGGCCCAGTCTGACGGCGGCTTAGGATACAACGTCAGCTCCGTCGCTAGGATGAAGGGTTGCACGGCATCTTCGGAGACCGGCGCTTCGCCGAATGCAATCGTCACGAGATGATTCACTCCCAGAACTCGAAATGGGATTGGCTCCGAGTCCCGCGCAAGCAGAACAATGTCGTTGACGCGGATATCAGTCTGTTGCGAGTCCAATGTCACGGTCGTGTCTGCGGTGGCGAAGCTGAGAGCCTGGACACCGCCGTCGAGGACCGTTTTTCGAAACTGTATCGCATTGAGAACTGTTCCCTCGAAGGGTGCAATGGCGGGCGTGCATTCGATGGCGCGGTAAGAAATTCCGTCTAGAGCCTTAAACGAAGTTATGGCGACCACCTTGGCAGCCTTTCCGTAGAGGATGGGTTCGCCGCTCGGCAGGGTTACATTGGCGCCGGTAATGGTGATGGAGTCGTGTTGATCGGCATCGATCAGAGCGACCGGCGAGCCCGGGCTCTCGAACAGACTCACCGTTTCGTCGATTGCTTCCTCACGCGTCCACGCAAGCAGCACGAAATCGTCTTCGCTGACCTTGGCGCCGCCTGAGGCGGTGTAGAGGCCGGAGAAGACAGTGTCGCGAATCGCCGCCAGCGTCCATCGATTCAACGCCGGATCAATAGTTGAATCGACCGATGCCTCAAAGACCTGGGGCTTCTCGCCGTCGAACGCACCCGAGCGAAACGCCGATCCCTTTGGAATCGAGATCAGTCCCTTGCCCGTATCGGCCAGAAGCGCAAGCGTTACAGAGGCTGCAGTGGCAGGGCTCGGGTGATAGCCGATCAGCTCGACGAGGCGTCGCAGCGAAATCTCCCTTTGCGCCGTTTGCAGATACGCCTCATTGGCAATGCGCTCTTCGTAAAACCCAAGCACATCGAGCACATACGCCCACATTTCGAGCAGCATGATGCCGAGGTCGTCTCCCTCGCGGGCTCGCCAGACCTGGAGAGGGCGCTGCCGGCTTACCGGCACGACATCGGTGTCCAGTAACCGGTGAGACGCGACGTGCGAAAGCATGGCCGCTCGAAACTCCGGGAAACCCGAGAGTTGCCGGGGCAGCGCAGCGAGTCCGGCCGGAATGTCGGGCTTGGGCGGGAACTCCAGGCGATCGCAGGGACAGCCGGGAGACAGAGTATTGGTGGTTTCCGCCACGAGTCGATTTCTTGAATCTGCGTCCATCTGTTTCATCTGCGGATTATCCGATCTGCCGTCGCCGGTTTGAGGCGAAGCGTTGCTAGCTATAAACACGCAGGGAGCCTCTTTCCGGGAAGCGAGGATCGTTCTGGATGCGAAGAATCTGGCGCTCGGATACTTCGAAGACCGTTTCCGCGAAGCTGCGCATCTTAGTGATACCTCGAGCCTGGATCTGAATCGGACCCACGGCGCGGACGCCGGGGACGGCCTGCACCGCCGCTTCGAGCGCGGCCCGGTAGAGCGGCGTCCCAAATGTGAAGTTATTCGGATGGAAGAAAGGCAACTCTTCGTAAAGTCCGCTCTTCTCCACCGTCAGTGCGCCTACAACGCGCTCAACCACCTGACCCGCGTAGGCAGTGGGCTCGATGCAGATGTGAATGATCAGATCCACGTTGAGGTAGATCGGGTCATTGACGAAGACCTCCCGTCCGACCTGACGCACGCGGTCGAGCGAATTCTCGACCTCGAGTCGTAATTCTTCGCTCAATGAGAAAGCGTTCAATGGGTCGACCGTTACAAATTCGGTCAGCCAGCTTCCGGTCCATCGGGCCTTGGCGCCGGCGCGCTGCACGCCTTCGACCTTCTCCGCGTGTTCCCTGTAGTCTTCGTCGCGCACGGCGCGAAACGTCTCCGCCTTGAACGCTTCCGGAGCCAGCTGCCTGACGACGGCCGCGTCCTCGGGATCGACGCCACTGGTGATCGCAAACGGATTGCGAACACTGGCAACTCCCTCCATTGTTGAGGCCGGCGACGAACCGGACGGATCCGTGAGAGCCGTAACGCTGTCTGCCGGAAGGTTGGCGATTGTGCCGGCATCGGTTCGATAACGAACGCGAAACACACTTTGTCCGGCGGGTGGAAGGCCGAATTCTCCGTCGCCAAAACGAATGGTGAAGCCACTCTGACTCGCGTAGTCCGGGTGGGCAAAGGTGCGGCCAGAGCGTTCGACCTCGAAGATGGTGCGCCAGATTCCGTTCTCCAGGCTGAACGCCCGAACACGCGAGGTGGCGTCCAGGAGGCTGGGTAGATAAATCCACTCGCGGAAAGGAGTCAACGTGTCGGGTTGCACCTCCAACAGTTCAATCTCTGGTTCCGCCCTCCGCAGCTCGCCGCGCCAGCCCAAACCGCGCTTTTCACTTTCGGAAAGGCTCGACAAGTAGGTCACCGAACGCTGCCCGGTCAACTCGTTGCAAGGTCCCTCGCGCTCGACGCTGACCGATTTGAGTTCTTCGGAGGCATTGTCCGGAATTGACCCGATAGCGAAGTATTCCGTGTGCGTTTCACCCGCCGTGGCGGGCAAGATGTTCACACAGGCTGTAGTGGACTCCAGCAACAATTCAAACGGAGTGGCTTCGGAGGCATCCCACTCCACTCGAGTAAATGTGGCTGGGAGTCCGTCTTTGAGGATCAGTGGGTCTTCACCCTGCTCAAATTCTACGATTCGCACCAGGTGACGGCGAACCGGGAGGGACGGATCCTCCGGTGTCGTTTCCAAGAGCATTGCCCGACCGGTCCACCGCCCGTCATCGTCTCCCTTCCGCACATCACTGTCTTTCGGCAACTGCGCGTCCGGAAAGTGCCTGCTTAAATAAATTTCGGTCGAACCAATCGGCAAACAGGGCTTTGACGCATCCGGGATGTGCGCCGGAATAACATTCCAATCCGGGTGTACCCAGAAACGGTGCTCGTCCAACAAACCTTCACCGATCTCGAACGGGACCGCGCCTCCACCTTCCAGGATCGCCCACACGCGCGTACCTGCTGCGACGAAAGCTCCACCCCCGCTTGCTCCAATGGCCAGCAACGTCGTGGCGCTCAGACCATCGTGAATTGGATAGTCGACAAGGGTCGTGTGCCAGCGCATCGACCGCCGCTGCGTAGCGGTTTCGAGATAGGCTTCTCGAGCAAAACGGTCCTGGGTATAGGAGAACTCGTCGCCAAGGGCAGCCATCACCTCTGCCAACATGACGCCGGCATCGGCTTCGATGACCTCGGCCCAGTTCGGATATCGCTGCGCGGCGAAATCCAGGAGTGCACTGCGCAGGCTCGTGAAGTCGCGTGCCAGGTAGTCCACTGGGAAATCGACCAGGTCCGGCGGCGGACACTCCGGTTGTCGGGATTTGCAGTCGAGATTGCTTGGACAACCCTGTTTGAACGAAAATTCGACGCCGTTGAAAAAGCGATCGATGCGAGGAGAATCGATCGTTAAGCGATAGATCGAAAAGTCACCGGGTTCGGCGACTTCCACCTCCAGAAACACACGGGACTGTCCGCTGAGGATCGCCTGCGTCCATGTCGCCCGTACCACGTTGGCCTCCGCGACGCTTTCGCCCCCCGAGATGCTGACGATCGACACGTTCTCCAAGGGAAAGTCGACATCGGCCGGATTCGCCGGCGGAAATTCGATCAGCGGCGGTGCGAGTTGATCCGGGTCGATATGGAAGAACACCCGAAGAACCGTCTGCACCTCCGGATTGAGGACCTGAACGAAATCGATTCCGGTAAGGGCCTTGGTCGCCTGGTCGCAAAGTGCTGTGAGTCTGTCCGGACCAGCCATATGAGTAGGGCGGTTGTAAGCTAGGTTGTCTTTACCAGTTAAGAACCGTAACTAAGGAGGCAAGTTTTCAATAGTTGTAGGCCCTTGTGCCAAGGGCCTGTGATAGACAGGCGGTTTGGCACAACCCCTCTGCAACGCGCGGTTTTGAGGCGCAGGTTCGCCAGCCTAACGGGTAACCTCGACGTTTAGAAAACGCCGCTCGCCGCGCTGCAGTACGGTGTAGTCAATAGTGATGAGCAGCTTCTCCTCGCTATTCTCCGTTTTGACGTCGTTGACCTTGATCAGGGTGTTCAGAGAAGTGGTTAGCGCCTGGAAGACGAGGGTTTGCGCCAGCGAGGCGCCGGCAAGACTGTTGGGAGCGAATATGAGACGCTGCACTCCGCCACCAAATTGCGGCAAGTTGATGCGCTCCCCCGGCGTGGTGAAGATGACTTGCTTGATGAGTTGGCGGATGTATTCGTCATAATCGGTCTCCTGTCGCAAGCGCCCGACGAGCGGATTGATAGCAAAAGGAAAGCGAATGCGATGGGCAATGGCGGTCATTTGGGATCAGCTTGTTGTTCCCGTCGTCTTTATTTCCGAGACAGTCGCGCCATGAGAGTGGGAACCTCCGTCATGCGTGTGAGTCCCATCCCCATGGACGTGCTCTCCTCCATCGTGAGAGTGCGATGCCGAATTAATGGTCAAAGCAAAGGCGGCCGCATTGTCGCGAAGGTGCTGAACCACGCCCTGAGAGACCGCAACGAAGAATAAACGCAACGCTTGCAAACTCTTGCCTTCCGGTGGAGGCAGATCCTCACCATTGAATGGTGTCCACTCCGTCAAGAACGCTTCTTCCATGGCCTTGGCCATCGTGGCGGGATCGACATCGTTGAACGACCCTGGTCGTAGTTCTGTGCCCATCTTGAAATGATTCGTTTCTGCTGGAACAAAGCCTGACCGATCAGCCGGCCTTGACCTTTTTTGAAAGCAGGGCAGGCGTCGGGGGAGGCAGTGGCGGCACAGGCGGCGCAGGGGTTACGGGCATGAACCCCGCCGCAAGTTGGCCAGGATGCACGTGGCTCTGGTAAGTCTGCACCACGGAATTCAGGTAAGTCATCAATTGATCACCGAATACGACAGGGTGGGTGGCGTTCTCGACCAGTTCGATCTGCGGGGCTTCGACGATCGCTTTCGCGGCGCCTTTGACGGTGATTTTTCCCGCCATAACTTCGATCGTGACAACGTTCTTTCCGTCCTTGTCGCTGACGGTGATAACCTGGTCCTTATCGTTTAGCGTGACCATCAAGCCCTCCTTGCTGCGAATCACTTTCAGCGTGGCGGAGGCGCTGGTTCCCTCGTTGTCGACTGGCGCTTGTCCGTCGCCCCAGTAACCGCCAGACCAGATTGGATATGAGGGGTCGCCGGCTTCGAATTCGACCCAAACACCGGCGCCAACCTCCGGAATCAGATAAGCCCCCATGCCCGCTCCCGCCAGTGGTAGACAGGGCAGAGCCCAAATCTCGGCGCTCCCCATTACCGCTGGCACTCGTACCTTGAGCCGCGCCCGCCCCGTGGGGTCTTCGTTATTGACGACGGTGCTTCGATACTTGCCGAAGAAGCGGTCCCCCAGCGCCTCAACGACGCTGTCTATCTGGCTGCGTGGGTTCATATGCGGATGGGCCGAGAACAAGCTCCAGGGGCCCGGAACGGTGCGTGCTGTTGTAGTCCTTGTGTCAAGAGCCTGCGAATAGACACAAGGGGGTCGGCACAACCGTCTTTGCCTGGCGTTCGCGGATCGGTTCTCTTTGGCTTTGATGCGTAGCTTCGCTAGGCCAAGGGAGCTCCGATCGCGTTGCGCCGCAACTGTACTTCTTGATTGTGGTCGGCGGCATTTATCGTATGCGTCACGGCGCTCACCTGATAGGCGCCGCTGTCGCGCGCGCCCAATCCCTCGACTTGAATCACGTCGTGCGGCTGCAGCACTCCCTGCAACATGTGTGCCGTTGTCGTGGCCGAAGCGGTGACAAACCAGCCTGCCTCGGTCAGTGCAGACTCGGATTTACTCTGCAGTTCTTGCTGGTCGCCTGCGGTGGTAAGGCACAACGTGCGCTCGGCGGATGCAAACGTCTGGAGAGATTCACCGCCGTCCACCACCGGGGGTTGGTTATCCTGCGCCGAAGTGGTCTGATCTTCGACGGATAGATCGTCGATCGCCGTTCCGCTGAAGGTATTCGGCCGTTCCCCATTCTGATTGAGTTCAAAGCCGGTTACATTCGGACACTTCTCTTTCGCGACGCTGACCCGCATGACAACGTCCGTGCTCGGTATCAGTGAAACCTGAGGAGCCCCGGTGGAGGGCCCGCCTTCCGCGCGTGGGGGCGAAGAGGTGAAATGGGCCGTCTCCTCGACGGTTAGGGCATTTCCGGAAAAATCGACCTCGGCTTTCGCAGTGATCCAGAAACTCAGATTGTTTGTGCGCGCCAGGTTGTTCAGAAAGTCCTGGTCCGTTGCTCGCTGGTTGAGCGTCCCGGTTGATTCCTCGTAGACCCGGGTTGTCTCCTGCACATCCGGCTCAAACCCATAAAGATCCAATATCTGCGAGACGGCGTCGGAGGCGCGGCCTTCCCAGGAGGTTTGGTAGCAGACCCGGCTCATTTCGATGCGCCGGTCCATGCCATTGATCTCATACCAAGAACCGGGCCCGCCGAGAGTCAGTGAGGATTTGCGTTCGGTGATAGGTCCGCGAGCGAGGCAAACAAGGCCGCCGCGATGCTCGACGGCGACGGTAATGATTTGTTCGCACTGCAACTCCGGGGATTGCATGATGCGGGGCTCGCCATCTTCGAGGTCCTCCTGAAAACGGATTGCGAAGCGCGTGGGTTCATCGAGAAACTGTTCGACCCGAACTTCGGAGACGCAGTCCATCAGATCCTGCGAAAGCAGTTCGTCGTTGTCGCCGCTGGCAATGATCGCTCCGAAGCCCATAAGCTAGCAGGCTGTCGGACTCTGAAGCCCGAGTGGTGTTTCGCCTCGAAGGCACACCGCGCAAGGAGAGCCCACCGGCTGACATCCCGCTAAGTGTCTCTTGTCCGCGAAGCGGAGTTTCAGCAGCCCGTCGGAAAGTGGAGAATCATTTTCTCGGTTATCTTTCATGCTTAGATTCCGACGTCATTCCCAATCGCGACGGGCTGCTAGCGTGTCCGGCTGGGAATCTTGATCACGTCCTGCGTCAAAACCGCGTCCGGCAATACCGCATCATTGAGTTCGGCCAGGCGCCAAAAGCCATTCGCATCGCCGAAATAGTGATTCGCGAGATGATCGAGGCGTTGACCCTGCTGGCGGAGGTGCTCGCCCAATTTCGTTTGTGGCCCCGGCAGCGCCGCTGTGAGCGCCTTGACGGTGCGGCCGCGACGATCTTTCGCCTCGTAGATCGTGGCGTGCTTGATGTAACGGCTCTTCGGGTCAAAGATAGCCATCTTCAGATCGGCAACATTCCCGCGATTGATTTCGCCGCCTTGGCAATATGTGCGATAGCGAGCGCATCTTCCTGAAGCTTGGTAAAGTTGTAAGCGGCCACAGCCAGATCGGCGCTCAGCGAGCTCTGGCACTTGAAAACGTCCGGCGTAAGCACTTCCAATCCCAATGACACTGTCGCCTGTAAAGGAAACAGAGTCGGTGAGAACAACGTTTCTTCGACCGAGAAACTCGTCACCCGCACGGGCAGCATGCGTCCCGGCCCCCAGATGAAAAAAGAAACCGGCACGGTCGGGCGTTCGGCGCGCGCACTGGCATCGCCAACGAGAGCCTTGGCGCTCGCCACCAGATCGCCCAACAAACCCTGCGTCGGCAAAACCAGTTTTTTGAGTGCGGCGAGCCGATCCGCTACGCCTACCAACACCGTCACGACGTCACCGCCCTCCAGGTCATCCGCGGCATCGAGCTCCAACTTCAGCGTGAAACTTTCCTTCGGATCGAACGGCTGGACGGTGGGTGCTTGACTGCCCCGTTGCGTCTGATCCACCCCGAATGGGTTCCAAGGTTCCAACTGGTAGGTCAGCTGCGTGGGATTGTACTGAAAAGGAATGATGTTTGGCACGATGCCGATGATATCCTCGATCAGCTGCACAATGGCGCCCTTGATGAGCAGCGGACTGTTCTTGAGACCGGTGTCAGGCATGAGTTTGATTGCGCGTCAGCTTGCTCGAGATCGCGGCCGTGATGGCATGAGAAACCGAACGTTCATCAAAGCTCGGGCTGCCAGGAATTCGCAGCCGCAACGCACCGATATGGGTGGCCGCGGAGCCGCCTGGCAAATGGCCGAGCTGCTCGCGCAGGCTCTGAGCTAATGCGCTGCCGGCTTCTTTGGAGACGCCGGGCACACGCACACGCATGCTTCGAATACGGATTCGGGGAGCGGGTTTCATGAGTCTTGTCCTTTTCTCATGTGGCCGTCAATGCCACCGCGGCCTTCTTTGGACATCTCTCGCTGCAGCGCTTTGAACAGGTCGCCGGCTTGCACCTGCCGGCCCTGGCGCTGCGCAATGAATGCGCTGGCCAGGACCGTGGCCTTGATCTGGGCCGGTGAGATCTCCATCTGGTCAGCCAGCTTTCTTAGCGTCGCGCCGAGGGCGTTTTTGGTTTCATCGCCGTAGAGTTCCGCGATCAGGTGCTGCCAGATTTCCAGACGCTCCTTGGCGCCGGGCTTGGGAAACTCGTAAACATAACGCATGCGGCGGTAAAACGCGGGATCGATGTTGCCCCGCTTGTTGGTGGTGAGGAGAGCCAAGCCACGGAAATCCTCCAGGAGTTGGAGCAGGTAACTGGTGTCTGCATTCGCGTAACGATCGTGTGCGTCCTTCACTTGCGTGCGTTTTGCGAAGAGCGCATCGGCTTCGTCGAAGAGTAGAATTGCCGACATTCGCGAAGCGCGGGAAAAGATTTCGCTGAGATGCTTAGCCGTCTCGCCGATGTATTTGCTGACGACGCGCGCGAGATCGATTCGAAACAAGTCCAGCTTCAGCTCGGCCGCAATCACTTGAGCGGCCATGGTCTTTCCCGTGCCGGGCGGACCGCTGAAGAGCACAGTCAAACCAGTCCCTCGCGGAAAGAGCCTTCGAATTTCGGGACGATCCCAAAATTGGGCCCGCGTTCTCGCTTCGTAGGCAAGATCCCTCAACCCGGTCATCAGCTCCTCTCCGAGCACCATATCATGCCAAGTGAAGGGGCACGGCAGAAATTGGCCGAGGTTGCCGATGTTCTGGCGGGTGATCTCGCGCGCGCACGCGATGGCCAGCGCTCCGTGCTCCGGCTCGATTCGCCCTATCGAGCTGATCTGTCCGATGGACAACTCGTAACATTGCGTCAGCGAGGCACGGTCCTCTTCCGGCCAACGGTCAAATTGCGGGCAGACATGTTGCCAGAGAGCGCGTTTTTCAGCGATCGAAGCCGGCGGCAATTCCAGAAAGCGATCGCTCCAGCCCGGCATGGATACATCCTGCTCGGGTTCGCAGGTGATCACGTGGACCAAGGCGGCTTCGATGCTTCGCAACCAGGGACGATTCGTGTGACTACCGGTCCAAATCACGCCGAAGCGGCCCAAAATTGCGAAGCGTTGAACTTCCAGGAAAACGTTGGGCCAATCTTCCTCCGCGATCGGGGTTGTATCGACAGCGATGCATTCGATGCCGAGCTTCTTGGCCGCCACGGCGGCGAATGTCGAGCGTCCGCTGCCTGGCGGCCCCACGACGACAAGACGAACGGGCATTCCCTGAAGTGCACTTTGTTCGATGACGCGTGCGGCTTCCGCAAGCGGCCAGTTCTTCATGGGAGGATGGACTGACAGCGGTCGCACAAAGCGGCCGATTGAGGGATTTAGCACCAACTTTCCTTCGAGCCACGGCGCCAGCATCGGGTCCGCCACAAGCGCTAACGGATCGCCCGGCGCCGTCTCTCGCTCGTGGACGAGCTTCCAGCGGCACGTGTTGGTCACCGGATGCCAGAATGTGTTCGATTGATGACCAAATAGCCGCTTCACAAGGGGCCCACTGACACACGCGCTCTGTGCCTGACCGTGAAGGTAGGCAAAGACGGGCCCGAGGGCAGGGTCGAGTTGTTGCGCCACGCAAGTCTGGATCAAATCCAACTCAGCTCGGCTCAGAGCGAAGGTTGCGGCAAGAACGCGCAGCGGATTTCCCGCGGGACCGGACAACTCCGCGTCGATCTTGCGAATGGGTTCGTTCCAGATCCGGCCATCGCCTGCACTTTGCCACTGGCATTCGAGGCGAGGGTCGTCAGGATCGTTGAAAAACTCCGCGGTCCCGCGCTGCGAGGCGTGCCCGGACAGTGAATCCAGCCATGCCTTGCGCCGGCGAACGTGGAGCCAGACCCGTTGCTGAACCAATTGAGCCAGCTCGTGGGGCGCTGGCTGCAAGTGAAGGGACGAGCCGGATTCTTCTGGAACAGGTTCCGGAGTGTTTGGTGTGGAACTCGGTGGCGGCACGAGGCTGGTGAGAGCGGTCATGAACAAAGCCTCACGGAAGCTCGATGAAGTAAGGTGCAGTCTCCGCGCCGTTGATCACGAGACGAAAGGCGTGGACTTGCGGATTCGCCGGGGCCAGATCGACGCCGGGATGCGGCGCTAATACCAAGGCGCTGGCCATGCGAAACCATTCGCCGGGAGCGGTCGGCGGGCTGTCGAGCGTCTCGGTGTACACCACGCCGTCCAGGGACACCTGAACATCGTCGTAGCTCTCATTCAGGTCCGTTAGATCGATTTCGCTGCCGAGATCGACTTGAATATTCGGATCGATGATCGTATGGCCCGAGATCCGCGGGGCGACGGTAAAGGAGACTTGGTTGCTTGCGGAAACAACTTCCTTTGGATGCCCGAGCACGTTTTGCTGGTGCAAGACGGCACGCACCTCCGCGGTGTAGATCCCCGGCCAGATGGTTTCCGTTTGAAGCAGCTCGTGTTCATCCGTGTAATCGAGCGTGGACCGAAATTCGATTGCGATGCGGTCGCTCCGCACATTCACGGCCCAGCCGGTGTTCTGCGTAAGGTTCACCGCGATTTCGGTCAAGGTTGGGTTTGCGTGTGCCCAGCGGGCGTGACGCAATATGATGGTACGCGCCGCGCCGATCGCAAGGTTGGTTCCGACCAGATCGAAACGCCTGTGCTCGGCTGGAACCACGCCCTGTGCGCGGTCATCGATTATCGCCCGCGCCGGACGAGCGACGATTGTTCGCGCGCCTCCGCCCCGGCTCGGTGGCAGATTGAATGGAATTCTGCTCTCCGTCGTTCCGAGCGTGGGGGCGGCGCTTTGAATCACAAAGGCGCCGAGGTTCAAGACGATGCCAGGCGTGCTCCGCGGCTCCTCAGCCTCCAGAAGAATCACCCTCACTTCGTAGTACGCGGAGAGCCGTGTGATCTGGAGGTCGTCACGCGTCCAAAATGCTGTGGCCTCCTCCGGCGGGATCTGCCGCATGATGGTCTGAATCGAATTCTGTCGGCCGCGCAGAACATCGGGCAGCAGGGGATTCAGACCATCGATGGTGGTCCTATCCGTGATAACCGGGATGTCGTGAAACGTCTTCAGGGCGAAGCCCATGAGTCTCTGCTGAGTGAGCGGATCGGCTTCAACGTCATTGCTGGTGTGGTGTGCCGTTAAAATGTAATAGAGACACAGCCCCATCGGAGCTTTGGCGACATTGGGCGGATCGTTGCCTTGGCCAGGAATGTTTCGGTAATAAGGGTCCTCACTGACGTGATAGAGATAAAGGCTCAGGTGGTTCTGCGCGGATTCTCCCACATTGCTTGGCGCCGTGGGGACGACGGTGACAGGGGGTCCGCCGGACTGAAGATGGAGATTGATATTCGACTCCAGCAAGGAAGTCAGTGTGCTCGTCACCCGGGAAAGATCGAGGAGCGCCATGGCTGAAAAATCAGCGGTAACGAAGCGAGAGGTAGTGTCTCGACGCCGTGCTCTGGCTTAGCGGTCCAATCTGTGAAACCGGCCTCTGCGGCCGTCCTGCTCCCGATTCGCGGCGAGGGTTTCCTGAAGGTTTCGGAGCTGCCGCTGCGGGTGGGGGAACCACTTCGATTTCCAGCCTATCGATGACCACTTGAGGAGGCTGAGGATGGGAAGGTGCGACTGCGGCTGGTATGTCAGGTCGCGCCGGCGGGCCGTTGTCGTGTTCGTGCTTTGGAGTCGAACCTTCGGCCGCAAGGCCGGGTGCCGGATCGCTGCGATGCGGAGCGGGCTGGCTTTCGGGCCCAGGGCAGAGTCTTGGCTCAGGGTCCTCACCAGTCCGTTGTCGAGAACGGGGGCGAGGCTTCGGTTCGCTGTCCACATTTTCGAGCCTGATGGGAAGCGACGGCGCAACAGCCGTAGTGCTTCGTTTTGCAAGACTCGTAGGTTTCGAAGCTAAAGCCTGGCCAGCATCTTTCGTGCTCTGAATCCCGAGCGGCTCATTCTCCTGATGCGGTATTTCTCGCACCGAGTCCGGCTTCGGCGCAAACGCGCTCCCGGTAGCAGGCTCGCGGGATTCCGGATTTTGCGAGAGCGTTTTCGGCTCACTGGGGGTAAGCCGGAGCGGGGTGGCGTGCGTTGCGGCTGCGGCAGGAGTCTCCAGGACCGATGGACCGGCGACGACGTTCGGCGTCGGATGCCGATAATCTCTAGGAGAGTGCCGCGGGAGAGTTCTTGTTGCCCCCTGGTCGTCAGGCACGGCGGTGTCCGGTGGCAATGTTTCACTTCCTTCCGAGGAAAGAGGAAACTCCCATCCCGAAAGGCCCATTCGTTGGTCATTTTCCGCGATTGGCGATCGGCTGCGAATGAAGGGCCGAAGTAGGCGGGCCGATGATCGGCCAGCGGCGCCTGCAGACCCAATCTGTGAAAGGTACCCTTTCATCTTATCGCACCTGCTCGGCTAACACCATCCGAGCATAGATCCGACGATCGCTCTTAGACATTGCGAGAACTTCACCGCGTCCCCAACCGTATGTCCGGGCTAGGTAGTGCACCTCGTAATGCAGGAAGCGCTTCTCAAACGCCAGGGCCTCCAGGAGAAAGTTCTGAATCGAAAACTCGACGGTGCTTTCGAAGAATTTGCAATGTGGACAACTCATGGTGATCGGACCAGAAATGAGTGGGCCCACCGCTTCCATCGCACGTTCCACGGCTGCGATTTCCTCGTCCTTGAGGTCGCTGTTCACGCATTGGCTTAGAAGCTCCATTCTGGCCCTATCGGCATCCAGTCCGCGGACTGCCAGTTGGTCGCGAAGCGTTGGCAAGCGAAACCGCGGCCCTTTGAACGCTCTGAAATCTCCGTTATCATCCGGGCCTTCAACTCCTTCGGCAGCGATTTGTGACGCTTGCCGGATCAGCGGCTCCAGTTCGAAGGATACCCTGAAGTCCTTGCCACACTGACGGCAAGGAAGGTTGCTTTCGAGGCGAGTGCCGTATTCCTGGCGGTAGATCTCGGCCGCGATTCGGTCGCAATCGTTGACAGTAAGATCCAACGCTCGGCCGGGGCCAACGCTTGTTCCATTGCAGTCGAGAAGCAGGTGGTCGAGCAGGACAGCGAATCCTTCCGGGTCACTCGGCTCGACACACTGCTCGACCACGCCGGTGATCGCGCCCAATCGCGCCCAGCGACCTCCGGGCAGGCCCGGAAAAAGCCGCACCTCCAACATGATCAGAACTCCGCCTGTTCGACGATGGCTTCGTCTAACTCGTGGCCTTCGTTCTGTACGACGATGGTTTCGAAAGCGATCGCATTCGCATTCGCATCAAGCTCCGGGAGGGCGGTGAATTCGGAAACCCAGCAGCGAAAAACGTTGTACGCCTTCACCACGGTGCCTTGAAGGTTAAGTAACTCGATGGTGATGTCTTTGCGGAAGTTCTTCAGCGACACGGCTCCATCCCCTTCGTGATTGTAAACGAGCGTCGCCCACGCCCGGAATTCCGTGGCGAAGGTGACGCCGCGTTCCAGAGTGATGGGTTCAAATTTGGAGCTGGCCGGCGAGTGCCGCGGAGTGCTGACATCGCCCCCTTCGCGGTGGCTCACAACCTCCGTAGTGCGTTTCAGCGCACTCACCTTGCTGACGCCCGCGACAACTTGTCCGTCCCATTTAACGCGGAATTTGAAGTTTTTGTACGGATCGATACGACTGGTGTTAACGGTGAACTGAGGCATTTGATCAGGAGTGCGGGTTTGCGATGAGGCCGGTCTTAGACGCTGACCTGGCCGGCGCGTTGCTGGAGGGTGATTATCACGAACTCGGCTGGCTTGAGCGGAGCGAAGCCGACTACAACGTTGACAATTCCCAGATTGATGTCGTTTTGAGTCGTCGTTTCGGAATCCACTTTCACGAAATAGGCGTCGCTGGCTTTTTGGCCCTGGAATGCGCCTTGCCGAAAGAGGTTGTTCATGAACGCGCCCGCCGCGAGTCGAATCTGGGCCCACAGCGGCTCATCATTCGGCTCGAATACGGCGAACTGCAGGCCACGGTAGAGGGACTCCTCCATGAAGAGCGCCAATCGGCGAACAGGGACGTATTTATAGTCATCGTTGCCTGAGTTGTTGAATCCGACCATTGTGCGCGCCCCCCAGGAAACGACACCGGCGGGAAAGACGCGAAGCGCATTCACTGCCTGGGGATTGATCACGCCGTTTTCGCCATCGGACATCGCATGTTCGACGCCACGCACCCCACGGATCGTTGCTTCGGTCCCTGCCGGGGCTTTCCAGACACCGCGGCTGGAATCGATCCGGGCCATCAGGCCCGCGATGGAGCCGCTCGGATCGATGCTTCGTGTCGAGCCGTTGACGGAAATCGTAAGCCGTGGCCAATAGATCGCGGCAATGTCGGTCGCCAACCCGATGCGGACATCGGCGATCTCGTCCTCGACGTCATCCACGGTAATCCATTCGCGGCGCGGGTCGACGATGAGAAAGGCGCGGCTCTCTTGGCAAAACACGCTCGCCGTCCCATAGAGTGCGGCCATCGTGTCGTCGTCCTGAGTTGCCGCGCGCGGAAGGATGAGAAGATTGAAAAGATCCACTTCACGATCGATGATGACGTAGGCGTCGTCGTATTCGTCGGCCTCTGGCGCGAGGCCGTCGTTTCCGGCCGTGCCTCCCCCTTGCAGTTCCCCGACGGTGCCATTCGTCCGGTAGGCAGGCACGTTGCGGGTGAACTCGGCGCTGAAGGTCGTGGTGGCAAACGACGCTGCCATAGTGTCGGAATTGCCAAACGTCGGCTTCAGCACGATCCGAAATCCGATACGTTCGGCCTCCCAACCGAATTGATCATCGTTCGCCGCATCAACATTGATCTGGTTGACGATCACATCCAACGACTGCTGCAGTTGCGCCAGCGAATTCTGGGTGCCGGCGGCGTTCGCGATCAAGGTGGCGCCGGCAAACGAAAAGTTGGCGCTCTGCGTGTGAGTGCCTTTGGCGTCCTCCAGCGAATACCCTGTGACTTGCGCGACAACCTGGCTACCAAGTGTCCGCAGTGAAAGAAGCCATGTGCCCAATGTGGCAGGAGATAACGTGCCAAGGCGTTGGAAAATGCCATTCGGCGCGGGTCGCGCCGCGGCGAACCCGTCAACCTCAAGACCCCCACGGTCCAGTCCAAGAAGTAGCGCAGCGCTAAGGTCGTTGGTCGCACCCGAACGCAATCTTACCGAACCTCCCGAAGCCGAGCTTTGGATGATCAGGTGATCCTCCGACGTCAATGCAGTGGCCGAAACGCTGAAATTCAGGAGGGCGTTTGAGATCGCCGTGTTGAGCCCGTTGATGAGATTTCCGGGAATGGTGGCCGGATCGACAAGCACGGGGACGTATGGGCTTCCGTCCACGCTAATGAGAAACGAACCGGATTGGCCCGCAGGGATGGCATCGGTGATAGCCGTCTCGAAATCCGTGTTCGAGGCGATCAATCCCGCCACGGAATAGCCAGGGAACGATATTGCCGTTATTCCGGACACGTCGTTCACATCGCCCCCGGGTGGCGCGGCGTTGAGCAGATTCGATTGTTGCGAGAGGACGGAAACGGCAAACCGCGGGCTGTTCGGATTCATGCTCAGTTCCGAGAGTGCCTCCTCCTCGACTCGCTCTGTGCCTCCCTGGCCGTCCGAGACCAAGCGATAGGCGGTCAGATTGAACGTGGATTCCGGCGAACTGGTGTCGTAGTCGATTTCGACCCTGATGGCGTCGCCGATGGTGCCAGCCTCCTTTGCCGTCAGCTGAAGCACCTCATCGAGCCCGCTTTCGTTGTGCAGTGTCACCGCCGCCGCTACAGCGCCATTCGCGATGCGCATGATGTAGGCCTGCTGTCCGCCATTGAGAAAGAACTGGCGCACCTGATCGGTCATCTCGCTGACCGCAGTGTCATTGCCAAACTTTCTTTCGTAGTCCGCGAAACTCAGGATGCGTGTGGGTTGATCGAGCGGGCCTCGATTCACCATGCCGACAAAGGCCGCCACCGACGTGGACACCCCCGTGATGGTCCGTACGCCGGAGGGAACTTCTTGAACATAGACACCTGGATAGGTCGGTTGAACTGGCATAACGTAGTGCTCCTAGTGGGCTGCTGTAGCTGACGCGTCTTTGGCAGCGCGTGATCCTTTTGAAGATTCGATCACACGCTCTTTCAGACGAAGAGTTGTAGGTTGCGTGGTCGCGACGAAAAACGGCTTGACGAGGTCGGCGGTGTCCTTGAACCGTTTCCTCAACGAATGCGGTTCAGTGTTTGGCGGGGCTATACGATGATGACGGCGGCTCCGCCTCTTTGGGGAGCGTAGTTTAGGCGGGCTTGGAGAAGATAGCGGCGCCCTTCGACGAGGGGCAGCTTGATCGCCGCGTTCTTCTCTTCGCCGCTGTCGTCGTCAGCCGCAATCTGGATGGGGTTGCCGTCGTTCTCCTCAAAGAGGACAAGAACAGTATCTGCTGTGCCGACGGTTCGAATTTCGTATTCGCGGGTTGTGTCGGGAGTGATCAGGAAGGTCTGTTCGGCCGGTGCGGCCCCGACGAGTTGACGGGATTCGAAGAGTACGAGCGGCACGGCGTCGGCGAGGGTCATAGGAGGGTAGAAAGTGCGGACCCATTCCTTGTCGCGCTCAGAGAGCCCGCCGCTCGGGCGAATTCCGTTGCGGAATTCTTCGGGTTCGCGGATGAGGCCGCTTTTGAACGGATAGTGCATGATCGAATCGGAATCCCAACTGGAGCCCTGTACTTCGTCCGGATCAATCTTGCGAAGGATGTTCCAGTGCGTTTTCTCGCGAGACCAGCGATTGGGAGGGCCGGCGAGATTGCGATAGACGGCCTCTTCGTCCCAGACGATGCCTGCGATAGGGTTCTGGTGTTCGTGCGGGAAACCAAGGGTGTGGCCGATTTCATGCATGGCAGTGTCGAGACCACGGGTGCGGGATTCGGTCAGCGACCACCCGAAGTTCATGGTGCGGGCGTTGGCTCCATAGCTCAGAATCTGGCGGCCGAGGTACGACCAGGATCCGTCTCCTTGCTGAAAGCCGATGCGGACTTGCGCGCGATTGCGCTGGGAAACCTCCTCGAACTGCAGGCCAATGCCGAGATCTTTCCACTTTTTGAAGGCGTTGCGAACGACGTCCTTGTGGGCTTCGTCTGGGGCTTTCCATGTTTGAAAGACGCGGGTTCCGTCAGAAAGGGTTTGCCAGGAACCGTCGGAATCCTTGTCGAAGAAGCAATAACGGAGGCGTGTTCCGTTCGCCCATTTGTAGGCGGTAAGGCGGATAAGACGCGTGCGCTCGCCATCTGCTTCCGGGGGAAGGACCGGTTCGGGAACCTGCGGTTGGCAGCAGTAGCTGGGAGTCGCATCGAGAATGTCGTTGGCGTCGGTAGGCATGGCGGTTGCAACTCTTGAGGGTTTGCCTTAAGGACAGTGAATACGTGAGGCCCGGATGGTGAAAACCTGGATGCGGGTAGGCTCCGCACGGCCGGTGCTTCTCCGACCTCGCGATGAAGCGGGCATTCTCCCTGATCTTTTATGCCGCGACCGCCGCGAGCGAACGCCTTTCCACGAGCACTCGCGCGTTGTGGACGGCTTCGAGCAGAAGAGCGACTCGCCGGCCGTCATCGCACTCGCGCTCGACCTGGCCGATCCAGCCCTGAAATGGGCCCTCTTGGATCTCGACGCAATCGCCCTGGCGAAGCGCGGGAGCCTCAAGGCGCACAAATCCATCCGACGCGCAGCGCGCGCGAACGCTGGCGACAATTTCGTCATCCACCGGAATCGGGATCCGGCCGGTGCTCAGCACCGCAAGGACGCCTCTTGCGTAACGAACCGCTTCGAGCGCTTCGCTTGGACGGAAGCGAGCAAAGAGATATCCGGCAAAGAGCGGCTTGATGACGGTCCGCCGGCGGCGCCGGATGATCCGCTCTTCGCGCAGTTGCGGCAAGAAAACCTCGGGCCCCAGCGCGCCGACGTACTCGGCCGCGACCGACTCCCGGCACGGTTTGGAGTGGATGACGAACCAGTTCGTCTGTTGCCAAGAATTCATCTTGAGGAAGGCGCCGCCTCCGACCGAACGTGCGCCATCTCTGGGAAGCCTAGCATTGCGCAAGCCAACTCGACGATGGGAGCGTGGCTTCCTGAAAATTGCCGTTCATTTGCCAGCTTTTGCCCGGCGAAAGGGCTCTAACCATGACAAAATTGTCCTACACCTCCGCGAAAGCTCCGCAAGAGCGAGTCCCTTTTGCAAGGCGGGAACAAGGTTGTGAGTGCTCGGACAAAATTGTCCAGGTTGGCGACCCGTTTGTCCACGCCTGACGCGCGGTTCCATCGCCTGTTCAAAGCGGCGCGCAGCACCGCACTCCACGTAATGCTTCTTGAAAAGGCCAGATGGCGGACATGGCGGAAACCTGCTAGTTGAAAGCGCATGTCGGTCCCGCAGAACACCATCGCTCTCATCTACGATTACGATCAGACGCTTTCGCCGATCTATATGCAGGAGGAGACGATCTTTCCGGTCTTTGGAATCAAGTCCGAGGCATTTTGGGCCCGGTGTGCGAAGTTGGTAAAGGACCAGGGATACGACCACGAGCTGGCATACATGAAGGTCTTGCTCGATTCACTCGAAATGGATCGTCCGACCAATGCCGAGCTCCGTTCGCTGGGTGAACGGCTCACATTCTACAAAGGCCTTCCGGAGATGTTCGAGGAGTTTAGGGAGGACCTTCTTTCCCCGGAGCTCGTGACATATGGGATCACAGTTGAACACTACATTGTTTCTTCCGGTCTCAAGGCTCTTCTCGATGGCAGCCGGCTGGCGCCGTATGTCCGGGCGATCTTCGGTTGCGAGTTTGCCGAGGACGCACAGGGGCGGATCACTTTCCCGCGCCGCGTGATCAGCCACACGCAAAAGACGCAGTTCCTCTTCCGCATCAACAAGGGTATGCTCGACATGAGCCAGGATGTGAACGACCACATGGCGCCTGATCTTCGGCCCATCCCGTTTCCCAACATGATTTATGTCGGCGATGGGCCAACGGATGTTCCCTGCTTTACGGTGATGCGTCGGAATGGGGGGCAGGCAATCGCTGTTTACGATCCAGACGACCTTACCCGCCTAAGCTTCAAGAAATGCTATCAGCTTTGCACCCACGCTGATCGGGTGAAAAATATCGCTCCCTCCGATTTTCGCCGCGGTAGCCATCTCCGACTGCTTATCGAGGAAATGGTGCGCGAGATTGCGGGCCAGATCACCCAGCGCCGGCGCAATGAGCTTGAAGCGGGCACGGTGAAAGCGCCGAGATATTAGACTATAGTGACAGGTTGAGACGGACGCGCGGAATGAGAGGCGTCTCCAGGAAAGACAAAGGCCAATGCCCATTAGACATTGGCCTTGTCCCGCTGCCATCTTCGCGGAAAATGCTATTTCCTCATTTGCCTGTCACTTCTCCGAGAGCGCCTCGATGCGTCAGCGACTTCACGGCGCCGGCCTTGGGACTAACCTCAGTGGACCGGCTCGGCCGTCTCGGATGTAGTTCAATCACGCCTTCAAATACTGTCTTAGTCCTCCCAACCCCACAACGGCCATTGCCATGAATGCAAGGGTGGAGCCCGAATCCGGCACTGAGTGCGGCGTGTTTGCGGTGATAATACCCACAAGATCTGCCGACGCCGATCGGCCTTCCAAGACAGAGAACTTGTTGACCTCCGTAAATCCGCCAGCTGTCACTGACCCAAAGGCCAATTTCAGCGTGTAATCTATGCCATCGACGCTAAAGGTTGTCGTCGGAAGCAGAGTTGACAGAAATACGGTATCGGCATTCTGCACATCGGTGCCCGTATTCGGCGTGTTAATGAGTTGGAAGTCGAAGTTGAAATTCTGGGCGAGTCCTTGTGGGGACGTAAACGCGAGCAACGCCTGAAAGCCTACAGAATAGCATTGGGTTCCATCCAGGACCGTCCCATTGAAATAGGAGAGACTGCCAATCGAGAAGGCTTGTTCAGACAACACGCCCGCGAAGCCTGTTCCCGTGTAGGTTAGTGAACTGGAAGGGGACTGAACTCCGGTACCCCATGTAAACGCATTGGTATTAACTCCGGTCGTAACCAAGCCTGGTCCGCCCGTTGGATTAACAAAGATGCCCGACGAAGTGCCAGTGAACGATATGGCCCTAGCCTGTGGAACGCACGCCATGCCAACTGCGAGGATTGCAATGCAAATGCCTCGAGCCGCATGCGTGGATGATGCACTCAAGGAGTTCGCGAAGCGAGGCATAGATTCAAACCTAAGAATGTTTGGTAGTTTCATTTATTGTTTATTATTGTTCAAAGTGTATGCTCGTGGAGTTCGACGGCTTTTCGGTTCAAACGAAAAGCCTTTCACTTGGTAGTGTGGTTCAGAGCCGGATGAATGAGTACGAATTACCGTCTCTGCGATTTTGATGATTTGCTCTGCACCAAACCGTCCCCGCAATCGGTGCCTAGCCAAAACGCTTATTCTATTCTCGACGTCTCTCCAATCACCTCTTTGTGATGTCTTTCCACCTAGATGATACGCGCGAGGCGCTGGGCCTTGCGCGAAGTGTGCAAGGATTTTTCGTTTGCTTGCAGCGTGGCGCGCCCGTTGAAGCGACCATATGCGGCGATGAGGACATCGCAAGCGAACCTTAGAGAAGCTTTGCTATCGTGCTTGTTTGGGACTGCGCTTCCGACTGCGCTTCCATATGACGCGCGCGAAGGCGTCGTGGGCGTGAATGCTCTCCTGGTTTACGGCCTGCACCTCGAACGAGGAGATGCGCGGGTCGTCTTTCAAGAGAAGTGCGACGTTGCGTACGAGATCTTCGACAAAGACGGGATTGTCGTGAGCCTGCATGGTCACATGGCGTTCGTCAGGGCGCTTGAGCAGGGCGTAAACAGGCGCCGATGCGGATCTCTCGGCAACCTCGACGAGTTCTTCGATCCAAATCCAAGCCCAGCCCTCCTTTGTCATCGTTGGGTGCACCTCGATCGTGACGTGTCCGCGTTGATTGTGCGCTCCGTAGTCACTGATCTCCTTGCTGCAGGGGCAGAGCGTCGTTACAGGCACCACGACGCGCAGGGACACGTCATCCTTCCTGCCATTGCAGGATATCGAGAAAGTGCAGTCACAGCATACTTTCGCACGGGCGCCGCTGACCGGCGCGGCCTTGTCGATGAAATGCGGGAAGGACAATTCCATGTGGGCGCTCTCCGCATCGAGTCGTCTCTTGAGCTCATGGAGAATCGCCGGCAAACTGCGCAAGGTAATTTCGCCTTCGTGCTTTGCCATGACTTCGAGGAACCGGCTCATGTGGGTGCCCTTGAAATGATGCGGAAGGTGCACCGACATCGAAATGTCAGCCACGGTCGCCATTGGCTCGCCGAACCGGCTCTTCACACTGATCGGGTAGCGAAGATTGGTAATGCCGACTTGATCAATAGCGATGCCCCGGGTGTCGGCGGTGCTCTGTACGTCTTTCATGTTTCGTTCCAAGTCCCGCGGCCTGTTATCGCAAAGAGTACTCCGCCCAGGATGAGGCTGTTTCCCACACCTTCACCGAGACCAGTCTGACTTCCCTGTCCAGGGGGTGGCTTTGATTCCGCCTCGCGGAGTAATCCGCAAGTCTCTTGACGAATGTCTGAAAGATGATTCGCGCCATGACCTCTGTGGTCGGATCCTCATTCTCAAAAGAGACGATTCTGTCTCCGTAGCGGGCGCGCAGTTCCGGGTAAGCCGGATCAGCGGTATTGACGCATATCGCATGATCCAGAACTTCTAGATAATCGCCGATGAGCTCCTTCACGATCAAAAAGTCGCACACCATCTCGTTCCGATTGAGTTGCTGTGCTTCAAGGACGAACTCCACCTTGCGCGTGTGACCATGCGGAAATCTGCATTTGCCAGGATGCTTCGACAACATGTGGCCGCTCTCAATATCGATCGTCTTGCAAACGCGGTATGGCATTTTGGTCAACAAATCGACCTTCCCCGTAGAGGCAAGTGCAATTTTGCTTTCCAATGATACCATGGAAGCAATCGAGTCCCGGGAATGATCTTCAAGAGGGGGAGGTCCACCTGTGGCGGGTGGGACTGGATGTGTCCGATCCCGCACTTTGCGCGCTTCGTCGAATGCTTTCCGAGGACGAAGTGCAGCGTTCTAAGCGCTATCGCTTTCCGGTCCTGCAGCGCCGCTTTGCGGCAGGCCGCGGCGCCTTGCGAGCGATTCTTGCAGGGTACCTTTCCATGGAATCGGATCGGCTGAAGTTTGGCTACACGGCTCACGGAAAGCCTTTTTTGCTGGATTCAGCTGCCATCCAGTTCAATCTCTCGCACTCTGGCGGTCTCATGGTCGCAGCGTTTTGCCGGAACTGGCCCATTGGGGTGGACATCGAAAGAGAGGATCGCCGGCTTGACCCTGTGGAGATTGCGGAAAGATACTTCTGCGACAGGGAAAAGGAGGAAATCGCCAGGGCGGACACAAGCCTTCGTCATCGGGTGTTCTTTCAGCTATGGACGGCGAAAGAGGCGGTTCTGAAAGCCACTTCAATTGGACTCGCACTTGAACTCTCGAAGCTGGAAGTCGCTCTGGCGCCCTTGCGCGTGGTCACCCTCGAAAACGAAGCAAAGGCTCATGGTGCGAGCTGGCACCTCGCAGGGTTCCGGCCTGACGAAGACTATAGCGGCACCCTTGCTGTAGCTGGGCGCCCATCTCGGCTGGAATATTACGACTTTCTGCCCCCCTCGAATCACCAAGCTTCTTCTTGATTCAGCGAGTTGCGCTCGGGCTAAAACTATGCTTCCTCTCGAAAGTTAGCCTATGAATTCCGCCATGCCAAGGGCGCGGAGCCAAGGCTCTTTTAGAAACCTATGACTTAGTGGGTGTCCGAGAACAGGTCTAACCAGTTGGGACTTTGAGCGACTTGAGCAGTTCAATCTGTTCGTCCGTCGCGCCTTCCGGTCCGCTGATTGAGAACCACTGCCTTGATAGTGCATCGGCGCACCCTAACGGCTCTTTCCGATATTGGATCAGGTAGTAGTTTTTGAATCGGCACTCCTTAGGGAACACAGGCGCCGGCTTCCCTGGGTCCATGTAGCCATACCGCCAGTACGGTTTGAGCTTTTCGCGAAACACATGCCAACTTGGGAATCTGAAGTGCCCGAAATTTGGATCGAAAAAGTGCACCACGCCTGTCCACGGGTCATGCCGCAAGCCCATGGCATGTCCCGAAACGCCGCGCACAGCCAAAATTCCAAAGAAATCCGGAAACTGGTTCGCAATTTCGTCAAACTCTTCAGGCTTGGTCTTGCCATACTTCTCTCGCACACGGCGTTCGACGGCGTATGCGGCATCGACGGTCCCCTCAATCCACCAGCCGAGTTCATCAATGTTCTTGTCTGATGCCGCCTCGCTGACGAAATCCTGAAAGCGACCTTCTCCGATGAGACCACAAACGAGCTTGTCCTTGGGCTTTATAATCGCTTGATATCCAGTCGGCTGATACCCTTTTTCTTTTATTTCGAATTCTAATTGCGTGTACTGAGCGTGTTTGACCTGATCAGTGGCGATCTTGGCCAACTTTTTCTGTGACAGCTCCTTAAAAATCGGCTGATCAGGGGTTGCAAGAACACCCTTGCTGAGTTGCCGTCTGACCCATCGATAGCTGAGAGCCGCGCAGGCCGCGCTTCCTTTGTACTGTCGTGTGATGAGCGCCTTCTTCAAATCGGGGTCGTTCCATTGAAAGTAAAATTCAACACTGATGCCGTCGGCTTTAAGCGACTGCAAATAGTCCATCATTTGATTCAACAACATACGGTCCTCCGTTGCGGAGCCTGCATCGAGCAACCGATAAAAGCAATATTATCGTTGCGTAACGATCTGCAGGTAATTGCTGCACGAGGACGGGGACAGCCCTTGCAAGGATGCAGCGAGATGTTGACGCAAGCTCCCGAAAGAAACATTAGCGTTGGCGCTTAGAATCAATGCATACTATCCAGCGCAGCGGCGTCGATGCCCGAGTAGCTTTCGTTAGCGAAGGTGCCGCTTGCGCGGTAACGGGCGGTAATCGCCAAATCCCTGAATAGCATCAAGGCCGTGGTGGTCGACTCGAAGGGGTTGTCAAGAATTTGACAGTCACCTGTCCAGCGGTCAAACTGCTGACCTGGTCCAGGGGGCGTGGCGCTCACTTTGAGCCGAGTGCTCTCAGTGTACTTGCCACTGCCGGTCCCGTTGTTGACGGTCAAAGTGTGTGCGCCGAGCGGGGCCGTTTTGAAAGAAATCTCGTTGGACGCCTGGCTTTCGAGCGCTGCAGTGTCGTAGGCGGCCACCGTAATGAAATAGGTGGTCTCGTCGTCGAGGTTTGAGATCGTGGCAGTCGTCGCGTTGCCGACGTCGAGGCTCTCGATGCGTTTTCCCTTGGCTGTGCTGTAGTATAGCTTGTAACCGGCGATGTTGGGCAGAGGATTGGCATCCCAGGCCAGCGTTACGCTCTGCGCAGCCCGACCGAGCAGAAGCGATGCAACAAGCAATGAGGCGACTGCGGCGAGCAATGTGCTCCATGAAGGAGCATGAGGACGCCTGGCGCAAGCTGCCGTGGTCCAGAAGGGAAAGTGCTCGAAGTTCATCTTCAACCGCGGTTCGGCGGCTGCTCGGGCGCTGGACGCATGAATGTGACAAACGCTGAAAAGTCGCCGAGCAACGAACTCCTGACCTTGCGAGTGGATCTCCCAGAGGATCTTTTTTGATTTTTGCTGACAGCACGACCATTTTTGTGTCCCCTGAAGGGTTCCGCCATCCATTTCATGATTTCGTTATCCGTTCCGATTTACAACGAGGAAGGCTCCATTGAGGAACTTTTCGAGAAAGTGCGTGGGGTAATGAATCGGAACGGTGATCCGTGGGAGATCATTTTTGTCAACGATGGAAGTTTGGACCGGAGCGAGGAGATTCTGAACAGGTTGGCGACTACCCATCGCGAGGTGAAGGTTGTCCACTTTCGCCGAAACTTCGGCCAGACAGCGGCGATGATGGCGGGTTTTGATTTTGCGTCAGGCGATGTCATCGTGCCTATGGATGGAGATGGTCAGAATGATCCGGAAGATATTCCGCGCATGCTTGCCAAACTCAGAGAGGGCTACGATGTGTGTTCGGGCTGGCGGAGGGACCGGCGAGACAACACCATCCGCCGTAATATCCCGAGCATCATGGCGAACAAGCTGATATCCATTGTTTCGGGCGTTCGCTTGCACGATTTTGGCTGTTCGTTGAAGGCCTATCGGGCCGAAGTGCTTGAAGGGATCCGCCTCTACGGCGAAATGCATCGGTTTCTTCCCATTTACGCGAAATGGCACGGGGCGAGAATCACGGAGATTCCTGTCAATCATTTCGCGCGATCGTGCGGATCTTCAAAGTATGGCCTCGAGCGCGTGCTGAAGGTCTTGATGGATCTTGTAACCGTGAAGTTCATGGACAGGTTCATGCTCAAGCCGATGTATCTTTTCGGGCTCTGGGGCGTGGCGTTTTTTGCCGCCGCCTTTGGCTTCAGTGTTTGGACGCTCTACATGCGCACCAAGGGGTATTTCTTCACAGCCACCCCGCTGCCGATGATGGCGGTTTTTTCCTTCATGACGGGCGTCATCTGTATCCTCATGGGGTTGCTGGCGGAAATGATCACTCGGACCTTTCACGAGTCCCAGAACAAGTCGATCTATCTGGTGCGTGAAACGCGCAACGTAAAATCCTTTCCGAAAGCGGCTTGAAATGTGCGGAATCGCCGGATTTGTCGGCGAGGGGGATCGATTCGATCTCGAGCGCATGACGCGCCGGCTGGCGCACCGCGGCCCGGACGCGGAGGGGTTTTATTGTGCTGAGTCTGACGCTGTGCATTTCGGGCATCGCCGGCTTTCTATCATCGACCTGGCCGGCGGGGCGCAGCCGATGCTGGAGGCTGAGGGGCGTTGCGTCATCGTTTTCAATGGTGAGATCTATAACCATCTGGAATTGCGCGCTGATTTGGAAGCGCGGGGCCGCACGTTTCAGAGCGATCACTCGGACACCGAGGTGTTGCTGCATGGATATTGCGTTTGGGGTGAGGAAATCGTCCACCGGCTCAATGGCATGTGGGCTTTTGCGCTTTGGGATTCTCGGAAGAGGCGCCTGCTTCTCAGTCGCGACCGTTTCGGCAAGAAGCCGTTGTTCTGGTTCCGGCGCGCAGGCACTCTTGCGTTTGCTTCAGAATTGACGGCGTTGCTCGAACACGGAGGCTCTCCGCGCAGCGTCTCGCGCAAAGCTCTCCAGAAATTCTTCGCCTATTCGCTGGTGCCCGCGCCGAATTCCCTCATCGAGGGGGTTTGCAAATTGCCGGCGGGTCACAATCTGATCCTGGAGGCCGGAGGGGAACCGGTTGTGCGTCGCTACTGGCGCTTTGAAATCGAGCCGGACGAAGGCATGATGAGGCGTTCAGAGAAGTCGCTGGCGGAGGAGTTGCTCGAGCGGCTTGATCGTGCCGTCAAGAGGCGCTTGATGGCCGACGTGCCGCTCGGAGTTTTCTTGAGCGGAGGGATCGATTCGACGGCGGTGGCAGCGCTGGCGGCGAAACACGCCGGCACGGAGCGCCTGCGGACGTTTAGCATTGGATTCAACGAGCCGAGCTTCGACGAATCGGCTCACGCCCGCCGCGCCGCGGAATTTCTCGGAACAGACCACCAAAGCGAAACACTTGACCTCGACAAGGCCTGTGACGTGCTGCCCGAAGTCTTCCAGAGGCTGGACGAGCCCCAGGGCGACAATTCGTTGCTGCCGACCTGGTTGCTGAGCCGCTTCACGCGGCGGCAAGTCACCGTAGCCTTGGGTGGCGACGGCGGCGATGAGTTGTTTGCAGGATACGACACGTTTCGAGGCTTGAGAAAGGCGGAGTGGTACGCGCGGATGGTCCCGCGGCCCGTGCACCATGCTCTGCGAGCTTTGGCGGGTTTTCTTCCTGTTTCGCACGCCAATCTGAGCTTTGACTTCAAGGTTAAGCGCGGAATGCGCGGGGCTAGCCATCAACCCCCTTATTGGAATCCGGTGTGGCTTGGCGCGCTGGAACCGCATGAGATCGCGCAACTCTTCGGCGAGCCGGTTGATGCGGAGGATTTGTATTCCGAGGCTGTGGAGGTCTGGGATTCGTGCCGCCAGTCCGATTTGGTGGATCGAACACTGCAATTCTATACGGAACTTTATCTTCAGGATGGCATCCTGGCGAAAGTTGATCGCGCAAGCATGATGCACGGCCTTGAAGCGCGGAGCCCATTCCTTGATCTGGAGGTAGCGGATTTTGCCCGCCGGCTGCCGCATTGCCTCAAGATTCGCGGAGGGACTACGAAATATCTTCTCAAGAAGGCGCTCGAGCCGGTTCTTCCGTTGGACATCATTTACCGCAAAAAGAAGGGGTTTGGCACTCCGGTTGGGGTGTGGTTCCGCTTGGGGCGTTTGGAGCCGCGCGGCGACGGCAAGTTCCTCGAGAAGAAGCTTTCCTCTCACCGGTCTGGGGCCGCAGATGAACGTCTCTATCTCTGGTGCCAGTTGTGCTATGGAGAGTGGCTGACAAGGTTGGGCGCGGAAGACGTGACGAGGTGAAGATCCTCGTTCTCTGCTACGAATATCCTCCCGTCGGCGGTGGCGGGGGAAGAGTTGCGGCGCAGGTGGCAGCGAGTCTAGCTAGCAGGGGGCATGACGTGCGCGTTCTCACTGCGGGCATGCGCCACCTGCCGAGGCGTGAGATGCGCGACCAGATCGAGGTCCTGCGTCCCGAATCCTTTCGCCGGCGCGAGGATACCTGCAGAGTCCCTGAAATGGCTCTTTACGTTGCGACCAGCTTCTTGCCGGTTCTGAGAGAAGCCCGAAAGTGGCGTCCTGATGTCATTCATGCGCACTTTGCGGTTCCGACCGGACCACTGGCGCTCGCCGCGAAAATCTTCGCCGGCGTTCCCTACGTGCTGACGGCGCACCTGGGCGACGTTCCCGGGGGCGTGCCGGAGCAGACCGATCATTTGTTTCGGTTTCTTGGCCCGGTTTTGGCGCCGATATGGCGTCGTGCCCAAAGCGTGACAGCGGTTAGTCGCTTTGTTGCGGGGCTGGCGGCAAAGGCCTACGGGGTGGATCCGGTTGTAATTCCGAATGGCGTCAATCGGATTGCACCGCCCCAGCTGCGGATCCATTCTCCTCGGCGCATTCTCATGGTGGGACGATTGAGCATTCAGAAAAACCCGCTCCTTGCCCTCAAGGCACTGGCTTTGATCAAGGAAATGGATTGGTCGCTCGATGTAATCGGCGATGGTCCCTTGAGGTATAAAGTCATAGAATTCGCTGAGCGCGAGGGCATTGCGACGCGCGTAACACTGCACGGCTGGACCTCCGGCGCCATGGTAGCCGGGGTTATGGCTGAGGCTGATATTCTTCTCATGCCATCGTTGCACGAAGGTTTGCCGATGGTCGCAATCGAGGCGCTGCAGCTTGGCGTTGCGATCGTTGGCAGCCAGATCGGTGGAATGCGCGACGTCGTCGACGAGGAAAAAAACGGCTTCCTTTGTGAGCTCTCGCCGGCGGCTTTTGCTGAAAAGCTGCGCGTATTGCTGGCGGACGCGGAAATGCTGAAACGCATGCGCCGCGCTTCACGCGAAAAAGCGGACGACTTCGACCTGGAAAAAACCGTCACCGCCTACGAAGGCATTCTTGAACAGAGCAGTCGCAGAGATCGGGAACAAGGTAGTCCCCGGCCGTAGATTTTGGCGCGCGAGGCGCACGACCAGACGTTTTTCACTACTTTTCGACCTTGTAAAGGTCCGGCCGCAAATAGATCTCCTGGCGCCGGAAAGTGCCGGCATAAGAATAGTGAGTCTTGATCCATTCGTAGGTTTCAGCCGCCCAGTTGTGAAACCTCGAATCTTCGGTCTGGTTTAGGGCACGATTATCGATGAGGATTGCCCCCGGCCGGTACTTTGTGACCTCCGCCAGAGTCTCCGCGAAAAACTCCGAGACATTGTGAGCGTTGTCCACGTAAAGGTTGTACTCATAGGACGGGCGCCTGGTCATGAAATTGATCGTTGGAGCGTACGGATAGCAGACAACATAGTCTGTCGGTTTGGTGTAAGTCTTGATGACACGGCAGATCTCCGCGATTTCCTCCCGTTCCTTTTGCTTCAGCCAAACACGCACGCCGTTTTCGGCTACGAGTTCGTACTTGCGTTTCGTGCGAGCAGCGACAGAGCCCGACGACTCTTTTGGAAAGGCGTGAATAAAATAGAGTGCGACGTTCAACAGGCAAATCGTGACCATCAGACCCCAGTAGATTTTGCCGAAGCGGTGCTTGCTTCTCCATCGGCACGCGAGCCAGCTGGCGCAGGCCATCGCTACCAAAAAAGGCGCCATGAACTCCGAGAGGTGCGGGGTGTCTGGACGGAAAAAGAAGTACTGCGGAAACAGAGTCAGAGCCGAGCCGGTGGTGACCAGCATCGCCAGAGCCTCTGTCCTGAGCGCGAAATCACTCCGTACAAGAGCCCAGACGAGCAAGACCCCGGCGGGGATGATGATCAGAAGTGCAGCCGGAATCGGAAGGTAGGTTGCCAGCGCGAACGTGCGATCGGAGAGGGTTCGCGCTTGGACGACATCCGCTAGCGAGCGCTTCTGGAGGTAACTCTCGCTATCCACATCACGGTTTCTTTGCCTGGGCGTCGCTGCTGGGGTGGGTTGCGCCACGATTTGGCGCGTCTCCGCAGTCGGCACCGAGGAGGGTTCGGGCAAGGCAGGTGGCTTGGCAAACTGCTGGAAAGCGAGATAACGCACCATTCCGATCCAACCCGTGTATTGCGCCACGAAAGGACCCGCGTATCCGCGCTTCACCGCGTCGAGATAAAACGGCGCGTGTGTAGCACAAAACATCACCACTGCGAGGAAAGCGCCGGCGCCCGCAAGGAGTAATCGGCGCGCAGGGCCTCCTCTCAACCCGAAAGGATACAACGCAATCAATCCGGCGGTAATCACCGTGAAAAAGGCTCCCAGATCGATTCGCATCAGATAGGTGAGTCCCAAAGCAGCGCCGGCTCCACCCATCCAAAGAACCTGCCGGCGTTTCGTGCGCTGTTCGAACACATAGGCTTGCAGAAGCGACAGCATGTTCAGCATGACGAGAAATGCCATGTAGTTACGGAAGAGCATGCCGGGAATGAGAACCGGTCCCAATGCCGCCAGGACCGAGAACCATCCACTGTCGGTTACCCGGCGCAGGACGAAGAACGCCAGAACTCCCGTGGCGGTGCACAGCCCAAAAAAGAAAACGCGCAGTGCCGTGTAGTCCGGTCCGGTTAGCTGAAACAGCCACGCCACCGGATAGAACCACATGAGGTTGTAACCCAGAAATGTGTCCACAATCGGCCTTTGACCGTCCAGCAATCTCAGGGCGATGAGGGCTACCGTGCCACCCTCGCCGCTAAAGTTGAGTCCGCTGCGGTAATACAGCGCGTAGTAAAGGATCGCAAAAACGGCCACTCCCAACGCGCCCCACGTTTTGAGCCCGGCTTCCATCCGAGCCAAAAAGGAGATGATGCGGGGTGACGGTTTGCGAAGAAACTGCATCGGCGTTGCCCCGGCTGACGTATCAGATTAAACTAACGTTGATATGAGTATCTCCGAGCAACTCGCCGCCCGTGTTTTTCCGCCTTTCAGCCTCACGCGATTGCTGAAAACGACCTTTGAACCCGAACCCGGCCAGAAAATCTGCATCCTCATCGATCTTGAGGATCCCAGCGACATCGTCAATTTCAAGTTTTTGAAGAATCCCGATCTCTCGATCCAGCGAAATGCGATGACCTATTTTTACGAGGGGCTCAAGAACGGGACGATGAAGGAACTCGGCCTGTCCGGCGGCGACATTTTCGCGTACGAGGTCACCGGCGGCAGCAATCTCGACTTGCCCGATCTCGCCATCACACCGGAATGCAAAGAAGTAAGCCTCGAAAAGGACGTGTATCCTTTTTATGACATCATTCTCTGCATCTCCACTTATTCCGCGACGGCTCCCTTGACTGCCCACGCCAAGAGGCATGGTTTTCGCGGGGCGACTTTGCACGGCCTGAACCAAACCATTCTCAGTAGCGGCCTGGCGGTCGATTACCGGGAGGTCAGCGGCGAGGCGGAGAAACTACGCCTGGGTATGACCCGCGCAGATTGGGTTGAGATCGATTTCGATTACACAGGCGTTGTCCATACTCTTCACCTCGATCTTGGCAGGCAGGAAGCTCAAAAGAGCCATGGGCTCTGTCTTGGCGACGCACCCGACGTCGCCAATCTTCCCGCCGGCGAGATCTATTTTGTCCCTACCGGCGCGAGTGGCAAATTTCCGATGAAGTATGAGGACGGCACCATCGGCCTCATGCATGTCTCTGGTGGCCGCATACGGAATGCCGAGTTGCTCAAGGGGAACGCTGAGACGGTCGAGCTCCATAACAAGAAGCTGGCAACCGATCCCGTTACAGGTGAGCTCGGTGAACTCGGGTTCGGGACGCAGGTGCTCCCTTTTTCAGGGCGCGACATTCAGGACGAGAAGATTCGGGGGACCATTCATGTGGCCACCGGACGCAGCGACCATCTTGGCGGCAAGCTGACACCTGATAAGTTTGCCAACCGCGAGAACGCCACCCACGATGATATTCTCTTCGCGCCGCAGAAGACGCCTGAGATCCGGCTCAAGCAGGCGCGGATGTTGCGCGATGGGAAGGTCGCAGTGCTCATCGAGAACTACGAACCGGCCGATTACGTGAATTCTCTCCTCAGGTAGCAACCTGTCGGACTTGAAATCCAGCTCCCATTTGTAGGTGGATCGCGATGGGGAAACGAAGTGCCTGACAGGTTGCAGAATCCTTACGAATCCGGAAAGCTCCTCGCGGAATATCTCCTCTTTCATTATGGTTCCGAGGAGGCGATTTTTGGGCAATTGCCGGCCCCGCGTGACGCGTGCGATTTTCCGGTGCGCTGCGTATATGAGCTCGTCGATTTCGCTGCACTCTCCCCGCGCGCCCGAGCGCTCGATGTGGGATGCGCGGTCGGCCGTTCGAGCTTTGAACTCGGCCGCTTCTGCGCAGAGGTTGTAGGCATCGACCTGTCGGAGTCCTTCATTCAGGCGGCCCGGATATTACAGGATAAGGGCGCTCTTTCGTTCGAGGTCCCTGCGGAGGGCGACATTTGTGACGTCCTGCAGGTGCGCGTGCCGGAGGGGCTCGACCGCGAACGCGTCCGTTTCCAGCTGGGTGACGCAACGAAGTTGCCGGACGGTTTGGGCACCTTCGATCTCGTGCTGGCAGCCAATCTGATCTGCCGCCTGCCGGAGCCGAGGCTTTTCCTCCGGCGTTTATCGCAGCTTGTCAATCCCGGTGGTCAGCTGTTACTGACCACACCGTTTACATGGCTTGAGGAATTTACTTCCCGTGCAGAATGGCTGGGCGGGCGCAGGGAGGAGGGAATACGATCCCGCGAGGCCTTGAAAGGCATCCTCGATCCAAATTTCGAGTTGCAGCTCATGAGGGACCTTCCCTTTTTGATTCGTGAACATGAGCGGAAATTCCAATACGGGATCGCACTCGGCGGACGCTGGGTGCGGCGTGACTGAGCATGCGCCCGCTGCGCCGGATCTGGGGGAGAGTTGTCATTTTGCCGCCTGGCACTTAGATGAAGCACGCACATGGCGGAAATGGTTAGGTTCCAGCATTTCGAGGTTCTGCGAAAGGAAGACGGCTCGCTGTACGAATTGGGCCGCGGCGCAATGGGCATCACCTACAAGGCCTTTGATACCAATTTGCGCTGCCATGTCGCTCTCAAGGTCATCAAATCGGCTTACCTAAACAGCGAGACGGCCCGGCAGCGTTTTTTGCGCGAGGCGCGAGCGGCAGCGGCCCTCAGGCATCCGAATGTGGCGACAGTTTTCCACCTCGGTCGCGAGGCAGACAACTATTTCTACGCGATGGAGTTCGTCGATGGAGAGACGGTCGAGGCCTTCATAAAGCGTGAGGGAGCGGTTCCGACTCCGATGGCGCTCAGGATAGCCTCGCAGGTTGCCCGCGCCCTTGGCGCAGCGCAAAAGCAGGGCTTGGTGCATCGTGACATCAAGCCTTCGAACGTGATGTTTGTGCGCGAAGAGGGAGGCGAAATTGCGGTCAAGGTCATCGATTTTGGCCTCGCGAAGAACGCCAACGCGGAAGGGGAGGACTCGGCGACTCTCACGACAGGAGGGTTCCTCGGAACGCCCCATTTTGCCAGCCCCGAGCAGCTGGAGGAGCGGGAAATCGATGTGCGGTCCGACATTTACTCCCTCGGTGTCACTCTCTGGTACATGCTGGCGGGCAAGACTCCGTTCAACGGATCGACCGCTCAAGTCATGAGTCAGCATCTCCATCGGGATCCGCCCTTTGGAACACTCCAAGGTCAGCCTGCGACGGTGGTCGGTCTCCTTCGCCGTATGATGGCGAAGAACCCGGATGATCGTCCGCAGATGCCTGCCGACTTGCGCCGCGAACTCGACGAATGCGTCGAGACACTAGAACATGGGGCCGCGCCGGCAAAGGCGGCGTCTCCCGAGCCGGCGCCCCCTCCTGCGGCCGGCCGCGCAGCTCCCGGCTTGCTTCTTGCAGGAAGATATCGCCTTATAAAGGAAATCACCGCTTCAGATCACGGCCGGATGTTTCGTGCTGAGCGCATCGAAGACAATGCCGCGGTAGCGGTTCTTATTCTTCACTCCGTGCTC
>DATDAL010000033.1:0-2389 GCA_036525415.1 Terrimicrobiaceae bacterium | reverse complement strand
CGGGCGTGTGTGCGGTATCTTTGGGAGGCTTTGGGAGGACTTCCACGCCGCTTTCCAAACACTCTTGGACCTGACTATCCCAACGTCCTCATGTTTCTCTGAAGACAATGACGATACCTGATTCAGCGGGATAAGCATTTACGCCTGAATTTAATCTTTGCCTTTTTGGGGATATCATGCGCAGAAACGCGCATGTCTAAGATTCCCTGGAATCTTCAACAGAAAAAAGAGCGCCTGAAGCACGAGTTGCTCAACAATTTCGATTTTCTCGTCGGTTCGGTGACCACCCAAGGTCGCCGGGGAGGGTTCAATCTGACGAGCGGAGAGAAAGGAAAAACCCGCACCAAATACATTCGCCGCGGTCAGCTTGAGGAGGTTCGCGCCATGATCGAGCGCCACCGAAAACTCAAGGAGCTTCTTAAGGAACTCTCCGAGGTGAACTGGGAGCTGCTGAAGGCTAAGGATCCTCGCTGATGGGCCGGTGGAAAGAGCCGCCGGAAAACTTTGTTTGTCCTTATCGGGACCACTGCCCCCATCTTGAAGGCCTTTCCGCCTTCGGGATGTTCCAGGAGTATCAGGCTTCCCGCTACCGGGAACACGAGCACTGGCGCATCCGGCAGGAGATGGCAGCCGAAATGGACGAACTGCGCCGCAACGCGCGGGAACAGGCCCGGGAAATCGAGCGGCTGCGGGCGGAAAACCGCCTGCTTTACCAGCGGGGCTTCAAGGCCGTCAAACGCCCGGCCACGGTGGAACCAGTGGCCGGAGTGCGGCCGGGCAAACCGCGGGGAGCGCCCCCTGGGCATCCCGCGTGGAACAGGAAAGTTCCCCAGAAGGTGGACCAATGCATTCACGTGGAGGCTCCGTTGTTTTGCCCGCACTGCCAGAGCGCGACCACTCCGCTTGGCGGCCGACAGACTTCCTATGTGCAAGAGGACCTTGTGATGGTCCCGCGCGCAGTCGTTACCCGCTACGTGCACGACTCCGCCCTTTGTCCGCACTGCCGCCGCCAAGTGATCCAGCCCCCTCGAAGGCGAACTGCCTTTCGCCCCCATCGGTCCGAAGGCCAAAGCCACCGCGCTCTATTTGCGCCATGGCTTGAAGCTGCCTTATCGCAAGATCAATACTGCGATGAAGACGCTCTTCGGGCTCGATTTTGTCGCCGCCAGCACCCTGGGCTTCGAAAAACGCGCCCGCGGCAATGCCGAGCCGATCCACGCCGACCTGATCGACAAGATGCGCCTTGGCGCAATAGTTCACGCCGATGAAACCCACTGGCGCGAAGATGGCCGCAACTCCTGGCTCTGGTATGCCGGCAACCAATCGCTCGCCGTCTTTCGCATCGACCCCCGCAGGAACAGCGAGGCCGCCACAGCACTGCTGGGCGAGCGACTCGAAGGACTGCTGGTCACCGATGCCTATGCCGCCTACAACGCCGTCGAGGCCGCAGGGGGCCGTCAAAGCTGCCTGGCCCACCTCCTGCGCAGGGCTCGCGAAATCGCCGAGGAACTCGCCCTCATCCCCAAAGCCGATGCCACCTCCGTCCGCTTCTGCAAGAAGCTCAAAGTCCTTTTTCAAGACGCCTGCCACGCACACGTGCCCGCCACTCTCAAGGCGCGCAAAGCTCTCGTAGCCACGTTCTCCGCCAAGCTCGACGCCCTCTGCAAAAAGCCCCTCGTTTTTGCCAAAGCCGAAACCCTCCGCAAACGCCTCCGGCCCGACTCCCCCGAATACGAGGAACTCTTCGCCTTCATTACGCACAACGGACCGCCCACCAACAACCACACCGAACGCTCCCTGCGTCCCCTCGTCATCTTCCGCAAAGTCTGCCTCGGCACACGCAGCATCACCGGCTCAAACAATGTATTTGCGCGAGCTCTTTACGAAGGCTGCGGGAAGCCTCTGGCGCGGCGATTCCCGCAACCATCAGCGACAGCCGCACGTACGCTTAACGGCGTATTTCAAAGAGTGTCCTCTACGGAGATTCTTTGGAACATTTTGGCGTATCTCGGATCCACTGCTGTGCGTGTCGCTGGCTCCGATATCAATATATCATGACTGACACCTCTCACATTCACTCTCGGACACCTCTCTCGCTGCATAGAAGATCCATGGTGAATCCTCACGTCCGAGATCAATGCTTTGGACCGTGATTCTGTTGTGAGCCCGGTCGGCAGTCGGGATGAACTGGTTGTTGGTGGTCATCGTGATTCGCTGACTCGAAAGGCTGATTACAGCTGATTACATCATATGCTTATCCCCTTGACTCAGGTTCGTAGAGACCTGAAATTGGGAGGTGCGACCCACCTTTCCCAAGACCTTGAGGGGATTCCGCGAGAGGTTTGCCGATGAGCAGGCGTGTGTCCGCTATCTTTGGGAGAGCCGATGG
>DATDAL010000032.1:0-2299 GCA_036525415.1 Terrimicrobiaceae bacterium | reverse complement strand
CCGAACGGGGAAATGCACATTCTCGGCGGCGCGTTCGTGCCTGACGGAGCCTTCAACAAAGAGATTCGGGACGCCTGCAAGAAGTCCGACCAGATTGCGATTGAAGCAATCGTCGCCACGTCTCGCATTCCTCAATTTGGACCCGCCCGAATCATCAGCTTGTCGAGAGATCCTTCCAAAAGGAACTTTACGCTGGGCCAGGAAAACGATCGCCTCGTGCTAAGACTCCAGACTTCGAACACCAATAGGAATGGCATGGATTTCACGCTCGCACCCATCGCGGCCGGCACCCCGTACCATGTTTTGGTAACCTATAAGCCCGGACTGCTCGTTTGCTACCTCAACGGGAAGATTGCTAGTCAGACTAAATTTGAAAAGGGATCCTTCGACAAATGGCAGGGCAGCAGCTATTCGCTGATCTTTGGAAACGAAGTCGGGGGCGTGCGGCCCTGGGAAGGCTATCTGGATGGGGTGGCCATCTACGGCAGATTTATCGGCGCGGAAGAGGCGGCGAAGAAGTTTGAGTTAGCCCGCGCGCGGATTGCAAAGCGGCCAAGAATCGACCGGAAAATCGTCAAGGCGGAAATGCTGCAGAAAGCCGACTCGCCCCCGCCTGAAGCGATCACCCCATACCGCAGGGCACTGGTCATCAATCGCTACAGGATCAAGGAGGCCAACGATTCCACGTTCGTAAATCAAACCGTTCAGGTTGCCGAATGGGCTCTCCTCGACGCGAAAGTCCCCGCTTCATACGAGCATGCGAAGCCGGGCAAGATTCTCGATCTGAATCTTGAGCCCTACGAGGCGCATCCTCAACTTGAAAGTGAGCGGCTCGCCAGCGATATGCCTTCCTTGGACGAGGACGTCTATTATAACGTTAGTTCGGGACGCTGAGAGCCGTGGTCTTCAGCTCCCAGCTTTTTCTCTTCTATTTCTTGCCACTCGCGCTGGTGGCCTACTACGTCCTGCCCATGCGAGCACGGCAAGGGGTGCTCACTATTTTCAGTTACGCTTTCTACGGATGGGCAAATCCTCTGTTCATGGGTCTGATGCTGCTGTCGACCGCGATCGACTACGTGTGCGGCCTCGTGCTCACGGCAAAGGCTGGACCAGAACGCAAGCTTGATCCCGACGGCCCCAGGAGCCGACTTCAGCTTGGCGCCCTGGTGGTTTCGCTGGCGTCGAATCTCTCGCTTCTTGGATTTTTCAAATACTTCAATTTTGCCGCGGAGAACTATCGGGGCCTGCTTTCTGCTCTCGGCGCACCTCCGGGGTGGGGGGATTTCACCCTTGAAGTTACGCTTCCGCTTGGCATCAGCTTCTACACGTTCCAATCCATGAGCTACGCCATCGATGTGTATCGCGGCGAAGCCAAGGCAATCCGGAATTTCGTCGATTTTGCATGCTACGTCTCGATGTTCCCGCAGCTCGTGGCTGGTCCGATTGTTCGCTTTCAGACGGTCGCCGATCAAATTCACAGGCGCTCCCATACCTCAGTCAAGTTCGCCCGTGGTGTCGCAATCTTCTCGCTGGGACTCGCAAAGAAGGTGTTGCTGGCGAATCCGTGCGGAAAAATCGCCGATACAGCCTTCGATGCGGTGTCACTGGGTACTGGAGATGCATGGCTGGGTGCTGTCGCGTACTCGTTTCAAATCTACTTTGACTTCAGTGGCTACTCGGACATGGCGATCGGACTTGGGCTTATGCTCGGGTTTACTTTCCCGATCAACTTTGATTCGCCCTATAAGTCGCGTTCGATTACGGAATTCTGGCGACGCTGGCATATTACGCTCTCCACGTGGCTGCGTGACAACCTTTACATACCGCTGGGAGGAAATCGCTTTGGCGAATCGCGAACTTACTTGAACCTGCTTGTCGTCATGCTCCTCGGCGGGCTTTGGCACGGTGCCTCATGGAACTTTGTCATTTGGGGAGGGCTTCACGGACTGTTCCTTACATTGGAGCGACTCAATAAGGGCCGCGGTCTGTTTTTTTATCTGCCGGGACCGTTCCAAATCGCGGCAACTTTCTTGTTGGTCACGCTGAGCTGGATTTTTTTCCGCGCGAAATCCCTACCGGATGCCACTAGCTATTTCGGGGCGCTCCTTGGGCTCACCTCGCCAAATGCGACGGCATCGCTGCTCTCGGGTATCATTTATCAGCCCTATTACCTCGGCACGTTGGTTGTTTCGGGTCTTTTCGTTTGGATCGGTCCGACCACGATTGTCGTAACGCGGCGGCTTTCCTGGCCTAAGGTTGCGTTCGTTCTGCTCGCCTTCTGGCTTTCGATCGCCACGCT
>DATDAL010000031.1:0-2172 GCA_036525415.1 Terrimicrobiaceae bacterium | reverse complement strand
TCTCGCCAAACTTTGACCTTAGGACGTCAGCGATCCTGCCCGTGGCATCTGACGCGTCATCACGGCGATAGGAGATGAAGATGTTCTGCATAGCCTCTCTCGCGCCTTTAGCGGAGCTTGCAATCAACCCTTCAGTTAATCTTAAAGCAGCCTCTCTCCTTACCGCAAGTTTTTCATAGGTGTATATCGTTCGAAGATGACATCGACGTACGAGCGCGTTTAGCGGACGGATCTCAGATGTTCACTGTTTGCGCGACGCCTCTAAGCCGGTGCAAGCTGTAAGTCTTAAGCACCGGTTTGCCGTGGTGGGGCGTGAATGCGCTCGAGCGATCAGTCGTGAAAATTCCCGGGGCATCGAAGTCAACTTACTCGCCCATTGAGCGACTGAACCTAGGAACCAGGAGCGTAACGACAACCGCATCGACGACTTGGAGCTTGGTCGCTAACTAGGCCAGAGTTGGGTTGGGGATCCGCCTCAAGCGGGGCATACCGATCCGAACCCATGAAGCGATAAGGACACACCGAAGAACATATGGACGTCATCCACATTCAACTCTCGTTGCGGACGCCGCTTGCGATTGTACACGAAGATTTCGAAGCGCCGGACGGCCTGGGGACTGCGCAATCATCCAGTCCTCCAACGCGCTCGGTCAATTCTCCGTTGGTCATGGTAGGATCCGTCCGAGCCTATAACAGGGTTGTCTCCCTTCCTTCAATCGCCCCTCGCACAGAACTGCCTCGTATATCGGGATCTGGTCCAACCAAAAGTTCGCGCTGCGCGTTCCGCCGCGCAGGAAATCGCAATCCAGCAGCCATCATCCTCTTGCACTAGCGGCGCGCATGCTGCACGATTTACGACAGTCTTCAATCCGAATGAAATTATCCCGTCTCCTTTTTGCAGCCGTGGCGGCCGGACTGGCCGTTGGTCTAAGTGCCTGTGCGATGGTGTCCCCGACACAGAACCAGAACTCATTTTCCTTCGATCCCCCTGCTCAAAGGCCGGCAAATCCATCCGCGGTGAAGCTCAGGCTCAGCACCGGAGCCCAGCGCCTCTATGTCGTCGAGGGGAACACCGTTCTTCTCGCCACGCCGGTTACCGTTGGCACGCGTGCGACACCTACACCGCACGGCAACTTCACCATCTATTCGAAGGTGGCCAACCGCCGCCGCCAGAGCAGCCCGGGAGCCGGCTATCCGATGACCTACTGGATGGAGTTCAAGCCCGCTTACGGTCTGCACTGGGGCTTTGTCAAACCGACTCCGAGCACGCACGGCTGCGTCCGGATGCCTATGGATGCCGCCCGGAAGACGTTCCAGCTTATCCGCGTCGGCACGCCGATCAACATCGCCACTAGCCAGCCCTGGGACGAGACCATCGGCAAGAACCTCCCCGTCCTCGACGATAGCAACCTCCCCGATCCTCCGATGTCCTACATGCTCAGCTCGAGGGTCTTCGCAGATGCCAGCCAGGGCAACCTCTGGAAATACTGACAGGAAGGCTTCCGTCGGACAATGGTCAAGCGGCAGGACGCTTTTTTTAAGCGGCGCCGACACTGATTCCTGCTTGAAGAGCTTCCCGCGACGACAGATTGACTTGTTCTTGGTAGAAAGCTACAAGAGCCAATGCGAGGCCAGCACAAGATCCCCGGCCATGCGATCCAAGCGACTCATGAATTAGAGATGGTAGCGGTGCAATGATTCGCATCGGCACATCAAGTTGGGCGGATCCGGAATTCGTACGAGACTGGTATCCGCCCAAGCTCCCGGCAGCCGCTCGTCTGCGCTGGTATGCGGAGCATTTCGACTACGTCGAGGTCAATTCGACCTTTTATGCGATACCGGTACAGAAAGTCACGCGGCGATGGGACTCTGAAACTCCTTCGAGTTTTATCTTCGATGTGAAACTTCATGGATTGCTGTCACGCCATGCCGTGAAAGCCGCATCGCTGCCGCCAGACCTACGGCGCTACACAGAGACCAATCCTCGCGGTAATCTGACTCTTACGCCCGAGCTGGAGCGCGTCGTCGCCAAGAGAATTCTCAACGAAGTCGAACCACTGCGGGAGGCTGGCAAACTGGGAGCCTTTCTGCTTCAGCTCAGCCCTTCGTTTTCGCCGCAAAAGCATAAGCTCGATGAACTGGACCAACTCATGTCTTTGTTTTGCGACGAGC
>DATDAL010000030.1:0-13230 GCA_036525415.1 Terrimicrobiaceae bacterium | reverse complement strand
TTCTTGCCCATGGTACCGACGTGGGTCTTCGAGTCGGTGGACCACTTGCCCATGGAATGAGGGTGCTTGCGCGCGTATTCCTTAACGGCCTTCGGCGCACGACGATCCGAATTGCCCTCGCGAAGAACAGGGTTGACGGCGCTGCCCTTGATTTTGTCGTAGCGGCCCTTGACTTCCTTTTCGGTATCGGTTTTCGGCTCTGCAGGGTAGTCGGGCAGCTTGTAACCGAGAGCCTGCAGCTCAGCGACGGCCGCCTTTAGCTGCGGTATAGAAGCGCTGATATTAGGGAGCTTGATGATATTGGCTTCCGGCTTGGTAGCAAGGTTTCCCAATTCGGTGAGAGCGTCAGCGATCCGCTGCTCTTCCGTGAGATACTCCGGGAAGTTGGCGATGATACGCCCGGCAAGAGAAATATCTCGGGTAGCGACGGCGATGCCTGCCTGCCGAGTGAACGCCTGCACGATTGGCAGAAGGGAATAGGTCGCGAGGGCGGGCGCTTCGTCGGTCTTGGTGTAGATGATGGTGGGAAGCTCGGACATGTTCGTGGGTGTGGAAAAGTCAGAGACTAAGGGTATCGGCTGCTCATGGTCAAAAGCAATTGCCTTGCCAATCCTCGGGAAGTGACCGAAAAACGACTTTATCCCAACGGGTTGGGAGCGGAGCGAAGCATGGCGGGCAAACTGTCGGGAGGGTTCCATACGTTGCGTCGAATGCCGTTGATCCTGGCTTTCCATGGCAGGGAACGTGGGCGTGACGGTCGGTCGAGGCTATTTTCGGCGCAGGAAAAGCAAATATCGTGTCTCACCCTGTTTTGAGATGGGTCCGGAATCGAGCGTGGGCGGTGGCAGGAAACTTGCGTCTTTGATTCGGCGCTCGGGAACGACAAGCGCATGGAGTTCGCCATTGTTCCAAGCCCGCATGGCGAGATTTGGGCGGAGAGTTCGCGCCGCGCCGCAATAGATGACCATGGGCTCGTCCCTTCCCTCGACGACGCCGAGTTCGGAAATCCCAGCTTCTTTCACGATGGCCTGGACTTCGCGTCCGAACCGCACCAAAGCGTCATCCTTTTTGTGGAAGCCAATCCAAACGATGGTGAGGAAATAGCCGCCGACAGCCAGCACAGCGACGACGACAGCCGCGCCGCACCAGGCACGCACGCGCTTTCCGCATTGGCAGGCCGACACCATGGAGACGAGGACCAGGCACAGCGGCGGGATCACCGGAAAAATTCGGTCCACCCGCTTAGAAGGCACGAAGGTCATGCAAAGCAATCCTCCAAGCGCCCAGCACACAAGCCAAAGAGTGGCAGGGTCGGATTTGATTTTGCGACGCACATTTCCCGAGATGGCCCGCAGGGCGAGAGCGAGCAGACTCCACGGGGCGAATTTGTGGAGCAAATGAGGGAAATAGAACCAGATCGGCTGCTGCTTTTCGTGCGCTTTGAGGCTCTGATCGAAGCGGCTCATGAACTCCCGGATTACGACATCGTTGTAGAAGTCGGGGTTCTTGGTGCAGCCGATGACAAGCCATGCAACAAACAGGGCAAGAGGCAAGAGCCAGGTCCACAATCCGCTCCAAACAAGGCGACGGCGGTCCTTGGGACCAAGAAACCAGAAGGCCGCCATGCCTGGTAGGATGAAGGCGTACAGAATCGGCCCCTTTGTAAGGAGCGCCGCCAGCATCGCAAGAAAGAATGCCCATTTCTCAGGCCGCGTCCACGGTTGTCCCCGCTCGATTTTCCTGTAAATCAGCCACCCGCAGATCGTAATCCAAAGCGTCAGCATCATGTCGGTTCGGACGAGTGTCGCGATTCGGGGGGTCAGGAGATTCAATCCGAAGGAGCCAGCGACAAGCAGCGCTCCGCAATCCGGGAGCACGCGGCGCGCCTCGCGGACAAGAAGCCAGAGCATGGCGGCAGTGCAGAGGAATCCGGGCAGGCGCCATGCAAAATCCCAGGAACCGGTGATCCAATAAAATGGCAGGGACAGCCACCCGGCAAGCGGCGGCTTTGTCGCCGTCCTGCCGTGCGGAGTGTGTTGATACCACCAGTCTCCGCCATTGGCGATTTCGTAGGCCACATATGCCTGCTTGGCCTGATCGTAATTGTCGAGATGCCACGGCAGATTGCCCATGGCGCAGAGCCCGAGCACAAGAAGGAGCAACGCGCGCTCCGCGGTTTTGCTTGTTGCGAGATCCGAGAGAAGGTCAGTAAATGTCTTCAGTGGGAGGAAGCCTCTTCAGACGGAGCGCACGCGTTCGCATCCAGCATGCACGTGGCTGCCACTCGTTCGCGTGAGCTCCGGATAATGCCCAAGGCATCGGTGAACATCCGAGAGGTCATCGAAACTTCGCTTTCAGCCTCTTGAGCGCTATCGATGCTCTGCGCGCAAAAGTATCTCCGTGTTTTTGCGTCCATTTCAACGTGAACCACGCCACGAAAAGCGAAAGACACGTTGCCACGACAACGTCGGAAAAGTGGTGTGCTCCCACCATGACGCTTGACCAGGCGATGAGGGAGGCGATGGCAATCGCGCCGATGCCCAACCATGGCCGTGCGAAAAGGATGACCCCGGCGAAGCCGAACGCAGTGGCCGTGTGCCCCGAGGGAAAGGAATTGAAGGGCGGATCGCCTATTGTCAGTCGTCCTTCTCTCCATGGTCCATAGAAGCCCTGCGCGATTGCCGGACTTTCGCGTGGCCGGGTGCGGCCTGTGGTCACACGTGACGCATTGGCGATGAGTCCGGCGAGCGTCGAGGCGATCATGGCAGCCGCAACGATGCGCATCCATTCCCTGCTTTTCACCTTCCACGCGATCGCCGCGCCAATGCTGCCGGCCAGCATGAGCCACGGCCAGTCGCCGAATTTGCGGACGCCGGTCTTGAAGCGATAGTCGTCTGTCTTCTTCCACCCTTTGCCCTGTGTTTGGACGACGGCATCCCGCACCGGTTGATCGAGCTGAAAGGATGCCCAGATCGCACCAGCCGCTGCGAGCGCAGCGAGCGAAATCACCAAGCCTCGAACAAGACTTTTCAGCTCGGGCTGCTCGCGAAGGAGATTTTGTGCAGCGTTGAGGAGTCGCGACAAGTCCAGATTCCTAGTTCTGCCGGCTGGCGTGCTTTGGTTTCATTTTAGCTGAAGCCAGGGCGCGTCGCCCTCCTTCATCTTGAGCGAATTCATCACGACAAAGAGGACCGCGTCGAGCTTGTCGGAATCAGTCCAGTAAATGTCGGTGACGTCTGCAGGCGGCTGCCATGTGGAGGCGGGCAAAGCTGGTGAGAATCTCAAGTCCTTGATATCCGTAAGAGCTACGAAGTCGGGTTGAGTAATCTCTATGCGCCGCGGAAAGTATCCGGGCGCAACCCAGATTCGAGCGCGAAATCCTTCGGCTTTGGCGGCCCTTGCAAGTTCCGGCATAAGGCCAGCCGTGATGACGCGGCAATCCTCGCCATTGAAGGTTTCGATCTCCGCGACGTCCGCCCGAGCCACTGTAAACAGCGCCGGAAGAAATATTGCCTGTTGCGGGGTGATCGGAAGATACAGGGGCGTGTTCTTTTTGGTTGGCGGGGGCTTGCCCTTGAATCGCTTGAGCAGGAACTCGACCTTGGCTCCAGGATACGCCCAGACCTTGTCGCCGTTTCGGCACACGGTAATCTGCTCGCCAAGTACAGGCGCTTGCAGCTTGACCTTGTCGGGAAACTGGACGGCCGCCTGAAGTGAAGCTCCGGCCATCTGTTTGGGCAGACGACCGGAGACGTCCACCATCTCGATGGTCATCGTGCACGCCTTGTTCGGGCTCTTTGTGTCTGCAAGCAAAACGCTCCAGAACGGAGAGAAGACCTTTCCGATGACATCGTAAGGATTGTCGCGAGGCGGTCCCTCTTGCGCGATCAGTAACGGCGCGGGAAGGGTGAGAATCAGCGCGAGGGCTGGGGCAAAGCGAGAGATCATGCGCGCCCTACATACGCGGGAAGCCCGCCGCCGTCAAAACCGGTCTGCCGGATTCGAATTGGTCGCGTTTCGATTTCCGGCTCGAATAGATCGTAGCGGTTCGGCTGGTTGACGATGGCCGGGGTGTCACGTAATTGCTAGTGTGCACCCTGTGAAGTTCGCCATCTTCTCCGACGTCCATGGCAATCTGGAGGCACTGGAGGCTGTGCTCGCCGACATCACGGCGGAGAGGGTGCAGGAGATGATCTGCTTGGGCGACATCGTGGGTTATGGTCCGAATCCCGCGGAGTGCCTCGAGACGATTCGCTGCTTGAGTTGCTCAGTGGTGATGGGCAATCACGATGAGGCGTGCATCGAGCCGGGGATGGAGCGGGCGCTCAACGAGTACGCGCGAGCAGGGATTGTTTTTGCACGAAATCAGTTGAACAATGCCCAAAAGGGATGGCTTCGGAATCGGCCATTGCGACTGGATTTTGACGATTTCACCGCAGTCCATGCCTCGCTGAGCGAAGATGAGCCGTGGGAGTATGTTCTGAGCCCAGCGGATGCGCTGCGGCATTTCATGTTTCAGCAGAAACCGCTCTGCTTTTGCGGTCATTCGCATAGGCCTGGGGTGTGGACGCTGGAAGGAAGAAGAGTCCACAGTCTGGCACCAGCCAGCAACGTCACGTTGCGGTGCGGCGCGCGCACTTTGGTAAACGTCGGCTCCGTCGGCCAGCCGCGAAATCAGCGCCCCGAAGCATGCTACGTCATTTACAACCGGGCTGCGCTTTCAATTGGATTCCGATTCGTCCCTTACAACGTTGCGGCAACGCAAGAGAAGATTCTGGCGGCCGGCCTTCCGCGCTTTCTGGCGCAGCGACTGGCGCTCGGGCGGTAGGCGAATAGTAACTGGCGGCTTGCCGGATTTGCGCTAAGGTGCACGTTTCGGAGATACTGACGATGGCTTCCCCGTTCGCGCTGCCCCTTGCCGAAGGTCTTGTTTACTCCTTCCTCGAAGCCACGATCGAAGGAAAGATCGTGCTCCTCGTCCTTTTCTTCTGCTCGATTTTCAGCTGGTCGGTGATGGTGACCAAAATCCGATACCTCAATTTTGCCAGGCGGCAGTCCGAGCGGTTCTCGGCATTGTTTCGTCGTGAGCGAGCGCCGCTGAGAATTTACGAACAGGGGCTTCATTTCGAGGGATCTCCGCTTTATGACATCTACGAAGCGGGATGCGTCGAGTTATGCTTTCAGTTGCTCGGGTCTTCTGAGGCGGACGACAATTTTCGTTCGCGGCTGGAAGCAGCGGGTAAGATGTCGCCGGCGCAGATGCGTGCCGTGACGGCAGCCATGGAGCGCGCAATAGGCGAGGCGGGACTCAAACTTGAATCTCAGATGATCATCCTTTCCACAGCGGTTAGCGGCGCGCCGTTTCTCGGCCTGCTCGGCACCGTTTGGGGAGTGATGGACGCCTTTGGTGGGATCGCCCGCACTGGCAGCGCAAACCTGGCGGCAATGGCCCCGGGCGTTGCCGGCGCCTTGATCACGACGGTGTTCGGGTTGCTGGTGGCCATACCAGCGATGTTTGGATACAATTTCCTTGTCACCACCGTTCGCTCGATGATCGTACAGGCGGAAAACTTTGCGGGCGAGCTTTCTTCTGAGATCGAGCATCGCTTCGTTGAGCACGGCGCCCGCGACGCTCGCCACCTGGTTTAGAGGAACCTGCTGGATGTGAAATGAAAGTGGAATTTTCTCACGGGGTTGCGCGATCCGAAGAGAGCGGCCTTTTCGACAGGCTGCTAACTTCTGCCTTCCGAGGAGAAATTCTCGACAGTTCTTTCCGCTCTTCCGGCACGAAGTGCCGATTGAGCAGTTTGCCAGCGGGGTCGCTCCACTGCTGCATACGATTTTCAAATGTTCGCCGGACATTCTCTTCAAGTCCCGCAAACTGCTATGCGTCGCTTTAGCACTCGCAACCCGCTCCACACGCTCGCCGAGTTGAACGTGACTCCACTGCTCGATCTGTGCTTCGTGCTGCTCATCATCTTTATGATCACGACGCCCCTCATGGAGAGCAGTGTCGATCTTGTCGTTCCGAGCAGCGCGACGGCGCAGACACAAATCAATCCTGCCGAAACTCAGATCATTCAAATCGATCGCAACGATATCCTGAAACTCAATGGACAGCTCACAAGCCGGATTGATCTTGAAACTGAGCTCGCAGCGCTGAAGGCGCGTGATCCGCACATTTCTGTGGTGGTGCGGCCAGATCGGGAATTGGCCATTCAGAAATTCATCGACGTGATGGACATTCTAAAGCGGGTGGGAATCGGACGCGTGGGTGTCATGACACGCCGCGAAGAGGGACAGCAAGGGGGCGACGAGTGATCCGCCTGAAAATATTCCGCGCTCGGCCAGCGACCTTTTGCGATTCATGGGTGACCCGCACTTTCGGCGGAATCTGATTTTCGTCACCGTCTTTCACGTCCTGCTCGTTGCGGCGCTCTTTTACTTCGCACGCAGGGACATCAGACGGCCGGTCGGCGACATCGTCTGGTTGGATCCGGGCTCGTTTTCGCAAATCGCCGCAGCGGATGGACCGCAGGATGCTCCAGAACCAGAATCCACTCCGCAGATGACCTCGGAGCCGACTCCTCCACCGACGCCGGAACCGACTCCTCCTCCACCGACGCCGGAGCCAACTCCCGAGCCGACTCCTCCTCCACCGACACCGGAGCCAACTCCCGAGCCGACTCCTCCTCCACCGACACCGGAACCAACTCCGGAGGAAGACACCATCCCGCTCAACCCGACTCCAGCGCCTCAGCCTACCCCAACTCCGACCCCTCGATCTACTGCGACTCCAACGCCTCGATCGACTCCGAGCCCGAAGCCTAAGTCCAGTCCGACTCCGAAGCCTCAACCCAGTGCGACGCCGAAGCCAAAGGTTAGTCCGACGCCAAAAGCGACGCCGAAGCCTGCGGCTACACCCAAGCCAACCGCTAAGCCTACGGCAAACACCTCACCCCAGCCATCCGCCTCACCGAAGGGAAGCCCGAAAGCAGGCGCCTCGCCAGAGGCAAGCCCTGGAGCAAATTCATCTCCCATGGCATCGGGTTCTCCGTCGGCCAGTGCCTCGGCGTCGCCCAATGGGAAACACGCGAAAGCCGCTGGGGGCGGCGCTGGACAAGCTGGCGAAGGGACTGCTGGGAGGCCCGGCGGGGGCGGCGGTTCCTCGCAGTTTGGCTGGTATCACGAACTTATCCATGATCGCTTTTACAGTCAGTGGGACCAGCCGACCTCAATTTTCGACTCTTCAAAATCCTTCGTTTGCACCCTCCAAATTCGCATTGAACCCGACGGCAAGATCTCCGACGTAAAGGTGGTGAAATCGAGCGGGAATGTCGTAATGGATGAGTCAGTAATGGCGGCGGCGCACCGTGTGCCGCATATCGATGCTCTACCCGCCGGTCTCGGCGGGGGCGGCGCCTACACGGTGAATATTAATTTCGAGCTTCAATGACTCGCCGGATGCCTCCGCGAAGATTTATTCATTTTGCCCTTTCAGAGGTCTCCCGCGATGCGCATATAAGTTCGCTTTGAGCAGACGAGGTGGAACGAAGCAACGCAACCCGGCAGGACGAATTCAAGGCATCCAAGGAAGTCTCGGTTATGGCGTGGATCGAGAACCAATTTGGGGATGTCCTCTTGCTGAAACAGAAACGCGGCAACAAGCTCTGGACCCTTCCGGGGGGCAAAGTGCGAGAGCGGGAATCATTAAAGAAAGCGCTGAAAAGGGAGGTCGAGGAGGAAACGGGCCTTCTAATTCAGTTCATCGCCATTGCCGGGCTATTCGATCGTCCCCAAAAGGCTGTGATCACATTTCTCTACACCGCCAGAATCAAGGGGCGTAGCGACATTGTCCATCCTCAACGCCCCGAGATAGAAACCGCCAAGTTTAGTTCGTCGCTCCCGAGCGATGCGACACCCTCGTTGCGCTTTTTCTGGAAACGGATGCACGGAGGGGATCTCAGCGCTTTGCTGCCTGGCTGAGGGTCTTCGAATCCCTCGAAACCTGCCCTGCCTCATTCGCATGGTTCAAAACCCAACCGTACTGGAAATCGTCAAGGAAGCGGACGGCTCGCAATTGAAATTTTCGGGACGCCTTGATGCCAAGGGAGTGTCCGAGGCCTGGGACCGTGCGCTGAGCGCCACAGAGGAGGCAAATCGCCTTTCGATCGATGCGTCCGGTGTGGAATATTGCGACGGGGCGGGTCTGGCTTTGCTGTGGGAGTTGCAGCGGAGGGGCGGTGGAGAAATTTCCGGCCTCAAGCCGGAAATCGCGAGGCTTCTGCAACCCTTCGCTGAAGCCGATCGGAAGGGCGGGGACAGGCGCGCTAAAGGCTCAACGATCGAACTAATCGGCAAGGCCGGCTCCGATCTGGTCCGAGACATCTCCGAACAGATTTCCTTTCTTGGGCAGATAACGGTGATGGCTTTGAGAATGGCGCGGCGGCCTCGCGAACTGCGGTGGAATGACGTGTGGACTACCTACGAGCGGGCCGGCGTGCAGGCCCTTGTCGTCGTTGGATTGGTTTCGTTCTTGACCGGGCTGATAATGGCCTTTCAGGCGGCGCCGCCCCTGCGTCAATTCGGAGTGGATATTTTTGTAGTGAATCTCGTAGCCCTTGCGATGCTGCGCGAGTTGGGACCGATCATGACCGCGATCGTTCTGGCAGGACGGAGCGGATCGGCGTTCGCGGCGGAGATCGGCACGATGAAGGTCAACGAGGAAATTAATGCGCTGACGACGATGGGCCTCGACCCGGTGCGCTTTCTTGTGGCGCCGCGGGTGCTGGCCGGCGTCCTGGTGACTCCCGTGCTAACGATCTATTCGGACCTTCTAGGTGTAGGCGGCGGGCTCTTCGTCATGCTTGCGAGGGGATATCCTGCCGTGACCCTATGGCGCCAACTAACAACGGCCGTCGGCATTAACGACGTGATGGCTGGAATTATCAAGGCGTTTGCTTTTGGAGCCCTGGTGGCGGGGATCGGCTGTCTTCGCGGGCTGCAGACCAAATCCGGGGCGAGCGCCGTGGGCATCTCCACTACGCGCTCCGTAGTAACCAGCATTTTTTTCATTGTTGTCGTGGACGCGGTCTTCGCGGTGGTTTATTACGCCATCGATTTTTGATGGACCAGGGCGCGATCATTGTGGTGCGAGGGCTGACGGCCGCCTACGGCGACCAGGTGATTCTGAAGGACATCTCCTTTGAGGTGAAGCGAGGCGAAGTGTTCGTCATTCTGGGAGGATCGGGATGCGGGAAGAGCACGTTGTTGAAGCACGTGATCGGTCTATATCCGTTGGCTTCCGGCGAGGTCTTGATCGGGGGTGAAAACCTCGCAGGCGCAATGGGCGCCGACCGGCAGCGGATCTTAAGGCGCTTCGGAGTTGCGTACCAGAGCGGAGCGCTCTTCGGGTCAATGACATTGAGCGAAAATGTGACCTTGCCCATCGAGGAGTTCACCCGGCTGCCGACCACGGCACGGGAAGTGATCTCCTGGATGAAGCTCAAACTGGTGGGATTGGAGGATTTTGGAGACCATCTTCCGGCAGAGGTAAGCGGTGGCATGCAGAAACGCGCCGCTATTGCGCGGGCCATGGCCCTTGACCCTGCAGTGCTTTTCCTTGACGAACCCTCGGCGGGACTTGACCCGGTGACATCCGCAGAGCTCGATTCCCTGATCCTCGAGCTTCGCGAGGGCCTGGGAATGACCTTTGTCATTGTCACCCACGAGTTGCCCAGTATCTATGCGGTGGCCGATCGTGTGATTATGCTTGATAAGCGCAAGAAAGGAATTATCGCAGAGGGGCGCCCGCAGGACCTGCGCGACCACTCGAGCGATCCCTACGTTCGCAAGTTTTTTCGTAGGGAGCCTGAATGAGCCAAAAGCCAAGCTATTTCAGCATTGGCCTCTTTATCGTGGTTGCGGTGGCGATTCTCGTTGCCGGACTCGTCGCGTTCGGCGCGGGTCAGTTCTTTCGTCAGCGCATCTATATCGAGACCTACGTGGATGCCTCGGTTCAGGGTGTGGACGTAGGGTCGCCGGTCAAGTTCAGGGGTGTGCAGATCGGGAGGGTGAGCGGGATCAGTTTCACATTTAACGAATACGGATCTCCCGGCGAGATGGGCCGCTACAACTACGTTATCATCCTCATGGAGATCGATCGCGAGATGTTTCCCGGGATGTTTAGCGAAAACCTTACCGAGCTGATTGAAAGAAATGTTGCGCAAGGGTTGCGGGCACGGATCGAGCCGCAAGGCATCACAGGGATGAATTACATCGACATCAACTACGCCAGGGATCCAAGCCAGTTTCCAGCGCTCGCGGTCAACTGGAAGCCGCATTTCTACTACATTCCCTCGGCGCCGGGCCAACTCACAAATTTCCTCGATTCCGTTAACAAAATCATGCGCGAGCTCGACGAGCTGAATATTGGCGGGATGAGCAAGATGACCACAGAATTGCTTGAAAATCTCAACAAAGCGGTCACCGGATCTCAGATCGGCAAGATTAGCGAGAGTCTGCAAGCGCTGTTGACCGATTTACAATCGGCACTCAAGACGGCGAACCTCGGCGCGTTGAGTGAAGATGCCCGGCGGTTGATCACCGGCCTCGAGAAATCCAACGCCGAACTGCGGGGAATCCTCAAAAACCTTCAGCCGGCAACGAAAATCAGCGGCCCGCAGGTCAAGGCGCTCGTGGACAATCTCGCGACGACTAGCGCGAATCTCGCTCAATTGAGTGCCGAGGTGAAGCGAAGGCCCTCACTGTTGCTGTGGGGCACTCCCCCTCAGCCGACGGCGACTCCCACCTCGCGGAAGCAACGATAGAACTTATCCTCTTGACATCCCTCTCGCGAGTTTTTCAGAGATGGTATTATTGTAAGTAGGATGCCTTCAGAACCAACTCCTCTGCTGTCAGAACGTACTCGGTGATAGAATACGGCGCAAAGCCGCGAAATCGTCCTTCACTATTTCATCAAATCCATGCGGAGTTAGAACATCGTTTATATAGGCGAGCATGTCGCTGACGTGGTTGTGCCAGTCCTTCATGACCTTATAGAGGCTAAAATCCCGTTCGCCTAAATGTTGATAGGACTTCTCCATTGCCTGAAATTCCGCGTGCCAGTGTTTGGCGTGTTCGGCTCGATCGCGCCAAGTGCCGATCCGGGCGTCGTCAAGCACAAGTGGGATGATGTGCTTGAGGAAGTCGCCCTTTTCTTGGCGCGAGTTTACGTAAAGGTCATGCAATTCGGTCATGCAGTAAGGCGAGCGCAGGTATTTGTCGCTGAGCACCACTACAATCAAGTCGGCTTGGCCGAGCGTCTTCATGAATGCGGAGATCAAGTCACCGTATTGCATGTCAGTCTGGTCACGGACGACTTGCCATCCCGCTTTTCCCAATGTTTCACACATTCTTTCGACCACTTCTTGGCGCTTGCGATCATCTTCCGAGGAGTTTGGCGATGTGTGGCCCCAAGCGTAGGAAATGAAGACCTTAGGCGGTAACGTCTCGGGTGCAGGCGCTTTTATCTGCTCACCCAGCAACAACCGACAGACGTCTGTCGGGCCTGTCAGCGCACCGGGCTCGATCGACGCCGCCAAGTGGCGAACTTCTCGACTGCGCCCTTGGCTCAGTATGCCTCGACTCTCATATTCGTGGAGGCGAGAGTCCAAGATGATCGTGTCGCGGGTCCGGGTAATGACGTTGTCGACCACCCACCATACAAACCCGCGTGATGCGGCTCGCCATAGCATCTCCCCAGATGGCGCGGAGTCCGCGGCATCCCTCGGACGGTCAACTCGATCAACAATCCCTGCTTCGTGCAAACATCTGAGGCTCGCCTCACACCAACGCAAGTCGCCGAGTTCGCCCGTATCGCACTCTTCATTACCCAGGCGGCCCTTCAGCTCCCGAAGAGCGATTACTAGCAAGATGGCCTGCTCCGCGGGAAGAAGATGACGCCACACGTCATCAAAATGAGGCGCGGCGCGATCGTGAAACAGTGTGCTGGCTGCCTGGTGGCTTTCGGCTCTACCATCAGCCTCGACATCAAACAGTGCCGAGGCGGCGACCTGGACGAGATACGGATGGCGGCCGGAAAGAGCGTAAATGAGAGCATAGTCGGCCTCACTGAATCTGATTTCAGTTGTCGCGAGAGTTGTGTCGATCAGAGCCCGACATTCAGCGGGTGATAAGGAAATCAAACGAACTTGGGCAAGATTGTTGAAAAATGGCGAACCGTGGGGATTAGGACACCGCCGGTTCATCTCGGCGACCGGTATACGACTAGCCGTAATCACCGCGAGGTTGGTGCCAATAGCCAGAGAGCGAAGGGTGCCGAAGAACTCCCCGTCGAAGTTCGGGTGATTTACGAGAACATCGAATTCGTCGATGACGAGCACGACGCACCAGCCAGCCAAGTCCACGGATTGAAATAGGCGCTTAACCGTAAATGACCCAAATTGGCTTGACTTCATAGCTTGCCACTGTCGCGTCACGGAGTCGTGGCTGACAACCTGAGGCACGTCGGCCAAGGTGTGGCTCCAGAATTCGGCGGGCGAGAATTGGCGAGGGACCATATGGCAGTCGATCTCGGCGAAGACATAGTTAGCTGCACGCTCACCCAGCCACGCCGCCCTTATTTTGTAATCGGCCACATAGGAGAGAATCGAGGACTTGCCAATATGAGGCGCACCGACGATCGCCGTACTCTCGCGATTATAGAGGCGCGAGAAGATTGTCCGCACGGCATCGCTACGCCCGACAAACTTTGACGGCGGGACTGGCTTCCCATACAGAAAGGGGTTCAGGATCCTCATCACGATGCGCCCAGTATAAAAATGAGTATAAACAAAATGAGCAGCAGCATCGTCCCAATCGCCGTATCATGTTTTTGGAGGAACTGGCCGAGGCCTGGCACGTCAGGCTCAAGCTGCTCCCGATCTTTTGGCCACTGGCGTCCGTGGTAAGGAAGGCTTTTGGCCTCCACATGCTCCCTCTCTTGCTGTTCGGCTTCGGCAAGTGCCTTCTCCCGCTGCTCGACTTCCAGACGCTCCTTCTCCCTGTGTGTAGCTTCCAGACGTTCCTTCTCCCGCTGTTGTTGAGCCCTGATCACATGCTCCCTCTCTTGCTGTTCGGCTTCGGCAAGTGCCTTCTCCCGCTGCTCGACTTCCAGACGCTCCTTCTCCCTGTGTGTAGCTTCCAGACGTTCCTTCTCCCGCTGTTGTT
>DATDAL010000029.1:0-6726 GCA_036525415.1 Terrimicrobiaceae bacterium | reverse complement strand
GACAAACTGAAAGCTCGTCCAGTGAAACAAATCAGCCATCGAGTCAATCGTCGACGTCAACACCCCAGTCGCAAACCTCCCAGACCTCGCAGAACTCGAAGGACGACTCTTCCGGCTCAGGGACAAATTCGGGTGGGGGGTCGTCCAAGCATTCCTCCGAGGCAAATCAATCAATTTCCGAAGGCTCCGCCGTGGCACCTGTCATCGGTCAATCGATCCTGAGTTCTCTGGGCATAAGTTCCTCCGCCCCGGGGGGGGTGAAATCGACAGAGGCCGTCGGCGCGTCCCGAACGGTCGCCGAACTTGGCAGTGAGTTGGTTGACCGTCTTTACTCCGCGTCTCCAGACGACGAGAAAGGTGGCGTGCTGCTGAAATTCAAGGATGATCTGCTTCCTGAAACGGAAGTCCGACTTTTCAAGGACGAGAACGGGGTGCTGAACGTCAATTTTTCAACTAGTTCCAGTGAAGCCGCCGCCTTGCTAAATCAACACCAGGGCCGGCTTGCGAGTTATCTGCAAAACCAGCTGGGTGGCTCCGTAAGAGTGAATCTGGAAGACAAGGGAGCGGATTCCGGTGGCGGCGACGGGAGGTCCCGTCAACGTAGAAACGTATTGGACGAGTACGAGCCCTCATGATCCCGCCGCGAGGTTATTCGGTCGCGGCGGTCTCCTTCCCGCTGCGGTCGGAGAACCGGGAAACTGTCGAACTTTTCAATAAGACGGTCGGAGTTCACCGTGACATCTCGTTTCAGGTCGGGGGTAAGGAGTGGCGGTTGACTCTGGAAAGGCCTCCTCCACCATTCCAGCCGGCGTTCGAGATCGCGATCACGCTAGACGGACACCCGCTCATCGTCGGATTCTCCGGCGCCCTGCCGGAAGAGTGGCTGCCGCCCGGCCTGGCGGGTGTCGATTTGTCCGCGCTGCCGGAGGATATAGGCAGGGCCGTCCAGGAAGCGACTCTTCAACCCCTCGTAGACAAGGCGTTCTCCGGCGCGGGGAAATTGATTTTCAACCCCCCGCCCCAACCCGACGATCACCGGGCCGTCACATTTGGTTGGGCGGTCGCCGGCGAGTCCGATGCGCAAGTAATTTCCGGAAGGGTGACCATGCCGGAGGCTGCGCTGCCCGCCTTGGCCGCCAGCCTTAGTCGGGCTCCCGGCCGTGCGGCGCGCGACTTTGCGGGGTTGCGAATCCGGACGTGCTTCGAAGTGGGAATTACACAAATGACCCTTCGGGAGATTCGCAGCCTTCGGCGGGGAGATATCGCTTTACTCGATGAGGCATATTCAATACTCACGAGCGGTGATGGGTTCCTTATCGTGGCCGACGGGTGGAGGCTGCCGATCGCCCGCGATGGCACTCACATCACGATCACCGGAACGCTGACACCCATGGCTGATCCCAAGACACCCGATTCCATTCCAACGGATAAGCAAGAACCATCGTCGCTCGATGAGCTTCCAATTCGCCTTTCCTTCGCCGTCGGCGAGGTGGAAATGACGCTCGGAGAACTTCGTCAGCTCCAGCCGGGTTTCACTTTCGAACTCAATCGCCCCGCCTCCCAACCCGTCGTGGTGCGTGCGCAGGGCCAGACGATTGGGTCGGGCGAAATCGTTCGGATCGGCGATATGATCGGGGTCAGGCTAACCGAAATTGCGGGGAACTGATGGATCTCACCAATTTTAATCCGCTAACGATCATGCTGCTGCTGATCGTGGTTGGCTTGGCGCCGTATGCGGCGGTGATGGTGACCTCCTTCACAAAATTGGTCGTCGTGATGAGCCTAATCCGCAACGCGCTGGGGGTGCAAAGCGTTCCACCGAACATGGTGATCAATGGTCTCGCGCTAATTCTGACGTTTTTCGTGATGAATCCAGTCCTTCAACAGTCGTTTGGCGTATTCGAAGGCAAGGACGTCGTTGCCATGTCGTCCGACGATCAAAAGGGCCTGATCAAGCAGGCGGCGGAACCCTTTCGGGGTTTTCTGATGAAGCATTCAGGCAAGAAAGAGCGGCTCTTTTTTGTTCAGGCGGCGCAGAAGCTTTGGCCGCCCGAGCGCGCAGTCGATCTAAAAGAAGACAACCTCCTCGTCCTTGTTCCGGCATTTACGGTCGGCGAATTGACCTCGGCGTTCCAGATCGGCTTTCTGCTTTATCTTCCGTTTGTCGCCATCGACCTGATCATTTCAAACATCCTGCTCGCAATGGGAATGATGATGGTGTCTCCGACCACAATCTCGCTGCCCTTCAAGTTGCTTTTATTCGTCCTTGTTGATGGTTGGGGCCGGTTGGTTCACGGCCTTGTGCTGACCTACGCCTGAGTCGATGCCATGGACACCGAATTGATCATTTCGCAGACGACTCAGGCGCTGGTCCTCACGCTCTTGCTTTCGCTGCCGCCGATCATCGTGGCAACGGTTGTCGGCGTGCTGGTGAGCCTCCTTCAAGCACTGACACAGGTGCAGGACCAGACGCTCGGTTTTGCGATCAAGCTCATCGCCGTGACCGTTGTGCTTCTCTTCGTCGGCAGAACTGTCGGCGAGGAACTCAGGCTCTATGCGCAGAATCTCTTCGAGAACTTTTATGTGATGATACGATGACGCTGTCAATCGACTGGCTGCGCGAAGTGTTGACGGTCCCAGTGTTGACCATGGCGCGGTTGGCTGCCTGCCTGGTCGTTGCGCCCTTCTTCAGCAACCAGTTCATCACCGGCACCGTCCGCAACGGAATCATTCTCAGCCTCACCCTGGTTGTTTACCCGATGGTGTCCCCGGCATTTGCAGCGCAGGTCCCTTCCCTTCCGCAAGCCGCGATCATCCTGGTCAAGGAAGTCTTCCTCGGAATTCTGATCGGCTTCCTTTCCGGCGCGCCATTCTGGATCGCCAGCAGCGTAGGCTTTATTGTGGACACTCAGCGAGGCACGGGTATGGGGGAAATCTTCGATCCCAACCTCGGAACGCAAACGTCTCCGCTCGGGGCGATGCTCTCACAAGTGATCGTCACGTTATTCTACGTCAGTGGCGGGCTTTTGCTTTTCCTGGGAATGATGTTCGAGAGTTACCGCCTCATGCCGATCGAAAGTTTCTTTCCTCGATTCATTCCGGATTTTCCCGAGTTTTTCCTTGCGTTCGCGGATCAATTGATGCGCCTGATCGCGATCCTCGCGGCGCCGATGGTGATCTGCATGTTCCTCGTGGATTTCAGCCTCGGTCTGGTGAACCGGTTCGCGCCTTCATTGAATGTTTTCTTCCTGTCCATGCCGATCAAGAGCGCCCTGTCACTTCTCGTACTGGTCCTTTACACGGCAACGTTCGTAATTTTTCTCGGTGAGGATTTCATGGGGATGGAGCAACTGCGAAAACTCTTTTTCGTAATCAATTAAGCGGTGCCTGAAAGTTCTCCAGAGGAAAAGACAGAGCTCCCAACGCCGAAAAAGCTGCGCGATGCACGCAAGAAGGGTCAGGTGTTCAAGAGTCAGGACGTCAACAGCACTTTTGTTCTGGGAGCGGCCCTTTTGTTTCTGGCGATCATGATCGGCCTTTACCTCCCATGGTTGGCGCAATTTCTGATCATGCCCTCCTATTTTTATCAGGAGTCGTTCCCCGATGCTCTGAATACGGTCATGAGCGGTTCGTTTTCCGCCATCATGTGGATGTCCATTCCGATGGCGTTGACCGTAGCCGTTGCTGCCGTGATGGTGAATTTCTTTCAGGTTGGCGCGGTCTTCTCGTTCGAGCCGCTCAAGCCGAGCATGAAAAAGCTCAACCCGGTCGAAGGCGCGAAGAAGCTTTTTTCCATCAAAAGTGTCCTCGAGTTTGTCAAATCGCTTCTCAAGGTGATTTTTCTGGGGGTGCTGCTGGCGCTGGCAATCAAGGCGTCGATCTCTTCGTTGGTCAATCTTCCATACGGGGGGATGCCGGGAATCCTTCAACTGCTGAGAGACCTGCTGCTCCACTTGTCAATAATCACCATCATTGTCTACATTGTCTTTGGCGCGGCTGATTATTTTCTACAGAAGTACCAGTACACCAAAGACCTCAAAATGACCAAGGACGAGGTGAAACGGGAATACAAGGAAACCGAGGGAGATCCGATCATCAAGAGCAAGCGTCGCGCGTTGGCCAAGGAGATTGCCATGAGCGACAGCGTGGAAAGCGCGCGCAAGGCCACCGTGGTTGTCACGAATCCCACGCACTACGCCGTGGCTTTGGAGTACGAAAAGGGACGGACGAAGCTTCCGATCGTGACCGCGAAAGGTGAGGGCTTCGTCGCGCAGGCCATGGTGAAGGCCGCCCAGGAGGCCGGGGTTCCGGTCATGCAGAATGTTCCACTCGCACAGGCGCTGCACCACCACGTCGAGGTCCACCAGTATATCTCATCCGACCTGATCGAGCCGGTCGCTGAGGTGCTGCGCTATGTCCGGCGGATGAAGGACGAGCAGGGGTTGTCGGGTTGAGTATCGCGCCGGCGCTCCGGGACGCACGCTTGACACACGTTGCCAATCGCACTAACGAAGGATTGGTCCCTCGCGAAAGCGAAAGCCGCGCAACCTCATCCGGCCATGGCCGATTTTGACATAAATACGAACGCTGCGGCCAAAAGCAGCTTCAACACCGGCGGTTCGGACGACTCTTCGGACACTTCGACTGGAACCTATCGTGGAAGACGTGTTTTGACGGTTCCCAATCCACTCTCGATGATCGAAGAAGCGACAGAGGAGGTTGGAATGGAGGCCGAAGAGCGAATGGACCGGCGGCTCGAAGAGCGCCGCGCCTCGCACGGGCGCTCTGAATCTCCGAAAAAAAGTGCGATGACTTCGCTGCTGACCGGCGAATCCGAAGCCGACGCCCAGCCCGAATCCATCCTCGACCGCGAGGAGCTCGAGGACTACGTGCGCTACCTTGAAGATCACCGGAGCTCTTCCGAGAAAGAGGTTCTCGACGAGGCCGAGCGGCGGTTCGCCGATGTATCGGATCAATACCAGGCCATGGCCGAGGCCGGAACATTACTGGGCGACCGCCAGGAGAATGCGGGCCTGCGCGAAGCCTTGGATCGTGCCGAAGCAAATCTCCTCGAAACATCCGGCCCGGCGGTACGCGCGGGCCTCAACATCGTGGAGGCGGCTCTCTCGCTGGCCTCGAGTGGATTCGCGCCGGTTGACGAAATCCGCGACTTTTACCGGAAGTCGATCCTCGACTTTGCGAGCGTCGCCGATCTCTACGAAAAAATCATCAAGCGCTTTGGGAAGGAAAAATTTCAGACGTCGGTTGAATTTCTGCTCAGGGCTTCCGGGCAGGACCTCGAGTCCGCAGGGCCGTCCATCTCGAAGGAACAGCTTCGCAGCGTGACCGACCAGCTCTACGACGTCGAAGTTCTCGGGAATATGCATCGCAATCTGAGCGATCTGCTCGACCGGACGCGGGAGTTGTTCAAGCAGGGGCTTCATGCCGAAGCATTCGATCTGATGTCCGAGATCCTTCGTCTGACCGGTGAGCGGTGGATCCGCGCGGAGCACTTTCAGCAGATGCTCGAGAAGGCCGACATCGCCGACCTGCACGCTTCCATTTATTTTCTGACGGCGCTTCGGGAACAGATTCGGCTGATTCCGTTGAAGGTCTATCCATCAACGGAGAGTCGCGGGAAGATGCTCGATGCGGCTCAAATTGCGCTCGACGGAATCGTGGAGAAAGACGAATGAGCCACCTTGACGCCACGCTTGGTGAATTTGGCCGCTTGCTGCAGCTGGAAGGGCTGAGGCTTGGGGAATCGGGCGTTGCAGCCCTTGAGATCGAAGGTCTCGGGAACCTCCAGCTCGAACGGCACGAGACGGGCCTTGTGATGCTGTTAAGCCGCGAGTTGGCCTTCGCCGAACCGGCGCAGATGGAGAAAGCGCTGGAATTGTGCGATCCGCGCGAAGACTGGTCGTATCAGCCGCAGGCCGCGTTGCTGGGCGAAAACAATCTTGTATTTGGAATGATCATTCCGGAACGCGAAGCGGCCCCGGCCACTCTTTCGCGGATGCTGAATCAGCTCGAAGACCTTCACGAACGCGTCACGACCTAGTTAATCAAAGCTACGACCAATGGCCGCCGAGAGAATTAACGATCGCAGCAGCATAGTTTATCCGTCGGACGTCGAGGCGCCGGACGGGAAACCTCTCGTCCCCGGTCTCCTTCATGAGCCGGAAATTCGCGAACTCCCTCCCGAGCCGGGTCTTCGCGATGAGTGGGAACTGCCGGAGTCGACTGAATTCGCGCCAAGCATGGACGGCGTCACGGATGAATTCGCGGCGCTGCTGGGTTCGCCCTCGATAGACACGGAAATGTCTCATGAACTCGCGCCGCAGGTTTCCGACTTCGCGGTCCTGCACCCTCAGCGATTTCAACCGGCGCTCGACGGAGCATTCGAGGCGTTGTCAGAACTGGCGACCGGCGACCAACGGACCGCGCCAATCTTCCTCGAGGCGTCGAAAGTGCTGGAAGAGGAGCGTTCGCTGAGGGAACTGCTCTTCCTCAACCGTCACGCCCTGCACCAGGCGTAGATCGATGACGGACGAGCAAAGAGACGCGGTCTGCATTCTCGCGCATGTTTATCTGCGCAACGGCAGAGCGGATCTTGCACTCCCGTTGCTGATGGCGCTGTGTTCGCTGTTTCCGCGCGATGGTTCCGCTCTGGCGCTGCTGTCGTGGGCATTGCTGGCAAATGGTGATGGACGCGCGGCGAGCCGG
>DATDAL010000028.1:0-5866 GCA_036525415.1 Terrimicrobiaceae bacterium | reverse complement strand
TGCTGCCCATTCTCTATCAGGTCATCGAGTCTCGCTTTGGAAAGGCCAATTTCAAGGAGTCCATATCATGAAATTTGTTCCAGTATTGATTTTTGCAGCGCTGGCGGTCTCCGCTTTGGCGGAGAGCTCCGTGCGTTCTTTTACACCGGAGGAACTCGTCACCCTTGCCCTGTCGGATAATCCCGAACTGCGCTTCTACCAAGAGCAGATCACGGCTCTGCCGAAGCCATTAGCTGCGAAGCCCACAACCATTCCTCAACCGCTGGACTTTCCCTATCGAGAGAACCTCCGCCGCGCGGTCCTTAATCTGGATGTTGATCTGGCACGCTTGTACCTCGCTGCTTTTCGTTTTGTCCTGGCGGGCACGGTGCGGCTCAAGGCTATGGAGTATCAAGCCGCGACAGAGAGCGCCGCTACGGCGAACGACCTGACGGCGCGCATCTCAACGCTCGTCAAGATGCTCGAAGAGCGTCCCGCGGCGGGCGTGCAAGCACTCATCGAGCGGCGCATTCTCGAAGGAGCAGCTTTGCCGTTCCTCAGGCATGCCGCTGAGGCAGACGTGAAAAGCGAGCTTCTGCGCACCGAATTGAACGGCTTGATTGGACGCAAAGCGAACGAGCAACTGAACGTCACCGGCGATCTTGCTCTTCCATCGGAATCACTGGATCGGACGGCCGGCGAACCGTTGCTGCTTGAAATTCGGGAGGCGGAAATCGCTCGTGGTCTCGTGGGATTGGACGCCGCCAGCGAAATCGAATCGTTCGCTATCGGCGGCTGGTTCACGCGCGAGGGTCTGGGGGCGAGCGAGGCGGTTGTCGGCACGACGCGCCCGGGGACGACCGCAGGCTCGAGCGTCGGCCAAACCAAAACGCGGCTCCTCGAGGACGCCCGCGCCAAGCTCGCCCGCGAGACAGCCCAACGTCACACTGCCGTGAAGGTTGCGAGGAAGGTAGCAGCAGTCATTTCACCCAAGCTCACGCAGAAGTTGCAAAGCGCCTCCGATCTTGCGGAGCGGCAGTATCGCGTCGGCGCACTCGGCGTGAACCTGCTCATCGAGGCTCACCGCGAATACCTCGATGCACTCCAAGCCAGAAGCGAAGCCGTCATCCAAGCCTGGCGCAATTACCTCGATCTCGAACTTTTGACGCTGTCCGTCTTTGACAAACACACAACAAGAAGAGGTGGCGCCAATTCCGAGGAGGTGAATCCGCATGGTGGTATTCAGCGCACCGGAACCCGCGCGGCAGCTGTCAGAAACGCCTCACTCGGCGCTCGCTCCTCCCCGGACAGTCCCGACATCCACCATCAACATGATCCATAATTATGAATACCGTACTGAAAGCCAGCCTCACCCTGATCGCCATCGCCTCCGGTTCGCTTGCGGAAGAAGGCCACGTCCATGACAAAATTGTTCCAGGCCCAAAGGGCGGACGCCTCCTCGAAGTCACTAGCGGCCATGCCGAATTTTACGTCGAGAAGGACAAGAAGATCAGCGTTACTTTTTATGATCCGGAGATGAAGCCGGTGGCTCCGGGCGAACAGATGGTGAAAGTTATTGCGGAGGCGCCAGCTGGCAAGACCGCTCTCGATTTCGAGAAGGCGGGAGATGCTCTCGTTTCCTCGAGCCCGCTTCCCGAGGGGGACGGCTATCGTATCGTCGTCCAGATCAGGCCGACCGCCGACGCGAAGCCGCAGAATTTTCGTATCGATTACCACGACGAGATGTGCGGCGAATGCAAGTTGGCCGAATATGCTTGCGTCTGCTCGGACCATAAGAGCCATGAACACTAGGCGGCAGATAGCGCGTAGGCGAAATACGCGGCGAAAACAGGCGGTGGTCAGCGCAGTGAAAGCGGTGCAAAGCCCATTCACCGCCGAACAGCTGTACCGAGTGGCGCAACGGTTCCTGCCGGGTGTTTCTCGCTCCACAGTTTATCGCACAATCTGCATCCTTCGTGACGAAGGATCGATCAGAGAGGTCTGTCTTCCTCACGGAAAACGCATCCTCGCCCATACAGACGCCAATATTCTCTGTGTCATGGAATGCGAAGACTGTGGCCGGTTCCTAAGCATTCCGACTGCCGAGCTAAGCTCTCAACTTTCAAGCGTTGCCCACGAGAGAAATTTCTCTCCGGTTCAGTCAAGCATCTATGTCCGCGGCCGATGTCAGAACTGGCGCGGCACGGGTCCATGCCCACAAAGAAAGCATTCGTTAGCAGAACCAGAACCGAGCTCATCAAGGCTCCCGGGTGAGTAAGCAGGCTAGAACTTCCGAAAAGCGGTTCGTACAGTTTCGAAGGGACGTTCAATAATTCGTCGCATATGCGACAGCCATTGGCTTCACTCAACCTTTACCGCTCGCGAACCGGCTTGCCATCCGTATCGGTCAATGCCCCTCGGATAAATGGCGTCTTCGACCGGGTTCACGCCAAGGCCGCCATAGGCAGTGCGCGCGCGCCCGGCAGTCGCGCCGTAGGTGCCGATGGTGGACAGTTTGATCGCCAGCCGCTCTTCCTCACACCGAGCTTTGCGGCTGCTTCAACGAGAGCATGGCGTGCTCCTCCTGCGCGTCAAACAGGAGATTGAAACAGCTTGCCGCCATACAGGGAGGGCTGGACCGTGCCATGGAACGGACTCATACGCGGCCAGGTGTCGTCGTGCTGATAGACGTGATCCTTGACGAGGAACTTGAACTCCGCGAGACGTACGCCCATGAATGCGTTCCCGCCCGGCAGTGAATGGCGCGGCGGCGCTATGCGCCGTCATCGACCAGGAGAAACGACGACTGATCAATGCTGTCAATTTAACGGTCGTCCGGCACCTTGTCGTTCGCTCCGACCAGGGTCATCGAAGTTGCATAAAGGGTCCGTCCGGTCGAACAACCCGCCGGACACCCCCGGCTGGATCGTGCCCTTCCAATACGCGATGCCCGGCACGCGCACGCCTTAATAACTGCTGCCCTTTGCGCCGCCTAGCGGGGTGTAGCCCGTGTCGGGAATGCTTCGGCGAAGGGGCCGCTGTTGCTCGTGATGAAGATGAGCGTGTTCTCAAACTGCCCGGCGCGTTCAAGCGCGGTGGCGTTCATCGCCAGAGCGAAAGCAGACAGGTTATCAATAGGAGATCCGCGGAAATGTTGGTTCATCGGTTGGGCGCGGTGGGCGGTTCGTTCCGTTATTTCTTTGCGGGGTTCGCCACACCCATCTCGAGGTCCACCTGATCCTCGAACGCGCGCTTCTGCTTCGCGACGAACCGGCGGTATTCCTCGGGATTGATCCACGCCTTGACGCCCTCGGTGGCGGTGCGCTTTTGTTTGTCGTCGAAATTGAACCACTCCGTATGCGAGCCGAGGAAGATGTCCGGCTTGAGCATTTCCAGGAAGTGATGAGTGCGGCGGTAGTCGTCGGTCATGCCAGGGTAGGAGGGATTCTTTGCCAGGCGATAGCCGGGGTTGAAACCGCCGCCGTCAGGCCACACCACGGTGAACGCTTTGCCGCTGTCCACGATGTTCGCCACCCACGTCGTCGAACCCCGCGTGTGACCCGGCGTGTGATGTGCGGTGAGTAGCAAGTCGCCCATTTTGATCGTGTCACCATCGCGCAGGATGCGATCCACCTTGCAGGGCGGGAAGCCCATGACCTTCCAATCCCATCCGTAGAAGAAGTCGTCTTTGCCGCCGTCCTCAATGGCCTGCACGTCCTCCCGCATGATGGCCACCTGCGCACCGAAATCTCCTTCATGAAGGCGAAGAGCACCCGCATGATCGGAGTGGGCATGGCCGTTGATGATCACCTTGATGTCCTCCGGCTTGAACCCGAGCTTCTTGATCGACTCGACAATCATCGGCCCGGATGAAGGCATGCCGGTGTTAAAGAGAATGTTTCCCTCGGACGTGACGAAGAGAAACGAACTGAGGCCCCGCGTGCCCACGAAATAGAGCGGTCCGGCGATCTTCACCGGTTCCGTCGGCTGATCCCACTTCAGCGCCTTGGACGCCACGGTGAGGAACAGTTTGTTGTCCTTGACCAGATCTTCCTCGGTGATGTTCGCTGGAATCTCCTGCGCGTTGGCGGCACAAGCCAACACCAACGAGCCGAGAAAGCTGAGGGTGACAATGAGGTGTGTTTTCACGGGGTTGTTTTTGTCAGGCTTTGCGCGGCACTTCGTAAACGAGCGCGGGCTTCATCGTGCCGATCTCCTCGACGGGTCATGCCGTTTTTTGGGTTCATGGTAGTGATGTTTGGAGAATTTTTGCGCGCTTCTCAAAAGACCACCTGCGCTCGCAGGCCGCCGATGATCGCGGTGTCCCGGTTGCTGAGTGACGGTTGGATGCCTGGAGTCTGCTGTCAGACGAAACCAAGGTGCGATGGCGAAGTCGTAAAAAAGTACCCCGCCGTATTCATCACTGACGCGAAAGCGCGGCTGCAACGAGGCTTTGAACTCACTGCCGTAGCCGACATAGAAAAACCCGAGGCCGAACTTATCGCGGTCGCGCCCCGGCAGCGGACTCGTGCCGCCGATACCCGGCGAGGACCGACCATTGGGCGGGATTGCCGTCGGATCCGCCGACCTGACCGAAAGAGCCCCATGATTTCCGGGGATTGGCGGCATCCTGCCAAATGGTCTGCTCGAAAGCATTGGCAACGTACCAGCGGTTCCCGAGTTTCGCTGGCGGCGGACCGCCAGGGATGATGAGTTCCTGGAGGAAGCAGTTATCTCCGAATTTGGTGCGCCTTTTGACCCAAGCCCCGTAGGGCGGACTCCTTCAAGCTGAGCAAAGATCCGAACAACAAAGAACCCAAACCCTTTGGTCTGGAAATTTGAAAATCCTTTTCAAAGCGTGATTGTCCCGCGGGAACCTAGAGCAACGGCGTTATTTCTTTCTCGAAAGTTTCCTTTGGCGCGTAGCCGACATGCTGGGCCGCGATGTTGCCGTTTTTGTCGATGATGAAAGTGGTTGGAATCGCAGCAACGCCCCCAAAATCCTGCGTGATTTTTTCGTCACCCATTACAACAGGATAGTTCATCCCGAACTGCTGCATGAACGGCTTAACTACTGCCGGGCCTTGCTCGTCGAGAGAGACTCCAACTACGACAAGCCCTTTGTCGCCGTATTTCTTCTGCAACTCGATGAAACCCGGAATCTCGGCCTTGCAGGGTGGGCACCATGTTGCCCAGAAGTCCAGTATGACAACCTTCCCGGCGAAGTCCGACGATTTGACCACCTTTCCCTCAGTGTCCTTCAGCTCCCATTCGGGCGCCTTCTTTGAGGCGGCGCTCTCGGCCGCTTGTGTATCGAGGGCGTGAAAAATCAGACCGGCTGCGAGGATGGTTTGGAAAATTACAAGAAGTGATCTCACGGTCGTCGTCGGTTATAGCTCGGACAGGGACAGCCAAGCGTTACTGACTTGAGGACAAAAGTGTGAGTCTAAGTTCGTGTCGAATTCAGGCGGCTTTGGCCGTAGGAGTGGTGACACCGGCCATCAAGCGCAGGACGGATTCCTGCGAAGCCCCTTCACGTGCCAATTCTCCAGCGAGACTTCCGTCACGCATTACAAGGATTCGTGTCGAGAGGTTTATGACCTCGGGAAGCTCCGAGGAGATTAGCATGACAGCAAGTCCCTGGCTCGCCAACTCGTCAATCAAGGCATGTATGGCGGCTTTGGCCCCGACGTCCACACCACGCGTGGGTTCGTCCACGATCAAGAGCTTGCCGCCGCGGGCAAGCCACTTGGCCAGGACGACTTTCTGCTGGTTGCCTCCGCTCAGTGAGCTCGGCGGGGCTTCCATCGAGGACGCCTTGACGCGCAGTTTGGCAAAATAATCGCCGGTGACTTCCTCTTCGCGCCTGCGTTTGAGCATTCCAATG
>DATDAL010000027.1:0-17542 GCA_036525415.1 Terrimicrobiaceae bacterium | reverse complement strand
CGGGCCAGAATCCCCACACTCAAGTGCTCGGCGATCTGGCCCCCGCTGCTCATTGTCATTGCTGTGCGCGCCATACCGCACTTCACAATAACAGCCGCGCTTCAGAATGGAAAGCCTTAAGTGAACAGTATTGGGGCTAAATCTGGGCTAAATCCCCGGCGCGGTGCGCACCTTGCTTTCCCAGCGCGTCAGGAGGTGGATGACTACGTTGGTGCCGAATTTGAAGCAGGTGGAAAGCGCGGCGGGCTCGATGTTGCGCAAATAGACGTCGCGGCGATCGAAGATTTCAGAATTTATGGCGATGTACTTGTCTTCTGCGTTCTTGCGCATATCGATTTGGCCTTGCTGGTTGAGGCCGATTTGCCACATGTCCCCGTAATCGTTCGCTGTATAGAGGATCGCGATCTCGCCATATATCTTCATTGCAAAGACAGGCAGCTTGTAAAAGTTCAAGCCAGGTGGAACCTCCTTCACATCGGCAAAATATCCCTCCGTGTAGATCGGGTGATTCGATGGAAGCGGCTCGAAATTCTTGTCCACATCGGAAATGACACGCTTCATCTCCCGTCTGAAAGCGATGTCGAAGCGGGATCGCAGTCCCGGCAACGAGCTGTCTCCCCAAATGCACCCGCCCATGCGCACGTACTTCTGAAGGTTCTCGACTTCCTTATCTGAGAGTTTGAAATCCCTCGTTCCGGTCAGAAAGATGAAGGGTGGTTTGACAGAAAAGATCTCATCACTGTCGAGCTTGATCGCCTGCACACTTTTGTAATTGGTCTTGATCTTGTCCTTCGACCACGCACTCATCAGATACAACAAATTGGGCAAGCTTCCCGTTTCGATTTTGTTGCCTTCCGTAATCCGCACGGTCGAACTCCAATTCCCGCCACTGTACTGGCCGATGTAGGCAGTGAACTCAAACTCTCGCGATCGTGTGCTGGTTCCCGGTCCCGACGACTTGCCCCAATCTTGGGTAAAAGCCTTGATCTGTGCGGCCGCAGCTGTGCTCATGCCATCGGAGCTGATGGTAGTGGTGGGAGGCGCCACAGCAGTCTGTGTCGGTGTGGTCGGAGTATTGATGGGCGCGGCGATGACCGGACTCATGGTGAAATCGAGAGCATTCACCGCGGTAGTCGTAATCGTATTGAGCTGGGGCGAACTCATCGAAGGCGCGACGCTCGCAACATTGAAGGTCGTCTCCTGGGGCGGTGCCTGTTGCGCGGACGGCGAGGCCGCGGTCTCGTTGGGTTGAACAAAGCCTCCCGTTTCTCCTTCAAAATCCGGAGGCTCCTGCACTGCCCGATAAAGAACCGTTCCGCCAAACAATGCAATGAGGAGGGCATGGAGCGCAAAAGAGATCGTAAAGTCCCGCGAATTGCTGAACTTATCGAGCACCTTTTGAAGAAACACTGGAAGCTCTTTGGCCATGCGAGTGCATATATACGCGGGAAACGGCCGTTTCAAGCGATTCGAGTTATCGCATCTGCGATCGAGAGAGCGAGCCTCCAACGGTCTGTGCAGATACTCGGCGCGACAGATGATTTGGTCACCGAAGCCGCAAACGTCCCAATGATCCGATCATTTGATAGGCCGAACGAGCTCGGAGACCGGAAGAGTCCCCTTCCCCAGTCGCTCTATTGCCCAAATCCTCGAGCCCACTCCGGACGATCGTCCTGAATAGCAAAAGCCATGATCTTATCTTTGAGCACGCCGGTCTTCGTGTCGAAGAGCTGAACCACAGCAGGTCCATGGTCACCTCGGGACTTGACGACGATCTCTCTATTGTCATTGATAAGCTCCCAATCTTGGACATTCGGATATTGGGTGCGGATTAGACAGACAGTCATTCCATTTCGCATGAGGCGAACGCTGGCTTGTTCGACATTAACCTGGAGGTCCGCGTAGCCCCTCGGTGGTGGTGGGCCGATGGTGCATCCACCTAATGCGAGCAAAGTGAGGCCAGCGAAGATCGCGGTGGGGAATTTCATGGATTGCGCATGGTCTAGCAAACTCGCGAGAGTTTTGGAAACGCGAATACCCAAAGATCCCTTTTTGATGATGTCCAAGTCAGCGACCTCTTGAAATGCTCTCGCCGCTAGCGAACGCTGGACCGACCGTTGGTCGCCCCTCCTGATGCCAGAGAGACTCGTGCCAGAGGGAGGCGGCGAGTTGGAGCTCCGCTTGCAACCAATGGTCGAGTGCCCGGCCTGACGGTTTGCCCTCCTGCTCCCAGATGCAATAGGCGCACACCGCAATTTCACGTTCGGTGGCTTCAGAGCGAATGTAAGACATATGCATTGTGTTGGTAACCAGAGCAAAAGCCGCGAGCTATACGAGTCCGTCCTCCGAGTGCAAATTGCTCTCCGATCGAGACTCGACGGCTCTCATTTCGGCTGATGCATAGAAAATTCGAAACGAAATTGCGAACCAAAACGCGCGGCACCTCACAATTTTTGACCCGATGGTTTCTCGTGGCAGCCGCTTGCCGCTCGAACGCGGGCGATTTGGAGCAAGTCTTTTCCTCCATGGAGCGAGGGGATCTGGAGGATGCTGCCAGAACGGGTTGGAGCACTGCGATATCTGCCTATCGAGTTCTTTGATTCAAGCAGCCGGTCATGAGCTCTACCGATTGCCGAACGCTCGATGACTCGACCTTGGCCGCCGTCCGCTAGTGGAAATTCCACACAGCCACCGCTGGAGGGGTCAACGTGTCAGAAGGTTCCGGTTCAAACCGATTGGAGGAAAGGAGCGACATACCGGAGCTCGCGCGTTTGGCGCTTGTATCAGAACTCGAAGGTCACGCTTCCCATCACGTTAAATGGCGCGCCGGGCAGTACGAAGAGTTCGTCGTAGGAGCCAACAAAGTAACGGCTGTTCAATATGTTATTGAAATTCACCTGGGCTCGGCACCTGCCTCTCTTGTAATACACCGCGGCATCCATAACCCCATAGGCTGGGAGATCGAAGGTATTAGCGATGTCGCCGGATTGGCTGGAATAATAGGTTCCGCCAAGCCCCACCCCGAGTCCCTTCAGCACCCCTTCCTGGAGCGTGTACTTGATCCACATGTTTAGGCTATTTTCTGGCACTCCCTGCAAGGGAGTTCCGACTGGCAAGACGTTATCCTGCGTCACCTCGGCGTTGATGTAGGTATAGGCGGCCGTGAGCTCCAATCCAGGAAGCGGATTCGCCGCGATCTCGAATTCAAATCCCCGTGCACGCTGCTGTCCCGTTACTATGGAATCGAAAGGGTCAGGGGTTGCGAGGTTCTCTGTTGCCACATTGCTGCGGGTGAGTTGGTAAATAGATAGCATGCCCGTGAGTCGGTTGTTGAAGAGTGCGTACTTGAGTCCAAGCTCGAAGTTCTCCCCTGTCTCGGGAGCTACTGGGTTTCCCTGAGCATCAGTGAAGAACCACTGAGGATTAAAAGATCGGCTCCAGTTAAAGTACGCGGCAACGCCGGGAACAAATTCGTAGGTGATCCCCACTTTTGGAGAGAATGCGTATGCCCAAAAGGAGCCCCCATCCTCACCCACACCGAATTCGATTGGAACGTCAAATGTTGAGTAGTCGTAGCGAACACCCGCTGTGACCGTTACTCTGTCCAAGAGCCTCACTTGGTCCTGAAGATAGAATCCCAGATCAGCGGCGGTTTCTTTGCTGGCGGAAGCGGGGCCGTACACGTAGGGCGGCAACGCTCCGTAGTTTGGGGTAAAGAGGTCGAGTTCTATGGTGTTCCCATCTTGAGATCTATAATATTGCGTCGTGCTTCGGTAGTCCACGCCCAGCAGAACTACGTGATCGAGCGGGCCGGTTCCAAACGCGGCATCGACCGCCGTGTCAATTCGCCAGCCATAGGAATTTCCGACGGCCTTGTAGCCGCTAAGCGTGAGGATGCGACCGTCTTCGCTGAGAGAGGTAGGGTACGAAAGATTGTTGCTGGTCCAGTCCAGCCAAAAATAGCGAAGATTCTGAACCAGCCCGATGGATTCACTGAAGCGGTGGTCGAACTCGTAGCCGGTTCGAATGATTCGCTGCCATTCGTCATTGGGATGGGCTGGGTTGCCCACGTACCGGCTGATCGGAATTTCGCCGTTTGGATTCGGCAGAACCGTGCCCCGGGCCGGCAGCGGAAAGGCGAAATTCATCCAGTCGTTCCGGTAGCTTGTAAGGAGCGTAAGGATCGTCGAGGGGCCGATTTCCCAGGTAAAAGCCGGTGCAATGAAAATCCGCTTGGAATTCGCGAAATCGACGAACGAATCCGCGCTTCGAAGGAGGGCGTTGAAACGCGCATAGATGGTCTTATTCCTATTGCCAGGAAAATTCACGTCCAGCGCGCCCTGAACGTAATTGAATGAACCGACTGTGAGTTGAGCTTCGCCGAAGAAATCGGGGCGGGGCCGCTTGCTCACGAGATTAACAAATCCCCCCAACGGCCCTTGACCGAAAAGCGTAGAGGCGGGGCCCTTCACCACTTCGATGCGTTCCAATCCCCAGATCTCTTCGTACGGCGCGCCGTCCCCGATCAAACCATCCAGATAGGTATTTTCGTTTGAGACGTCGAAACCGCGGATCCGGTAGTAATCCCACTCGCCGTAGTATCCCCCTACGCTGACACCCGCAACGTTTCTCAGAGCTTCTTCGAGGTCTTGCGCCCCTTGGTCGTCAATGAGCTTGCGAGTCACTATCGAGACCGCCTGAGGTGTTTCCAAAAGCAAGGTCTTGGTTTTCATTGCCGTCCTCGATTCACGCGCGGCGTAACCTGTTCCTTCCTCCCCGGACTCCGCCGTGACCACGACTTCCTCGAGCGTTGGAGCTTGCTCCGGAACGATTGCAGCTTCCCGGCGGGACGCGTCAGTCGGTTCGCTCTGAGCTTGCGATTCGACGGCATAAAGGAAGGCGGCAGCCGTGAGAAAGAAACTCGCTAAGCATCGTGTGAAATGGAAGTGCATGAATTGGTCAGTAGAGCCCGCAGACAATGCCCAGATCACGCCGCTTCGGCTAACGCACGGTTGCGAACAAATGTCGCTGCCTTGCGTTGACGACAATCAGCCGTCAGAAAATCGCAAACTCGCGACAGCGTCTCCCCGAAGCGCGTAGATAGAGTCCGCGTTTCATGGAGAGGGCAGCGAGTACCACGGATCGGACCCAATGAGGCGGTTTCTCTTTCTCCTGCACTCCTGGATGGGATTGATCGCGGGCTTGGGCCTCATCGTTATTGGTCTCACCGGGAGCATTCTGGTATTTCGCCAGGAGATTGATAATCTGGTGACGCCGGAGCGAACGTTGGCGGCAAACCTATCGGAAGCGCGACTCGGTCTCGATGCGCTGGTCGCGCGGATGCGAGAACAACTGGCAGGCTGCGAGCCGGTTGGATGGCTTCGGTCGCGGTCCGCTGGCCAAAATGACCAAGTGTCTATCGCTACGAACGGCGGCGACCAACCCAAGAGTATCTGGATCGATCCGTGCAACGGAACCGTGCATGGAGCCCCCGCCTCATCGACCTTCACCGGATGGCTTCTGGCCCTGCATTACTCGCTGCTCAGCGACCACGCGGGAACGTTCGTTGCGGGTGTTTTTGCGGCGCTACTGTTCCTTCTAGGAATCACGGGGATCTGGATTTACCGAGGCTTTTGGAAGAGTCTTCTCCAGCTCCGCTGGAATTTAAGCGCGCGCATTTTCTTCTCCGACCTTCACAAGATGGTGGGAATCTCATCCGTCGGATTCAATTTGATCCTCGGGTTCACTGGAGCCTATTGGAACCTCACCCATGTCGTTGGCCACATGCTCGATGGGCCAGAACCGGAACCGCCAAAGATCGTCGAGCGGCAGATCGGCGAAACTCTTTCGCTCGACGCGCTGTTGGAGCAAGCGCGAAGCAAAATTTCCGGATTCGAGTGGACGTATGTTTCGCTCCCGGTCAGGGCTGATGAACCCATTACATTCTACGGACGCGTGACAAATCAGCATGCGTTTCGCGGAGAATACGGCTCGACCGCAACATTCAATTCCAAAACGGGAGCTCTTGAAGGTTCGGTCGATATCCGAACTTCCGGCTTCTGGAATCAAGTCACCGACGCGTTCATGCCGCTGCACTATGGCACATTTGGAGCTTTGCCAGTAAAGCTTCTCTGGTGCCTGGGCGGCCTCGCTCCCGGCATCCTCGCAACGACCGGATACGTCCTTTGGTGGAAAAGGCGCCGCGCCCTGCGAACCCGTCGCCGTGCGGTTCCTCGCGCCATAGAAGATATTCTTCGCTAGAGTTTGTTCCACTCCCGGAGCTTGAGCTCCCGCGAGCATCGAACCTCGAGGCACGCTGAACGATCGAAGCAAATTAGATCGCGTGCCGATCCCGCTGCCAAATCAACCGGGTGTTCTGCGTACTGGCATCGACATCGCGAACCACGCTCTGATGATCGACCCGCGCTTGATCTCCGACGAAGAGGTAAGGAAAGTCGCCGAGAAGCTCGCACCCATCGGACACCAGCAGTATTGCAAGACGATCCTGTGCCTCGAGGGACGCGCCTCGGGTGCAGCGGAGCAGAAACTCGAAAAGAAAGCGCGGAAAATCCTCGGACCATCGATGTGGATCTGCTCATGGTTCTTGCAGCCCTTGGGGCCGCAATCGTGAATGCTCCGTTCGAGGGAGCCATGCTGCTCTTTCTATTCTCACTTTCAAACGTGCTGCAAGCGTACGCGATCGACCGCACGCGCAAGGCGGCATCTTTCTCGTTATATCCGCGCTCGGATTTGATCTAATGCTGCCGATCGGGGTCGTCGCCCGCGAAGGCAGCACGGTACGGGTCTGCCTAAACGGTCTGCGTCTGCTGAGCTTCCATAATCCTTCTGTCTAAGATGAAACTAGGAAGTCACGATGGGATCTTTTGGTTCGAGGTGGACGACCACATCTACAATCTTCGGATTGATGGCCCTTAGATGATCTTTGACGGCATGACCAATTTCGTGACCGACGCGAACCGGCGTGCTTCCATCCACCTGCAGATGAAGTTCGACGAACACACCAATTCCGCTCTTGCGCACACGGCACTTTTCGATGCCCGCGACTCCGGGCACTTCCAGTGACCGCTGTCGCAACTCATCATTGAACGCGCCGGCCACATTTCCATCGAGCACTTCGTGGAGCGCGCCTTTGACGATAGCGATGCCGTTGACGATGATGATGCCGCAGGCCAGCAGCGCGGCATAGTCGTCAGCCGCTGCCCAACCTTCTCCACCGATGAGCGCAATGGAGATACCGACCGCCGTCGCCCCGGAGGTAATCGCATCGGACCGATGGTGCCAGGCATCACCTTCCAGCGCACGACTATCGACGGATTCTCCCAGCGCCAGAACTTTTTTTGACAACACCATTTTCGTCACGACCACCGCTATCAGAACCGGCAGCGTGAACCACTCGGGAGCATGATGCGGAGTGCGAATCTCCAAGATGGCATTCCATCCGATCACGAGCGCAGCAATGAGTAGCCCGGCTCCCGAGAAGATGCCTGCAAGGGATTCAATTTTCCCATGTCCATAGGGATGATTCTCGTCGGGTGGTCGGAGAGAGAGTTGAAATCCAGCCCAAGTGATAAGCGAGGACAAGACATCGCCTGCTGATTCGATGCCGTCCGCCACCAGTGCATAGGAGTTCCCCACCACGCCGACGGTTATTTTCACAGCCATCAAGGCGATGTTTATGCATAGGGTCAGAATGCCAATGCCGAGCGCCTTGCTTGGATCAATCATGGCATGAAATGGTGCCGCTAATTTACTCACTTGTGGCGAAACAGCCGGGCCGAGTTCAGGATGAATGTCAGTTCCGAGACCACGTGAACCAGCGCGGCAAGAATTGGTGGGAGCAGGCCGAGGAACGCGAAGACGATGCCCGCGATATCCACTGCAATTGTGCCCCAAAAGTTGAACATGATCACGCGATAACAGCGTTTGCCGATAGCGAGCACTTCCACTAAACGCGAGAGGTTGCTGGTCATAAGGGCCACGTCGGCAATTTCCAGCGCGACGTCAGTGCCCTGTCCCATCGCGATGCCGACTGTCGCTTCCGCCAGCGCCGGCGCGTCGTTTACGCCATCACCAACCATTGCCACCTTGCAACCCTGCCGAAGGAGATCTCGAATTTTGTCGAGTTTTTGCTCGGGGAGTAACCCGCCAATGGCTTCACATACGCCGAGTTTGTCGCCAATCGTTTTGGCCGTATCCGGAGTGTCACCCGTAAGGAGAATCGTCCGGTATCCCTTGCGATTCAGCTCTCCGACCGCTTCTCTAGCCTCGGCACGCAATTCGTCGGCCAGCGCAATGCTGCCGAGAATGTTCTTGTCACGCCCGACCAGTATGACGGTGTGCCCAGGACGCTCCCCTGCGGTGAGAAGCTTGGAAACGTCTTCCGAAATCGTCACTCCTTTCTCCTCTAAGAGCGAGCGAGTGCCGACATGGATTTCACTTTCTGCTTCAACACAGGACAAGCCTTTCCCCGGTTGGTAACGAATTGTCGAGTACTCCCGCAACGGCAGATTGCGCTCTCGCGCACCCCGCACAATGGCCTCGCCGAACGGGTGCTCCGAATGCTGCTCCGCAATCGCGGCCGCCTGGAGCACGAGATTTTCGTCCGATCCCTTCAAGGGCGTAATCGCCGCGACTTTCGGCACACCCAGGGTTAGCGTGCCCGTCTTGTCCAGGACCACGGTGTCAATCGTGCTCAACTGTTCCAAGTAAAGACCGCCCTTGATGATAATGCCGCGTCGCGCTGCGTTGCCGATGCCGGCTAGAATGGCGAGTGGCGTGCCCGCCGCAACGCCGCACGCGCCCGCCACGATAATCACCGCGATGGTGGAAGTGATGTTGCCCGTGACGACGAAAGTCAGCACTGCCGCGCTAAACGCGAAATAGATCAAACCCGCGGCCAACCGGTCGGCAATCCGCTGCACCGGCGCCCTGGATTTCTCGGCCTGCTCCACAATTTTGATGATCTTTCCGAAGGTGGTATCCCGGCCGATTCTCTCTACCATGATTTCGAGCACACCGTTTTTGTTGATCGTGCCCGCGAAGACATCGCTTCCCTCGGTCTTTTCCACCGGCAGCGATTCGCCGGTTATCGACGCCTGATCCACGAAACTGTGGCCCTTGATTACCACACCATCAGCAGCAACGCGCTCGCCAGGCCGAATGATGATGATCTCGTGGCGGGCGACCTCCGCGGCGCTCATCTCCCACTCCTGTCCATCACGGCGAACCGTCACAGTGCGCGGCAAAGCGTGGATAAGATTCTTGATCGCCCTACGCCCGCTGCCGACGGTGAAGCCTTCCAGCAACTCGGCAAACAGAACAAAGAACGCGATGACCAATGCCGTGAAGAACTCTCCGATGCAAAGCGCAGCGCCAAGCGCGATGGTCATGGAAAGTTCCATCGTCATCCGACGCTTGCAGAGGTTCTTCCAGGCTTCCGAGTAAATGGGAAAGCCGCCGCTAATGGTGGCTGCGAATGCAAGCCAGTCGTTGTTCATGAAGTCGCGCCACCATCCAGTCAGGCTGGAGACGACGACGAGCGCAAGCAGGCCGAGTCGGATGAATGCAACTGCCCCAACAGGATGGTCGTGACTGCGTTCGTCATCCCCATCATCGTGGTCATCGTGATGGTGGTGACCCTCACGTGCAGGCCCGGGCAAAACCGTGGACGGCAACAGGCTCATAGCAACGGATAGTACTGCCTATCTAAGATAGCTCTTGATCACGTCAATAAGCTCCTGCGCGGCGTCGGATTGCTCGCCGGTTGGCTCGCGTTGCGGATCGAGCACATGAAGCCGGATATGACCTTCGAGAATTTCCGCCATGAGGGAGTTCATCGCCCCGCGACATGCGGCCAAGGTGAGCAGCACGGTCGAACAATCCTTTTCTTCCTTCAACGCATTCTCAATCGCATTCACCTGGCCGCGGATGCGACTGATGCGATCGAGGAGTTTCTTCTTGTCTCGAATGGTATGGGCCATATATGTAATACATTACTATACCAGAGTACGGTATATCTCAAATTCCTAAATCGCATCAGGCTCGAAGCTCACCCGACAGACGATCACCAAGCCTCTTCGATTACCGGAGGTGCTGTTGCGGCATGCGCGTCGGACGCGAGAGCCTGTTCGAGTTCAGGCTAGATCCCTTCAAAGAGTTCCAGCCTTACCTCGAACGCGTTTCCGAGTAAGTTTCAGGTTCCCGTTGCACCGCCATGTTCGTCCCGCCCATGAATCTCCGCGGGCGGAGAGGTTGCCTCCACTGCTGTGAAATCCTTGAGGATCGAGTAGCTGTGGAAGGAACCCTTGGGCACAATCCAGGAATCGCCCGGTTCGAGAAGCACCATCTGGCCTTCGAGATGCAATTCCGCCGTCCCAGCGATCACGTAGCCGACTGTCTCGTAATCGGCGGTAGTAGTCTCTTTCGGAGGGCTCGTAGCGGCCTCCTCCCACAGGCGCATGGAAACGCGAATGCCCGACGCTAGATATTTCTGCCCCCTCGCCCCGCGTGGAGCCGTGGCCGAGCTGACTTTGGTGATGCTTTTGTCGCCCATCGCTCTGTTTACTGATTCGTCACCCGCAGTCCACGCGGCCTTATTTTTTGCTGCCAGCGTGCTGAATCGCCACACGAGGATAGCGATCATTCATGGCACGTTATCCAAGGTTCGCTAAAAGCGACGCGATCTGCTGGCGAAAAGTCGCGGCGCCGCCGCTTGCGGGGTGCCGCACGCGCCCTGCCAATGGCAGTTGCGATGCAGCGACGCGGCCCACGGCCACGAACCGCGCGAACGGGAAAAGGTCGATGAAAGCCTTTAGTGCGGGCGCGCCAGCGGCCAATTCGGCCCTTGTCGGAATCCGATTGCTCAACATCCCGGCGCGCGCATCGAACGAATGCCAGCGAAATGCATTCCACAACACAAACTGGTCGGCTGCCATGCCGAGGCGGAGCAGCGTGCTCCAGACGATGGCCGCCGTCGGCTCGGAGAATCCCTGCGGAATTTTCTCCGGCTTACTGGTGCGCCGCGGCTCAATGGTTGAAAAAACATTGCACCGGGCGGCGCCGGTGCCCCCCTTCAGCAGAATGCGTTCCGATGTCATCGCGATGCCTGTGAAGTGGCCTCCTCGATAGCCCAGCGCCTCTCCCACGAGCGCCAGTTCCGCCGTGCCGATTCGCTCCGACAAATACGCCCGCAGTTGGTAGCGCCGAATGCCGGGCGCCTGCGGACCGATGTCATTTGCCGCGTCCGACTGCCACCAAGGATTGAAAACGGCGCCGCGCGGAGAGGGCCTCAACAACCTCAAGAGACGTTCGATGGCAAGCTGCCGAGACACGAGATCATCATTGGGTTGCCGAAATCACTTCGACCGCTAGGTAGCCGCGTTCAGATCGTAGCCGCGTTCAGATCGGCAAATCCGACGCCTACAGTCACCGCTCGTTTCATCTGTCTGGATAAGATCGCCCGGCCAGGTTGAGCAAGCTGCCAGCGAGAACCATTTCGATTTGCCGATCACTCAGATGATGAAGAACCGAAAACGGCTGCCCGGTGCGCTTGCTGACAGCATGAATGGGCTGCTGCGTCTTCAATCGCTCGCGAATATGCGAGAAAAGCAGCACATCGTCGGGGTCGATTCTCTTTTCGTCCGCTGCATCCGAGAAGACAAGCGGAAGTATCCCGAAATTGACCAAGTTCTGCCAATGGATGCGCGCGAAGCTCACTGCCAGCACCGCGCGCAATCCGAGGTAGCGAGGCGCAAGCGCCGCATGCTCCCGGCTCGACCCCTGGCCGTAGTTGCGGCCCGCGACCACGAACGAAGGCCGCCGCCCCAGCGTCTCGGCGCGCTCGGCGTAGTGCTCGTCGATGTCGCGGAAGACGAAACGGCTGATCGCCGGAATGTTGCTCCGGAAGGGCAGCACGCGTGCGCCGGCGGGCATGATTTCGTCCGTCGAGACGTTGTCCCCGACCTTGAGCAGCACAGGTCCTTCCAGGTCCTCGGGCAACGGGTCAAAGACCGGAAGCGGTTGAATATTCGGCCCTTTCTCGAGAGGCACGCCGGAGCCGTCGGCCGGCGGCGGCAGCATGTCGTCCTCGAAAATGAGCGTCTCCGGCTCGGAGAAACGTGGATAAGCCATCGGCAGCCTGCGCGGATCGGTGATTATGCCGGTGAGCGCAGAGGCCGCGGCGGTTTCCGGGCTGCAGAGATAAACCGAATCTTCCTTCGTGCCGGAGCGGCCGGGAAAATTTCGCGGCACGGTGCGCAGGCTGATGCGCCCGGTAGCCGGCGCCTGGCCCATGCCGATGCAGCCGTTGCAGCCCGCCTGGTGGATACGCGCGCCGGAGCGGATCAACTTCCCGAGGAAGCCGAGCGCTATGAGATTTTCCAGCATTTGCCGGGAGGTCGGATTGACATCGAACGAGACACGGCTGTCGATTTTCCGGCCATCGACAACCATCGCAGGCACCGCGAAATCGCGCAGTCCGGGATTCGCCGACGAGCCGATGTAGGCCTGATAAATCTGCCGTCCCGCAACTTCGCGCACCGGGACGACGTTGTCAGGGCTTGACGGGCAGGCAATCAAGGGTTCGAGCGTGGAAAGGTCGATTTCCTCGTACCGGTCGTAGGTGGCGCCGTCGTCCGCAACGAGTTCGCACCACTGGTCTTCCCTGCCCTGCGCTTTTAAGAACCGCCGCACCATGTCGTCTGAGGGAAAGACGCTCGTGGTGGCGCCCATCTCGGTGCCCATGTTCGCGATGACGTGGCGATCCATCGCGGACAGACATTCCAGGCCCGGGCCGTAATACTCGAAAATTACGCCCACGCCTCCGGCCGCGCGATGGCGCCGCAACATTGCGAGAATCACATCTTTGGCGCTCACCCAATCGGGCAGCGCGCCTGTGAGACGTACACCCCAGACACGTGGCATGTGCACATGGAACGGCTCGCCTGCCATTGCAAGCGCGACCTCCAGACCGCCCGCGCCGATGGCGAGCATACCGAGCGCGCCCGATGCTGGCGTATGGCTATCGGAACCAAGCAGCGACTTTCCGGTAATGCCGAAGCGCTCCATGTGCACGGGGTGACTCACGCCATTGCCAGGCCGGCTGAACCATACCCCAAATTTCCGGCAGGCGCTCTGAAGGAAGACATGGTCGTCGGCATTCTTGTGGTCTGTCTGAAGCAGATTGTGATCGACGTACTGCACGGAAAGTTCCGTCCGCACGCGCGGCAAGCCGATAGCCTCGAATTCCAACAACGCCAGCGTGCCGGTGGCGTCCTGGGTCAAGGTTTGATCGATTTTCAACGCGATCTCCTCTCCCGCTTTCATCCGGCCGGAAACCAGATGGCTTGCAATAAGCTTTTGAGAGACATTCTGACGCATGAGATTCATCTGCTAGGTGACTCAAAGGAATCGCAACGGACAGCTCCTCCGAGTGTTCCGGGAAGATCCCCGGCGCAACATAGGAATTTTTTGCCCCTTATTTCGATTCCGGGCTCTGCCTGACCGTCTCGAAGCAATCTCGATTCGATACGGAAAGGGATGGTCTGCCGCTCTCAGAAAGACAAAGCTATTACGCCGATCCCGCGATTCAGCAAAGGATCGCGGCACCGACGACCTGGACCGCTTTCGCGACTCACTACTCAACCGGAGAAGATATTACTTCTCCAGATGCAGAGAAGCGGGATCGCTCGGTCGTAACGGCGGAAGTGCGACCTTCCCCTTGCCCTCAATCTTACGGAAGCAAACGCTTGCGCGGATCCAGACATCGGAATTAACGCACTCCAATTGCCGGGATCGGAGGCAGCGGGAGCGCGCCTAGGCCTCGCGCTGGACGATAAAGCGGTTATCTTCTTGACTATGGCTTCCTTTCGTGTTGCGACGAATCTTGCAGGATTCTTTCGCGCCGCATCGCTCGCCAACTTGGAAGAAAGGAAGATGATGACAGTGCACGGAGCCGATCGTCCGGTGTTGCTTTGCTGGCACGAAGGTCAGGTATTCGCGCTCGACAATCGTTGCCCCCACATGGGATTCCCACTCAGCAAAGGGAGCCTGGACCACGGCTTACTTACCTGCCACTGGCATCACGCCCGCTTTGACTTGCGCAGCGGGTGCACTTTCGACCTCTGGGCGGATGATACACCGGTGTTCGAAGTGTGCGTCGAAGGAGATGATATCTGGGTCTCCAAGGTGCCAGTCCAGCGTGCTGATGCGGTGTTCCATTCTGCAGGTTTGCGTCGGGGCCTGGAGGAGAACATCGGGCTGGTCCAGGCCAAAAACATTGTTGCGTTGCTCGCGGAGGGGAAGGAAGCGAAAAGTGTAATACGGGAGATCGCCAAGTTCGGTGCGCGACATCATCGAGTGTGGGGAGATGGGATGACCATGTTGAGCCTGGTGGCTCGACTGGGTCCTTGCCTTGGCGAGACCACGCTGGTCTACGCTTTGGCTGCAGCGGCGCGCACGGTCGCACGAAACTGTGCTGGACAGCCGACTCGACACTCTCCAGGACGCCTCAATGGAGAAGGCTACGACGAGGAGCGCCTGAGCGAATGGATGTTTCACTGGGCAAAGGTGCGCCACGATGAGGCTGCGGAGCGGACGTTGCTAACCGCTGTAGGCTGCGGCCTCACGAAAGAAGCACTCAACCGCATGGTCTTCGGGCCAATCCAAGAGCGGATCTATGCCGATGGGGGACACGCCCTGGATTTGTCCAACAAGGCGTTTGAGTTACTGGAATTTATCAGCTGGGATTACGCAATCGAAATTCTACCGCTCATTGTGGAACACCTAACACAGTCGCGGTCCGAGGAAGAACAGGGAACGTGGCGGGCGCCAGTCGATCTCGTTGAGCTAATTCAAGCAGCCGAGGAGGCCCTGCGCAACAACCCGCCAAGGACGCGAGGAGGGACCGTGTGCAAGCCGGACTTCTATAGTCAAGTGCTTGGAGAGCACCCGCAGGCGATTATTAGAGCCGTTCTCGAAGCCGTGAATCACGGTGTTCCGCCGGTCGAGGTCGCACGACACCTGACACTTGCGGCTGCGTGGCGTTTGGCGCGTTTTCCAGAGTCGAACGATATCGAAGATTGGTTCGCGCCGATGCACACTTTTTCGTTCTGCAACGCGCTTCATCGGGTGCTGGCACGGGGTGAAGCAGGATCGGAACTGATCCGCGGACTATTCCATGCGGCCATGTCGATCTACGTAGATCGCTTTCTCAATATCCCCGGCGCTCAACTGCCGAGCGAGCAGCCCTTAGAGAATCTGCCGACTGCGGCTGACGAATTGCGAGAGACAATCCTCTCTGCTCTTGACCAGCGAAAGGAATGGTCTGAAGTGCCACGCCTCGCGCTCCGTTATTTGCGTCTGGGCCATCCAGAGGCAAGGTTAGTTGATACGCTCACTTTCGCTACCGTCCGAGAGGATCTGGACTTCCATAGTCTGCAGGTTCTCGAAGCCGGCTTTACCCAGGCGCAAGAATGGCCGCCGGCCAGCGCCGAGCGCGAACTGCTCTACACGGCAATCTGCCGGTACTTGGCTGCTCATTGCCCGACACGACGCAGTTCAAGCCAGTCGGTGGCGGTCGCCCTGCGCCTGCACAAGGGGGAAGAAGTTTACGCCGAGTAAGGGTCCGATTTACAGGTGTGACGATCCGCAAGGGATCGCCGCGATGAGGGCGACGAGGAAACCGCCTCCGAAATCATCGATTCGCAGGTCAGGAAAGGCGCCGTGAGCGGCTCGAATGTCTGCCGCGTCCATTCCGAGTGCGTGTCATTCTCCCGGAGAGACGCGGCGTCGGCAATGCGTTGCTGCACTCCGAAAGAAGTATGCTGCATCTCTCGCGTGGCTGTTGGAGTCCTCTCCGTGACATACGATTGACACGCGTGGACTTTCAGCCGCATTGACATCCATTTCGCATCCGTTATGCTGCCACTATGCCGACGATCACTCTCAAAAACGTCCCGGCGAAACTCCACGCCCGCCTGAAAGCGCAAGCGAAGGCGCATAAGCGATCCCTCAATCAGGAGGCCATTGTGTGCATCGAAATGGCGATTCGTTCGGAGCGCCCCGATCCTGAGCGGTTCCTGGCCGAGGCACGTGAGCTCCGGGAACGGATTGCGGTGAGCGGTACGCGACCTCAGAGCCAGAAGTTCGTGCGCCAAGCCATCGACGAGGGGCGCGAATGATCGTCGCGGATGCCAGTCTTCTGGCTCATCTCCTGATCCCCAGCCCCGATTCGGCGCTCGCTGAAGCCGTTTATCGCAAAGACCCGGAATGGAGTGCTCCGGTTCTCTGGCGTTCGGAACTCAGAAGTGTCCTGCTCAAGCACATCCGGCACTCCGGGATGAAGATCGAGTTGGCCAAGGCAGTTGTCGAAAAGGCGCTGCTCGTCATCAGAGACCGCGAAACACTCCCTCCGACGCCAGCCGTGCTGGAAGCCGCTGTCTTTTTCAACGTGTCCGCTTACGATGCCGAATACCTCGTTGTGGCACGCCAGCTCGGTGTCCCACTTCTCACCTTTGATCAGAAGCTTCAACAGGCCGCCCAAGGGCTCGCGATAGCGCCGAATGCATTCGGATCATCTTGAATCATGTCGCTTTCCACAACAACCTCATGAACACGCCCAATCGAACGACCGCAGCAGCGTTCCCCCGTTATGCGGCTGGCCCAGCTCTGGCGGACAGCGCTTCCCTTCAATGGAAAGAGCTTTTCGTGCGGCGTTACCGATTTCCGAACGTGGTAGATCGTTTCCTCGTGCCCGCAACCCCCGAGCCGTTAATCTCCTGCACCATCGCAGGCTCGGCCGAGTTCCGGGAGCGCGAGGTAGGCGAGGCTTGGCTGACGCGGCAGATTGGGCCTGGCGACATTTTTGTCACCCGCTCGAAGACGCCCTATGAAGTCCGCCACACTTCGCGTGTGGGGGAGGAACTGGAAATTGTCCAAGTCCACATTGCGGTGGATCGGTTTCTTGCGGTTTTGGAAGCTGCGTTTCCCGGCAAAACCGAAGAAGTGGAAGTGATGGACTTCTTTGGGCGCGATGAAGCGCTCGCGCATCTTTGCTTTGCGTGCGCCGAGATGCTCTCAGCGCGGACGCCGGGCAAGAGCAAACGCGTTGCAGACCTGGCGCAACTGTTTGCTTCATATCTGGTCGAAAAATACATCGGTGCAGCCGCGGAGAAGCCGGATTTCCACAGCGGCCTTCCAATTTGGCGACTACGCAAAGTGGAGGACTACGTGCGTGAGCGACTCGCTGAGGATATTTCAACCGAGACGCTCGCGGAATTGGTGGACCTGAGTCCGTTTCACTTTTCTCGGGTGTTCAAGCAGGCGACGGGAATGTCGCCGCTCCAGTTTGTGACGCGCGAGCGGATCACCCGCGCGCAGCAACTCATCCGCGAAACCTCGCGCAGTCTGATCGAAGTCGCGTTGGAGGTCGGCTATACCAGTCCGAGCCATTTCGCGAAGGTCTTTCGGCGAGTGACTGGTGTGACACCGACAGAGTTCCGTAGCACCCTCTAGGGGCTTGGCG
>DATDAL010000026.1:0-2293 GCA_036525415.1 Terrimicrobiaceae bacterium | reverse complement strand
CCGGTGACTTCCAGCGCGGGACGCCTATTCGATGCGATCGCTTCGCTGACCGGCCTTCGGCAGCGGGCCAGCTTTGAAGGTCAGGCGGCTATGGAGCTTGAATTCGCGATCGAGACCACATCGACCGCTTCCTATCCATTCGAGATCCACGATGGTCCGCCGCTGATCGTTGATTGGGGTCCAGCGGTCAAGTCGATCGTGAGCGACATTTCAAGCGGTGAGCGAGCGGGGAGTATCTCGGCAAAGTTTCATAACACGCTGGCGGAAATCGTCAGGGCGGTCGCGCTTCGAATCGGCGAAGCGAAGATCGTTCTGACCGGCGGATGCTTTCAAAATCGGTATCTCACCGAAGCCTGCTTGCAACGCCTGCTCGATGCCGGCTTTCGACCCTATTGGCATCAGCGCGTCCCGCCCAACGACGGAGGGATTTCGCTGGGACAAGTCATAGCGGCGGCGGCAAGGGCGCGTTCGAGCGTTGCTCCCAATCAGCTCGCCACCGCATGAATCTGATCTACGCGGAGATTGTCGAGGTTTTCACTGAGCACGGAATGCGGATGGCCATGGCAAGAGTGGGCGGCGCCAGAAAAAAAATTGCACTCGACCTGCTGACAAACGCCTGTTGTGGCGATACAGTCCTATTGTGTGATGGAGTAGCGATCGGCAGGGTTGAGGGCGGCCGCAGAACGGAGACTAACGATGTGCCTGGCAATACCCGGTAAGCTCATTGAGATCGAGCGTGATGCCAACGGGGTTCGAATGGGCAAGGCGAACTTCGGAGGCATCGTCAAGCAGGTCTGTCTCGAATACACACCCGAGGTCGAAACCGGCGACTACGTCCTCGTCCACGTAGGCTTTGCCCTTAGCAAGGTCAACGAAGAAGAAGCTGAACGAACCTACAAACTTCTGGAGGAAATGGACCAGTTGACCGAACTGGACGTCGCGGACGTGGAGGAAGAAAGTCATGAAGTACCTCGACGAGTATCGTAGCGAAGCGCTGGCGCAAAAGATTGTCGGTGAGATTCAGCGCACCGTGACGCGGCCGTGGGTGTTGATGGAAGTCTGCGGTGGACAGACCCACACCATTGTCAAATATGGAATCGACCGTCTACTTCCCGCTGAGATCGAACTCGTGCATGGCCCGGGATGTCCGGTTTGCGTGACTTCCCTCGAAATGATCGACAAGGCGCACGCAATCGCAAGATGCCCCGAAGTGATTTTCTGTTCCTTTGGCGACATGCTGCGCGTCCCAGGTTCGGCCGGTGATCTTCTTGTGCTCAAGTCACGCGGGGCCGATGTGCGAGTGGTTTATTCGCCAATCGACTGCCTGAAAATCGCCCGCGCGAATCCCGACAAGAAGGTCGTGTTCTTCGCGATTGGCTTTGAGACGACAGCCCCTGGCAACGCCATGGCTGTCTGGCAGGCTAACAAGCAGGGAATCACGAATTTCTCTGTTCTCGTCTCCCACGTTCTCGTGCCGCCCGCCATGGCCTCCATCCTGCAATCCCCACTCAATCGCGTGCAGGGATTTCTTGGACCAGGCCACGTCTGCACGGTGATGGGTTACAGGGAATATGAGCCGATTGCCGAGCGCTTCCATGTCCCCATCGTCATCACCGGCTTTGAGCCACTCGATATTCTGGAAGGCGTTCTGATGACCGTCCGCCAGCTGGAAACGGGCGCGGCGGAAGTGGAGAATCAGTACCCGCGCGTGGTCATGCGCGACGGAAACCTCGTCGCCCAGGACTTGGTCAACCAGGTCTTTGAGGTCTGCGATCGCAAGTGGCGTGGGGTGGGCTCAATTCCGAAGAGCGGATACAAGCTTCGGTATGAGTTTCGTGATCATGACGCCGAAAGACTCTTCGAAGTTGAGGAGATCGACACGCAGGAGCCGAGCGTTTGCATTAGCGGCCTCGTCTTGAGGGGGGTCAAGAAACCGCATGACTGCCCAGCCTTCGGAAAGGAATGCACGCCGCAAAATCCTCTTGGGGCCACGATGGTGTCCGCGGAGGGAGCCTGCGCCGCATACTATGCGTATGGCCGCCACCTCGATGCAGGCGGACCGATGAGCCCGGAAAGCCCCCCGCGCGCGCTGGCTGGAGCCGGCATTCCCTCGTGATTTGGGATCATGCCTGCGCCAACAGCCACACCCGCGGACAGAATGACCGAGCCCTTCCGCGAGAAGGTGATTCGCAAGTGCGGTGAAAGCGTCGAGGTGAAGGAGAAATTCTTCGCAAGGTATGCGGAGTCTCTCGAAGTCGTGTCGCGGGAGATGGCCGATCGGTTCCGGGAGGGG